>NC_019684.1:5777500-6377500 GCF_000316645.1 Nostoc sp. PCC 7524
TTTCTTATGCCTCAGTCTCAGAGGGTGTTTGAAAAGTCAGAAAGGTTGTAAAAAAGCTCTCTCAGTATAAGCTGTGAATGAATAGTAAACAGCACCGAGAGAGTGACATGAGTCAAGCTTACCCCAGCAATCTGACCCGTGACCAATATGAATTTCTCAGTGACCTGATTCCAGAGGCAAAACCTGGTGGACGCAAGCGTGAAGTTGATATGTGGGAAGTCCTAAATGCAATTTTCTATATTTTGGTAGAAGGAGTGAGATGGCGAGGGCTACCGGGTGACTTTCCGCCCTGGCAGACAGTGTACACATATTTCCGTAATTGGCGCAAAGATGAGACTTGGCTGTTAATCCATGACAGTCTCAGGGAGTGGGTGCGGATAGAACAGGAACGACACAAGAGTCCAACCCTTCGGGAAGCAAGCTACGGAAGCGGGATTGGCTAGAGATTATGAATTATTGCCCGAAACTTCAGAAACCTTTATCTACCTTGCAATGATCCGTATTATGGTGAAGCGATTGGCTTAATTTTTGACTCCCTAGGACTTTTCAAACATCCTCTCACTGCATCCGCCGCTTGTCTATCAGTTAACCCTTCGATAAATTGCATTACTGTCACTAATGCCAGTTGTCCTGCTGATATTCCACTTTGACCACAATCTGCGCGGTAAAGTTTGACAAAATCTTCATCCTTATATAACACTCCTATTTCATCCCGCATCTTCATATATATGTTCCCTTTGGGAAATGAATTCCGGGCTACTTGCGCTGTTGTTTCAGGAATATGCGACATATCACGCGGGTGCAGGGTCACAATCTTTGTAGATGCTACGCTCAATATACTTATTCTCTTTTTTCAACTGTTCCAAACTATTGAGGGGCTTAACCCCTCAATAACTCGCCAACAGTATCCTACAAGGAGAGAGGTACCCTGCGGGTAGGCTTACGCCATCGTAAGAGAAGCAAGCTATGGAGAGGGGTTTTCCATATCCCGTGAAAAGTCAGGAAGAACTAGCACCACAAGAAAAACAACGTGCTGAATGCCAAGCCGCTAAGTTGCGGGAGTTAAATATTGACCCGGATGTTCTATAAAATTATTGATGATATTGAGCGATGACCGACCGTGTGTCGTAGACCATCGCACCCTAGATTGCTCAATTCTAAATTAAGCTGCTTCAGTTAGATGCAGGCGATCGCGCTTTCTTTAGTAGTTGATCATATCTGCAATATTGTTAAACAATTCAGATATAATAATGAGTTTGTTTATTGCATTAATTTTTTAGAATATGTCCAAGACTTACACCGTTGAGATTCTCCACCAAGGCAAAACCTACACATTACAAGTTCCTGAAGATAAAACCATCTTATCAGTTGCCGATGAGCAAGGGCTAGATTTACCCAGTTCTTGTCATGCTGGTGTGTGTACAACTTGTGCAGGACAAATTATAAGCGGAACTGTAGACCAAACTGACGGCATGGGAGTTAGCCCCGAACTGCAAAAAGAAGGCTACGTATTGCTGTGTGTAGCTTATCCTCGTTCTGATGTGAAAGTTGAGACAGAAAAAGAAGAAGTAGTTTATCAGAAGCAATTCGGTAAGTAAGACAAATTCAAAATTTAAAAACTACTTGCTTAGGTAGGTAGTAGGGAATAGGGAATAGGGAGTAGGGATGAAGCCTTTTCTATTGATCACTAGCTTCTCAAAAATCCAATAGAACAGCTATTTGATTTTTGCAAATATTCAGCACACCTGATAATTCTTTCTGGTTTGTCACCTGTTACCTGTGACATAGCACCGATTACCTACCTACTACTATAAATAACAACACTGTTGAATTACCGTTGAGATCGGTTATTCTAGAATCTACCAATCAACCGGATTAACAGCAATGACAACTCATTTTATTACCGCAGAAATCGACCTCCAAGAAACACCCACAGAATTGCAACAAGTAATTGAAGCAGAATTACAAAAGCAGGGTGAACCTCTACGCTGGGCAATTACTGCTGTAGACTCTGATGCAGAAAAGGCGACTGTGGAAGCTGTGGTGACTACAGTAAATGTTGAGTAATTAAGTGCTGTAATTGCAGCCCATACTGAGTATTAAGTATGGTTCATTCATAATGAAAAGCTCCTAAAGCATGAGAAGAGATTTATCTTCTTTGACTTTAGGAGCAAGTTAAAATCATACTTAGTTAGAAGCTCAGATATCAAGTATGCTCAAACATTTGGAACATACCTATAGAAATCAAAGCGGATTCCTATAGACTAAAACTCATCTGTTATAAAGTTTTGCCAGACTCCATGCAAAATTATTTTTCTCTAATTTCATAGAACCAGATGATTGACCTGCCCTCTTCTTTCATGAAAGCACGAACTCTTACAGAATCGTTAGATGTAGATTTATCTGATGGGTCATCCATATCATCCCAGATTTTTTGTGCTGGGGAATTACCACTTTGATTGATACTGCCAATATTGATTTTTCTTCTGCCAATAATAGGCCATGAAGCGGCTAATTGTATGAAACCTGAACCTCCTGCAATTTGATAGTTTGCACCAAATGAAAAGGAATTACAGTCAAATTTTCCTACAGATAATTCATTTGAAGAAATATCACCAATAGGCCAGTTTTCCGAATCATTGTATGCGCCTACACGACTAAGTTGATAACGCGTAAAGTTAGCTACTTCGATAACATATTTTTTATCATATGTTACCAAATGGATAACCTGGTCTATGGTTTGATTTACATCAATGTTTAATGCTGCGGATACTGCCATGGTAGTGAACCCTTTATTAGTTGATACTTGGTATATTTAGTCTCGGAAGAGATAGCTAATTAATTGGAAATTAAGCTGTTAAAGCTTCATAAAAATATTGGCTATCAAACATACAAGCTTGAAACTTAGCCAATGTTTTTTGTGCCATCTCTTCTACTGACTATTGCTATTATTTGATAATTTTTTTTAAATCAACATCCTGATTAACACTGTTGTTTGGAATAATTATTGCCAAGCATTTTGTGTGATTACACTTAAAAGTTAATTTTTGAGATGAAATTTTAAATCATGTTATGCAACATTTCGATGATGTCACTTACCTTATTGGAATTGTTGTAAGCAAGGTCTAAGTATATTTCACAAATTTAATCAAATTTTTATAGCTTAATTTGAATTTTAGTCGAGTCTCAACTCAGTATTTCAAACTGAAAAGTAACTGCTTAATATGAATCATCCTTACACTGTTATTCTCATAGTCCCAACTGGCGTTGGTGCGTCAATTGGCGGCTATGCAGGGGATGCTATACCCGTTGCTAGATTAATCGCACAGGTTTGCGATCGCCTAATCACTCACCCCAATGTCCTCAATGGCGCAAGCTTGTACTGGAATATTCCCAATGCTTTCTATGTCGAAGGCTACGGGCTTGACAAATTCGCTGCCGGGTGCTGGGGTTTACGTCCTGTACGCAATAACAAAATAGGTTTACTTTTAGACCAAGGAATTGAACCAGAGTTAAGGCTGCGACACTTACAAGCAGCCGATGCAGCGCGGGCGACTCTGGGTTTAACTTTAACGGATTATGTAACTACTGATGCACCATTAAAAGTAGAATTACGGTCTGCGTCATCGGGTGCAAGTTGGGGAACTATTGGCAACCCAGATAGTTTACTCAGGGGAGCGGAAACATTAATTAAACAAGCTGGGGCAGAAGCGATCGCAGTTGTTGCCCGTTTCCCCGATAATATGGATGAGGAAGCAGTGCAGAACTACCGCCTAGGCAAGGGAGTAGATCCAATAGCAGGTGCAGAAGCCGTAATTAGCCATTTAATAGTCAGAAACTTTCAAATTCCTTGCGCCCATGCACCAGCCCTAGCTGCTGAACCTCCAGAGCTTAATTTATCGCCGCGATCGGCTGCGGAAGAATTAGGTTATACTTTTTTACCAAGCGTACTCGTAGGATTGAGTCGCGCCCCACAATTTATATTAGAAAAGGGATTAACAGCATCCCTCGCTGCTGATATTTGGGCAGAACAAGTAGATGCCATAATTATGCCAGCCACCGCCTGTGGTAGTAGTGCATTACTCAGCCTCAGTCAAAAGCCATGCCAAATCATCACTGTAGAGGAAAATCACACCCAAATCAAAGTACCTCCCCAACCATTGGGAATAAAATCTATACAAGTAAACTCATATTTAGAAGCAGTAGGAATATTAGTTGCCCACAAAGCAGGCATAAACCCAACTTCCCTAAATCCTAAAATAAATCCTTTGTCAAAATTCAAAAGTCATTAGTCATTAGTCATTAGTCAAAAGAAGTTCTTAATTTTTAATTGATTCGTCCCCATTCCCCAAACACCCGTGGTTGAACAACAAAAACAAGAGCCAGAAATTCCATACTTAACACGTACCCAAGTGCTAGTAGCGATGGGAGTCACTGCTACTTTGTTGTGGATAGTCGCCAAATTGTGGTTACGCTTTGGCAATTTTTTATTATTTGAATGGCACTGGTATCCTAGGGACTTTGCTTTAGGGCTGGGTGTGGGTGTAATGATTACAATTCTGAGTGGACTGACTTACCGCTTTTACCCCGCATACCGCAAAAGTGCAGACTACTATTTAGAATTAGTGCTGAAGCCTCTAGCATGGCCGGATTTAATTTGGTTAGGCTTGCTACCAGGATTAAGTGAAGAATTATTATTTCGCGGTGTCATGTTACCCGCTTTAGGACTTGATCATTTCGCGGTAATTGGCTCTAGTGTGTGCTTTGGGATTTTGCATCTAAGTGGTTCCCAACAATGGCCTTATGTGATTTGGGCTACCATTATTGGGTTAATTCTCGGTTATAGCGCCCTGTGGAGTGGCAACTTGCTAGTCCCAATTGTCGCTCATATGATGACAAATTGGGTTTCTAGCTGTTTGTGGAAACTAAAAAATAATCATTAGTTTTTCTCCCTTACACTCCTACACCCCTTAATATTTCTCCTTGCCTTGTTGCAGCTAGTGCGATCGCTTGTGGTAGTATGCGATGTTCTTGGACTTGAATCCTGGCGTGAAGTGTTTCAGCCGTGTCATCTGGTAGGATTGGCACGGCTGCCTGCATTAATATGGGGCCGCTATCTACTTCTAAACATACTAAATGCACCGTGCAACCAGTAATTTTTACCCCTGCATCCAAGGCTTGTTCGACAGCATGAATACCTTTGAAACTAGGTAGCAAACTGGGGTGAATATTAATAATTCTCTGGGGAAAGGCATCAATTAACACAGATGTCACAACTCGCATCCAACCAGCTAAAATTAGCCAATCGACATCATATTCCTGTAAAGTATTGACAATTTCCTGGTCAAAAGACTCGCGGCTTTTGTAGGCACGGTGATTCAATAAAACCGCCTCTACGCCCCTATCTGCTGCCTTGCTTGCTACTTTAGCTGAGGGATTATTGTAAATTAAAACTTGAATTTGGGCATTGAGTTGTCCATCTGCGATCGCTTGGGCAACTGCTTCAAAATTACTGCCACTACCAGAAGCCATAATCCCCAATTTTAAAGGAGCATCTGCCGCCAATTGATGAGTGTTAATCCTGGGAGAAACAAGGCTAGAGGTAGAATCAGGGCGGAGGTTCATAAGCAATTCAAAAATCAAAACTCAAAACTCAAAATTAAGCGACCAAGACCAATTAAGTATTCTGGCTTCTAGGAGTATGCCACTTAATAGCACATTAGCTGAACTCTCAAGAGGAAAATTACAAATGCCAAAAAAATCTGCCCAGTCATGGTTAGACAATGATACATTTGCTGCCTGGACTTTTCTCACACCCGCACTAATTTTATTAGGTTTATTTGTTATTTGGCCAATTGCTTATTTGTTTTACCTCAGCTTTACTGCTGGCAGTTTCACCTCTAGAGGCACTTATTGGATAGGTTTAAAAAACTACTGGCGATTAATCCTCAACCCTGATTTTTGGCAAGTTATCGGCAACACAGTTTATTTTACCGTTGCTACTTTAATTCCTAGCTTAGTTATCCCCATAGGTTTGGCAGTATTATTAAATCGCTCCCTAGCCTTGCGGGGATTTATCCGCAGTGCCTATTTTTTACCTTCTATTATTTCTTTAGTAGCTGCCGGTTTAGGATTTCGTTGGTTATTTCAAACCTCTGGCCCCGTCAATGATTTATTAAATTTATTTGGTATTGCACCAATTTCGTGGTTGGGAGATACTTTTTGGGCAATGCCTGTATTAATTATTTTGAGTGTTTGGAAACAACTGGGTTTCAATATGGTGGTGTTTTTGGCAGGGTTGCAGGCTATTCCTTCCAGTCGCTACGAAGCAGCAGAACTAGACGGTGCTAATGGTTGGCAACAATTTTGGCACGTTACTTTACCCGGATTGCGCCCAACTTTAATTTTTGCCACAATTACCACTGCTATTTTTACCTTGCGGAGTTTTGAGCAAGTTTATGTAGTCACAGGTGGTGGACCACTTAACACTACTAATTTGCTCGTTTACTACATTTATCAAGAAGCTTTTGGTCAATTTGATTTTGGGTATGCCGCCGCAGCCGCCACAATCCTGTTAGCCATCACTCTTGTTTTTGTGTATTTGCAATTACAAACCTGGGGTGAGGATTAGGATTCTACTCGCTCCCCATGATCCCAATCAACTATCCTAACCACCACAAGCAGCTATAGAATGGGAAGGACTCCACAATGGCTTATTAGTTTCCGCAATTTCCGTTAGCTCTATCTTCGCCGATTAATGAATGTTATAAGTTAGCTCAGACTCATTGGGGCGTGGCAATAGAACCTTTATATAGTTAATTCAGGAGGCACTCTATATGTTATTTGGACTAGGATGGCCAGAAGTAGCAATCATCATCGTTGTAGCTATTGTGATTTTTGGCCCAAAAAAAATTCCCGAACTGGGAAACGCACTAGGTAAGACCCTACGGGGTTTTAAGGAGGAACTGAACAATCCTAGTGAGGATAATCATCCGGGAGAACAACAAAAGTAAAATTCAAATTTTTCAACTCAGCAACGGTCAATAGTAGAGATGCGATCGCTCACATCTCTACTATCAACTACAGCAAAGTATTAATCACAGAATTAGATGCTATGCCATTTTGGTTATCTACAATGGTGGTGTGTGTATTTTGTTGTTGTATCTCTTCTTGAACTACTCCGCGTAGCTTAATCAGTTTAATAGCACGGCTGACGCTTTCTGGCAGAATTACCACCAAACCATTAGCAGGAGCCATATCTAAGCCTCGGTTAATGGCTGTTGTTTCATCCAAAATTGATTCATAACGAGCATCGGGCTTGACTTGGGTGATCCCTTTGGTAATCAAGTCGGAGGCTGATCCCCTTGCTCTTCCCCTGGTATCGTCATCTTCTTTAACGATGATATAGTCAAAAATCTCTGCCGCTAGTTTACCCAATGTGACAAAATCTTCGTCGCGGCGATCGCCTGGGCCACCCACTACACCAATTCGCTCTCCGGTTGTCCAATTGCGGACAAAAGACCCTAAAGCTTCATAACTAGCTGGGTTATGGGCGTAGTCCACCAAGGCGTGGTAGTTGCCTAAATTAAATAAATTCATGCGTCCCGGTGTTTGACTCACGGAAGCGCGGAATGTCCTTAAGCCAGCGCGAATTTGCTCTATGCTAACGTTCTGCACAAAGGCTGCCAAACTCGCGGCTAAAGCGTTAGCAATCATGAACGGCGCACGTCCACCCATTGTCAGGGGTATGGCTTCAGCCCTTTCGATGCGATGTGTCCAATCGCCTTTGACAATCGACAGATAGCCATTTTCATAAACAGCTGCTACTCCTCCCTTCTGGATGTGCTTTCGCACTAATTCCGAGTCGGGGTTCATGGTGAAGTAGGCAATATTCGCTTTAGTTTTTTCTGCCATGGCGGCGACACGGCGATCGTCGGCGTTCAGAACCGCATAACCATCAGGATATATAGCTTCGGCAACTACACTCTTGAGGTGGGCTAACTGGTCAATAGTATCTATATCACCTATACCTAAGTGGTCGGCGGCAACATTTAACACTACACCGACATTGGCAGCTTCAAAACCCAAACCAGAACGGAGTATTCCGCCACGGGCTGTTTCTAATACTGCTACTTCTACTGTGGGGTCTTGCAGGATGACATGGGCGCTTTGGGGGCCTGTGTTGTCTCCCGATTCCACTAAGAAATCACCGATATATGTACCGTCTGTGGTAGTATAGCCTACCACTTTACCTGTTTGCTTATAGATATGAGCTAACAGGCGGGTTGTGGTGGTTTTGCCATTGGTGCCTGTGACGCTGAGGATGGGAACACGGCTGGATTGTTCATGGGGAAATAACATATCCATAACCGCACCGGCGACGTTGCGAGGAATCCCTTGACTGGGGGCAACGTGCATTCTAAAGCCGGGGGCAGCGTTCACTTCCACAATCACACCGTCTACTTCCCGTAAAGGACGACTGATATCTGTAGTTACGATATCTAATCCAGCAATATCTAAACCAATAATTTTAACTACCCTTTGGGCTAACCAAATATTTTCCGGGTGAATTTCGTCAGTCCGGTCTACGGCGATACCACCTGTACTTAAATTAGCGGTTGCCTTTAAATAACAAATTGTGCCTTTGGGTGGCACGCTGTTGAGGGTGTAACCTTGCCGTTCTAGTAATTGGTAGCTAGTGCGGTCAAGTTCGATTTTGGTGAGGACGTTATCATGACCCTCGCCACGATTGGGGTCTTTGTTGGTTTCCTCAATCAGTTCTGCGATCGTGGCTCTACCATCACCCACTACATGAGCTGGCACACGTTCGGCGACTGCCACTACCTTACCATCTACCACCAGCACCCTGTGATCGCGCCCAACGTAATACCGCTCAACTATGATGGAGCGGGAAACTTGCCTGGCTGCTTCGTAGGCAGATTCAGCTTCTTCCCAATTTCTGATATCGATTGTAATACCGCGGCCATGATTACCATCTAGCGGCTTAATCACTATGGGATAACCACCAACGTATTCAATGGCTTCTTCCAAATCATCCAAGAAATTAATGACTGTACCCCTAGGTACTGGTACACCAGATGCGGCTAAGATGCGTTTGGTAGCTTCCTTATCACAAGCTAGTTCTACGCCTAATATCCCAGTCTTTTGGGTCATGGTAGCTTGCATCCGCTTCTGATTCACGCCATAGCCTAGCTGAATCAAAAAGCGTGCGCCCAGCTGCATCCAGGGGATACCTCGTTTCTCTGCTTCTTTGACAATTGCTTCTGTTGAAGGGCCCAAGGAAGCATCACGCCATAAGTCTTTTAGGTCTTGTATATCTTGCTCTAGTTCTGCCTTGGGATATCGGCCACGATCAACGATACTTTGGCACAACCTGACGGCGGCTCTGCCAGCATAGCGTCCCGCTTCTTCGTTCAAATACTCAATCACCACCTGGTAAATTCCAGGGGTGGCAGTTTCACGGGTGCGACCAAAGCCTACGTGCATTCCTGCCAATTCTTGGAGTTCTAGGGCTACGTGTTCCACAATGTGACCCATCATGGTGCCTTCTCGCACTCTCATTAGGAAACCACCACGACAGCCAGGCGAGCAATAGTGACCCTCCAGACTTGGCAGCGCCTCTACTAATCCTTCATAAAAACCGGGGATTTCATTTGAGGGTGTCTCGGCAAGGTTCTCTAAGTCGAGGCGCATGACGATCAGCTTGTGGCGTCGAATGCTCCAGTAGTTTGGGCCGCGTAAGGTCTGGATCTTGAGGATTCTCATGGGAATAGGTAGATGGAGATTCGGAACCAAAATTCTAGTTTCTTACTGGAATTGACCGCTAAACTGTTCATAAAAAACAGTTTTTTCTTTTTACATGGTATTGCTCAGATTTTTCTACAGCAAAGAATAATTGACGATCAATTCAGTCTAACCTCAGATACTCTATTCCGTCAGCTGGAGATGCGGTGTACCGCAGGCAATACAGTCCTTTGGTAGAGGTGAAAGCGATCGCCATAGCTGAGGATATGCAGACGTAAGTTATGCACGGTCAAAGGTTCATTAGCGCCAACGTGGGGTTCGTTGGTATGGGTGACTTCGGTGGGATCGACAACGGTGACACTGCCTTTACCCATGACTTGTAGCCAACCATCACGCTCAAATACAGCACAAGTATCTTCATCAATGCCAATACCCAGGCGATCGGGGTGAGCTGCGATCGCACTAATCAAACGCCCCATCCGATTCCGGTTGTGGAAGTGTTGATCAACAATCACTTCGGGAATTAATCCCAAACCAGTTGCCATATCCACCAAAGAACGATTTGGTGTTTCTCCACTACCGCCACCAGCAATCATGTGATGCCCCATAACTGCTGCTCCAGCACTTGTGCCTGCTAGAGTCATATGCCCCGCTCTGACTCGCCGCCGGATTATTTCCATCGCCGATGTATCTGACAATACACCACACAGGCGCAGTTGATCTCCTCCAGTTAAAAACACCCCACTACAGTCTTCTAGGGATGCTTTCACATGGGCAGCTTCACACTGTTCCCGCTCCCGGATGTCTAAAATCTCGACCTTTTCAGCACCCATTTCTTCAAAAATGCGGATATACCGGCCGCCAATAATCGCGGGTTCGCGGGAGGCGGATGGAATAATTGTAATATAGGCCTTGCTTGCACCAGATCGTCCAAAAAAAGTTCTGAGGATTTCGCGTCCATGAACTTTATCTTCTGCGCCTCCGATTACCATCACGGCGGTTTTAGTTGCTTGGGGTGTCCTCATTTCCAGCGATTTAGCTTTTAATTCCGGCATTGTGTTTCTCCTGTCAACAACTTCAGGAGCCATCGCCTTGGACGGGTTTTCCGGCTTGTGGCGAATGGCGTGTGAATTTAACAAGGGTTATTAGCCTGATGATTCCTGCACTTTGCTTTTTGGGAGAGGACACTGCAATAGACGCACAAGAAGCCTCATTTTTTCTGGTGTTCTTTGCCGTTCCTCAAAGCCAGCGCCTTGTTTTTCACCTGTCCACTTTTTCCAGACTGGCTCAATCATGCAGGAGGGATAGTCCCTCTGGCGTTAGGGATTAGGTTTCCCCTCTGGATTTGGAGTGAGCAGGTCTTTACACACATTTTCTGAGGCTGGCCTGATGCATCCTGGAAGTTGTTAACCCAGATTATTTATTTAAATGTAGTTGTGACAATATTTAAACATAAATTAAGTAACTAGAAAAACTTTTGAGTCTAACCAAAATCAATAGTTCCGGTACTTTTAGATACTATTGATAAAGCTTATATGTAGTTTTACCCTACTATATTGCTGCTTGTGTTTGATAGACATTCAAATTTAAGATTAGTGTTCTTGAATACGAAATACTGTGCGCTTTGATATAGTTACACTTTTTCCTGACTGTTTTACCTCAGTTCTCAGTTCTGGTTTACTGGGTAAAGCCCTAGCCAAGCAAATTGCTCAAGTACATCTGATTAATCCCAGAGAGTTTACTAGCGATAAACACCGTAAGGTAGATGACGAACCCTATGGTGGTGGTGTGGGGATGCTGATGAAGCCTGAACCAATTTTTCAGGCTGTGGAGTCCCTGCCGATTCTACCCCGCCGAGAAGTCATTTTAATGAGTCCTCAAGGTCAAACCATCAATCAACCCTTGCTGCGAGAATTAGCCACCAATTACGAACAATTAGTAGTGATCTGTGGGCATTATGAAGGGGTGGATGAGAGGGTACTACATTTAGTCACCCGCGAAGTGTCTTTAGGGGACTTCATTCTTACAGGGGGAGAAATTCCGGCAATGGCCTTGATTAACGGTGTAGTGAGACTGCTACCAGGAACTGTGGCCAAAACAGAGTCGCTGACAGCCGAAAGTTTTGAGGAGGGGTTATTGGATTATCCCCAATACACTCGTCCGGCCAACTTTCGCGGCTGGAAAGTGCCTGATGTCTTGTTATCAGGAAATCATGCAGCGATCGCCAAATGGCGTTACGAGCAGCAAATTCAAAGAACCAGCGATCGCCGTCCCGATTTGCTCTCAAAATGGCAACAGGAGAAGAAGCAGAGGGAGCAGGGGAGCAGGGGAGCAGGGGAGTAGGGGAGATGAGGAAGAATAACTATTACCTACTAAACTAATGACTAATAACTATGAACATCAGAATTGGTAACGGCTACGATATTCATCGCTTGGTGAGCGATCGCGCTCTGATTTTAGGGGGTGTACACATTCCCCATGAACTAGGTTTGTTGGGACATAGTGATGCGGATGTCCTCACCCACGCCATTATGGACGCTATGCTGGGGGCTTTGTCCTTGGGAGATATTGGCCATTATTTTCCTCCCACTGATCCCCAATGGGCAGGGGCAGATAGTTTAGTTTTATTAAGTCAAGTCCATCAGCTAATTCGCAATCAAAGTTGGCAAATAGGCAATATTGACTCGGTGGTAGTTGCAGAACGTCCTAAGTTGAAGCCCCATATTAAAACAATGCGTGACAAAATAGCAGGTGTTTTAGAACTACAACCAAATCAAGTAGGTATTAAAGCCACTACCAATGAAAAATTAGGCCCTGTGGGACGAGAAGAAGGTATCTGTGCTTATGCTGTAGTCTTGCTGGTAGCTACTAATTAAATTGATGCTGTCAGAAGACAAGCAAAAAAAATCAATATAGTAAATCCCAATTACATCGAGGTACACCCTAGCCCCTAGTCTCAACTAGATTTACCTCACTAAACGGGAAACACTATAGGAATCCGGTTTGATTACTGAAATGATTTGCGTAGGTAGGCAATAGGCAATAGGCAATAGGCAATAGAAAAGAAGGGGGGTAGGGGTATACTGAGTTTTTTTCAAAAATCAAATATGATTCCTATATCAGCATCTAAAGTTCAATATTATTGCATCTAAAATCATGCAGTTGAAAAATACTATTTTCTCCCTATCTAGACGTTTTTGGATACTCATTATTCTGGCTTTATTTACAGCAGTAACAGTTGCAGCGTGCAATCCAGCAAACTTCAAAAGTTCCGCAGCACAAACACCCCGATTAGTAACCAGTATTCTCAGCGATCCTAAAACTTTTAACTATGCTCTAAGTTCAGAAGTTCCCAATGTATTTGGCTTGATTTATGAGGGTTTAATCACCGAAAACTATGAAACTGGTGAAGTCGAGCCAGCGTTAGCAGAGTCTTGGGAAGTTTCTGATGATAAATTGAAAATTGTGTTTACTCTGCGCGATGCTTTGAAGTGGTCTGATGGTAAGTCCCTCACAGTAGATGATGTGATATTTACCTACAATGAGATTTACTTTAATGAAGCCATTCCCACAGATATCCGAGATGTGATGCGGATTGGTGAAAGTCGTAAACTACCAACTGTGAGAAAAGTCGATAACCGTCGAGTGGAGTTTACTGTGCCAGAACCATTTGCACCGTTTTTACGAAGTGGTACAGGTGCGCCAATTTTACCAGCCCATGCTTTGAGGGAATCAGTAAAAACGAAAGATGCTGAGGGCAAGCCAACATTTCTGCAAAAGTGGGGAGTTGATACGCCACCAGATCAAATTGTGGGGAATGGCGCTTATACCATAGAGCGATATGACACAAGCGAACGTGTAGTTTTTAAACGCAATCCTTATTACTGGCGCAAGGGGCCGAAAGGTGAACAACAGCCTTACATTGAACGCATAGTGTGGCAAATTGTGGAATCTACAGATACATCCTTGCTGCAATTTCGTTCAGGTGGTTTAGATAGTGTAGGCGTAACACCGGATTATTTTTCTTTGCTGAAGCTGCAAGAAAAGCAGGGCAATTTCAAAATTTATAATGGTGGACCTGCTGCTGGTACTACTTTTGTCCTCTTCAATTTAAATAAAGGGAAAAGAGACGGTAAACCGCTTATTGATCCTATTAAATCTCGTTGGTTTAATACTTTAGAATTTCGTCAAGCCGTCGCATATGCAATTGACCGTCAAACCATGATTAATAATATCTATCGTGGCTTAGGTCAAACGCAAAATTCACCAATTTCTGTCCAAAGTCCCTATTATCTGTCACCCAAAGAAGGGTTAAAAGTCTACGATTATAATCTTGACAAAGCCAAGCAACTGTTAATAAAAGCTGGATTTAAGTACAATGATCAAGGACAATTATTAGATGCTCAAGGTAATCGAGTTCGTTTTACATTGCTGACCAATGCTGGTAACAAAATCCGTGAGGCCATGGGTTCACAGATTAAACAAGACTTGAGCAAAATCGGGATGCAAGTCGATTTCACCCCCTTAGCATGGAATACTTATACAGATAAGCTAGCTAATACCTTAGATTGGGAAGCTTCGATGCTGGGTTTGACTGGTGGACTAGAACCAAATGATGGGGCAAATGTTTGGTCCCCTGAAGGTGGATTACATATGTTTAATCAAAAACCCCAAGCTGGACAAAAACCGATTGAAGGATGGGAAGTAGCACCTTGGGAAGCGAGAATTGGTGAGTTATACATTCAAGCGGCAAAAGAGTTAGATGAAGCCAAGCGCAAAGAAATTTATGCGGAGACTCAACGCATCACTCAGGAGAACTTACCATTTATTTACTTGGTAAATCCCTATGCTTTGTCGGCAGTACGTAATCGCTTTGATGGCATCAAATTTTCAGCTTTAGGTGGTGCTTTCTGGAATCTACATGAAATCAAAATTGTACAATAGGGGACTGGGCATAAAAATTCAAAATAGTCTACGACAAGGCTTGCGCCTACAAAATTCAAAATTCAGATTAATACTTCCCTTCGCATCTCTACTCCCCTACTCCCCACTCCCTACTCCTTCAAATTCCCGTGACTCAACCTGAAACTTTGCGATCGCTCCTAGAGTCCGTCGCCAATGGTAAAGTAAGCCCAGATATGGCCTTAGACTCACTCAAAGACTTAGCCTATGAACCTGTGGGTGAGTTTGCCAAAATTGATCATCATCGTCATTTAAGAACTGGTTTCCCGGAAGTAATTTGGGGGCCTGGTAAGACTCCTGAGCAAATTTGGCAAATTATGGAGGTGATGCGTCAGCGTAACCCGGTAGTCATGGCAACCAGGATTGAACCAGCAACCTACACTGTACTGCAATCTAAGGTCAGAGGTTTACGTTACTACGAGTTGGCACGTATTTGTGCCATTGCTCCCCTACACATCGAACCACAGTTTACAGGGTTAATTGGTATTCTCTCGGCTGGTACTGCTGACTTACCCGTTGCGGAAGAGGCTGCTATCACGGCTGAACTTTCTGGTTTTCGGGTGCAGCGTCTTTGGGATGTAGGCGTTGCTGGTATTCACCGTTTACTGAGTAACCGCCATCTCATTGAGTCAGCATCAGTATTAATTGTTGTCGCTGGCATGGAAGGCGCTTTACCTAGCGTTGTGGCAGGTTTGGCAGATTGTCCCGTAATTGCCGTACCTACGAGTGTGGGTTATGGTGCGAGTTTTGGCGGATTAGCACCACTATTAACAATGCTCAATTCCTGTGCTGCGGGAGTGGGAGTAGTGAATATTGATAACGGTTTTGGTGCAGCTGTGTTAGCAGGGCAAATTTTGCGAACTGCCGAGAAATTACGGATGGCATCGGTTAATTCTTGAGTTATGACATCGAGTGATTGGGGACTGGGAACTGAAGATTGGGTAAATTACTGAGTCTCCAGTCCTCAGTTTCTAGCCTCTCATTTAATTAACTCAAGATGAACTACTTAAGTGATTTTATATCTCAGGCTGTTTGGCATCTGCCTTTAAATGCAATCTCAATAGCACAAAATGTTACAGACCCCAATGTGGTAGGTCAGATGCAAAAAACTTGGAATAACTTTGTCCAGACTGGTCAAATCTGGGCATTGTTGATTGGTTTGGTAATTGGCTATATCTTCAGAAACCTAACTAAGTACGGTTGACAGAGGTAGGGTGTAGGAAGTACGGAGTAAGGATTAGGAATCAGCAGGGTAGCACAGGAGCAGAGGAGAATAATATTCTCTATGCCCAATCCCCAGTCCCTAATCCCTAGTCCCCAATACCCAATATTTCTATGACCGAAAAACAAACTTGGAGTCAGAGGTTTGAATCAGCATTACATCCAGCGATCGCTCTTTTTAATGCCAGTATAGGATTTGACATAGAATTAATCGAATACGACCTCACCGGCTCCCAAGCTCATGCTCAAATGTTGGCGCATACAGGGATTATTTCCCCAGAGGAAGGGGAAAAACTGGTAGCAGGTTTAGAGCAAATCCGCCATGAATATCGCGGAGGTAAATTTAATCCCGGTGTGGATGCCGAAGACGTACACTTTGCTGTGGAACGGCGGTTAACAGAAATTGTCGGTGATGTGGGGAAAAAACTACACACGGCGCGATCGCGTAATGACCAAGTAGGTACAGATACCAGACTTTACTTACGTGACCAAATTCAACAAATTCAAAACCAGTTACGGGAATTTCAACGTGTTTTACTAAACATCGCCCAAGAAAATATAGAAACTCTCATTCCTGGTTATACCCACCTCCAACGCGCTCAACCCCTAAGTCTAGCTCATCACCTCTTGGCTTATTTCCAGATGGCACAACGAGACTGGGAACGCTTAGGAGATGTTTATCGCCGGGTAAATATTTCTCCTTTGGGGTGTGGTGCTTTAGCGGGTACGACTTTCCCCATCGACCGCCATTACACTGCCAAACTATTGCATTTTGATAGTATTTATGCTAATAGCCTTGATGGTGTGAGCGATCGCGACTTTGCCGTAGAATTTTTGTGTGCGGCTAGTCTCATCATGGTTCACCTCAGTCGTCTTTCTGAGGAAATGATTCTGTGGGCATCGGAAGAGTTTCGGTTTATCACGCTCAAAGATAGCTGTGCCACAGGTTCCAGCATCATGCCCCAAAAGAAAAATCCCGATGTACCAGAATTAGTACGGGGTAAAACTGGGCGAGTCTTCGGTCATCTCCAAGCAATGCTAGTGATCATGAAGGGATTACCCCTAGCCTATAACAAGGACTTACAAGAAGACAAAGAAGGTCTATTTGATACTGTTAATACTGTGAAAGCTTGCCTAGAAGCAATGACAATTTTGTTACGAGAAGGGTTAGAATTTCGGACTCAGCGTTTAGCAGAAGCCGTCACAGAAGACTTTTCTAATGCTACCGATGTCGCAGATTATTTAGCGGCAAGGGGTGTTCCCTTTCGAGAAGCTTATAATCTTGTCGGTAAAGTCGTCAAAACTAGCATTGCCGCAGGTAAACTCTTAAAAGATTTAACCCTAGAAGAGTGGCAACAACTACATCCAGCATTTGCAGAGGATATTTATGAAGCTATATCCCCGCGTACAGTCGTAGCAGCCCGCAACAGTTACGGCGGTACTGGCTTTGCTCAAGTTAAAACAGCACTAATAGCAGCCCACAATCAAATTGCTGAGTGCTGAGTCAGGTATGGGGGATGAGGGATTAGGTATGGGAAATATCATCTCCCCCATCTCCCCAGTCCCCAATCCCCAATCCCCAGTCCTCTTGATACTCAAAAAATTAAGGCGTACATTTGTACGCCTTGACAACTAACACAATCCAAGATTTAGAACTTCGGAGGGCTGCTTATTCAGTATCAACTGCTGCTGCGCCCTCATCTTCCTCTTCCTTGGGTGGTCGTTGTTGGAATCTTCTTTGCATCCGTCCTGTTGTAGTCCGTTTACGAAACTTTCTGGCATACGCCTGGTTCCGTAGCGCCTTTTCTTTTTTCGGGTTACGGCGCTTGGCCATGTTCACCTCATGAATAAACAACAAAAAAATTCAACTAGGCATTCTGTAGACAATATCAGCTACTGACGTTATTGATATAGCTTGGGCCTAGTTTGAAATTGTATATACTTTGAACAGCATACAATGCTACCGCATTCAAATGCGGAATGTCAATAGTGACAGTGTAGAGTGCGTCAGTACGAATAATTTCTTGGTATTTCCAGGTTTTCTCTCACTGATGCAGCATACTGACAAGCAATTTAGGATAATCTATTTTTTTGTGTTTCCTAAGTCAATAACC
This sequence comes from Nostoc sp. PCC 7524, assembly GCF_000316645.1. NCBI lineage: Bacteria > Bacillati > Cyanobacteriota > Cyanophyceae > Nostocales > Nostocaceae > Nostoc > Nostoc sp. PCC 7524. Next base: position 5,795,563 of record NC_019684.1, read on the forward strand.
ACTCCTCTCAGGCAATAATCAATTTAGTAATCCTTGAGACTGCTGTTATTCATCTCACTTAAAAATGAGAAAATTCACAAAAATTAGTTAATGCTATTAACTCCTATTCAGTAACAATCTCTTAGTTATCATCAAATAATCATGGGCAATTACTTTTAATCGTTATAAAATCATTTATCAGAGTTAATTAAAGCAATTGATTTTTTTAATTAACTCTGATAAAACGATATTTAATAATTAGTGTTCAGAGATGTTTTCCAGAAAATTCATCCTGATATGACTGGGAAAATGTTGAAGTATAAGAAACTATTTATGTATATCAGAATACAATTTAAGTTTTGAATATCAATGGTCAAGTTGATATATCATATGACAATAGTTAAAATGTAGTAACAAACCACAAGCATCTTTGTTTAGCACAAGATTCAATTATTTAATGATTGAGTTCATGCAAGTGGTGGGTAATTAAATGAACACAATATAAACATTTTCAGATTGAAAGTTCCTGCTTTTTTTGCGGCTCCTCTCCAATCTACGCTTAACTTGTGGCGTATTGGAAAAACTGTAATGGGTATAATTTTTCGTCATCCCATTACTGGAACAAGTATCATACCGATATTACCCGATGGACGAATTGTACTGATTCGGCGGCGTGATGATGGTCTTTGGGCCTTGCCTGGGGGTATGGTGGACTGGGGAGAAGATATCCCTAGTACAGTCTGCCGTGAGTTAGTCGAGGAAACTGGACTAGAGTTAATCAAGATTAGGCGTTTGGTTGGGGTTTACTCTGCTCCAAATCGCGATCCTAGAATTCACTCGATTTGTGTGGTGGTGGAAGCAGAAGTACAGGGAAGTATGGAAATTCAGGATAAATTAGAAGTCATGGAAATCCAAGCATTCCCTATTGATGCCTTACCTAAAGAGCCAATGTCTCATGATCACTCTCGTCAGCTACGAGACTATTTGAGCGGTTTGACAACACTAGCTTGAAAATAGTCAGTAGGAATGAGGAGTCGGGAATAGGGTGTAGGTTTAGGAAATTTTTATAACCTAATTGTGGGCAAAGTTAATTTTTGGGTTAAAATTACCAACTTAGATTTATGCTAAAAAGTCTAATTTAAAACCTTAAATAAAGATGGATACGCTGTTACGTAACGCCCGGAGAAAACTATCTCAAGGGCTATTATTCTGGCGAGAAGCTGGTGAAGGGATTCCTATAGTTTTTTTACATGGCAATTGGCATGATAGCGGCCAATGGGTAGCTGTCATGGAGTCGCTTTATCCAAACTTTCATTGTTTTGCTCCAGATTTATTAGGGTTTGGAGAATCTGATCATCCCAACATCCATTACTCTATTGATGTGCAAGTAGAGTGTATGGCTGAGTTTTTGCAAGCTTTGAAATTAGAAAAGGTAAACTTAGTTGGTCATTCCCTTGGGGGTTGGATTGCGGCTAGTTATGCCTTAAAGTATGGACAGCAAGTTGATAAGTTAGTCCTAGTAGCACCAGAGGGTGTAAAAATTTCAGGACAAGAAGCTTATTGGCAGAAAATGCAGCAGTTATTGAAGCGATCGCCACTCTTTTTTAAGATAATGCGATCGCTACGGTTTTTGACTAAAATTTTTCGTCTAGACGAAAAAATAGAACAAGATTGGCAACTACGGCAAATGGTGTTGCAATACCCTACAGCTTGCCAATTATTATTTCAACGACAGCAACCAGAACTGGAAGCAGAATTATTACAGAGTCGATTATCTGACCTAGCAATTCCTGTGTTAATTGTGCAAGGTGGAAAAGATGCTCCTGATACCTTAGCTAGAAGTCAAGCTTATAGTAAACTAATTGAGCAAGTAGAGTTAAAAATAATTGCTCACGCTGGTAATGATTTACCAACATCTTGTGTTGGTGTTATGGCTGGAGATATTCGAGATTTTATTTTGGGAAATAAATAACAGAAAAGGCGTTGCATAAATGCGGGATGAATTAAGCTTCTTGAGCAAAGTAAACTACCAATTTTTTGCGGCTTTGCGCCTTTGCGCGAAACATAAATCATCTCATTAATCAGCAACGCCACAGAAAAATTTAATTCTTCTAAAACCCGTCTGTACAGGATGAAGACGTAGGAATATTTCTAATCACTAACTTTCTTATTTTTCAATATTCATTTAGGTTCTTTGGCATTTCAGCATTGGAGCATTGGGTATTAGCTGATTAATACATAGCCTAAGTCAGTATCAGGCGATCGCACCTGTAACATTTTGTAATGAATTTGGCACGTACCCATGTTATTAATACATCACACCAGAGACTAACACAAGTTACCAGAATAATTTATTTTTACGTGAATATACGCTCTAACTATTGACTTTTATTCCTAAAAGTTTTAAATTCTTTTGTTGGGATAGATGAAATTAATTTGCAAAAATACTGCAAATAGTTTTTATAGGGAGAGTTAGAGATGAGTGTGAGCAAGAAGGGCTTGTTGGGTGCTGGTGCGGCATTCATGGCGTTAACGGGTTTAGCAGTTAGCACTTTTGGTGCAATGCAGGCGACTACTGCTAATTCAATTTATAATCAACAAGCACCACGCTTACTAGCTCTAAGGCAAAAGCGATTAACAGTAGTTTTTCCTAGCCGTTCAGATTCTACAGACTTGCAAAATAAAGCTAATGCTGTAGCATCATTTTTGTCCAAAGAATTAGGAATTTCTGTGAAAGCGCAGATAGGTGATGATACGGCGGCGGTAGAAGCTTTGAGAGCGAATCGAGCTGATGTAGCTTTCCTCAGCAGCCGTCCGGCACTGAAAGCCGAACAATTGGCAAATGCTCGCTTGCACTTAGCAGAAGTTCGCGACAACTACTCCGGTAGATTCACGTATAACTCAGTATTTGTGGTTCCCAAAGATAGCCCTCTCCAAACCAAGAGTAATGCCAAAGTCACCCTAGAGCAATTACGGGGTAAGAGAATGGCATTTACTTCTCCCACTTCTGGCTCAGGGTTTATTTTCCCAGTCAGTGAGTTGGTGAAGCAGGGATTTGTTCCCAATCGCGATCGCATGGATGGTTTCTTCGGCCAAATTACTTACGGTGGTAACTACAGCAAAGCTTTACAAGCTGTTGTGCGGGGTCAGGCTGATGTGGCTGTAGTATCAGAATATGCACTCTTCCCTCCTTACATTAACGCAGAAGAAAAAAGCAAGTTACGCATACTGCACAAAATTTCTGGTGTACCTGCTCACGGTATCGCTATTGATGATGATGTGTATGCACCAGATAGGGAAAGAATCATCAATGCTCTATTGAAGTTAAATCAGCCCCAAAATAATCAATTGCTACGAGGTTTGTACAATTCTACAGAATTGGTGAGAGTTGATCATTCTCGTCATTTAGCACCAGTGCGCGATGCTCTCCAACGTGTTGGCATTGAACCATAGTCAAAGTGCTGAGTAATGGATGCTGAGTTCTGAGTAACAACAGATTAAAGGCAGCAGACTTCAAACTATATTATCTAGAGTGGAAATGAGATTCCCCCTTACTCAGAACTCAGCAATTTCCACTGTGAACAGTTAGTGAATTTGACCGAGGCATAGGATGAGTGATTGTGTAATAGATTGTTACAACCTAGAGACGGCTTATGCTGACTCTTTGCATCGTCCTATCCTCAACGGGATTAATTGCCAAATCAAACAGGGTGAGTTTGTTGTTTTATTAGGACTCAATGGTGCAGGTAAGTCTACTTTACTGCGATCGCTCGTGGGGTTAGTACCATTAGCAGGCGGAGAAATTCGCATCAATGATTTAGAGTTAACACCCGCTACATTGGCGAAAGTTCGCCGTGATGTGGGAATGTTGTTTCAAGGTGGCGGGTTAATCCCCCAGTTATCAGCTATTGATAATGTGTTGTGTGGACGACTGGGTGTCAGAAGCACTTGGGAAACGCTGTTTGGTTTTCCCAAACGCGATCGCCTATTAGCACTAGAGTTATTAGAACAATTGGGTTTAAGAGAGCTAGCCTACCAAAAAACTAGCCAACTCAGTGGAGGGCAGCAACAAAGAGTTGCGATCGCACGGGCGTTAATCCAATCACCGCAGATCCTCCTAGCTGATGAACCCATCACAGGTTTAGATGTCATTGCTTGCCAGCAAGTGATGGATACTTTATCAGAATTACATACCCAGCATGGGATGACGATCGTTACAGTGTTACATGATTTGGGTATAGCTGCCAAATATGCCCAACGAGCGATCGTTTTGGATGCAGGGCGCATTGTATATGATGGAGTTTGCGATAACTTGCAAGAAAAATTTACACAAGTTTCAACGTGAGTAAGGGTAAGCCCAAAACAATTACTCGTCTGCCGATGAATACTAAAAGTTAAGAGTTTTGAGTTAGGTAAAAGGTTCAGAGTCAGTATAAATCATGAGTTATTTGTTGAATTCAAAACTCCTGCGTCGCTACCCTTGGGTGACTCCCTTACTCATTTTATTAATTCTAGTTATAGTTTATGGCTGGGCTTTGCGGGGTTTAAAGCTTGATTTTGAACTTCTGTACTCAAGCTGGCCTTACATTACAGATTTTATCTCACGGTTATTTCCCCCCGATACCGCAGTTATAGATATAGCAGTTAAGGCATTAATTGAAACTGTGCAGATGTCTTTATGGGGGACAACCATTGGTGCAATTGTTTCTGTACCGATTGCCATAGCTAGTGCCAATAATGTTGCCCCTCGTTGGCTGCAATGGTTGGCTAATTTGTTGCAAAATACAGTCCGTTCAGTCCCCTCAATTATTCTAGGCTTAATTTTTGTTGCAGCCACGGGTTTAGGCGCACCCGCAGGGACATTAGCCTTGGGAATTTATACTATTGGCTATCTAGCTAAGTTTTATCAACAAGCTATTGAGTCCGTTGACCGACGCTCTTTAGAATCTTTACAGGTGATGGGAGCATCTAAGTTACAAATTGCCCAATACGGTATTCTGCCGCAAGTCTTGCCCCTAGGGTTAGGCTACACCTTATGGATGTTTGAGTACAACATTCGTGCTGCCTCTGTTTTGGGTGTAGTGGGTGCTGGTGGTATTGGTTTTCAGTTGAAAAGTTATATTGATGGGTTTGAGTACAACAAAGCCACTACTATGATGCTAGTGCTGTTGGTGGTAGTTACGGTAATTGATAGTTTTAGCAGTCAACTGCGTCGCCGTCTCGATTCTATGTAGTTCTGAGATTCACCAATACAAAAATAACTGTAGAGACGTTTCGTGAAACGTCTCTACTTTTGATTGTTATGATTTTTAATGACAAATTTTTGGAAAGGTTGATCATTAAATTCTAGAAACTTGAGCAACAGCTTCAGCAAAGCTGTGATGATGTATTGCTGGCTGTGGTTCTTCTTGGTTGCTGTTAGCAAAGTGCTTATTCATTAATGCAGGTACTTGATCTGCTTGAATCCGACTGTAGCGGGTTTTATCAGGCATAACTAAATTCGGCCCACCCTTGCAGTTTTTCATGCAGCCAGTACCTTTAATAGTAACTTGGTCTTCTAAACCGCGATCGCTCAACGCCGCTTCTAACGCTTGACACAAAGCCTTACCACCACGTTTCATGCAATCAGACTTTTGACACATCAATATTGTGGCTTTAGTCTTACTGGGTTTTGGCTGAGTTGGTGGAACTGCACTTTCCCTACCAGCCATTACTCGCTCAGCTTTCAGCGTCGTTTTACCACTCTTAGCATCGTATTTTTTTTCTCCAACGACTTGTAGCCAAGTTCCAGGTGATAAACGCCAATCGAAGGTATACCTTAAATTTTTAGCTAGTTTAACGTAACATTCACCTTCGTAAGTTCCTAGTAACAAGCCTTTGAGCTTATAACCATCTTTAATAACAAAATCGATAAATCTACCCTCAAGGCAAAATTCAGATACTTCTTGACTGTGGTGTACACCCATTTTCTTTTCCCTAATTTTTAACTCTGATTTATTAATATGATCTGAGCAGCTATCCTCTATCGGAATGTGGGTAGCGAGTTTGCCAACTAGATTTGAGAGTCCAAATTAAATCTTGGCGAGAAGCTGTGAATTGTCGCATCACACTCCACAGTTGCGCTGCGGCCGTAGGACTGCTAATTTCCACACTCAAAGGCTGATTAGTTTCACAGCAACAAGGAATTTCTAACTCTTGCAGACGTTGATAAACCTGCCATCGGTCTATCCAATTCACCTCTACAACGTACCGACTTTTGATTTCTGAACTAAAAGATTTCAAGTAACTAGCCCTCAAAGTGCGACTAAGTTGCAGTAACTATCTTGCTAACGCTCCCTAGGTTGGAAAATCCTTGAGCGAGCAAACTCTAATCCTAGAATAGCGTAAGTGCAAACTTTTCTCATTTAGTTTTGCAAAAAATTTTCAAAATCTTGTCATCCCTCTCGGATTGATAAAAAGACAGATGAAGAAGGGAGTGGGAAGAAGCAGAAGCGCAGGGGGTAGGAAGAAAAGAGTGGTAGTGGCGTGTTATCGCGTCAGTGTAAGCCACCGCCAATCTTTGGTGGTGCGTTAGAGCTAACGTTCATAACCCACACTACTACAAAACTTTTATCTCTCTGTACCCCTGCCTCTTTTCAAAATAGCTTGATCAAAAAAATTAGCAACTAAAGGCAATATGTATACAATTCATTAATGAATAAAGTTTGCAATTTTACAGAATAAAAATAAAAAGTTTGCAATAATTTTTCGGCTTGCTTTTATTTTTAAGATGTTAATATGTAGAAACCAAGCAGTTAGCAAGTAAGACTGTTCAAAAGCGAGGGGAACAATGGCTGATACACAAACTCTATTACAAAATTTTGGTCAGGTTTACGACAATCCTGTATTACTAGATCGCAGTGTAACTGCTCCAGTTACTGAAGGACTTAACGTTGTTCTATCTAGCTTTCAGGCGCTGTACTTGCAGTACCAAAAACATCATTTTGTCGTTGAAGGTGCAGAATTTTACTCACTGCACGAATTTTTCAATGATAGCTATCAAGAAATTCAAGACCACGTACATGAAATTGGCGAACGCTTAAATGGATTAGGTGGTGTACCAGCTGCTTCTTTTAGCAAGTTGGCAGAACTCACTTGTTTTGAACAAGAAGCTGATGGTGTCTATTCCAGCCGCAAGATGCTAGAAAATGACCTAGCAGCAGAACAGGCAATCATCAACGTTATCCGCCGCCAAGCTGCTCAGGCTGAGAGTTTGGGAGATCGTGGTACACGCTATATGTACGAAAAGATTCTGTTAAAAACCGAGGAAAGAGCTTATCATATAGCTCACTTCTTGGCTAAAGATAGCTTAACTTTGGGTTTTGTTCAACCTGCTCAAAATTAATTTTTAGAGTATTGAAATTCAGTCTATTTATAGATGCAAAGCACCTTAATAGGACTGGAAGGAAAAGTAATCTAACTAATGACAGAGGGTATTAATACTCTCTGTCATTTTTCATGGCAGTAAATGCTTGAGTGAGATTGATCAAATGATGATTTCATTAACTTGCAAAATATTAGCATTTAACCAATAAGGCAATATTTGTATTTTGGTTGATTTTAACCTGCTCTTAATTATTGACCATATCTGGCAATATACTCATTGATAATGTCAAAACTCTTAAATTCAACAATTAGAATAATGATGATTTAGTTTATTGATAATTTTTTGAAATTAGCAGATAAAAATCAGTGATTACTAAAAAAGGGGATTTATTTAAAAACAAATACAAAAAGTTATTTTTATTAATAGACAAGGTACAGGCAGCACACCACCCGCTATGAAAGAAACAAGTCAAACCCTCCTACCTCCTGCCCTTCGGGTGACGCTCATAACGTCGCTACCGCTACACTAGCGCCACTTGCTATATGCCGGGGAACCATCCACGGCAGTTGCTCACCTCCTAGCTGGCAAATACTACTTCGACCAACATCGATGTAGATACCCCATGCTCCATGCCCATTTTCATGCTTGGCGGTGAGACTCGTCTCATCGGGAGTGCCTTGTTTCTTAAGAGATCGCGAGTAATTTGTTACAGTCAGTGCAGAAATTACTATAAAACCGAGCGTACCAGCATCTATCCTAGTAGGAGAGGGTGAGGCTACAAGTCAATACAGCCTAACGGTTCTCAATCAAGGGCAGTATTTGAGCAAGTTCCAGGCTAGCTACTACTATCTCCCCATCCCGGTTTCTTCCTTGTGTATTATCAAACGTGGAAAACTTTGATAATAAACAGCATTAGTAGAGGGAAAGAACCTTAAAATAATCAGGATTTATATTCTCGTACTCGAACCCAACGACTATGCCCCGCCGTCAAGACCTCCAGAAGATATTGTTATTAGGATCTGGCCCTATCGTAATTGGTCAAGCCTGTGAGTTTGACTACTCAGGTACTCAAGCCTGTAAAGCACTACGAGAGGAAGGTTATGAAGTGGTATTGGTGAATTCTAACCCAGCTACCATCATGACCGATCCGGAAACAGCCGATCGCACTTATATTGAACCCCTGACACCAGAATTAGTTGCCAAAGTTATCGCTAAAGAACGTCCAGACGCTTTGTTACCCACAATGGGCGGACAGACAGCCTTAAACATAGCTGTCACCCTGGCGAAAAATGGCGTATTAGATCAATATAATGTTGAATTAATTGGTGCAAAGTTAGAGGCCATTGAGAAAGCTGAAGACCGCAAACTATTCAACGAAGCAATGGCGAAGATAGGGGTGAAAGTTTGCCCCAGTGGTACAGCCTCGTCCTTAGAAGAATCGAAAGCGATCGCTCGTCAAATTGGGACGTATCCTTTAATTATTCGCCCCGCTTTTACAATGGGTGGGACGGGTGGCGGTATTGCTTACAACCAAGAAGAATTTGAGGAAATGGCACAAGTCGGGATTGATGCCAGTCCCGTTTCCCAAATTCTCATTGATCAGTCCCTCCTAGGCTGGAAAGAATACGAATTAGAAGTCATGCGTGATCTCGCTGATAACGTTGTGATTATCTGTTCCATCGAAAACCTTGACCCGATGGGAATTCATACGGGCGATTCCATCACCGTCGCACCAGCCCAAACCCTCACCGATAAAGAATACCAACGGTTGCGGGACATGGCGATTAAAATCATCCGTGAAATTGGTGTAGAAACCGGTGGTTCTAATATCCAATTTGCCGTTAACCCGGTGGATGGAGATGTAGTTGTAATTGAAATGAACCCCCGCGTTTCCCGGAGTTCGGCTTTATCTTCCAAAGCCACGGGTTTCCCAATTGCTAAGATGGCGGCGAAGTTGGCGGTAGGCTACACCTTGGATGAAATTAAAAACGACATCACCAAGAAAACCCCAGCTTCCTTTGAACCAACCATTGATTACGTTGTCACCAAGATCCCCCGCTTCGCCTTTGAAAAGTTCCCCGGTTCCGAACCAGTGCTAACTACCCAAATGAAATCTGTCGGGGAAGCTATGGCGATAGGAAGAACTTTTAATGAATCCTTCCAAAAAGCCTTACGTTCTTTGGAAACTGGCCGCGCCGGTTGGGGTTGCGACAAAGCCGAAAAATTACCCAGTGGTGAACAAATTCGCGCCTTGCTCCGCACGCCTAACCCTGACCGGATTTTTGCTGTGCGTCATGCTTTGCAATTAGGGATTAGCAGCGAGGAAATCTACGAACTTACAGGCATTGACCCTTGGTTCTTAGATAAAATGCAGCAACTGTTAGAGGTGGAAAAATTCCTGAAGCGGACACCTTTGCAACAGTTGACAAAAGAGCAAATGTATGCAATTAAACGTGATGGCTTTAGCGATCGCCAAATTGCCTTTGCTACCAAAACCACGGAAGATGAAGTCCGTGCCTACCGCAAACAGCTAGAAGTCATCCCCGTTTACAAAACTGTAGATACCTGTGCGGCGGAGTTTGAGGCGTTTACACCTTACTATTATTCCACCTACGAAGACGAAACAGAAGTTCTCCCCACTACCAAACCGAAGGTGATGATTTTGGGAGGTGGTCCCAACCGTATCGGCCAAGGAATTGAGTTTGACTATTGTTGCTGTCACGCCGCCTATGCTCTCAAAGGTGCAGGCTATGAGACGATTATGGTCAACTCCAACCCAGAGACAGTTTCTACAGATTACGATACCAGCGATCGCCTTTACTTTGAGCCGTTAACTAAGGAAGATGTCCTCAACATCATCGAAGCGGAAAACCCCCAAGGGATCATCGTTCAATTTGGTGGACAAACACCTTTAAAGTTAGCACTACCACTACAACAAGCACTCAGTAGCCAGGACTCAGCACTCACTACCAAAATTTGGGGAACATCACCTGATTCCATCGACACCGCCGAGGACAGAGAAAGGTTTGAGCAGATTCTCAAACAACTAAATATTGCTCAACCACCCAATGGTATTGCCCGGAGTTATGAAGATGCGTTAATTGTGGCTAAACGCATCGGCTACCCTGTGGTGGTGCGTCCTAGTTACGTGTTAGGTGGAAGGGCGATGGAAATCGTTTACTCCGATGCAGAATTAGAACGTTACATGACCTTTGCGGTACAGGTAGAACCAGATCATCCGATTTTAATTGATAAGTTCTTAGAAAATGCCATCGAAGTTGATGTAGATGCGATCGCCGACCATAGCGGACGAGTCGTGATTGGTGGTATCATGGAACACATCGAACAGGCGGGAATTCACTCAGGAGATTCGGCTTGTTCTCTACCTTCTATATCCCTACCGCCAGCCGTTCTTGATCAAATTCGCACTTGGACTGTACAACTAGCACAGGCACTTTCCGTAGTCGGGTTAATGAATATTCAGTTTGCTGTGGTTGGTGCTAGCAGTTATTCGCCCCAAGTGTACATTTTAGAAGCCAACCCCCGCGCATCTCGGACAGTACCATTTGTGTCTAAAGCTACAGGCGTACCCTTGGCGAAGTTGGCATCTTTAATTATGTCGGGTAAAACCTTAGAAGAACTAAACTTTACCCAAGAAATCATCCCCAAACACATCGCGGTAAAAGAAGCCGTACTGCCCTTTAATAAATTCCCTGGAACTGATACAATATTAGGCCCAGAGATGCGCTCAACTGGTGAGGTAATGGGCATAGATAGCGACTTTGGTCGCGCCTTTGCCAAAGCAGAATTAGGTGCTGGAGAGCGTTTACCACTCACAGGAACAGTGTTTGTCTCCATGAGCGATCGCGATAAAGCCGCCGCCGTTCCTGTAGTGAGAGAATTTATTGACTTAGGCTTCAAAGTCATGGCTACCTTTGGTACACGCCAAGTCCTCTCAGAACACGGCTTGGATGTAGAGCTAGTCCTGAAATTACACGAAGGTCGCCCCCACGTTATCGATGCGATTAAAAATCAGAAAATCCAACTGATTATCAACACACCTTCTGGGGAAGAAGCCCAAACTGATGCTAGATTAATCCGCCGGACAGGTTTAGCCTACAAAATCCCTATCATTACCACTATCGCGGGGGCTAAAGCTACCGTTGCAGCTATCCGTTCTCTCCAAAATACCACTTTGGACGTAAAAGTTATCCAAGAATACTGCTCAAAAGTATAAGCAGGAAAGGGGGCAGGGGAGCAGAGGGGCAGAGGAGAATAAATATTATCTAATCCCCAATCCCCAGTCCCCAGTCCCCAGTCCCCAATCCCCAGTCCCCAATCCCCAGTCCCCAATCCCCTGGAATCTACACAAAGCAGTATTTACAAGGAAAATTAAGTAATTATTATAGAAAAATAATTATGGTTTTTATTGAGATATTTTAACAAATATGAGGAAATAATTACTCTCTGCGGAAACTTCAGTAAACAACCACAGTCAAAAGCAATAGTTCGTCCGCTAGCCACATACGGAACTACTGAGGTACACAAGCCCAAAAAAGAAGATATCCTGCCTGTTGATCAATTAATATGCAACTGGTATCTCAATTTTAGACTTTTTGTACTATTCTATTAGTACATAAGTATCAAAAGAGGTACCTATCTTCTGTCCCCAGAAATTTTTATATGTTTTTTAACTTTTCTTTTCTCATAAATGTTACAATTGTTAACAAAGATTAAATACAAAAATGTTTTTTTCACAACCTTTTCTCTAACCGTAGATACTTGTGCCAGGAAAAAAATAACTGTAACGTCTAGCAGTTAAAGGCCAAGTTGGATTGATATAGCAACGAAAACCATCGGATGTATAGATTGCGAAAATAATTTACCCCAGTTTAACTGGGTAGCATCGGCAAAGAGCATCTATTCAGTTAATGACCCTACCAACAAGTCCATCATTACCAAAGAGTAGCGCCATGAAGACCGCTCAGACAGCCACAGACCTCGTGCGGAGTTACCTGCGTGAGATTGGCCGAGTACCACTCTTAACCCACGAAGAAGAAATTTTTTATGGCAAACAGGTGCAGCGTTCATCCAGCTTGCAGGAAGTGCGGGAGGATTTAGCTAGCAAGTTGGATCGTCAACCAACCTTGGAAGAGTGGGCAAAAGCGGCTGAGTTAGACATAGCAGAACTGAACGAAGCGATCGCAGATGGCGAATTTGCTAAACGCAAGATGGTAGAAGCCAATTTGCGTCTTGTGGTATCCGTTGCCAAAAAGTACATAAAACGCAATGTCGATTTATTAGACTTAATCCAAGAAGGTAGTATTGGGATGCAACGGGGTGTAGAGAAGTTTGACCCCACAAAAGGTTATAGATTTTCCACCTATGCCTATTGGTGGATTCGCCAAGCCATTACACGGGCGATCGCTGAAAAAGCGCGGACTATCCGTCTACCCATTCATATTACTGAGAAACTGAACAAAATTAAAAAAGCACAGCGTCAGCTATCTCAAAGACTAGGACGCGCTCCTTCCGCATCGGAACTAGCTAGTGAATTAGAATTAACACCTAAGCAAGTACGAGAGTATTTAGAAAAAGCTCGTCTACCTTTATCCTTAGATTTGCGCCTAGGGGATAACTATGACACTGAACTAGGAGAAATGCTAGAAGATCCTGGTGCTTCTCCCGAAGAGTTCGTCATGCAATCTTCCCTATCCTATGACCTAGAGCGCCTCATGGAGCAACTCACACCACAACAAAGAGAAGTAATTAAACTTCGCTTTGGTTTAATGGATGGACAAGCTTTAACTCTGGCGAAAATAGGTGAAATTCTCAATATTAGTCGTGAACGAGTGAGACAAATCGAGCGAGAAGCTTTAACTAAGCTGCGTAAATCGAAAGCCAGCATGGATGAGTATTTGGCGAGTTAGTCGAGAAAATCCCCTGTTTGCTGTACGGTTACACTCACTTCCTGTGGCTAAGGAACTTGTTACATTCTTTGACAGGAACACTAATTAAGCTGTTAAGTCAAGTAAACAACAGACCTTAATCTACTAAATTCGTTAACACTACAGTCAGTAGTGGTAGTACAGGAGGTACAAATTGAGTAATCAATCCAATCGAGTTTCAGAATTTTTCAACGGTGAGTCAGAAACCAGTAACTTGTTGTGGCAGTATGTTAAATCATTAAGCCCAGAGACAGTTAACCAACTATCCAAACCTACATCACCGGAAGTATTTCAGGTAATGGAACAGAACATAGTAGGAATGTTGGGAAATCTGCCCTCCGAACACTTTAACGTTACTATTACGACTAATCGGGAAAGCTTAGGACGGTTGTTAGCATCTGCAATGATTAGCGGTTACTTTCTACGGAATGCCGAACAAAGAATGAACTTTGAAATGGTATTGCAAGGATCTGAAAGTCATAATGGCGATGTCGAGTAAAATTTTCATAATTTCGCTCAGACATTCCATAAAAGTTGGGTGAATACTGCTTCACTGACGCTAACATACACATCCAAAATCAGTCTCTTAAGGAATTCTCGCAGCGTACCTTCCTGACTCACTGGCTTCTCAGTCATGCGTTAGCTGCATTAAGTAGAAAAGTCGCGCAAGCTAACGCTGCTTGTTTTTGATTAGTTGATAAATTTAATAAAAACCGTATATTACGCGCTGAAATAAGTTCAAAGCAGTTTATATTGTGAAATAAAGCCAAACTCGGTAGATATTAAATCAATCTACCGAGTTTTGTTGTTAGTTGTTAGTCATTAGTCTTTCTTCCTTGTCTTCCCAATCCCCAATCTCACGAATAGGGAACACCAAAAAATAAATTATTCCCAATTGACGGTTAGTAGGGTGCGTCAGTATGAATAATTTCTTGGTACAGGTAGGTTTTCTCGCACTGACGCACCCTTGTATATTGTTTGATCTGGAAATCCCATAAACTTAATTCTGCACAACTGCTTATGAACGAAACCACCCATCCACCTCATAAAATTATCGGTGTAGCCGTTATTTGGAACGATCAGCAGCAAATTTTAATTGATCGCCGTCGTCAGCAAGGAGTAATGGGCGGTTTATGGGAATTTCCTGGTGGTAAAATCGAGCCTGGCGAAACTGTTGAAGAATGTATTAAAAGGGAAATTTACGAAGAACTAGGAATAGCGATCGCAGTTAAAGATCATCTCATCACTATCGATCACACCTATACTCATTTGCGTGTCACTTTAACAGTGCATCACTGTCGCCTAATTGAAGGTACTCCCCAACCCTTAGAGTGTGATGAGGTGCGCTGGGTAACTCTAGATGAACTAGAACAGTTTGCTTTTCCCGAAGCAAATACCGAGATTATCGTTGCTTTGAAGGGGAGTAGGGAGTGAGGGGAGATGAGGGAGTGAGGGGAGATGAGGAAGTGAGGGAAGCAGAGGAGCAGGGGGGACAATCCAATGCCCAATCCCCAATCCCCAGTCCCCAGTCCCCTATTCCCGTAACAATGTATTAACCGTATTCGGTTAAGTCCGTTAATTTTTTACAATGTTTGCATAGACTGTGATCAAGGGTGTAAGCAAGCTAATGCCTAAAACCGTTGCCGATATAATGAGTCCTGAGCCAATTGTTGTCCGGCCAGACACTCCTCTGCAAGAAGCTATTCAAATTCTGGCAGAACGACGTATTAGTGGACTACCAGTTGTAGATGATGTCGGTAAGTTGCTGGGCATCATCTCAGAAACTGATTTGATGTGGCAAGAAACGGGTGTAACCCCACCGGCTTACATTATGTTTCTGGATAGCGTCATCTATTTAAAGAATCCTGCGGTTTATGAACGCGATTTACACAAGGCTTTAGGACAAATCGTTGGTGAAGTGATGAGCAAAAATCCTGTGACTATCACTCCCGACAAGACTGTAAAACAAGCAGCGCAACTAATGCACGATCGCAATGTTCACCGTTTACCTGTACTCGATAGCATAGGTAAAGTCGTCGGTATTCTTACCCGTGGTGATATCATCCGGGCGATGGCTGCTAGTCAAGATTAATTATTAGTCATTAGTCATTAGTCATTAGTCACAAGAAAAAATGCTTATTTAATCAGCCTGTTAACTATTGGACTATTGCCTCTTGCCTCTTGCCTCTTGCCTTTTTGCAACTTTCAGAAAATAGGGTAATTAAATGAGTATAACTCCTGAGTCCGTAAGACAATCGCTCAGTTCTGAAGATTTGGGCGATCGCTTGCGTGCTGTGAATCAAATCCGTGACTTAGAACCAGCAATTGCTTTTGAATTAGTTCAAGTTGCTATGGTTGATAGCAATTCCCGTGTGCGGTACTCAGCAGTGAGTCAATTCGATACACTCGGCACTCAGGATTTAAATTTATCTTTAGAGTTATTGCGTGGTTTATTAAATGATCCGGAGGCTGATGTACAAGCAGCCGCCGCAGATTGTTTGGGGGCGTTAAAATTACACGCTGCTTTTGAAGATTTGCAGCAGCTTTACAACACAACCTCTGAGTGGCTAGTGCAGTTCAGTATTATTGCCACCCTGGGAGAATTAGGAGATCCGCGATCATTTGAATTACTTACACAAGCACTTGCCTCTAATGTGGAATTAGTGCAAACTGCGGCGATTAGTTCTTTTGGTGAGTTGGGAGATGTTAACGCAGTACCTCTGTTAGCACCCTATGCTACCAACCCCGATTGGCAGATCCGTTATCGAGTTGCACAAGCTTTAGGACGTTTGGGTGGTGCAGAAGCTAAATCTATTTTAGAGACTTTGGCAGATGATGAAGTAGAAGCGATCGCCACTGAAGCCAAAAAATCTTTGCAATCAGTTTAAGTATGAATTTTTGGAGACTGTTCCATCAGAAACAAAGGTTGCAGCCTGATTGCAAATTAGAGAGAATGCTATATCATAAGCAAAAAAATAGATACGGCTAGAAGGTTTGTTTGCAGTTCAGCCGTACCTATTCTTAAGTTATTGTTACTTTCAGCAACTGAAAGTAACTTTTTTTATTTTCCAAAGGCTTACTGAGCCACTTTTTTACGACGATTAGCTGCAAACATCGCTGCACCAACTACGCCTAAACCAAGCATGGTAGCTGGTTCGGGAACGGTAGCAAGGTAAACACCAGAGTAAGTCACCCCAGGAAGTAAGTTACTAGCAATCGCTGCTTCAACAGCAGGTTTGCTACCAATAGCTTGTAAAGTTAACAAACCTTCACCTCCAGATAAATCTCCAGTTGAACTGGTGAAGAATCCTCGGACAGTAACATCAATAGGAGAAAGAGTTGACGTAGGAGTTCCACCCACTACGTAAGATGCAGAAGTCACGGTGAAGGTATTTCCGCCTCCTAAGTCAACAAATGGATTGGTAGCTGTGTCGGCAAGAAAGCTGATAATATTACCGACTGTACCAGATGTAAAAGTAGTAAAACTACCACTGCTAGCTGCAGGGTTAATTGTAAAGGTATTGGGGGCTAAAAAGTTGAGACTATCTCCGTTGTTGGCGAATGATGCCAAGCCATCACCTATCAAGAAAAAACTACCTTTGAGTGCAGCAGCTTGAGCAGAATCAGCAGAGGTGAACACGCCAGCAGCAGCTACGGGTAAAGCAGCTAAAGTTGCAACTGCTGCTTTCAAAAATTGGGGTTTAGAAGCGATCATCATAGACTCCTATCAAATGACTGGGAAATTAGGTTGTGTTTTTTAGTTAAGCAGATGCGGTAAATACCGCGATATGTACTTTATCTGTAAACTTCTATAAAGTACATTTGCGTAAAGATGATTACGTATTTGTAACTGCTTTTAGAATCACACAATTACATGGGAATATGCAAGATTCACCTAGCTGACTTCATCAACTCTTTAATACCAGTAATACTGTTCTTCGTAATATCCCGCCTGTGTATTTTTTTCCTAAGAATGAAAATTATGAACTTTTTCCCAGACAATTGATAGAAGTTCCTGGTGCGAAACAAAAGAACAAATCAAGTTAAAACCTGATGAATAGCCAAGATCATTCACCCAGGTTTAAACACAATAATCGTACTGAAAAGTCATAAGTTTAGCTGCGATGAAGTTGGAACGAAAGATCATTGCAACTTCATCGCGGAGGAAACACAACGTTAGGGACTTCCAATTAAAAAAATCTTCAAAATGTGGGGTGCGTCAGTATGAATAATTTCTTGGTACAGGTAGTTTTTCTCGCACTGACGCACCCTACTAACCGTCAATTTGGAAGAATTGATTTCTTGGTTTTCCCTTATTTATAGCAGTAGCCATATAGATTAGGACATCCAACAATCCTAAAACCTTTACAATGAAAGGCTTTCAATTCTGTCACCTGTCACCTGTCACCTGTCACCTGCTATACCTGTGAGCAGCTAATTTTTTATTTCTACGACGGCGAGAAATACCTATTGCCGCACCCACTAACCCTAAACCAGTTAATGTAGCTGGCTCAGGAACCGTAGTAGTAAAAACACCACCAGAAAAACTGAGGTAGCCAGTTGAAGCACCACTTGTCAGTAGGGTATTTAGATCATCGACAGTAGTATTTAGTGCTTGGAAAGTAAATATTCCAGAGCCTTGAGTTTCTTCTCCAGTGGAGCTGGTAAAGAACCCATTTAGCCCTACATTAATAGCAACGTTTGCACCAAGTTGTAATAGTTCATAGCTTGCAGATGTCAACGTAAAGGTATTGACTCCATCTATCAAAGAGCTAGTGTCATCTCCAGGCATAACTACACCGTTGGCGGGCAGGTTGCCAAAGTCAAACAATGGCACGGTAGTAGATAAACTAGGATTAAAAATGATTTCGTCAGCGATGTTGGCTGAGTTGAAAGCTGTAAAACTTCCTGTCTGGCTACTAAGAATAATTGGTGTAATTGGCTGAGGGGAGAATTTTAATGAATCTTGTGTGAATTCAACTAGGCTAGACGCTCCTGCGGGAACACTAAAACCACCATTAAAATGAAAACTACCTGTAAGTGCTGCTGCTTTGGCAGAACTTGCAGATACCATAAATCCGATAGCAGCCAACGGTAATAATGCTAGAGTCGCAATAGATCCTTTTAAAACTTTGAACTGAGAAACAACCATCTTAGACTCCTATACCAATGTCGGATCACTAAGTCATTTTTTTGGTGTTCAGTAAATGCTTAAATGCTGGCTTTACTATACGTTTCTTACTTTACTGATAGAAAAACCTAAAGTACATTTACGTATAGTTAATATGTCCTTAATACTGTAAATTAGGTTCACATAAAAAAATAAAGATCAGCAATCCTCCCATTGATAGAGATAAGGAGTATTGCTATTAAGTTGACTTTATAAAATCTTTACTTATATAAAATTTTTCTCAAATAAAAATTGCAACATAATCAAAAAAGTGGTACACAACATACTTTTTACCTAAATATTGCAATCATCTTAGTCAAGATTCCTTATATATTAAGCATCCATAAAATGAAATAACTACCCTTAGATAGAGAAAATAACTGAAAAAATATCCTTTTCTGCAAACATAAATTCACACAAAAATCACAAATTCCTTCATCACATAAACTTCGTCACAGACGAACTAAATTACACCTAGTGTCACAACACCAACTATAGGGCTAGTATTTGATTTCTGAAAAAACTCCGTACATCCGAAGAGACATAAAATCAAAGGTAGTGTTTCTAATGAACCACTCAAACATCCACTTTAAATGAAAGAATGTTGGAATGAAAGCACAAAAACGCGCCGTGGGTTTTTGCTTGTAACCAAATATCTTCAATAGGATTTTGTGATGATTCTTTATGTCCTCGTACCTTAGAAGTCTTTGAGAACATATGTATTAATGGTGTAATTATCCTCTGCTCTACAGCATTTACACCACTTTTTAGTGTAAAGGTATCCAAAAATGTCCAATATTTATCTCAAAAATAGAACCTTAGTTCTATTTTTGTTAGGATTAGAAATATAAAACCCTTGAAACCAGTGAGTTTCAAGGGTTTTAGGGAGATGCCAGGAACCAGACTTGAACTGGTGACACGAGGATTTTCAGTCCTCTGCTCTACCGACTGAGCTATCCCGGCTTGGGCTTTTTCTTTGCCACGATTAATTAATGTAGCAAACTTAAAATCATTTGGCAAGTGTTTGCACAAAAAAAAATTTATGCCGATTTCCAACGCCATTTTCTCCAGGTGAATACAGCCACAAATAAGAGAAACTGGACAAGCACGATACTGGGACCAGAGGCTAAGTTGAAAGTACCCGATACGACAATACCTGCAATGCTGCTGGTAGAACCAACTATCATTGATATACAAAGAAAAAAGCTGAAGTGGTGACTCATTAATTTGGCTGTAGAAGCAGGTATGACTAAAAAAGCGTTAACAAGCAAAACACCCACGGCTTTAATAGCCACAGCCACAGCTAGTGAAAGCAACACTACAAACCCATAGCGGTAAAATAGAACCGGAACACCTTGAACTTTGGCCACATCCAAGTTCAGTGTCAACAAAATTTGCTGTCGTAGGGTTGATAGTAAAAAAATGCTACTGCCTACAAGCAAAAGTAGTGTCAAAATCAAGTCTGTGGTATCAATAGCAAGAATATCACCAAACAAGACACGCATCAGGTTGCCGCGATACCCTGGGATGAGGCTAGTTAAAATTATACCGATCGCTAATGCTCCTGAAAGAATAATGCTGAGTACGTTATCACTCCCTAAATCAGTTTTATCAATCACGTAAAGGACAATCACACCAAAAACTAAAGTAAAAGGCAACAGCATCCAAGTAGGATTTAACTGTAGCAGCACTCCCAAAGCTACGCCTACCAAAGCTGCATGGCTAACAGCATGGCTGAAAAATGATAACTGGCGCAAAATCACGAAACTGCCAAGTAATCCCCCCAATATGCCCATCAACACCGCACCTGCGATCGCACGCTGCATAAAGGGGAATTGCAACAAACTAACCAAATCAGAACTACTGGTTACACCTAACCAATTTATCTGATGAGCATAGATTGAGTACATAAAATTAGTTTTTACAATTTTTAATAGTCAATATAGAGTATATAATTATTTATGTTTCTCATTCTAGAAACATATTTTTATACAAAAAATCAAAGTATTGTTCACAGTTTTTCATCACACTAATTTGAGTTCAATTAACCATAATGATTCAATCTGATGTCAGATGGAGTATAGATATCGATAGTAGTCTTGTGCAACCATTACCGGATGAGGTGATCACTACTGAAAAAGCCCAGCGCATGGCAGATTTTTTTAGCTTTTTAGGGGATGCAAATCGGCTGCGAATTCTCTCTTTTTTAGCCAAAAAAGAACTGTGTGTTGGCGATTTAGCCACATTACTAGATATGAGTGAATCTGCGGTTTCCCATCAGTTACGCAATTTACGGGCTATGCGTTTAGTGAGTTACCGCAAACAAGGTCGGAATGTGTTTTATCGCTTGCATGATAACCATATTTTCCATCTTTATCAGGCTGTAGCTGAACACTTAGATGAAAAAGATGAATAATCAAGTTGGCAAAATATTTAGTGGCGATGCTGGTAACGGCTAAATCCGGGACCGTATGTTGCTAAGAGATTTTGAGGCGAAAGAGCAACTTCTGGCTGCCCAGTACAAACAACGGTTTGGTTCAGGCACAGGACGCGATCGCAGTGGCGGCTTACCATGTCAATATCATGGGAAACTTGTAATACAGTCCAACCCTCTTCTCGCTTCAACTCATTAAGTAAAGTATAAAAATCTGCTGCACCTTGCATATCAACTCCAGCAAAAGCTTCATCTAATAGCAATAGTTTTCTACGCATCACCAAACAGTAAGCCAGCAACACACGCTTCAGTTGTCCACCACTCAGAGTCCCTATAGCTTGATTTTGTAAATGATAGGTATCAGTTCGTCGTAAAGCTTCTGTGACAGCTGCTGATTTTTTTCGGTTTTGACTATGTATTCTCGATAAAAATGAATAATTCTTTTGATCTTGAGGTACCCATCCCAGTCCTACCAACTCTTTCACAGAAATAGGAAAACTGCGATCAAAAATAAAATTTTGTGCCATGTAACCTAAAAGGTGGCGTAAACTTCCTAGCCTAGTCATGGGACGACCAAAAATTTCAATCCTACCGCTACTGCGAGGAATCAAATCTAAAACTGCTTTTACCAAAGTGCTTTTACCTGCACCATTTGGGCCTACTATAGCTGTATCAGTTCCTGGCATGATTTCAAAAGAAACATCCCGAACAGCTAAATAACTACCTTGATAAACAGTTAATCCCTCAACTTTGAGAATTGGCGATGTCATTTTCCTGGGTAATTAATTGATAATTGCTTAATCCACGCTATCTTGAATTGGTAGTTGCTGCGGCGTGGTTTCTACCACGAACAATTGGTGAATCTCAAGGGTAATTGGGAATTTATCACCACTACTTACAAGCCGTTTCTAGAGTTTGTAAGTTGGCTCTCATCGTCTTGAAATAATATTGTGGATCTTGTTCGCCAGTTTCCAAAGTATCTAGTGAACGCAAGGTTAAATTCAAGTCTTGGGATAGACTGGTGAGTAATTTGTTGTCTACTCCTGGTTCGCTAAACAAAGCTTTCACATTGTACTTTCTGACTGCCTTGATGGTATTTTGTACATCTACTGGAGACAGCTGATCTTCAGGAATTTGTACTACAGCTACTTGTTTGAGGTTATAACGTTGAGCTAGATATGGATAGGCATCATGAAAGGTAACAAAGGTGCAGTTAGGAGTTTTTTGTAATGTCTGCTGAAATTCGTTATTAAGATTTTCTAATTCTTTAATATAAGCAGCCGCATTGGCTTCATAGATAGCTTTATTTGCTGGGTCAGCAGCCATTAACCCATCACGAATGTTTGTTACTTGCTGTTTTGCCAATACAGGATCTAACCAAACATGGGGATTACCTTCAGCATGGTCATGATCATGATCGTGGTCTTTTTCCCCTTTTGTCGCCTTAACAACTGGTGAAATTTCATCTATGGGTTTAATGTCAGCACTGGCATTAATTTCTTTTAATTTAGGATTTTGGGCGTTTTTGACGGTATCTGCCAGAAATTCCTCTAAGCCCAACCCATTTTTGACTAGCACATCAGCTTGAGCGATCGCTTTCACATTTTCGGGTGTCGCTTGATATTCATGTACATCCACGTTTGGAGGTATTAAAACTTCTACGTCTGCTGCATCCCCAGCTACCGCTTTAGTAAACAAATACATGGGTAAAATTGTTGCCAATACTTTGGTCTTCGGCTCTTGTACTGATGGCTTAGAAGTAGTTTCTTGGGCTGTTGGTAGCTGTTGAGCAGTTGTTCCCTGGTTGGTGTTCGTTTGGTTACAACCAACCGTCACTGACACCATTAGCAAAGTCATTAAGGACAGAAGCCCATTTTGTAGTCTACCTGTTGTAAGTCCGATACGAGTCCAAATCACTGTTTCCCCCTGAAAGGATGCTGACGCTGCTGTTGTCACGATAATGAGTCTTATTATACAGTAAATTATAATAATTATCATTCTCATAAAATTGAGCAAACCCTGTTGTCAATAACCTCACAAAAGGTTTGCAGACAGTGCTGGACTTGTTTTTTCAGCTAAATGATTAACAAATGATCAATTCTTGATTCTTAAATTATCAATGAATTATGAATTGTTGATTTTTACTGTTACAAAATTTGCTCAGTGCTGCTAATATCTTGAGAATACTTTTTCAGAAGTATAGATGCTCACAAGAGATTGGTAGTAGTATTACCAAGCTAAAAGAAGTGTGAGGTAAGTGTGAGGGAAAAAAATGCAAAATTCATGGAAGTATTTGCTCGCTAGCCCGATATTTTGCAGTATTATGCTGTTTTTCGGTAATACTGCCTTTGCAGAAGAAGTATCTGCTAATGCAGAACTAAATTCAACATCAAGCGTAGGTAGTCCAGAGGTTAAACCTGAAATTAAGTCTCAAAATCAGGTATTGGCGCAAGTGACATCCGTGTCACAATTATCGGATGTCCAACCTACAGACTGGGCATTCCAAGCATTGCAATCATTGGTAGAAAGATACGGTTGTATCGCAGGCTATCCCAATCAGACATATCGCGGTAATCGAGCTTTAACCAGATATGAGTTTGCGGCTGGTTTGAATGCTTGTCTTGATCGGGTTAACGAATTAATTGCTACTGCCACCGGTGATTTAGTTACAAAAGAAGACTTAGCAAAACTGCAAAAGCTACAAGAAGATTTTTCCGCAGAACTAGCGACGCTCAGGGGAAGAGTAGACGCATTAGAAGCACGCACCAGTGAGTTAGAAGCCAATCAATTTTCCACCACAACTAAACTCCAAGGGCAAGTGGTAGCTGTGGTAAGTGATGTGTTGTCAAATGATCGCGTTGAGAATCAAGACATCACTGACAAGAATACAAGCCTGGGATTTAGGGCGCGTGTGGAACTGGTGACTAGCTTCACAGGCCAAGATACACTCTTCACCAGAATCCAATCTAACAACATTGTCAACCCGAACATTAATACTACAGAAGGCAAACTGTTTTTCGCTAGTGGAAATACTGGTGCAGAAGCTAACACCAACACTTTTATAGATACCATTTGGTATAGATTTCCTCTAGGTAAGAAAACACAAGTAATTGCCATTGGTACAGGAGGTGCAGCAGATGACTTGACCAGCACTGTAAACCTATTTGACGGTGATGGGGCTTTTGGTGCTTTGTCTACCTTTGGTACGCGCAACCCAATCTATGGTCAGATCGGTGGTGCTGGTCTAGGAGTCACTCATCAATTCAGTGATAGACTTGCTCTCAGTTTAGGCTATTTGACTGGTACAGCTAATGATCCCGCACCTGGGGCTGGCTTATTTGATGGTGCTTACGGCGCATTGGCACAGCTGACTGTGAAACCCAGCGATCGCATTACTGTAGGGTTAACATATCTCAACTCCTACAAACAGCCACTATTGGCAGGTAGTAATGCTGCAACCTTTCAAAATTTAGCAGCATCCCAAGAACTAGAAGATATAGCATTTTCTAGCAATTCCTACGGTGTTCAAGCATCTATCGGTATCAGTGATAAATTAGTCTTAGGTGGTTGGGCTGGCTACACAACAAGCCGCACCTTAACAGGCGATCGTGGAGATATTGATATCTGGAACTATGCCGTTACCCTCGGCTTCCCCGACCTTGGTAAAAAAGGTAATTTAGGCGGCATCATCGTCGGCATGGAACCAAAAGTGACAAGTTCTAGTGTTACTGGATTAAGCAAAGATAGAGATACATCCTTACATCTAGAAGCCTTCTATCAATACAAAGTCAGTGATAATATCACCATCACACCCGGAGTTATCTGGCTAACAGCACCAAACCATAACAATGACAATAATGATGTGGTAATTGGTGCGTTGAGAACTACGTTTAGTTTCTAAGTTTCCAAATCTTGCTCAAAAGGCGCAAAGTTGTTCTTTGCGTCTTTTTTTGACATCAAAGCAAAATTAAAACCCAGTAAATAAATATACTGGGTTAAAAACTTTAATATAAACCTACATTAAGAAATCAAGAACTAAACTTTTGATTTGCGTTTCATAAATGAACCAGCACTCACAGCACCGAAAGCCAATAAGCCGAACATAAAATTGGGTTCAGGAACAGTTGCAGGTTCAGTGACACCAATTAATTCTCCTACTGTATTACGAGTTCGGAAGATGGTGTACTTGTTGTTTTGAGCAGTTCCTCGTGCTGGACTACCAGATGTAGTAGTATTCAGGAACTGGGCGTTGGCACTAATTCCAGCAATCTGACCCCAAGGACGGCCACCGCCACTTACGTTATTTCCGCGAGTCAAGGAATCAACCCAAGAGTCAGCCGCATTCGCCGTTTGAATTTCTCCACCCAATTCTCCGTTTTTGGGTACATTGCCTTCAAAGCGATCACCAGGAGCTAAGAAACCTTGGTCACGTTCAGCAAGCGGTACTGGGCGAGAGAAGGGGTTGGCGTTGGAGGAGATGATGAATTCCCAATCAGTTGCCTTACTCAAAAGGGTTGAACCATTACTAAAAGCAAATTGACCTACCCACATCTCGTCAACACTTTGATCATCCCAGACAACCATGTATAAGTAATCTTTGGAATCTACCTGAAAATTCCAAGTTTCTGGGCGAGACCAATTATACAATCCTTCGCTACCCTTGCTTCCTAGTTCGTTACGGCCAACAAAATTTAGGGAGTTACCGTTTTTATCTCCATAGAATAATCCATAGTGATTATCTGCGGTAACAGTTGCAGTTCCTTGCAAAGTTACCGCCATTGCTTGACCTATACCAGTCATAGCTAAACCAACACTGAGTAATGTTCCAGTCAAAAAGCTTGTCAAGAGGTTAGAAGACATTGATTTATCTTTTGGGGTATTTGTTACCTATAGCTTGACATCTCATACTGATATTTGTGTAGTAGAAAGCAATGATTTTTACTTAAAAATATATTTAGACTGATTAACTTCAAGATAAGATAAAGTCTTTGAAGATAAAGGGTTTTATGATGTAATTTTGATTGAATTTTTCAGTATATATAGCTAGCTGATTTATATGCAAAGTATCATTTTTTTTGAGAATGAAAAAATTGCTAAGTAAAATCTACTATTTTCAAGCCCCATCAAGAGGAAAAAGACCAAATTTATAGTAAATTTGACGGAATTACAAAGTAGAAAAGGTAGAGATTACTGAACTTATCTCATAAAAACCTCCGGGAAACCGCATCCCCTCATGGGTGCGGAGAGATAGAAGCGTCGATTGAGCAGGTTTAAATACCCCCAAAGGCAATAGCCATTCTCGTAATAGGAAAGAAGGGAGTAGGGATTTAGGGAGTATTTTATGCGCCAGCGCAGGCTATACCAAGAAAAATGAGTAATAAAAAATCAGTGTTTTAGGCAAGGCTAAAAAAAGACCAGCCTCCCACAGCTGGTCTCCGAAATATTCATTCGCGTTGTCTTCTCAATAGAGTCAAAACCCAGTTGCGCTTTCCCAAAATGCAACGGGCAACTTTTCTTAACAATATTGTAACAGCCAACACAGTTTTTTAGAAAAAATTTACTAAAAAAAGATATGCCCCAAACAAATTAGCCTCTATCTTTCAGAATATTTTAAAAATGCCATGAGGGGGAGAAATAAATTTTACAGATTACCTGATGCTAATTGCTGATGGTTAATACTAAGCCTTCACTGCTAAGTAGTGCATTAGGGAAAATAGATTTTACTTCCTTCTGTACCTTGTCGAGAAAATCATCATAGTCATCTGGGTGATGATGAGAAATAATTAACTGTTTTGCATTCGCCGTCTGAGCCATTTCTACGGCTATTTGCCAAAGAGAATCAGCACAATCATGATCATGTGATGTGGGTGGGGTGTAAGTGGCGTTAGCAATGAGTAAATCTACACCTTGAATAATTTGTAGAATATCCTCTCGCTCTATTTGATCTGCACGGTTACTTAAATCTGTAATATACGCAACATTGTAGTTTTGCCAGCTGACTCGATAGCCAATTGAGCGTTGAGTTTGATTAATCAGTGCTGTTGTAATTGTGACTTCATCTAACTTGACTTCGCTGCTAGGAGTTAGATGGTAAAATTGCAATTCAGACTGCATGACCTGTAGGGGATAGGGAAAATGTGGTTGGAGCATTTGGTCACACAGACATTGTTTGATGGATGCTCCATTGGAAGCAGCCGCACCATAAATATGAAACGAATTTTCTGCAATAAATGCAGGTGCAAAAAAGGGAAAACCCTGAATCCGATTCGACTGGGAATTGGTAAAAAATAAATGGGCTTCTAGTGGCTGTTGCAAGTGCTGCCAAGTTTTACCCAGGAGGCGTAAACCAGTACCGCCATCAAAAATCAAGTTTTTACCAGCTACGTGTATTTCTACACAAGCGGTATTACCACCATAACGACTGGTATGGCTACCTGGGGTGGGAATCAAACCCCTGACACCCCAAAATCTCACGGCAAAATCACCCGCTAAATTACTGGGTGATTTTGCTGACTTTTCAGTAAGGTAGATCTGGGAACCTGACAGATCAAGATTGGACATTTTCTTTCACTTTAGATCTTAGCGAGCAGGTCATCGTAGTATCGCACTTCTAAAAGTCGGTTGTGTTCGTCCACAATGACTACCGTAGGAGTGTAACTTTTGATCTCCTCCGGAGTTAACTGCCCGTAAGTCATTATAATCACGCGATCGCCGATCATGCCTAGACGGGCGGCAGCCCCATTTAATTCAATAATTCCGGAATTGGCTGGTGCTGGTATTGCATAAGTAATGAACCGCTCACCATTAGCATTATTCACTACTTGCACTTGCTCATATGGTAAGATGCCAGCTTTTTCTAACAAGACTTTATCGATGCTGATACTACCCACATAGTTGATGTTTGCTCCTGTGAGAGTGCAATTGTGAATTTTTGCTAAAAGGAGGGTACGCTGCATTTCGGTTTCAGGTTATGTGGCAACAAGTACAAGTCTTGAGTGTTGAGTGCTGAGTCATGAGTGCTGAATCATGAGTTTTAAGTCCTAAGTAATCAATAAGCACAGGCTTGCGCCTCGATACGCTAAGGGTACTTGGTACAGGCTCAACGCCTCGCTTCTGCTAACAGCACTCGGTACTCAGCACTAATTAGGACTTTTCACTTTTTACTTTAGTCTTACCCATTAGCGATCGCCCACTATCCCTTATAAGCTTTTATTGACTTTTCAACTAGGGGTGCTACCTTGTCAACATTCTGCCAACCGAGAATTTCAGTTACTTTTTTCTCCAGATTCTTATAACTGCGGAAAAATTCAGCAATTTCATCTAAACGGTGTGGTGCTATATCTTGCAAGGATTTTACGTGAGTGTAGCGGGGATCTTTGTCTGGTACACACAGAATTTTTTCATCGCGATCGCCACCATCAACCATTTCCAAAAAACCAATTGGTCTAGCAGGAATGATACAACCAGGGAAAGTTGGCTCATCCATAATTACCATACCATCTAGGGGATCGCCATCATCCGCCAAAGTATTAGGGATAAAACCATAATCGTAGGGGTATTTTACCGAAGAATATAGTACCCGGTCTAGAGCAAATGCTTCTAGCTCTTTGTCAAATTCGTATTTGTTTTTACTGCCACCTGCAATTTCGATCAAGACATTGATCACACCGGGTTTTGGCTGGGCTGGAATACGGGATAAGTCCACAAAAAATTCCTCTCTATAGTTTCACTCAAAATTTATTGGGGACATACTCCCCGTGTAAAATTTTATGGCCAAGATGGACTTCTTCCAAAGTATTTCATCTGAACTCTATACCAGTGCTACTAATTACACATGAATATAGAAAAATCAAGTGTAATGCAACGCTTGTGTATTCTTTATCCCTGACGTTGCTGATAAAAAAGCGTTGCGATATTGATCGCGACGCTTACCATTAGCAGTTTTTCACTACTTCCCTCTCCCTGAGAAGGCATTTCCCCTTAATTAACAAAAATCACTAAATCTTTGTGTAGAACGCAGATTTAGCTCATCGCTGTTGATTTACATCTAAAAATGCTGGCTCAATATTTGCTTTCTCCATTTTTTGGAACTTTATGCTGCTGAAATCTCACATTCATGTGTGTGTTTGTTGTCTATCGCTCACCTCTCGGAAGTTCGTATGTCATGGGTTGCTGACTGTTTGGAACGTCGGTTGAATAGTGGGCAATGACAAACACAGGTAGCGTTAGAGTAACTACAGCTATCAATGTTCCCAGAATGTCTGCCAAACGATGGGAATACGTGTCGGGAGGGTTGGCAGACTGGCTATCTGAATTCATACAGAATTGGAGTTAATCACAATTGATTGTTAGGTTTACTCTCTTGTGGAGAGTTTCAATACTATTTTAGCTATTTTCTATTGTCAAATGTGTAGCCGTCAAAAACATGAACCAGTTTGGCAAGTGTCATAATTGTACATTTCCACTAGGTAATTTTGATACAAGCTTGTAAATTAACCTTTTTAGCTGAATTGCGTCACTAATTTGTTAAGGTTTATTGGCAAAATGGGCTATCTTCTTATGTTAAGAAAAGATTAAAGTAAATACTACTTCAGTGATATTTTTTATCTGTTAGAAGATTAATGAGCTATCTTGATGATGTTGCCTTGATAATATTTATATCTCCCAAATACTCTGTCTGAGGTCTTTTTAGGGATTGATGATATCAGGATAATGAGCAAAATACCGAAATTTTGCTGAAATAGATAAGTTTTTTTAGCGGTCGAATAAGAACCCTTATAAATACATTCCAATCTCAGAAAAAATGAATTAGCGCGATTTTTATAAGCAGAAAATTACCCGCATAAATACAGATATAATCCCCATATTTACTAATAATGAGTCAGTAATCACACCACAAAATTATTTAAAAATCACAATAGAAAATTTTAGGTAGTATTACTGCAATTTTGTCAATCTATACATAGGTATAGTAAAAATACTTCTGGCGGTTGACGAGGTATGGGGCGATGTAGCGTGTGTGGAAGCAGAGGAGCAGAGGAAGTAGATAAAATATACCTATTGAGGAGAAAACCGCCACTATAGGGCGGTTTGTTTAAGCAATCGGAGGGTAATTTCTAGACTACTCTTCTCACTGGAGGGTTGTTGTAGCAGAGCTTGCACTTGCTTTTGGTGGGATGTTCACGACAAACTACTGTCTACCATAGGCGCTGATGGGTTCTTTAATAAAACGAATATATAAATGTTTAAACGTAGACTTGATGACTCTGGGCATAGCAAAGTCAATCGGCATTAACTTGTCTGGAAGTTGCCAATCTGTAATTTTTAATAAATCAGGATGTAAGTTGGGAAACTCAATTGCAGCCAGTTCTGGACAAACTCCCAACCTTTGTGAAGCGGCAACAGTGGGGACTTGATGCGGTGCTACGTTGAGAATTTCTACCATTGCTCTATCTAGGGCGAAAACATCTGATGCTGCGGCTAATATGCCCAAAGGACGAGGTTCACCCCCACTGGGGCCATTGCCTTCATGACCGATGATGCCATCTAAAATGGTTAAGTCTGGATTAATTGCCCTAGCCGTTTCGACTAACATTTCACCAAAACGGTTGGCATCTTTGCCGGCTTCCATATGCCACCATGCTTTCATTTTGCCGGGAACGCAACCAAAGAGGTTTTTAACTCCCAACGTTAAGGTTAACTGAGCATGGGACTTGACTTTAGGTAGGTTAATCACTACATCTGCATCTATAGCTTCTTTACTGATTAGTAGGTGATTAAAATTTTCGCTCACGGTTTGGTAACGCTGCCCGTGAAACTCAATGATAGGAAGATTTAATTCTTGGATGATGGGCTGATAACCATTAGCTATAGCTACACCTTTAGCACTACCAAAAGCCGGACTATCTCCCAAAAATGGTTTGCCACCTGCGGTAATTACCATTTTAGCAACGGCATAAACTAATTCAGCACGGGTAGTACACTCTTTGGTGGGACGCGCACCGGTGAGTAAATTGGGTTTGAGTAAGACACGTTGCCCTGGTTTGACAAAGGCTGCCATTCCCCCAAAAGGTTCTAGCAGGGTAACTAAAGATTCCCGTAAAGTATCTTGTTCGTAAGAATTAGCCCGAATGAGGCTGACAGAGGGTTTTTGATTTTGCATGGGTGTTGATGGTGAGTGGAGATGATGAGGGGGATGTAGCTTGCTTCTGTTACGAAGGCGTAAGCCTACCCGTAGGGTGGAGGACAAGGGAGATGAGGCAGGAGGAAAATAACTTATACCCAATACCCACTCCCCAGTCCCCAGTCCCTAATTCCCAGTCCCTACAATATTGCTCATCTGTTCTAGATTTAACACAGTAGCTAGTTCTGCTTCACTCATTAGCCCTTTTTCTAAAACAATCTGCCTTAGAGATTTCCCGGTTTCTAAGGATTCTTTGGCGACGGCGGCGGCGTTTAAATAACCAATATGGGTGTTAAGTGCAGTGACTAAAGCTAAACTGCCTTCAGCGTAGGCTAAACAACGTTCCTGATTTGCGGTAATTCCCTCTATGCAGCGTTCTGTGAGGGCGGCGATGGTATTACCAAGAATTTCGATACTGTGAATCAGGTTATAGGCAATTAACGGCATCATGACGTTTAATTCTAATTGTCCGGCTTGGGCGGCAAGAGCGATCGCATTGTCGTAACCCATTACCTGAAAACACACCATTGATGTCATCTCTGCCATGACGGGGTTATATTTACCTGGCATAATCGAGGAACCGGGTTGCACTGGGGGCAATTGAATTTCCTTCAAACCAGTTTTTGGCCCGGAATCCATCAACCGTAAATCATGGGAAATTTTGGCTAAATCCTGAGCTAAGTTACGTAATGCGCCAGAAACATTGACAAATGGGGCCATACTCTGCATTGCTGCCATCAAATGGGGTGCAGGTTGTAGAGGTGATTCTAGTAATTCTGAGAGAACTTCTACCACACGGGCGCGATATTGAGGATGGGTATTTAATCCCGTACCAGCAGCACTACCTCCCAAACCCAACACCATTAAGTCCCCGGAGGCTGTGTAAATGCGGTTTTGGTGTTCTGATAAAATTTGCGCCCAAGCTCGGAAATTTTCACCTAAGCGTACGGGTACAGCATCTTGTAAATGGGTTCTGCCAGATTTAACGATATCTTGAAATTCTACAGCTTTGTTTTCTAAGGCAGCGATCGCTTTTTCTAAGGCTGGATGCAATGTCCTCGCTAATGCTAACAAGCCACCGATTCGGATTGCTGTGGGAATTACGTCGTTGGTAGACTGCCCATAGTTAACATGATCGTTGGGACTAACCAGTTTGTAATTCCCCTTCTCTTCACCCAGAATTTCTAAAGCCCGATTTGCTAAGACTTCGTTAACGTTCATGTGGTGCGAAGTCCCCGCACCAGCTTGGTAGACATCAACAACAAACTGATCGCGTAACTTCCCAGTTAATATTTCATCAGTGGCTTGTACAATGGCTTGGCTAATATCTTGGGGAATGCAGCCTAGTTCACCATTCACAATAGCTGTAGCTTTTTTAATCAAAACACAGGCATCTACGTAAGTAGACAAAGGCTTAATTCCACTAATTGGGAAGTTTTCGATTGCTCTGAGTGTTTGGATACCGTAATAAACATCACTAGCAATTTGGCGATCGCCCATTGAATCGCGTTCAATCCGAAAATCTCTATTTTCAGTCACGTTGCTTTGCTCCGAATTCAAAATTAAAAATGCCAAATTCAAAATTAACAATCTGCATAAAGAATATGACTATTGACTATATTTATGACAGTTGCGTAGCTATGTCAAATAAGCTGATCTAAGCTAACTTGTTATTAAAGATGAGTAGGAGAATATTATGATTAAAACACCAACTCAACCTATAACTTTAGAAGAATTTCTCAAATTACCAGAAACTAAACCAGCAAGTGAATATATCGATGGTGAAATCATTCAAAAACCTATACCTCAAGGTAAACATAGCAGATTACAGTTGCAATTAGCTAATGCAGTTAATCAAGTAGCAGAACCGAGAAAAATAGCACTAGCCTTGCCAGAATTACGTTGTACTTTTGGTGGACGTTCTACTGTTCCGGATATTGCAGTATTTGCGTGGCAGAGAATTACTGTAGATGAAAACGGAAATATTGCCAATGTGTTCAATACATATCCAGATTGGACAATTGAAATTCTATCTCCTGAACAAAGTACAACTAAAGTTACCAGAAATATTTTACATTGTTTAAATCATGGAACTAGCTTAGGTTGGTTAATTGATCCACAAGAAAGTGGTGTTTTGGTGTATCCACTCCATCAACAACCAATATATTTAGAAAACGAACAAGATATATTGCCTGTACCAGATTTAGTTAGGGATTTACATTTGACATTAGGGCAATTATTTGATTGGTTGAAATTATAAACAAGTTCTCAACCAAAATTATGACTTTACCCAACTGGATAACTTTTTCTCGCCTTCTGGGTGTGCCATTTCTGCTGTATGGATTGTACAATCCGACAGCACAAGCTAGGTGGATTTGTTTGGCAATTTTTCTAGTGGCGGCGCTGACGGATTGGTTAGATGGCTATTTAGCAAGAAAACTTAACCAAATTAGCGATTTGGGTAAGTTTCTTGATCCTTTAGTAGATAAATTTTTAGTATTAGCACCGTTGCTGGTTTTAGTGGAGTTGGGAAAAATCCCGGCTTGGGGAGTGTTTTTGATTTTAGCGCGAGAATTAGCGATCGCGGGTTGGCGAGTCAACCAAACGACGATTACCGGGGCGAACATTTGGGGTAAACTCAAAACTGTTAGCCAGATTATTGCGATCGCCTTGCTCATTGCACCCTTATCAGCAGAGTGGGAAATACCATCTCTCATTGCCTTTTGGCTGGCTGTTGGTTTGACGTT
This sequence comes from Nostoc sp. PCC 7524, assembly GCF_000316645.1. Lineage (NCBI taxonomy): Bacteria > Bacillati > Cyanobacteriota > Cyanophyceae > Nostocales > Nostocaceae > Nostoc > Nostoc sp. PCC 7524. The sequence continues at coordinate 5,829,390 of NC_019684.1, forward strand.
AATCTCTGGAGGAATTTATCTTTGGCCTCAATCTTCAGAGAGTAATTAACATTCTCAAATAATTATCTATTTTCATAGTTTTGTTGTAACCAGCTTTGGTAAGCGCCTGAACGCACTTGATTTACCCAATGTGAGTTATGCAAATACCATTGCACCGTTTTTCGCAACCCGCTATCAAAGTTTTCTTGAGGTTGCCAACCTAATTCCTGCCTGATTTTACTACAATCAATTGCATAGCGACGGTCATGACCAGGACGGTCTTTTACAAACGTTATCAAAGAAGAGTAAGAAAAATTAGATCGAGGCACTAATTCATCGAGAATTGCACAAATTGTTTTGACAACTGTCAGATTATTTTGTTCATTCAGTCCCCCAATATTATAAATTTCGCCAAGTTTACCTTGTTGTAAAACTAAAGAAATAGCTTGGCAGTGGTCGATGACATATAGCCAGTCTCGGATATTTTGCCCATCTCCATATATAGGTAAAGGTTTACTATCTAAAGCATTGAGAATAGTTAAAGGAATCAGCTTTTCAGGAAACTGAAGAGGCCCGTAATTATTAGAGCAATTTGTGGTTAAAGTTGGTAATCCATAGGTGTGATAATAGGCTCGCACAAAATGATCAGATGCAGCTTTAGACGCTGCATAGGGACTATTAGGTGCATAGGGAGTATCTTCTCTAAAAGCTGGATCTTGGGGATTCAGTGAGCCGTATACTTCATCTGTAGATATGTGTAGAAACCGAAACAGTTTTTGTTTTGCAGAGGAAAGCTTTTGCCAATAAAATCTACAGGATTCTAATAACTGAAAAGTTCCTAATACATTAGTATTAATAAAGTCTTGCGGACTCAAAATTGAACGGTCTACGTGACTTTCAGCCGCAAAATTGATAATAGCATCAGGTTGATACTGTTCTAATAAATAACTGACTAACTCAAAATTACCAATATCTCCTTGTACAAAATGATAGTTTTTATCCGTTTGCAGTTCTGCTAAATTTCCTAAATTACTGGCATAAGTTAGTTTATCTAAGTTAACTATATTAGCCCATTGAGATTGTCGAGCCAGGAGAATAAAATTAGCACCGATAAATCCGGCTCCTCCTGTTACCAATAGCGTTGGCATATTTTCTGAAAAAATAAATTGAGTGTATTTTGATTTGTACCAGAATTTTGCTGTTGTTTGTTAACTTAAAGTTAGTCGGTTAGGACTCCCCATATGTATCAAACAGATCCTCCTCATCCCGCCAAAGTAGCCCTACCTACAATGTATGATCTTCCCAGTGAATACCCGGAGGAACCCGGTTTGCCTGATCAATTTCACATTTGGCAACCTCGTCTGCTAGAAGATACGTTTTCTCCCCCCAACTATCCAGCAGAGCAAGTTTTTGTTGCCACTGACTTAAATCTGTATTATGACACCCATCATCCACTGTGGTATAAACGTCCTGATTGGTTTGCAGTGGTGGGAGTTTCTCGTCTCTATGAACAACGAGAATTACGTTTAAGTTACGTAATCTGGCAGGAAGGAGTTGCGCCTTTTGTGGTAGTGGAATTACTATCTCCGGGGACAGAAAAAGAAGATTTGGGACAAACTCTCAGGGAAATTAGCCAACCGCCAACTAAATGGGAAGTATATGAACGGATTTTACGTGTTCCTTACTATATAATTTTTGACCGCTATACTGATCAACTACAAGCTTTTCAATTAGTGGCAGACCGTTATAGCAAAATTGAATTGACTACACCTCAAATTTGGATGCCAAGTTTAGAGTTAGGATTAGGACTTTGGCAAGGTACTTACCAAGGAATCGAACGCTTGTGGCTACGCTGGTACGATGCAAATGGAAATTGGCTTCCCACCCCCACAGAACAGGAAAGCCAACGAGCTGAAAGATTAGCCGCAAAGTTAAAAGAGTTAGGAATTGATCCGAATCAGGTGTAGGGCTGGGGATTGGGGACTGGGGACTGGGGACTGGGGATTGGGGACTGGGGACTGGGGACTGGGGACTGGGGACTGGGTAAAAATTCTCCCTTGTCTCCCTGCTCCTCTGCTCCCCTGCTCCTGTATTCAAGAGTTCTTCCTAACCCCTAGCCTCTAGCCCCTAGCCTCTAGCTAGCTTGTAAAATCTCCTCATCTACAGAGAAATCTATTTCGGTTTTATCTCTTCCGGTGGCTAAATAATCTTTTTCAAAAGAGTCAGCTAACCCAGAAATTAAATCGTATTGGGGTTGCCAATTTAATTGGGTTTGGGCTTTATCGACTGAAGCGAAGAAATGCTGGACTCGCATGGGAAAAGCTTTGCGTTTGCCAAAATCAAACTTTTTCGGGTCGTAATGCACAATTTTAATGGCATCGGGTGATTTACCTGCGGCTTGAGCGCAAGCACGGGCTAAACCATCAAAAGTGACAAAGCGATCGCCTGATATATTATAAATCTGTCCAATCGCTTGTTTATTGCCAATCACCTGAGACATGGCTGTAGCTAAGTCTTGTACATGACCTAGTTGGGTAATATGTAAGCCATTACCAGGAATAGGAATCGGGCGATCGCGTACAATTCTGTCAAAGAACCAACTTTCTAAATCGTTATAGTTCATCGGCCCGTAAATATAGGTGGGACGAATGGAAGTGAAGGGTAATCCTTGCTGTTGCAAGTAGGCTTCAGTTTCGTGTTTACCCTTATGGCGGCTTTTTGGATCTACTGTATCTCCTTCTACATGGGGCAATTGGTCAGATTTGAGATAAACCCCCGCAGAACTCATATAGATAAAATGTTGTACCCGACCTTGAAAAATTTCTGCTAATGGCTGGGTATCAGACAATTCTCGACCATTATTATCAAAAATTACATCAAAATTTTCTTGTAATAATTTTTCCTTCAGCTGTGTAGGATCAGTGCGATCGCCTATAATTTGTCCTACTCCCTGCAAGTTAGGTAGGGGGCGATTACCACGATTAAACAAAACTACCTCATGCCCTTGTTCTACCAAAATCTGAGTTAAGTAGACACCTATGAATCTAGTGCCACCCATGATCAAAATTCGCATAAATTCCCAACTCCTATGTCTTTTTTAGGCACTGGGGACTGGGAAAGAGTTTTCCCAATACCTAATACCCAATCCCCAATCCCCAGTACCCAATACCCTTGAGGTTATCAGGTTGCTGTATCTCTGTGGAACCTCTACTAAAAGAAATACGTCCTAAGTTTTCATCTAGAGCAGTTCCCACATCTTGTTCGCCAAGGGAAACTTTGCAGTTAACCTCACACTTTGCTTAACTGATTTTCTATCTCTTTAAAGTTAGCTGTGCCTTTGAAATATGCTCTTGTTCATGAGTGGCTGACCCCAAAAGCCACAGGTGGTTCAGAACTCGTGGTGCGGGAAATTCTGAATCATATCGATGCCGATTTATACGCCCTGATTGATTTTGAATCTAGCAATCCTGACAGTTACTTATACCAACGTCAAATCGGCAAGACTTTTCTTCAGTATTTTCCCCTAGCTCGTAATGGTATTCAGAAATACTTACCTTTTTTACCTTTGGCAATTGAACAACTGGATTTGCGGAAGTATGACATAATTTTGTCCTCATCTCATGCAGTCGCTAAAGGAGTTATCACTACTGGTGACCAATTGCATATTTGCTACTGTCACAGTCCTATGCGCTATGCCTGGGACTTAACCTTTGATTATCTCCGCCACAGCAAACTGGGGAATGGTGTAGCAGGATGGTTAACTCGGTACTTACTACATTGTTTACGCCAATGGGATGTATTAAGTGCTAATCGGGTTGACTACTTCATTGCCAACTCACACCATACCGCCCGGCGCATTTGGCGTTGCTATCGGCGCGAAGCAACCGTGATTTATCCCCCAGTCAATGTTGAGGCATTTCCGTTTTTGCCTTACAAAGAGGATTTTTATCTTACGGTTTCCCGGTTAGTGAGTTATAAACAAGTATCTCTAATTGTTAAAGCTTTTAATCAATTGCAGCGGCCGTTGGTGATCATTGGTACAGGTTCGGAAATGAAAAAAATTCGGGAATTAGCGAACTCTAATATCCAAATACTGGGGTGGCAACCTGATGATATCGTAAAAAAATATATGGCTAGAGCCAAGGCATTTGTGTATGGTGCTTGCGAAGATTTTGGGATTGCCTTAGTCGAAGCGCAAGCTTGCGGTACTCCAGTGATTGCCTACGGTGCAGGGGGAGCTTTAGAAACTGTGCGGGATGTACGTACCTACAAAGACACAGGAACGGGTATATTCTTTAAGATGCAAACTCAAGAGGCTTTGGTGGAGGCAGTAGAAAAATTTGAAATCTATCACGATGCGCTCAATCCTGAGTATATGCGATCGCACGCCGCCCAGTTTTCACCGCAAATTTTTGCCGAACGCTACCTAGATTTTATTGATCAGTGCCACAACAACAGGCACTCTGGGAAATAATAACCAGAATTTTGTGAATTGTTTTGTATGCTTTTGGCAATTTTCCCCCAGAAGCACCTCCTTTTAGCTTTAAGATTGGGACTATGTGTGGTGTGGATTATTAAGGAGTATGATGACTGCCCAGAGCTCACTCCTCTCCGGCAAGCGACGCTCAAGGACAGATGCTAGTTCGTCTATGCGTTCTGTTATTAAGCGTGGTCAAAAAACAAAGACACCGAAAATCAAACCTCAAGGTTTGTCTTGGCCAAAATTAAACGGAGAGTTTGGTAAAAGAGTTTTCGATATTGTATTTTCGCTGTCGGTTTTGATTCTGTTCTCTCCTGTCTACTTAATTTTGGCCTTAATGATTGCTTTAAGCTCGGAAGGCCCGATTTTTTATGTCCAAGAAAGAATAGGGAAGAACTACAAGCCTTTTAATTGTATTAAATTCCGGACAATGGTCAGCAATGCGGACGAAGTCCTTGTCCAAATTATGGAAACATCGCCCCATTTGCGACAGGAATTTGAAAACAGTTTTAAGCTCAAACAAGACCCCAGAATTACCAAAATCGGTCAATTCTTGCGAATTACTAGCTTGGACGAATTTCCTCAATTCTGGAACGTTTTAAAAGGGGATATGAGTGTTGTTGGACCACGCCCCCTAGTCGCAGAAGAACTACCGAAATATGGTATACACATTGATCAGGTTTTAACGATCCGACCAGGCATTACCGGATTATGGCAAGTATCTGGGCGTAATGACATTCCTTATCCACGTAGAGTCCAAATAGACTTGCACTATGTCAAATTTAGAACATTTTGGTTGGACTTATGGATCATATTAAAAACAATTGATGTGGTGATTTTTCCTAAAAATAACGGAGCATACTGAAACAAAAACTTGAGTTTTTTTGTTAGGGGGCAGTGAATGCCCCTAGGGACTTCCAGATAAAAAAATATCCAAAATGTAGGGTGTGTCAGTGTGAGAAAACCTAGCTGTACCAAGAAATTATTCATACTGATGCACCCTACTAACCGTCAATTGGGAATAATTTATTTTTTGGTGTTCCCCTAATAGTCATATACGTAGATCCAGGATTAATTTTTAACGATGCTTTCTGAGTGCTATTAGCGGTAGCGGGGGGTTGAGCAGTATACAGAATGCTTTTTCATTAAGGAATTTTTTATACTTTATTAATTTAGGCTTAACAAATTTGCTAAATATATAAATTTTTTGCGAAGAAGAGCTTCAGTAAAATCCCTAGATAGCTTTATTACAGCCGCTTCAGCCTCAGTTTCTCAATAACAATTTAGTTTTTATTCAGTATATTTATTTACGATAGAATCCTGGCAGACTTTAAAACTCGTAGGTTTCCCATTAGGCAATTTAGCGATTAACTGCTAGGTTGTATAAATTAACCCGCATATATTTTCATTACGGACAAAAGGACTAAGCAAGCATGACGCAAAACAAGCGTGCGTTGATTACTGGTATTACTGGTCAAGATGGTTCATACTTGAGTGAATTTTTACTAGAGCAAGGTTATGAGGTTCATGGTATAATTCGCCGGACTTCTACCTTTAATACTGACCGTATCGATCATATTTATGAAGACCCCCACAAAGAAGGCGTACGGTTGTTTCTGCACTACGGCGACTTGACCGATGGTACAACCCTGCGACGGATTTTAGAGGAAGTCCAACCTACAGAAATTTATAATCTAGGCGCTCAATCCCATGTGCGGGTAAGCTTTGATTCACCTGAATATACAGTGGATGCAGTGGGAATGGGAACACTGCGGTTGCTAGAAGCCATCCGCGACTATCAGCGACGCACTGGGATTCAGGTGCGATTTTATCAAGCTGGTTCTTCAGAAATGTATGGTTTGGTACAAGCTGTACCCCAAAGTGAAACAACACCGTTTTATCCCCGTAGTCCCTACGCCTGTGCCAAAGTTTACGCCCACTGGCAAACTGTAAATTACCGTGAGTCCTACGGGATGTTTGCTTGTAATGGCATACTTTTTAACCACGAATCACCCCGTCGTGGTGAAACCTTTGTCACCCGCAAAATTACTAGAGCTGTTGCCCGCATTGTTACTGGTAAGCAGAAAAAAATCTATATGGGTAATTTGGATGCTAAAAGAGATTGGGGCTACGCTAAAGATTATGTCCGGGCAATGTGGCTGATGTTGCAACAGGATCAACCAGATGATTATGTGATTGCCACAGGTGAAACCCACTCAGTACGTGAGTTTTTGGAGTTGGCGTTTAGTCATGTGAATCTCAATTGGCAAGATTATGTAGAGTTCGATGAGCGTTATCTGCGCCCAGCAGAAGTAGATTTATTAATTGGCGACCCAACTAAAGCCCAGCAAAAGTTAGGCTGGAAACCTTCAGTCACTTTTAAAGAGTTAGTGTCTTTGATGGTAGAAGCAGACTTACAAGTATTAGGTCATAAATCAGGCAACGGTAATGGTTCACTCCTGCCCCACGACCTTGCTACTATTCGTCAAGAACTGGGTGCTGTCCACTTCTGATTAATTCTTGTCAAGGATAAATATATGACCGCCTTAGAACTCAAAAATAAACGAATTCTCGTCACTGGTGGGGCGGGGTTTCTAGGTCGTCAGGTAATAAGTCAGCTTTGTCAGGCTGGGGCTGATCCAGCCAAGATTACCATACCGCGATCGCGCGAATTGGATTTACGTGTTTGGGAAAACTGCCAACGTGCAGTAGATCAACAAGATATCGTTATCCACTTAGCAGCTCATGTTGGCGGTATTGGTCTGAACCGTGAAAAACCGGCGGAGTTATTCTACGATAACTTGATGATGGGGACTCAACTAATTCATGCTGCCCATCAATCAAGTGTAGAAAAATTCGTCTGTGTGGGTACAATCTGCGCTTATCCGAAGTTTACTCCCGTACCATTCAAAGAAGATGACCTGTGGAATGGTTATCCAGAAGAAACTAACGCCCCATACGGAGTTGCTAAAAAAGCTCTTTTAGTTCAATTACAATCTTATCGTCAGCAGTACGGCTTTAATGGCATTTACTTGCTGCCAGTAAATTTATATGGACCAGAAGATAACTTTGATCCTGGGAGTTCCCACGTTATCCCGGCGTTAATTCGTAAAGTTCATGAAGCTCAAATTAACCAAGACAAGGAACTACCAGTTTGGGGTGATGGTAGTCCTACCCGTGAGTTTCTGTATTCAGAAGATGCTGCACGGGGCATTGTTATGGGAACTCAATTCTACAACGACTCCGAACCAGTGAACCTGGGAACGGGTTATGAAATCTCCATCCGCGATTTAGTAACTCTGATTTGCGAACTGATGGAATTTGACGGTGAGATTGTTTGGCAAACTGATCAACCCAATGGTCAACCCCGTCGTTGTTTAGATACTGAGCGAGCTAAGACTGCTTTTAATTTTACTGCTCAGGTAGAGTTTAAGCAGGGACTCAAGAATACTATTGATTGGTATCGTCAAAACGCTGCTTAGGATATGGGGAATTAGAGGGATGAGGAAGATGAGGAGGATGAGGGAGAAAATTAAGAATTGATTTCCCCTTCTCCTTTTCCTACTCTCTAGTCCCTACTCCTAATAAGTACAAAAATCAACGATATTATTAGTTGACGCTCTCAACTCATCTTCATGGCAACAGTTGACTGTCAACTTAATAAGGTAAAATTACGCCGGACTCTTTTAAAAACTCGCCAGTCAATGTCTGTGGAAGAATGGCGAGAAAAAAGCGATCGCATCTGTCATCTATTACAAAATTCTCTGATTTTTCAGCAAGCTAAGACTATACTTGCTTATTTTAGTTTTCGCCAAGAACCTGATATTAGCTGCCTATTTGCAGATACTACATACCGTTGGGGATTTCCTCGCTGCATTGATCAATCCCTGCACTGGCATATTTGGCAAACTGGGGAATCTTTACATATTAATGACTATGGGATTCAAGAACCCCATCATCAAGCACCAACTATTCATCCAGAAGAAGTTGATTTAATTCTCATCCCCAGCGTAGCTTGCGATCGCTGTGGATATCGTCTAGGTTATGGTGGCGGTTATTATGATCGTCTGCTCAGTTCGACTGCATGGGCAGATAAGCCAACCATCGGTATTGTTTTTGACTCTGCTTATTTACACCAACTGCCTATTCAACCGTGGGATAAACCTTTAGCTGCGGTTGCTACGGAAACTAAATTTTACAGCATATGATGAAATTAAAATTTAAAAATACCCTGACGCAAACAGTAATGATGTACTGTTTACTGGGAGCGATCGCTATCATCACGCTTTTCCCATTACTTTGGCTGATTAGCACAGCTTTAAAATCGCCCACAGAAAATATTTTGCAGTCGCCACCGCAGTTATTACCGAGTCAACCTACAATAGACAACTTCTCTAAAGTTTGGCAATCTTTACCGTTTGGGCAGTACCTCTATAACAGTACCTTGGTAGCAGTGCTGACTGTTGGTTTAAATCTGCTGTTCTGCTCCTTAGCGGCTTACCCCTTAGCTAGACTATCATTTCCAGGTAGGAATAGCATTTTTATTGCGATCGTGTCTACAATTATGATTCCTTTCCAAATTGTGATGATCCCCCTGTATATTTTGACAGTACAGTTAGGGTTAAGAAATACTTACTTAGGAATGATTTTCCCTAGCTTGGCATCTGCTTTTGGTATCTTTCTGTTAAGACAAGCTTTTATGGGTGTTCCTAAAGAAATAGAAGAAGCCGCCCGTATGGATGGTAGCTCAGAATTGGGTTTATGGTGGCATATTATGTTACCAGCCGTCAGACCAGCACTGGTAACTCTGGCTATTTTTGTATTTATCGGCTCTTGGAGTGACTTTCTTTGGCCTTTGATTGTCATTCAAGACGAAAACTTATATACCCTGCCCTTGGGAGTAGCCAAATTAGCAGGGACATTTTCTCTAGACTGGCGTTTAGTCGCTGCTGGTTCAGTGATTGCGATCGCACCTGTATTAATTTTATTTTTAGTTTTGCAGCGTTACATCGTAGCAACAGATACTGGTAGTGGGGTTAAGGGTTAGGATTGGGGATTGGGGATTGGGAAAACTTCTGATCTTCCTTATCTTCCCCTACACCCTTACACCCTTACACCCCTAACTACGAAATCAACGGTATATGGTTCATCCAAGGACTGCTGAGTGCTGGCTTTAATCGCATTTAGATAGCGATGGAGAATTTGTAATTGTGAGAAATTAGGACGATAAGTGAGATTGCCTTGTTTTTCAAATAGTGGTGCGGAGGCGATCGCTTGATAATCTAAATTAGCCTGAGAGTTTTGTGTCAGCCAGGTAGATTCGGGGGTTGCAGGAATCAAACCCGGAGGTAATTCCCCTTCTAAAAAGGCTAAAAGTCTTTGCTGACAAATACTGGTATTGATACCTCGTGCTTCAAATAGTTGCAGAACTTCGCCAAAGGCTAGGGTACGGTTTGGCAATAACCGCAGCAATTCTGTAAACAGAAAATAATCAGTGTATTGATGGCGAGATTCTTCTAAAACTTGGGGATGTAAAGGTAGTAATGCCAAACCATAAGCTACTCGACTACAGTTAGGCGCACCATTTTCACCCATGTAAGCATCCTGAATAATTTTGGCATTGGGGAGTTTCTGCCGTAGCCAACGGTTAACAACGCCCAAAGTTGCCACCCCACCAGTCAAAATTGCTTGATTAATCGCTTCTGTGGGGATACCACGCGCTACTAATAACTTGTTCAGTTCGCGATTGAGGCGACGGACAAACGGCACAAACACTTGACTTTCTAAATCTCGTCGCTGTAAAGTCCAGCATTGATCGGCTAATTCAAAGCTAAACGCATCTTGGTGTTGCAAAATCAGCTTCAAGGCTAAGGCTGCATCTAGTAGCGCCTGTCCAATTAAGGAGCTTTCTAATCGTTGCTGGAGACAAATCCGAGTCTGGATATCAGGTTCTCCGACGCGAGGTAACTCGAATTCATCTAATCCTAAACTCTGCCACTGAATCTGATCTAAACCTGTAAAAGCTGATTGCCATGGCCAAGGGTTACTACTAATTTTTTGACTATCTTCTGAGTTTTCCCAACGAGATTTGCGGTATTTGGGCGGTAAAAGTAACTGACAGATAATATCTTGCTCAATCCCCTTACTGGCATAAGCAAAACTGTGGAGCATGAAATGATTGTGGGTGAGTTGTTGCAGGCTATCTGGCACATCCAGTAGCCCCATTTCTGTGGCAGTTGCTCCCAGATTGATCACCAGGGTATTGCCTAGCAAGGAATGATCATTGATTTTGGCAGGAATTAAACCCTGGTAAGTGCTAAATTGTACTTTTTCACTGTTAGCACCATCTAGGATACTCAGTAAACTAGCGATCGCTTCCTCTACAAAAAATACTTGTTGGGGATGTTGGGCTAGTTTACTTGTCAGTAAAGCCTCCCGCACATTGAAACGATATTGTTCTGACCAACTAGAGGGACAGTTACAAATTACACCAGCAACGTTATTGATAATTTGGTGAAAGCTGTGTTCATCTAAACCAATAGCTGTAGCAATTAATCCTTGAGTGGTACTATGGCGGTCGGCTTTGAGAGTTAACAGTAATTTTGAAAGCGATCGCACCACCCAAATTAAAGGCCCGGCAGAAAACTGATTAAATTGCAGTACAGGCTCCCATTTTTGTTGTTCATTTTTATAGGGAATAGCTACCTGTAAATATGGTTTCAACTGTGCTGAACACGGATGATTCTTCGGATAAGCCGCTTGTGCTGGTGTTTTTGTGCTTTCAGTCTCTCCAGATGATGCAGACGTTGTAGGTAAATAAACCTCTGCGGGTAGACGAAAGGATTGCTGAAAGGAATGGCTGCCTGATTGGTGTTCTGCTGACCAGCAAATGGGATAAACAACACCCGTGGCGCGATTTAACAAGGTTGCAGAAATTCCTGTGGTACCCAAATCAATCCCTAAATACCAAACTGAGTCCAGAGTATCAGGCGCAACTTCTCCATTGTTGATCGTACTTCCAGAGGTGACTACAGAAGCTTCTGGAGTCGCAATTGTGGCTTCCTTTTTTTTTTCAGTCGTGGGACTAAAATCCAGGGCAGTTTCTGTCTGTGGTAAAGAAATAGGGTTTGCCGGTGAAACTTCTGGAGCGGAAACAGCAGGATTATATGTGCCGTCTACTACTTCTGGATGAAGATTTTGTTGGCGATTGCTCACCCAAAAATCAGCACTATCTAACCCAATTAAAGGTTGTGATTGTACCTGATGCTCATCAAGTTGGGCTAAATCCTGATGCAATTTGAGCCACTGCTCTTCATTGAGAGAAATTTCTGGCAGATCAGCTAAATAAGTTACTTCTGGTGACAGCAAATTCTCTTGGGGTGAAGCCGGAATAAATTCCTCGACAAAATGTTGTGGCTGTTCGTCTTGTTCTTGGTAAGTGGCTACTGATGGTTTTGGTTCAATAGTAACTACGGTCGATTTTTTGGCATCCTCTACAGGAGAATCTAGTACCGAGAATTGTTCTTGATGTGCTGCAAAATCTACATCTGCCAATAAATCTGTTAACGATGTGATTATATCTTCACTATTGGGCTGTATAGGGTTAATTTCTGTGAGTGGTACATTTGCCAACTCTACGGATGCGGGTTGAGTCGTTTCCTCAAAGAATAATGATTCTAGGGGTTGTATGGGCGGATCTGGTATCCCTGGTGAATCAAGGTGATCAAAAATATCTGCATCTGACTGGTCAAACCAAGCATCTGGCATCATTGCCGCAGTATCTGCTTCTGCTAGAGGATTGGTAGGAGGTAGAGGATCAGTAGGATTCAACTCAGGTAAATCCTTTGTAATAGACTCTGGGTTTAGCTCCAGACTGACATCACTGAAATTATGATCACCAAATAAGCTGGCATAGATCAGGTCAACTTCGTCATCACCATCTTCACCAATTAATTCCACAGCATCCTGGGATAATGTGGTCGGGTTTGACAAGTTCTGAGCCACAAACGGTTCATCAGCACCCAGCAGCAACAACATTTCATCCAATTCATCGGTTGCTATGTCAAAGCTGTCTTCTAAGATGCGTTCACCTTCTTCGGTGGGGCGTAGCCCATCGCCTTCCTCGAAACTTGCCTCATCGCTCATCAACGACAATTCTATAGATGCTGATTCCTCAATCGCTGTATCGAAGCTGTCTTCTAAGATGCGTTCACCTTCGGTGGGGCGTAGCCCATCGCCTTCGGTGGGGCGTAGCCCATCGCCTTCGGTGGGGCGTTGGCGAAGCCTCTCTCCGAGAAGCCCATCGCTCACCAACGGCAATTCTACTGTTTCTAGATTGATATCCTCTGTAGATAGAGACTCCAACTCTATAGATAAAGGACTAGCTGCTGATTGTGGCTCTTGAGTAATGGTACTGGCTGGCTTAGAACATGATAGTACGGTAGCTAGAGTCGGATTTGCGCCCTCAACTTTAGATGGCTGAAAACTGGATAACTGTTGCGTTAAATTATTCAGTAAATTTGCCACCAACTGTTCACCTTGCAATCCCGTACTGTGCATTCTTGCCAATGCTTGAGCTAAGGACTCATGATAAGTATTGATATTGCGCTGTAAGGCATCAAATACAACATTAACAGTGCCATCTAGAGATAACAATTTTTGATCTAACTCTTGAGTTATGTGTGCTAACTGCTCTGTTTGGGGTGATGGTTCCCAGAAGGTTTGCTGGTGTGGCGGCGTAAGTTCTATACTTGTTTGACTATTGTCCTGAGTATAATTACGCTCATCAACGGTTGTCTCAGCTATCTGGGATTTTAAAGTCGGTACTAGGCGACTCATCAGCACCTGTAAAAATTCAGTAATAATCTGCTCTTGGTTCGCCAGTTGCTGACTTAAGGAATAATTATGTAATCGCTTTTGCTCTAGCTGTCTAATTTCTTGTTCCAGAATGGTTCGCTCTTGCAAAAGTGCGGTAATTTCCCCTTTTAATGGCTGAATAAAAGTAGATAATTCGGTTTTTAATTGCTCGGCGATCGCATGAGTCTGTTCTTCTTGACTGGGAACTAGAGGTGTAACAGGCTGATTCTGAGCCTGATCAACAAACTTCAGCAATAGAGGCGATTTATGACCATAACCCACAGATGGCTGTGGTTCAAGATGTTCTGATGTCTCAGCTTCTTGTAAATTCATCAAAAAATGGCGAATTCGCTCTAAAACCTCTTTCGGCTCTGGCGCTTGACTAGAAAAAAGCCTAGACAAACGCTTACCACTGTTGTTTAGTAAGTTGTCAATATCTGCAATTAGGTTTTGAATTTCATTATTAGGGGAAGTCACTTTAAATTACCTGATCTAGAATTTTAGGTTAACTGAATGTGTAAATTAATTTACAATTATTTAAGTAACAAGGATAACTTAGTGCAATTGTTGTATGGATGAATAAAAGTGGTAGCTTGCCGTGAAGTTGTAGCAGGTATCACCTATGAACAACTATTTTGGGGTGATTAGCCCTCCTAAACTCTGGGATTGCCAGTATTCAGATAGTGTACAAGGGGATGTTACAGCCTCTAGGACTTCATAGTATAAAAACACAAAAAAATCCAAATCGCCAAGCCAGTTGTATAGCTGATGGATAATCGGGATAGTAAGGTAGCATTTGTTTTACTCACCTCCTGATGACAATGAAGGGTAAAAATTTTTTAGCAAAAATTAACTACTTTGAGTATCATTATTGTTGATTAACTATATTTTTGGAGTATTCATTTTTTCTGGGAGCTAGTCTGAACGCAATTTCACATCAAAGTTAAACATTGTCTAGAAAAAAGTTCTGATCACTTGCCTGTGTAACATAATTAATTTGCTTTTAAGAAATTGTACTTTTATCGCTTAGGCTGAATTTAACGCTCTTGTTTGCTTTATATACCTGCTTTGATAAAAAATCTCGTAATGGAAGACCGATATAACTTACAGGCAAACACTAACCCCTGGATAATCTCGGCTCCCTTTTTTCAAGGTTTACCAGAAACCTCTGTAGAAATAGCCCTCAACCACCTTGTAACTCGTACACATCCAGCTAATCAAGTAATTTTACTAGAAAATGACTGGGGTGGTTCTGTATACTTTATAGTTGAAGGCTGGGTAAAAATTCGTACTTACAATTTAGAAGGTAAAGAAGTAACACTGAATATTCTGGGTAAAGGAGAATTATTTGGTGAAATGGCAGCTTTAGATGAAGTCCCCCGTTCTACAGATGTCATTACTCTTACTACTACAATGATTGGTAGTATGCCATCCCAAGATTTTGTCAAGTTACTGCATACAGAACCTTTGGCGGGGGTTCACTTATCTCAACTGATGGCTCGACGCTTACGGCAAGTCAATCGAAGGTTGCGGCTACGGGAATCTGATAGTCAGTCAAGGGTAGCAGATACACTATTATTTTTGGCAGAAGGCCAAGGAAAACGGGGACAGACAGGAACCGAAATTCCTAACTTACCTCACCGGGAACTGAGTAGTTTGAGTGGATTAGCACGAGAAACAGTGACGAGAGTATTGACAAGATTTGAAAAAAAAGGCTTGATTAAGCGAGATCAGGATAATATTTGTATTCCCGATTTGTCAGCCTTAGAAAAAATGATAGTTTAACAACTTTTTCCCGATGAGTATTCTCAATTCTCTGCCAGATGAGCCAGAGGAAAATTCATCCCCTGAATCTCACAACTCACTAAATCAAGATTTAGATCAGCAAGAACAGCTCAAGCAGCCTCAATTAAAGGTAGATGCACCCTTGAGAATGGTAGAAACTGCATTTTTAGCAAGTGCTGCCAGTCTAATTTGGTTCATTAATTTTTACTTTCCCTTGGGGCCAGTATTGCGGATATTTTTCCCTGTACCCATTGCTTTAGTTTATCTGCGTTGGGGCAAACGAGCCTCATGGATGGCGGCTGTTACCTCTGGCTTACTGCTATCAGTTTTGATGGGGCCAGTTCGTAGTCTGTTATTCGTTATGCCCTTTGCGTTTATGGGTGTGCTATTGGGTGCAACATGGTATCGTCGTGTGCCTTGGCTTGTTTCTATTACTCTAGGAACTGTATTAGGCACTTTAGGTGTATTTTTTCGCCTGTGGTTGCTATCTATCTTGTCAGGTGAAGATTTATGGATTTATGTAATTAACCAAGTCACAGAACTGACAGAGTGGATATTTCTGAGGTTAGGACTATTAGCTACCCCTAGTGTATTTGTAATTCAAATAGGGGCGATCGCCTTAATTGTCATCAATAATTTTATCTACCTGTTTATAGTACATTTAGCTGCATGGCTATTGTTAGACCGTTTGGGAAATCCCATACCCCGTCCACCAAATTGGGTGCAAGTGTTGATGGATTATTAATCAGGTGGGAGTGGGGAGTTGTCCAGAAAACCCTGGTTTTAGGGTATCGGGGTCGTATATATGGTTCGTATTTATACACAAGCAGAGCAAGGAGAAGCATGGCTACGGCGTTATCGTGGTGATGTGCCTTTGTTTGTCTGTGTTTTAGGTTTTACCGAAACTGGTTTGATTCCAGGAATTTCAGCAGCTGGTTGCACTCCAGAGGATCGAAAATATACTGCTTGTGCTGATGCAGAATTTTTATACTATGGTGCCAAACATCAGCCTCAATATCCTTTACCACCACTGGCGGCGGGAGCATCCCCTGTACTAATATCTCGCGCTGTGGTGGAAGCATTTAACATACCTGTTTATTTATTTAATGCTGGACTACCTCAACCCCCAGCTGCGCCTATTATTGATTTGGGGGGTTTTCCGGCGAAGTGTTTAAGCACAGGCGCAGCAATGGCATTAACCAATGTCAATCATTTATTTAAGCAAGGATTGCTTTGGGGTGAACGCCTAGCGGCTAAATCTCAGACAGGTTATCTGATTTTAAGTGAATGTGTTGTTGGTGGTACTACTACTGCTTTAGGGATTTTAACTGGCTTGGGTATAGACGCGCTAGGAAAGGTCAACAGTAGTCACCCCATTTGTAATCACGAACAGAAGTGGCAAGTGGTGCAGGAAGGGTTGGAGAGGATGAAAAAGAGACACAAGGTAAAAGATCATTCTTCTCTCCCTATTGATCCTCTAGAACTAGCTGCGTCAGTAGGTGATCCCATGCAGGTAGTAGTGGCTGGAATGGCGATCGCAGCTAGTCGCCGTTGTGGTGTACTATTGGCTGGTGGTACGCAAATGCTAGCAGTTTATGCGCTCATGAATGCGATCGCACAGACTTACAGCTTATCTTGGCAACCAACAGCAGTAGCTGTCGGTACAACCCGTTGGGTAGCAGAAGATCCAACGGGTGATACTGTTAAACTTGCCCTGAGTTTAAATGAGCCAATCCCTACCCTATTAGCAACTGGACTGAGTTTTGCCGATTCTCGCTACTCCCAACTCCAAGCTTATGAACAAGGTTTTGTGAAAGAAGGCGTAGGTGCTGGTGCAGCTTGTATCGCCGCCCATCTTTGTCAAGATTGGCAGCAACATCAACTTTTGGCAGCCATTGAGAACCAGATTGAGCAACTTACCCAACTCCGTAGCTCATAGCAAAAATACCGGAATTTTTGATTCCGGCATTTTTTAGGAATATTGACTATTGACTATTGACTATGGATTATTGACTGCCACAACAAAAAATTTACGATAGCTGCGTAAGTCATTTTAATTAATGAATTCTCTCTTTGAGTAGTTGTTCTTCTAAAGCGGCAATACGATTGTATGCTGCCGTTAATTGCGCCGTCAGTCTTTGTATTTGAATTTCGGGTGATAAAGTTCTTTCTCCATCTTGGCGATTCATGTCTAGATAAATGCCATCTGTCAATATATCCTTATGTTCCAGTTCTGCACTGAAACTCATATTATGTCTTTTTAACTGAGAGTAACCAGTATCACGATTTTCCTGCAAATTATCCTTGGCTTCTGTTCTGGCTAAGGAGCATTCTGAAAAAGCTTGAGCGACTTTCAAGTCAAGCTGCTCTATGAACTGGTAGAGGGCATCCAGTTTATGACTCACAGTTAGGATCTGCTGTTGTAATGGCTCCATTTAATACCCTCGTCCGCACATTTTCTATATGTTATTCAATTTACTGGCAATGTTAAACATACTTATGAATTATTTAATGATTCAAATCTTCCGTTGGAATGCTACATACAGTGAATCATTTATAAATCTAATTCAATGATAACTAGAGCTATTACTCATGATTTTATTGAGATTAATTAACTTATATTGGTTAATGATGACAGATTTTTCCAGTTAATTAATACTGCTTTAGCCGCGAATGTGACCAATAACTGGATTTTAAAGCCATTAATCTTGTGATTTGAACTTTAATGTTGATTTTCAGTCTTTTGAAACTGAATTCGTAGACACAGAGGATAAACCACAAGGTACAGGGTATAGGAAAGAAGGGTTCTTTAGATGTACTGAGTTGTTTGAATCAAAAAGCGAAGCAGACTACTGTATCTGATAATTGCTAAAAACGGCAGGTGGTACATTGAATGACGGCTAGGTATGAGATAAGAGATATATTTGGAAAAATAGTAATTTTTTTACTGCTGAATAATAACTTATCTTTATATAACTTTATATCTTTATAGTTTTAAAGCAATGGATAGACGAGCTTTTTTAATCAGCGTGGGTGGATTGGCACTTTCACAACTGCTTGTTGGGTGTAATAACAGCAAACAAGCAAAACTTAACGTGCAATTGCTCAAAAGTTCTATACCTGCTCAAGTAGTTGATCAGTTTCGCCAAAATTTGCAGCAATCGGTGCAAGTCAAGTTTGCGCCAGTGGCACAGTTACAAGACATCTTTAAGCAATTACAAACTTGGCAGCAGCCGACAGCTAAAGAGGATCAAGGCTGGACTCGCCTCATTCCCTTTAGACAATCTCAATCATCTGCTGTAGCTAATTTGGTGACATTGGGAGATTACTGGCTCAAAACGGTAATTGAACAACGACTGATTCAACCACTAGAACCAGCACAATTAAAACAGTGGACTGAGTTGGATGCTAGATGGCAGCAATTGGTAAGGCGTAATGATCAAGGTTTCCCAGATCCCCAAGGAAAGGTTTGGGCTGCGCCTTATCGTTGGGGTAGTACAGTCATTGTTTATAACCAAGATAAGTTTAAAGACTTGGGATGGATGCCCCAAGATTGGAGTGATTTATGGCGAGAAGAGATGCGATCGCGTTTTTCTTTATTAGACCATCCCAGAGAAGTTATTGGTTTAGTTTTAAAGAAACTGGGCAAATCATATAACACCGAAAATTTAGATGCAGTTCCACAATTAGAGCAAGAACTACGAACATTAAACCAACAGGCTAAATTCTACAGTTCCAATACTTACCTGCAACCTCTGATTATTGGCGATACTTGGCTAGCAGTTGGTTGGTCAAATGATGTAGTACCAATTTTGAGTCGTTATCCCCAAATGAAGATGATTATTCCCCGTTCAGGAACAGCAATCTGGGCTGATTTGTGGGTAAGTCCAAAAGGTGCGAATCAAGATGATAATTTATCATCTCAATGGATTGATTTTTGTTGGCAGCCAAACATTGCCAAGCAAATTGTTGTGAGGACTAAAAGTAATTCACCAATTCCTACCAATATCGCCGATGATGATATTCAAGGGTCATTCGCTAGTTTGTTACTGAATAATCAGGAAGTCTTCGACAAGAGTGAATTTTTGCTGCCTCTACAGCTGACTACAGCCAAGCAGTACGAATCTTTATTTAATAACATTAAAGCTTAAATATGAGTCCTCTATTAATTTGGAGGTAAACCTAACTTGTTTTGGAAATTCATTTGAATATTGCAAGCAACTGCTTTAGGAGCAAAATTACAGGTATAGGTTGCCAACAGATCTTCTTGGTAGTTAAACACCCGCACGTTGTAATTGTCCTTCCTAGCTGTGTTACCCAAGCGATTTACAAAGTTGTAACGTTCTAGATAATCTAGTAAACTCCAGATTTGTTGATTAACTATTACATCTACTCTAGCTACTTCTTTCTCTGTAGCTGGGTATGCTATCCAGTTATCTAACAGCTTGTTCTCAGAAAGTGCTTGTGTCAGCCATAAACTAGGGATGGTCAATCCTTGTAACTTAATGGTGTTACCTGTGACTATAGATTGCTTTGGGTTAGTTAATAAACTGAGTTCCAAAGGTGCATCTGAGTGTTTTGGGATAGATGGTGTTTCAGCGATTGAGCTTGAAACTGGAAACAGAAAAATCGGGCTGAGAGTTATGGTTAATAATGATAATAATCTGTATCGGAGCATAACCAAACTTACTGTTTTGCAAAGTCAACTACCCACAATGTAACTGCTTTAGGTGAGTGTAGATATTTTAACAGGACTTACGCAAAGAAAGTTTTCGCTGGGCGGGGTATAAGGGTTTTGAACACCTACACCCCCATACCCTTTTGGTTGATAGTTACCCAGACGGCTATTCTTCAGCCCCTGGCAGCCTGGGGTGTTGAGCTGAGTATCTAGCAACTAATTTGGATATCTCAGGATTATACAGTCGGAGATAATTCCAATAGTTACCAAACACTTGGCGCACATAATCTCTGGTTTCGTTAAAAGGAATTGCTTCGACAAACTCATCTGGATCTTGAGTAGGTAGAGTTTGCACCCATCTGGCAACGTTACCGGGTCCGGCATTGTAACTAGCGATCGCTAACATAGAATTATTACCGTATCGCTCATGGGTATAATTCAAATACCATGTTCCCAGCATGATGTTATCGTTAGGATTTTCTAAATCAAGAGTTTTAGGATCTAACGAAATTTTAGAAGCTATCCATTTACCTGTATCTGGCATTACCTGCATCAAACCAGTAGCCCCGACCACAGATTTGATTTTCGGCTCAAATCTTGACTCTTGACGCATCAGTGCAGTTACCAACAAAGGATTAAGTTGGCGCTCAGATGACCATTTCTCAATTTCTCGCAGGTAAGGAAAAGGATAACGAGCTTGCCAGTAGATAATCTGTTGACTCAATTCCTGATATTGGGCTTGTTCTTGTGGTGTTTCCCGGTCTTCTAATTTAGATATGATGTCAATACCGGAGAGATTTTCACCGCGTGCCAGACGCATCAA
Organism: Nostoc sp. PCC 7524; assembly: GCF_000316645.1. NCBI lineage: Bacteria > Bacillati > Cyanobacteriota > Cyanophyceae > Nostocales > Nostocaceae > Nostoc > Nostoc sp. PCC 7524. Next base: position 5,849,991 of record NC_019684.1, read on the forward strand.
CCCTTCCGTAAATTGCTCTGCTACAGTGGGCTGCTGTTTATTGAGATATTCTGTTTCCCATTGCAACCAAGCATCACGGTCTTGAGCCAGCAGATACAATTCTTTAAAGGTTGCAGAACCAGCTGGCGGAATGGGACGCTGATGTGGTACTACTTCGGGGTTGAGTTGGCGGATATTGTTAAAATCGCCCACATTCAACCCTAAAAGATTCGCCGATCGCCAGGCATAATAAGATTGAGGAAAATTGCTAACTACATACTCATAAGCCGTTTTAGCCTCGTCCTCTTTACTTAGGTTATTTGCCCATTTCCCTACCCAAAAACCTGCTCTGGGAGCCAAAATATGATTTGGGTTATCGGTGACAATTGGCCTGGCCCATTTCCATGCAGCAACATAATCTCTAGCTTTAGCTTTTTCTTGAGCCATTTTCCAACGGTATTCTGCGGCTTCATCCGATTTACCGTACTGGTTAAGCAACACTTCCCAGGCTTGTTGCGCTGATTTTTGATCCTTGAGGGCTTGAAAAATTTCGGCTTTTTTCACCAAGGCCTTACTAGCTTGATCTGGGAACTTGACAATGATGCGGTCAAGATAGGGTAAGGCATCTTTGCCCGTTCTCGTCATTTCAGCTAGACGTAATAAGCCTAAACCGGTTTCTTTGGCCTCTGGAAATTGCTGTATGAGTTGATTATAAGTGGCGATCGCCTTTTCTCTGTTTTTACCACCTACTTGCCATCCCCGTGCAGTCCGGTAAAGGTTACGTGGTGTTTTAGGTGCTTTGCTGTAAGCATCTGCCGCTTTGCTAAATTGATTATTTTCCCAGTAAGCTGTACCAATGATGTCCCATTCTTCCGGTTTGAGGGTGGGTTGTTTCATTAATTGATCCAACACACCGACTATACCAGGCTGCTGATAAGCATATCTAGCCAAAGTTAACTGTAACTGTGGCTGATTGGGATTTTCCTGCAACCGCTTTCTGATAATTTCCCAAGTTAGGGGATGGGAAGGAAATTGCGCGATCGCTGTATCATGTAGCTTGGGTTGAGCTATGAGATACTTAGCTTTTACCGCCGCCGCTTCCTGGGGATATTCTTTTAGTACCTTTTGTCTCAAATCGGAAGCTTTGCCATCTGCACCCAACATATCTTGGGCTTGGGCCTGTTTTAATAAAATATAAGGCGCTAGAGCGGGATAATCTTTTTCTAGCCCTGTCAGTAATGGCAGTGCTTTTTGAGCTTGTTTCCTGTCTATATAGTCACTTGCCAACAAATAACGGGCCCGTTGACGGTCTAAGGAACTGCCATTTTGGACAATAGATTCTAATTGTGTGGCTCGTTCTGCGGGTGCTTGCGCGATGAGTGGGAACACAGCTGATTTGGCCTTGGTGGCTTCAGTTAGCTGTTCTGGCTGATTTTTAGATAAATTCAGCCATTGTCCCAAGGATTGGCCAATTTGAGGTGCTGACACCATTGCTCCAGCTGAAAAAGCAAACAGTGCCGCACCTGCAATGATAGCCATTGGTTTTTCTTGTAGTTTCTTCAGCATGAATACTCGCTGAAAAGTTGCGATGAATTTCCTGAAACTCTAGCATTCCTTGCCATGAGTGTAATCACCTTTTTACTAGAGATTTCTAATTTTATAAAAAACACCTGAAATTATAGATGATACCGTTGTTTGGATTGTGTAGCTAAAGCATACTTTTGGTGATGACATCTATCCTCAGAAGGTGTTCTGTTAATATTTTGGTATTTATGTAGATAATTACAGTTTTTTGGTAGCGATCGCCATGAATTTGGTATTCTGATTTATGATGCAATTATCAAAGTATTTTGGTTACATTAACCTATTGTATACCTAATCAATTTTAGTAATTGATCATCTGACTTAAGACTGTGACTTTCCTAAATTTTTAATACAGTCAACCAGAAAAATTTAATTTTCTGATCTTCTGAGGAGGGATATAGCACACTGGTTTTAAGAAATGCAGAGACCCCATATGTGATCAAAAATAGTCAAACTGATCTGATGAACTAAAGACTACAACCTAATCCTGTCAAAGCCTTAGAGAAACTGACTAATTCTAGGAAATCTGGGTTGTCCACAAAATTCTTTGCTGCTAATAATCCGGCAATGCTCCAAGTTTGATAAATCCTGGCTTCTTTACCAATTAAACGACCATTGTTACCATCGTAGTATTCTGGAAATTTGTCCTGAGTTAAACGAGCTTCAGCAATAGCGATCGCCTCTTGGGCTAGTTCTACCCTGCCAGTTTTGATGGCCGCAGCTGTAAACAACCATAATAAAACCGGCCAATGACCGCCATTATGGTACGACCAAGGTATATTTTTTGGGTCACATCCTGTAATAATCCGCCACTCTAAACCTTCTATAGCCGGGTAGCAGATTTTCACAGGCATATAGCCAATTAGGTCTTGCCAGCGATGGACAAATAAATTCATGATGCTTTGGGATTCTGCCTCCGTAGCTAAAGAAGCCAAAATCGCCATCAGATTACCCAAGGCAAAAAAGCGAAAATCCATCCGTCCCGGCCCTAGATTCCCAGCTAAATATCCGCCAGATTCGGGTAGCCATTCGATTACCCAACTAGGAATTGACTCTGAGTAGATATTGAATTTATTGGCGACTTCTTTACCAAATTCGTCACCTTTGTAACGGTAGATTTCTCGCAATCGTTTCAGGTTAAGCCAGTAATAGTTACTGATGTGATAGTGCAGAGCGCCCAATCGTCCATTGAGTTTATCGAGATAGCGTCCTCCATCCCCATCTGGCAAGAGTAATTCCTGTGCCGCCCGCAAAGTTGCGTAGAATAGCACTTGAATTTCTAAGGGGTGTTCATAAACTCCCATGCGGCGATCAATCATAAATGCGCCATCGGGAACTAACATTGTGGGGTACATGGCAAAGCGATGTACCAAGCACAAATCTAAAATGAGCTTGATTCCGGCTTGAAATTGTGGCTGACGGGCTAGTTCTGTATCGCCTGTGGCTTTTTCATAAGCACGCAATAGCAGAATCCACCACAAACAGGAATCAACGGGAGGAACCCGTGCGATCGCCTGTTCACCAAAATCAGCCACTAAATGTTCTTCACCATCATTGCATTCCACTTTAAAGCTAGCAGGCATCAACCCCGACCCTGGTTGAAAACAGTCCATCTGCTTTTCGTGACTTTGTAGTTTCAGTGTTTCTACTAAAAAGTTACGAACAATTTCTGACTTACCTGCCATGAGAAACACCAAAGCAGAAGGCACAAAATCCCGCAGAAAACACTGATCATAGTTGAGTTGATGAGATTCAGGATCTTGTGCTGCTACAGTACCAATGGGTCTTCCCTGGTAATAAATGATGGATTTTTCCAGGAGTTCCCAAGCTTCTGCTTGCAGGAAATATTTTTGATTGATTGTGCGAGTTGTCATAGGTAATATAGTTGCGCTACTACTATCTGCTCAATCTGGGAAAGCACCAAAACCAAACGCTGGAATTCTGGGCGGACTAAGGTAAAATCAAGGTTTTCTAGCCTGGGGAGACGGACTTTACTCGTGTAGCCGCGATTTTATTCTTTAGGTGCAAGATTCAGAGCCGGAGAAATTATTGGTATCTTTGATTTGGTGAAATGGTATCAACTCTCCAGTCAAGCTAGATAATATCTAAGTTCACCCCATAAATAGCCGTCAAATAGCAACTACTCCACACCAAAATCTTCTGTATTCTGACAATCTTGATGCCATGTCACTGTTTCCACATCGACCCTACTGTGGGGTTGTAGTAGTCATTTACGGCAATATTACAGGCTATTGGGCAAGTTGTAGTTATCGGCTGACAAATGCCTGCACTCACGCCTTAATTTCAGGCGTTCTTTCTTTTTAACCCTATCACACATTTCTCTGGTAGTGGTTGGGGGCTGGGGATTGGGATAACATCTTCCTTGCCCTAAACCCCTGCTTCCTCTTAACGCAAATTAGCTGGTATTTCTTCAGGAATCACCCAGTAGTAAATAGTTTTGCCATCTACTTGTAGGGTTTTGTCTGGTTTCCAATCACCCATATCAAAAGCGTGGGAGACTACCCTAGTACCGGGTTTGAGTTCTTTAAAGAGCTTAGGGCGTAGTTTGAGATTAATATCAGGTAACAGATAAAGGGTAACTACCGTCGCTTCACTCAAGTCAGTATTGAACAAGTCTTGCTGAATAAACTTTACCCGATCAGTTACTCCTGCTTTCTGGGCATTAGCGTTAGCTTCTTGAACACGTTCTGGATCAATGTCTATACCTACACCTCTTGTGCCATATTTTTGAGCAGCTGTATTCACAATTCGTCCATCACCACTACCCAAGTCGTAAAGAACATCGTCTTTATTGACTTTGGCTACTTCTAACATGGCATCTACCACTGGCTGAGGTGTTGGTACGTAAGGAACATCAGCAGGACGTTCTTGGGGTTTGGTGGGAGTTTCCGTTTCAGTTTGCGCTGTTAAAGTTGGTGCAGCAGGTTTTGCTTCTGCTTCTAAATCCTGTGTTTGTGTTGTGCATCCAGCAATGCCCAAACTAGCAATACTCAATCCTGTCAGCAATAAAAGCAGGATTTTTGGCAATTTCATGATTTTCTCCAATGTCTTTGTTTGAATTGTGAATTTTGTAGCCAGATACCGTAGGGTTTTGGGAATGTCTTATGTCCTCTTTTGGTGGTAACGATTCCAAACTAAAAAAGGAATACCAGCTACTACTACCAAAACACCAACCAATGCGCCCACATTTGTATAAACCAAGCTGGAGTAAAGTAAGTAGCCGCAGACGATACAAAAAAGTAAGGGTGTGAGAGGATAAAAAGGCACACGAAAAGGTCGAGTGATGTATGGTTCACGGTGGCGTAATACCAGTAGTGATATGCCAGAAAGCAGAAAAAAGAACCAAAATACAGGGGCGGTATAATCCACCATTGTTTCAAACCCTTTGCGGGTAAATGTGCCTAATACAACCAATGCTAGAGCGATCGCAGCTTGTACAACTAAGGCGGAGGAGGGAGAACTGGGGCGTTCCTGCCAACGTCCCATAAAACCAAATAAGGAAAAATCTTGTCCGAGAGCGTAATTGGTACGGGAACCTGTAAAAATCGTGGCGTTGAGTGCGCCTAATGTACAAATAGCAATCAAAACGCTGATTAGTAAAGCGCCTGGTTCACCCCAAATTGAGCGCATTAAATCTGCGGCTACGGCTTCTGATTTGCCCATGTTGGCTAACCCTAAGCCTTGCAAGTAAGCAAAATTGATCAGCAGGTAAATAGCAGTGATGATGCCGATACTCCAAAATAGCGATCGCGCTATGTTACGCTGTCTATTTTGGATTTCGGCTGAGATGTAAGCTGCCTCGTTCCAACCTCCATAAGACAGCAACACAAATACCATTGCTAGTCCCCAAGAGCCTGATCCAGCAGATTCCGTTGGCACAGGATCGGAATTACCAGTAACACTCAATCCTAGTATCACTACCAATAACAAACCTAAGACTTTGGCAACTGTTAGTAAGTTTTGTGTCCACTTACCTTGTTGTAAACCTACAATATTCAAGGCTGTTAATAAAGTAATCGCAACTGCTGCATATACAGCAGAGGAAAATGTGCCTAGTCGCCATATCTGAGAAGCATAGTCACCAAAAACAAATGCTAACAGAGTAATTGAACCAGTTTGAATTACCATGAGCCTCGCCCAGGCAAATAAAAATGCAATCACCCGTCCAAATGCCCGCTTCAGATAATAGTAAACACCACCGACATTAGGATAGGTTGTTGCTAACTCTGCATAGCACAATGCACCGATAATTGAAACTACACCACCAGCTAGCCAAAATAGCATTACAGCAATATTACTACCCGCTTGATTTGCTACCAATGCAGGTGTTTGAAAAATGCCTGCACCAATAACAATGCCCACAATTAGAGCAACTGCATCTGGTAAGGTTAACAGTGGCTTGGGTGCTGCTACATCAGTTATCTGTGTCTCCTCAAGAAAACTGTAATCTTGATGTCTGCTCACATTAGCTCCTTACAAGTTTTTGTACTGAGTGACAAATCTTGACCCTCCGAATTTTAGATTTTAAATTTTGGATTTTGGATTGTTTTTGGTACAAGCCCCAACGCCACTTGCTACCCTGCGGGAACGCTTGCAGCGAATATGCCCTCCGGGTTCGCAGTGGCTCCCCCTGGTGGATGGAACAAATCTAAAAGACGCTACGCACAGTCGGCTCTAAGCGTTGGCGCAGCCTCTCGCAGAGAAGCTATGGCGCAGGCTTTACGCTACGCTATCGTCAATCTAAAATCCCCAAGCTGCACCCATAAAGGGATGCAGTCAATCTAAAATCTAAAATCCAAAATCTAAAATTGATTGACCACTGGTTGTTAATACTCCTAATATTGAGGACTTGATAGTGCAGATATGGCAGTAAACATTGACTGTACCATGAATCTTTGATCATTATTTTCAGCAATAAATGTGACGAGAAAATGACAAATATAAAGGAAATATTAAAAGTACCAGCTTACATTTATTCATATAGTAATTAGATTCTCAGTACAAATTAAACCTACTCATTTCTGGTAGATATTTTGCCAGAATTAATAGATCATAAATTTAAGGTCAAATTATCTACTAACAGGCTATCTTCTAAGTCATTGACAATCTTTCCTCATTTGCTGTAATTCTAGTTAATCAAAGTCTTTCCATCGTTGATCCTAGTATCAGATGGCTGTTTTAGATAGTATAAAAATTGACATGATTTAGCGTCTGCCATTAGTAAGATTTACCAACGACTAAAGAAGTATTATCCAATCTCATGGTTATGAAGAAAAATTATGGACTTACCCAACTGGCGAACTCAAACAAGAAGTTAAGGGACTTCCAGATCAAAAAATATCCAAAATTTAGGGTGCGTCAGTGCGAGAAAACCTAGCTGTACCCAGAAATTATTCATACTGACGTACCCTACTAACCGTCAATTTGGAATAATTTATTTTTTTGTGTTCTCTAAGCAACACACATATTTTAGTATCTACCACTGGGTAGAAGTAAGATATCTATGATTTCACCAACCACCAAACCCAAACTAGCTAAAACAGTGATTGTCAAAAATGAATCTAGTTTGTTGAAACCAGCAAAACGCATTTCTAAGTCAGCTAAAAGTGTACTGGCTAAAGGGATAAGAAACAGACTAAATAATAATGACCAAGTTGCCACTAAAGCAATTGATATGCTTAAAAATAAAATTACTACTAAAGTACGAGAACCCAAAGCCACTAAATTTTCTAACCAAGAGATACTCTTGCGGACTATGGCTATAGCAACAGTGATGATAAAAGCTCCTACTAACCAGATAATATGATGAGCAGCGAGATACCATCCTAGAACAGCATAAGCTAGCCAGAGTAAGACTAGCGGTATGATAGGAATTTTCTGATTAGAGGGTAAATTGATGTTTTCCATACTGTATAAAAGAGGTAAAAATTACTATTAAGACTTCTATTAATCAATCGTAACTTTTATCTTACATTACAGGTGTAGCAAATTCTTGAAAAGAAATACTCGATTGCCAAGAAAAACTTAATTATATTTATGTTAATTTTCTGAGTACAACGCGGCGTAAATAGACCACCTATTCCCAATCAACAAAACATTTTGTAGCTTGCTTTCCTGCGGAGGCGTAAGCCTACTCTGGTGCGTAGTGTCTCCCATAGGAGAAGAGTATTTTAAATTTTCAAGAATGGGGTGTAGAGGTGTATAAATAAATCCCTAAACCTATGAGACTAGAAGGAGACAAGGCGAATAATTGATACCTGAAACATGACCCATTTTTTTCAACCAAAATTCTTCGCTTATGATAGGGTGAGTTTTGGTAAAATTCACATGGACAACAACCATCTCAAGACAGATAAAGTTTTTGGTGTGGTGGCGATCGCCACTTTTTTGGTAACTTGTTCTATTACTGTAGCCATGCTTTTGGCATCCCGAAATAACCAATCAGCAAACACTACTCAAGCTTTACCCATTCCCACTAATCAGCCACAGCCATCAGTTAAACCGCCATCACCACCAGCAGCTAAACAAGACAACTTAACTTTTTCTGTACCAGTTGCATATCAGGGAACAACAGTTTACAAAGTACAACTTAATCATAATGACAAAGCGATCGCTCTCACCTTTGATGATGGTCCTTGGCCAAATACAACCTCAGAAATTTTGGACATTCTCAAACAACATCAGATAAAAGCAACATTCTTTTGGGTAGGTCAAGCTTTACAAGCGCATCCTGACATAGCTAAACGAGTTGTAGCTGAAGGTCACGCTATTGGTAATCATACTTGGCATCATTGGTACAGACGCATGGATGCAGCTACAGCCAAGAGTGAAATTGAACGTACATCCGACTTAATTTACAGAACTACAGGAGTTAAAACGGATTTATTTCGCCCACCTGGAGGGGTTTTAAACAATGGGTTAGCAACCTACGCTAAAAGCCAAAAAAATGCTGTAGTGATGTGGTCTTTAACTTCAGCTGATACTGATCCTCGTGCCGAACCTCAAGCATTTGTGAATAATGTGTTAAAAGGTGCCAAACCTGGTTATATTGTGTTGATGCACGACGGTGGAGGCGATCGCCGCAGAACAGTTCAAGCGTTACCAGAAATTATCAGTGGACTAAAAGAGCAAGGCTATAGATTTGTGACAGTTTCTGAATTACTACAAATGAAACCATAGTAAATTACTAATAATTAGTAATTCGTGTAATTACCCACGCACAACTCAGCACTTTTATGACTCCAACCTTATTTGGTCGTTGGCAAACTAGATTCTTATTACTAGCAACGGTAGGCGTATTAGTATCCTTGCCTTTTGCAATAGGTTTAGTTGCACCTGCCGATTCTATTTACTTTTGGATACTTGGTTATGTTGCTCTTTTCGGTTTAGGGTGGGATGTACTTTATGATTATCTCCAAAAGTTCCGATGGGATAGAGACTGGCCAGCAGCTTATCAACTTTTAGCTGGTATTTGGGAATTATTATTTGTATTTTGCGGAGTCAATGTTTTTGGTTTGCCAGTCCCTATACCTAAAGAAGCAATACCATTAGACGCTTTCTTACTGCACTATATTGTGGTTTGGTTATCAGTATTTATCACCTCTCAAAGTCTGATGCGGATTGTATTTCCCCGTTGGCGTTTCCGGGGAGGACAATGGTTGTAATAAGGCAAAATTTCCACCCAAAAAACGTAGTTTTCTATGCTCAGAAACGATTGCGATAAAGACTGATGTACTGTCCATGAACATTCACGAAATAGGGAACTAGATAAGTGAGTGCTGCCGAAATCCAGCGATCGCGCCCCATATTACCTTGTAATAAAGCATGACCATGATTAATAGCAAATAAAATAGAGCCAACAATAACCGCTACTTTCAACGCCGTAGGCACAAACTTTGGCTGAATTAAACTAGCAAAATATCCTTTAATCAACTTAATTTTAACTTTCCCCATTTCACAAAAACACCCCATTTATTTGTTCAAAAAACTCAGCATCATTCTCTGTGTACCTCCGCGTTAAAAAGGCCAATTACCCCATCCTGACTTTAGGAGCATTCAGATAAGCTTGAGGATTTTCTGGATCAAACTCCAACCCATTAAAAAACCTTTCTACACCTCGTGATGTACTAACTGGAATCGCCGACTCTTGACCAATTAATTTAGCAGCTTCTCGCCATAAATCCTCACGGTTGACAGCATCAATTAAGGGTTTGGTGGCAAAATCAAAAGAACGATAACCCCAGCGCATATCTTCAATTAAAAACCACAAATCATGACTTTTGAAAGGATAGGAAGCATGATCACGCCAAAACTTGATAGCATGGGGGCTGTTTTCCACTACACGTCCATTGCCATAATCAAATTTACCAAGTAAGCGATCGCGCATGAAATCGCTTTTCACACCAATCCATTGGCGTTGTGCCATGATCTCCAACAGTTCCTCTTGATTTTCCGGTTGCTCACACCAGATTTGCGCCTCTAAAAATGCCGCCAACATCGCTTTAGCTGCTTTTGGATACTTATCAACCCACTCAGCACGCACTGCTAAAGCTTTTTCTGGGTGATTATGCCACAACTCCCCAGATGTCACCGTCGAATAACCGAGCTTCTGTTTAATCAGTCGGTAATGCCAAGGATCAACTACACAGAAAGCATCCATGGTACCACTACGCATACTTGCAACCATCTGCGGCGGTGCAATCACAATTACTGACGTATCACGATCCGGATCAATGCCACCATAAGCCAACCACCAGCGCATGAAAAAATCCCCCGTCACCCGCCGATAGGGAACTGCACAACGTACAGTTTCGCCTGTTTTTGTCTTTTGAGTAAAAGCAAATTTTACAGGAGAACTATCTAAGCCCAAATGTAAACTTTTATAAGTATTCGCAACCGATATTCCTTGGCCATTCACATTCATTCTTGCCAAAATATACATCGGGATTTTGCGCCCATAGCTAATTTCCCCGGTAGCCATCAGATAAGTCATGGGAAACAACAAATGAGCGCCATCTAAACCTTCATTGGCAGCACCTAACATGAGTTTGTCTCGCATTACTGCCCATGAAGGTTGTTTGGCTACAACAACATCAGGCATCCCATGTTTAGCAAAAAAACCTTTAGCTTTAGCAATAATCAAAGGACAACAACTGGTTACAGGAATGAATCCCAGTGTCGTCTTTGTCACTTCTGGAGTATCGCTATAGCCAGCATAAACACCATACTTTAATGGAGTATTTGCCACCCCAGAATTAGAACCGTTGCTGAGGGTATGAGTCAGTACAGATGCACCAGCAGCAGCAATAAATTGTCGTCTATTTAGCTTTGCCATATAAAATTTCAATCAATGCTGTCTATACTTGCAAGCGTTTAGCCTGCTCTTGCCCGTGTAAAAATTGCATCAATTCTTGACGTAAATGATGATATTTGGCACTATCTCGAACTTCCACGGAACGAGGATGTTCTAAGGGTATATCTAAAACTTGGCCGATAGTAGCAGCCGGGCCATTGTTCAACATTACTACCTGATCAGAAAGTAATAAAGCTTCATCCACATCATGAGTCACCATGATAGTTGTAATGTGGTAAATATCACAAATACGCATCAACTCTACCTGTAACGAACTACGAGTCAGTGCATCTAAAGCCCCAAATGGCTCATCTAATAACAGTAACTTCGGCTGAATAGCCAAAGCACGAGCCAAAGCCACCCTTTGTTTCATCCCTCCTGAAAGTTGGGCTGGTTTTTTATGAGCGGCATCTTTCAAACCCACCATCTCTAAGTGAGCAGCAATAATCTCACGGCGTTCATTTTTGGATTTTTGCGGCATGGCTTTATCAACGAATAAAGCCACATTTTCCCAAGCAGTCAGCCAAGGTAACAGGGAATAGTTCTGAAATACTACCATGCGATCGCGGAATGGTCGTTTGATTAATTGACCATCTACTCGCACTTGTCCTTGTGTTGGCTTTTCTAAACCAGCTACAATATTTAACAGGGTAGACTTACCACAACCAGAATGACCAATGAGCGATACAAAATCTCCCTGCTGAATTTCTAAGTTGATATCTTTGAGAACAATATTTTTACTACCATCTTGCAGGGTAAATTCTTTTCTAATTCCCCTGATTTCCACAAAACTAGGCATAGTATTTACTTTCACTACCCAAATATATACAACTTCATTGTCGGATTTTCCTGGCTATGAATTATTCTTGAGGAGTCACTTTTTCTGCAATATAAGCCATCATGCTATCTAGCACTAAACCAACTCCACCTAAATAAAGAATTGCCAAAATCATTTCATGAATATTGGCATTGTTGTAAGCATCAACAATGAAAAAGCCAATTCCATCATCGGAAAGTAGCATTTCGGCTGCTACAACGGCTAACCACGATAAACCAATGGCGATTCTCAATCCAGTAAAAATATATGGTAAAGTTGCAGGTAAAAGGATTTTCAGAAAGTTTTCTAATGGTGAAAAACCAGCTAACCTAGAGACATTAATATAATCTTTAGGTATTAGTTTTACACCCAAGGCAGTATTTAAAATAATTGGCCAAATAGCAGTTATACAAATTACGAAAATAGCTGAAGGATTGGGTTTTAGGAAAATAGCTTGCGCTAAAGGTAGCCAAGCCAAAGGAGCCACAGGGCGCAGTATTTGGATCAGAGGATCTATTGCTTTCCTACAAAAGCTGTTCAAGCTAATAATAAAACCAATGGGAATACCTATTAGAATGGCTAGCAAATAACCAAATATTACTCTATTCAGGCTGGCGAGGATTAGCCAAAAAAAACCTTTATTATTGCCTCCTTTATGGAAAAATGGGTCTTTGATTAAATCCCAAGTATTCGTCACAACGGCAACTGGTGATGGTAAAGATGTATCAGGGCGCAAGCTCAAAAAATGCCAGACTAGCAAGAATATAAAAATGCCAAAAATAGATGGTAATGACTGTATTAGTTTTTGGTAAGAGCCTTTTGCTAGTTGCCCAAAAAAGTGTGTTTGCCTATTTTCTGTGTACATTTATTTGTAACCTAAGTAACAAATGCTAAGTAATCTAAAATCATCAAGTGATCTCAATTTTCGCAGTCATTGATTGCAAACTTATAACCTTATTCATATCAGGGACTTCCAGATAAAAAAATATTCAAAATGTAGGATGCGTCAGTGCAAGAAAACCTAGCTTTACCAAGAAATGATTCATACTGACGCACCCTACTAACCGTCAATTTGGACTAATTTATTTTTTGATGTTGCCTCACTTGCTTTGCCAAATAATCGGCTTTCAGTCAAAATACTGAAACTAATTGTTTGAAAATAACTAATAATATAACTAAGTGCAAGTATTGTAAGTAACAATTAATATAAAAATTTACAAAATTTATAAAATTCTCCAATCAAAGTGTGATTAACTCAAAATTTCATTTGATTGTCATCATTGATTGATCACAAAATAAATTGAAAACTTTATTAATTAATAAACACTCTCTGATAGATAAATTACGCAAAATTTGGATAAATAACTACAGAAATTGCCAACCATTTGTTGACAGACAAGATACCTGGGAACTTAATTAAGTTGGTTATGGATGGCTATCGTTATATTCCCAAAGAGTAAATCGATTCTGTCTGCTGGATTATGAATCTTTAATTATTCACCTATTTTGGCAATTTTGGGGGGATTAGCTACCAAATGCTGCCTGATATATTGTTCTCCCAAATTCAGTGATGTGGCAACAATTATTCTCAGAGATCATAGAGTTAAGGTTGACATTTTCCACTAACTTGCAGAATTATCTTAGGGAAAGTAGTTGCTATTGAGGGAACTATGCACACAGTTATTCTGGTTTTAGTTGAAGTGTTGATTGTGATTGGCTTGTCGCGTCTAGTAGGACTAGCATTCAAATCCATCAAACAACCTTTGGTAATTGGTGAGATTGTGGCTGGGATTATGCTTGGTCCCTCGTTATTTGGTTTAGTAGCTCCCCATGTAGCAGCTACCTTGTTTCCTCCAGAAACGATTCCTTTTCTGAATGTTTTATCTCAAATAGGATTAATATTTTTCATGTTTTTGATTGGGTTAGAACTCAATCCAAAATACCTGAGTAGTCAGTTAGAAGTGGCGATTTTAACTTCTCATGTCAGTATTTTAGTTCCGTTTTCCTTGGGAACAGTGCTGGCATTACTGCTTTATCCTTTGGTTTCTAATGCTGGTGTCTCTTTTACTGCCTTTGCCTTATTTTTAGGGGCGGCAATGTCGATTACGGCTTTTCCAGTATTAGCACGAATTATTACAGAAAATAATTTGCAAGGTACACGTTTGGGAACACTAGCGTTAACGTGTGCAGCCGTAGATGATGTCACAGCTTGGTGCTTATTGGCAGTAGCGATCGCCGTAGCCAGAACTGGTAATATCATGGGTGCATTACCCACAATTCTGGCAAGCTTAGTTTACATCGGTTTTATGGTGACAGCAGGACACTGGTTTCTACAACGTCTGGCTACCCATTACCGCCGCACTAGACGGTTGAGCCAATTGGTACTAGCGGGAATTTACATCGCTGTAGTCGCCTCAGCACTAATTACGGAACTAATTGGGATTCACTTAATTTTCGGAGCATTCCTATTGGGAGCAGCTATACCCAAGAATGCAGATTTAGTGCGAGAATTAGCGATTAAAACCGAAGATTTTGTCTTAATCTTTTTGTTACCAATATTTTTTGCCTACAGTGGCTTGCGGACGCAAATTGGCTTATTAAACCGTCCCGAACTGTGGTTATTGTGTGCAGTCGTTTTAGTAGTGGCGATCGCCGGCAAGTTTATCGGTACTTATGTAGCAGCTCGCTTTAGTGGAATCAACAAGCGGGAAGCCTCAGCACTTGGTTGGTTAATGAATACTCGCGGTTTAACCGAGTTAATCGTGCTGAATATCGGTTTGGAATTAGGGGTAATTTCTCCCTTACTGTTTACCATGCTAGTAATTATGGCCTTAGTTACTACCTTTATGACTTCGCCGCTACTAGAGTGGACTTATCCCAAGAAATTGATCAAATTAGATGTCATAGAACCAGAACCAGAAGAATACACAGACTCAGAAGCTTCTGTAGGCAGCCAAACTTACATTCATCCTTACCGAATTTTAGTCCCAGTAGCTAACCCTAGCACTCAGAAAGGTTTAGTACAGTTAGCAACTGCGATCGCCCTCAACTATCGTCAGCCAGCTGTCGTCAATCCCCTGAGCCTGATTGAATTAGAAGAAGATTATGGCTTTGAAAATACTCCCTCTGAAGCTAACCGATTCATTATTCAGCGTCGCCAACAGCTAGAGGAATTAATCAGTACCCTAGAACCAGCAACAACTCAACCTTTTGTTCATCCCATTGTGCAGATATCTAGCAATGTAGCTAGGGAAACCGCACAGATTGCCAAAATTGAACAAGCTGATTTAATTCTTGTCGGATGGCATCGTCCCGCTTTCAGTAACAACCGCCTAGGTGGGCGAGTGGGGCAAATCCTCAGCACAGCACCAGTAGATGTAGCCGTGTTTGTAGATAGAGGAGGAGACAGATTAGAAAATTTGTTAGTTCCCTACTCTGCCAATATCCATGATGATTTGGCGCTAACACTAGCTTTGAGACTATTAATCAATCGTGACACTTGCACATTGCAAGTATTACAGGTATTGCCAGAACACCAAATTCAAGATGAATTGAGTTACGAACTGCACACCATGATTGAACAATTACCAAAAAGTGTGCGCGATCGCATCACCATCAAAATCATTCATTCTCCAGAGCCAATTCCAGCCGTAGTAGCCGCCTCAGAAACCTTTGATCTCACAATTGCCGGTACTAGCCGCGCCTGGGGGATTGAACGGCAAACCCTAGGAAGATACACAGATGCACTAGCTATTCAATGCCGTTCCTCACTCCTGATCACTCGCCGCTACAGTCAACTTACCTCTCATCTCACCTCCGCACTCTCTGATGCCAGTAGTCAAGAGTCCACAGTCAAACACTAAAACTATGAATCATTTCAACACCAAATCTCTCACATTTTATACAGTAGCAATAGGTTCAGTTCTACTGTTATTTAAAACCGTTACCGTTTATGGAGAAGACAACCTCCAAGCCCCTCCTATGATTAACGGTTCTTATCGTCTGACTTTGGGTAAAAATTCATCAGAATGTCAGCAATCAGAACCGCTAAGGCTTAATCTTCAGCAATCTGGTATTTATTTAAATGCTTCCTTGTTACCTGTAAATAGCAGTGCAGATACCCAAAAGCAGTCTTCTCTCAAAGGCATCTTCAAAAATCAGCAGTTAAGTTTAACTGGAGAAGTTGATCAGACTGTTATTTGTCACATTGCTCCTCCTCATTCAATTCAAGCCCAAATGCAATTAGCAGATAACCGTAGTTTACAAGGCAAAATAATTGTCAGTACCATCGCGCAAAATTTAGAATTTAATGCTACACCTGAAGCAACCCAGGCAGAACCCTAAAACTCAAACAGCCATTAAAATATGGCAATCAATGAGATAAAGTAAATCGGTAATCATTTTACCCTTTACCCACAAAGAGCGGATGCCTGACAGTTGAACACATAACAGATAGATCATGATGTTTAAGGTAATCCCAATTCAGCAATTTTTCCAAAGAAGCAAGCGGCTGTTTGGCATGAGTGTGTTTGTAGCCATTACTCTTCAAACAGTCAGTAGTATTGCTGCACAGGTAGCCAAGTTAAATAATTGGCGTTTCTACCCAGAAGGCGGGAAGTTAGAAATTAACCTCTCATCTGGCAAAACACCCAGCTATTTCTACCTAGCCCAGCCGCCACGAATTGTCTTAGATATTCCAGATACCACATTAGGTAACATCCCTACAGAGCAAAATTACAACGGTGCAGTCCAAAGGATTCGCGTTGCTCAATTAAACGCCAACGTCACCCGCATTGTTTTAGATTTAGCTGCTGGCGTGTTCGTAGATCCCAGCCGAGTACAACTGCAACCCATATCTCGACAAAACCCTACTCGCTGGGTTCTACGTCCTTTTATTACTGGCTCTAGACAACTGGGAAACAACCGCAATTCACCCAGTAATTCTGCTCCTCCACAATATAACTACCTGCAATTACCCACTAGCCTACCCTTTGCCACTACTAACCCACAGCAGCCCTTTGTAACTGTACCGCCCCTCAATTCTATTACTCCTACTCAAATTCCTAATTTTCCCAATCAATCTAATAATCCTGTAGTTAGTCCTAACTTTCCTACTCCCACAACCCAGCCCAATCCTACCAATCCAATAGTGATTGAGTTTGGTCAACCTCTGCCAAAAATGCAAAATTAAGCAGTCCTAATGAACTGCGTACATTACCTAAGCATGAAAAAGGGGTTAGAGGCTGCCTTGAAGTGCTGTTAGCTTTCTTCGGGACAATGAGCTGCGTGCTGAGTTGTGTTAGCGGCAGCGCGGCGTTTAGCTGATGCTAAGTGCTAAGTAAAAATCCCAGCCCCCAGTCCCTAATCCCGCTTTCAAACACTAAAATCTTTCTGTTTCCTGACTTGGTGCTACTGCTCCCGGCTGAGACAGGAAGAAATTTTGTGCTGATTCATTTTGATAAATACATCTAATATCAGGTTTTTCGCTATCTAAGCTACCAGTAAAACCAAAAGTATTCAGGCGATTTTTGCATTCTCTCACTTGGTCAGAAGTGACAAGTTTGCGTTGCTCTAAAATTGCCCAGTTATTTTGACGTAGCACACATCCAGGACGCATACTTGGTTGAGCCACATAAACATTAAATGGGTTAAGAGTCACAAATAATCTAGCATCCATCACCATTGCACTGGCTCCATACTGTACGCAAATCTCTGGATTCGGCGCTTTAGTGTCAATGAATTCACGAGAAGCCACATTTGATGGAGTCAAAGTAGTTGTGGAACTAAAAGCAATACCAATCCCAATCCCCAGAACTAACACCCCTCCCAAAATGGCAATAGTAGTGAAGTTAAACATGGAGGATTGAAAACCAGAAGGTTTAGATGTAGTGGCTGATCTACCAGTTGATTTACGTCTCATTTGTGTTTGTTAACCTTCACGCCTGAAAAAGTAGGGAGTGTCTCCCTATTTCAGTATGCCGATTATTGACTAAATTTGCCCGTCACTTTCCAGACAATATTGAAGATTAAGCACTGCTAAAAAATGCTAAGTAATACTTAAGAATATTTTTTACACCTGACTGAAAAGAAAGTGAAATCTCCAACAGCCTTACTCTGGGATAACAAGTTCAAAGCTTCGCAGTTACACATTCTGTTAGCAGATAGTCTGACTATCTTTTGGGGAGAGTGGTTAGATTTACGTGTCAGAGTGGCGCAAGTTGCAGCATCTGGGTTGGTATCTCCATTGATATACATTTTAGCTTTTGGGTTGGGTTTGGGTAGCTCAATTAGACCGGGTTCTGGGATTAGTGGCAGCTACGATAACTATCTAGAATTCATGTTGCCGGGAATGGTAGCTTTATCATCCATGACTATCAGTTTCGCTGGCACAACATTCTCAATTTGCGGAGATAGACTTTTTAGCAAAACCTTTGAAGAGTTATTACTTACCCCCATACATCCTTTAGCACTGCATATAGGTAAAATGCTGGCGGGAGTAGTACGGGGGTTAATGACTTCTGGTTCTGTGATTCTGGTGGCACTGGTATTAACTAGGAACTGGAATTTTCTCAATCCCTTATTTTTGTTGTTGCTGGTGTTGAACTGCGCTGTATTTGCTGGTTTGGGTGTAATTGTTGGCTTATCGGTGCGATCGCTCGAATCAGTCGGGCTATACAATAATTTTGTCATTATCCCCATGTCTTTTTTAGGGGCAACTTTCTTTGACCCCACTACCTTACCAATAGCTCTCAAAGTTGTAGTTTACTTATTACCCTTGACCTACGCTAGCACTGGCTTACGTGCGGCTGCCCATTTACCTTTATCGCAGTTTCCCTGGTATAGCGTACCAATTTTATTTGTGATAGCGATCGCACTTTCTCTTTGGGGTGGTTACAAATTCGCCCATCAACAAGACTAGCCACAAACAAAGTTTTTCAAAGTTTATCGCCTGTGATGTCAACAAAACGCTAATCTGACTGGGTAAGTGGATTAA
Organism: Nostoc sp. PCC 7524; assembly: GCF_000316645.1. NCBI lineage: Bacteria > Bacillati > Cyanobacteriota > Cyanophyceae > Nostocales > Nostocaceae > Nostoc > Nostoc sp. PCC 7524. The sequence goes on from NC_019684.1 coordinate 5,868,738, forward strand.
AACCCAGCAATGACCCAATCTTCTAACATTCGTCAGTTGTTAACTGATGCCAAACTAGGGCTAATACCATATTTAGACCAACGTCTTCAGGAAATTGTCAATAGTTGGCAGCAACGGCAAAATATCGAATTACAGCCTTACGATATCTACCTCGGAGAATGTAACACTTCCGCCGCCAACGAACCCAGGCCACTCATCAGCCAGTCAATTTCCTTGAAGTTTTTCATTATTGGCAGCATTCAAGAGAGATTAGAGTTGTTTCTGCTAACTTCCGAATTACAAAACGACTTAGATGCCACCATTTTTGAGTGGAGTAACCGGGAATGGTATCAGTTTGAGAAACCTTTAAAGCGACCAGTTACACAAATTACCGGTGGATTAGATTATGAAGTTCTAGAAAACCCTAGTAATACTTGCCGGATGACTCTTTATCGTGAATTTGATTTAATTTACTCCGTTAGTTTTTGAAAAAATTAGGCGATCGCACCCTCCTAAAGCTTTGGCACAGGCGATCGCCCAATTTTTATTCTCACCAGACACAAATAAACAAGAAGCTAACTATCAAGACAGAAATAGTTAGAGTGACAACTTTCTGCCTTCTCTAGCTTGCCTGATAACTTGTAGAGAATGTATCTTTCAGAGGTCGCCAACGGAAGGAGCGATCGCCACCTCTTTCTACAACTACTTTTACTTTTGGCTCTAGACTAGGCAGAGTGGTCAAGAATTCTACTTCCTGATCGGAAAGAATATGTCCTTCAATGATCCACAACACCAAACCTTTAGACTTGGGTGGCAGCTGCTCTAGTTGATAGTTAACTGTTGGTGGCAGATAGTAGACATCACCTACTGCCGCACCACTACCAGTGCTTTTTTTACCAAGATGGGGTGGTCTAACTCCATGCACCCCTGTGAGATAGGCGGCTACATCGCCCAATCCCCTAGCAGTCATGTGTAGAGTTACATAGCCGGCTGCACGCAGGCGGCGACGATATCGACCTTCATAACCCCCTTCCAAGGGTACGTAAACACCTAAAGATCCAAATTTTTCCAGATCGCGGATTAAACCGTTGCCAGTGGTAATTAGTGCCATAGATTTTTCGGAGTTTTGTCCTATCCCACTTTGTTATCTCTATTATTTACTTTGAAGTGACAATCAGTAAGATAACAAAGCTTATACTCTAAATAAGCTAAACTCAATTCTATCAGTCCCACCCTCTGACTTGAAAGAGCAGGGGTAGCAGGGGTAGCAGGGGAGGCAGGGGGAGAAAGACATCTTTCATGTTTGACTGTGAAACTTGCTTCATCGGGACTATCTTCCAAAGCAGGCAAGATTTTCTACGTCTTTATCACTTTGTACCCATATTGCCCAGAATTTTCATAAAATCAGGACTAATACCGCAAATTGCTTTCTTTTGTTGTCTATCTTTGTAAAATACTACCGTAAGAGCCATATTACTTGAAATTATTCATGCCCTCAGAAAACTTCAGAAATTTGTTACAAATTTTCTAGACAACAAGCAACTAATAGTTTATATTATTAGATTGTGACCAAAATTGCAGATTAAGATAGTTATTGCCAATGTAAGCGATCGCGCTCAAAGCTGAATGACTCAAATATTTAGAGAAATAAGCTCGCTAAAATTGCTCAAACACTGGTACACTTAAAAAGCTTTGAGGTCAAATTCAGGGTACATGACTCCAAAAATAGAGCCTGTATTGACTTTCAGGCTACACTCATCTTTGTAGTCATGAAACGGCAAGCAAAACCTCAAAATCAGGATTTGACTTGTTAAGTCAAGTAAAACTGAGAAGTAATGTTAGCTGCATGACATTACACAAAACTCAGCCAAACGGATACTGAGCAGTAAGGACTGCTTAAGTCCCACTAACAAACGGCAGTTACCATGAATCGGGAGACCCGCTCATCGGACTGCCGCCAGAAAGTGCCTAAGTAAGTGCTTGGACGAAAGCATTACTGCACAAAGCGCAAAGCTCTAAAGCCTTGCCTTGCTACCAGAAGTTATTCCTTCTCTAAGGGAAGGTACTTGTGGATGTTCTGGTGATTAAGTGAGTGCAACTAAATAGATTCACCAAACACTAAAGACACCGCCTGTTGTATCCGGAAGAACTTGGAGCAGCATCAGCCGCTTACAAGTTCAAAATTTCGTCCGTTCATCACCGGAGTTTACGCAGTGTGTCACCAAATCCGATTTAGTAGAAAGGAGAGCCAGTTACTGTGTCAGTAGGGATTCTCGGCACCAAGCTGGGCATGACCCAAATCTTCGACGAAGCAGGAGTTGCTATTCCTGTAACAGTTGTCCAAGTAGGGCCATGCGTTGTTACCCAAGTCAAAACGCAACAAACCGATGGTTATGCCGCCATTCAAGTTGGTTATGGCGCAGTTAAACCAAAAGCACTAAACAAGCCCTTGCTAGGGCATTTAGCCAAGTCTTCCGCCCCAGCATTACGTCATTTGCAAGAATATCACGCAGATAATTCTAGCGAATATGCTTTAGGTCAAGAGATTAAAGCAGATATTTTTAGTGCAGGTCAAATTGTAGACGTTATCGGTACAAGTATCGGTCGCGGCTTTGCAGGCAACCAAAAGCGGAATAACTTTGGTCGTGGGCCTATGTCACACGGTTCCAAAAATCACAGAGCGCCAGGTTCCATTGGTGCTGGTACAACCCCAGGTCGTGTCTATCCCGGTAAACGGATGGCAGGACGCTTGGGTGGTAGCCGTGTCACAATTCGCAAATTAACAGTAGTGCGAGTAGATACCGAGCGTAATTTGTTGCTCATTAAAGGCTCTGTTCCTGGTAAACCAGGGGCATTACTGAATATTGTGCCAGCCAAGCAAGTAGGCAAGTAGTCAACAGTCAACAGTCGATAGTCACTGGACTATGGACTACAAGCTCTGGACTATGGACTAACGACAAAGGACACAAAGATGGTTGAAAGTATAGTTAAAAATTGGCAAGGAGAAGAAGTTGGACAAAAAGCGTTCGACTTGCCCTCTGCTAAACCAGAAACAGCATCTCATATAGTACACCGCGCTCTAGTCAGACAAATGACCAACGCTCGCCAAGGAACTGCCAGTACGAAAACTCGTGCTGAAGTTAGAGGCGGTGGTCGTAAACCGTGGCGGCAAAAAGGTACTGGTCGAGCTCGTGCAGGATCTATTCGTTCTCCATTGTGGCGTGGTGGTGGTGTGATCTTTGGACCAAAACCCAGAGATTTCAACTTAAAAATGAACCGGAAAGAGCGGCGGTTAGCACTGCGGACAGCATTAGTTAGCCGTGTAGATGACTTGATTGTAGTAGAAGAATTTAGCAACGAGCTATCTCGCCCCAAAACCAAAGAACTGCTAGCAGCATTTACTCGTTGGGGTGTAGCAGCAGAACAAAAGTCACTATTAATATTGTCTGAGCTTTCCGAGAATATCTACTTGTCAGGTCGTAACGTAGAGAATCTCAAGCTGATGCCAGCTGATCAACTAAACGTTTACGATTTGCTGCACGCTGACAAGATTATAGTCACCACATCAGCCCTCGATAAAATTCAGGAGGTCTACAATGCCTAAGTTTGACCCCCGCAACCTCCCCGATTTAGTGCGTCGCCCCATCGTGACTGAAAAAGCGACCATTATGATGGAGCAAAACAAATACACCTTTGAAGTTACTCCCAAATCAACCAAGACACAAATTAAGGCCGCCATTGAGGACTTATTTCAGGTCAAGGTTGTTAAGGTTAACACCGCACTACCACCCCGGAGAAAACGGCGTGTAGGTAAATTCATTGGTTTTAAACCCCAATATAAGCGAGCAATTGTCACCGTCGCACCTGGGGATGTAGAGAAAATTAGACAAGTTCTATTCCCAGAGGTCTAAGATATCATGGGTACCCGTTCTTATCGCCCCTATACCCCAAGCACCCGCCAAGTTACCATCTCTGACTTTGCGGAAATTACCAAAACCGAGCCAGAAAAATCTCTGACGGTCTATAAACATCGTGCCAAAGGTCGCAACAACCAAGGGCGGATCACTAGCCGTCGTCGCGGTGGTGGACACAAGAGACTGTATCGCATCATCGACTTCAAAAGAGACAAACGGAATATTCCCGCCACAGTAGTAGCTATTGAGTACGATCCAAATCGCAATGCTCGGATTGCCCTAGTTTCCTATGAAGATGGGGAAAAGCGGTACATCCTACACCCAAATGGTTTAAAAGTTGGGACAACAATTATTGCTGGTCCTGAATCTCCAATTGAAGATGGAAACGCTTTACCCTTGGCAAATATCCCCCTGGGTACAACCGTTCATAACGTCGAATTAATTGCTGGTAAAGGCGCTCAAATTGTCCGTTCTGCTGGTGCGGCTGCCCAAGTAGTGGCCAAAGAAGGTAACTACGTCACACTCAAGTTACCTTCAGGAGAAGTCCGGATGATTCGGCGGGAATGTTACGCCACCATCGGACAAGTAGGTAACACTGATGCCAGAAACCTCAGTGCAGGTAAAGCCGGAAGAAATCGCTGGAAAGGTCGCCGCCCCAAAGTTAGAGGTAGCGTCATGAACCCAGTAGATCACCCACACGGCGGTGGTGAAGGTAGAGCGCCTATCGGTAGATCCGGCCCTGTAACACCTTGGGGTAAACCCACTTTGGGTGCAAAAACACGCAAACCGAAGAAGGCCAGCAGCAAGTTGATTGTACGTCGTCGCCGTAAATCTTCTAAACGCGGTCGAGGTGGTCGGCAGTCCTAGAATTTGAGATTTTAAGTTTGGGATTTTAGATGAGGGTTACTGATAAAATCTCAAATTTATCAACCTAATTAAAATCCGCAATTTTTAATCCAAAATCCACAATCCAAAAGCCAAAATCAAACTATGGGTCGTTCTCTTAAAAAAGGTCCTTTCGTTGCCGATCATTTACTCAGCAAAATTGAAAAGCTGAATGAAAAAAACGAAAAACAAGTAATTAAAACTTGGTCAAGAGCTTCGACAATTCTGCCCCAAATGGTTGGTCATACCATAGCAGTGCATAACGGACGGCAACACGTTCCAGTGTTTGTCAGTGAGCAGATGGTAGGACACAAGTTGGGCGAATTTGCACCCACACGCACCTACAGAGGGCATGGGAAAAGTGACAAAAAAGCAGGGAGATAGTCAAAGGTCAACAGTCAAAAGTCTCAATTAAGCACTAGATGACTATTGACTATTGACTAAAGGAGAAAATTATGGCTACAGATACTACTGAAGTAAAGGCGATCGCCCGTTATATACGCATTTCTCCCTACAAAGTACGTCGTGTACTTGATCAAATCCGGGGGCGCTCCTATCGGGAAGCACTGATCATCCTGGAATTCATGCCTTATCGAGCCACTGAGCCAGTTTTGAAACTACTCAGAAGTGCCGCCGCTAACGCTGAACATAACGCTGGGTTAGATCGCACTCAGCTAGTAATTACTAAGGCATATGCTGATCAAGGCCCCGTACTGAAACGTTTCCAACCTAGAGCGCAAGGTAGAGCTTACCAAATTCGCAAGCCAACGTGTCACATCACTTTGGCAGTTGCCGCTAGTACCAATGCTGAGTAAGTTCTCCACCAAAAATATTGCGTAAAGTGAGAAATTTTAGAGGAAACATTTGTGGGACAGAAAATTCATCCAGTTGGTTTTCGCCTGGGGATTACCCAAGAGCACCAATCACGTTGGTTTGCAGATCCTGATCGCTATCCAGAACTACTACAAGAAGACCACAAACTTCGTAAATACATAGAGCAAAAGCTCGGTAGATACGCACAAAACAATGCCGGGATTTCTGAAGTACGCATTGAGCGTAAAGCCGACCAAATTGATCTAGAAGTACGCACCGCTCGTCCAGGTGTAGTTGTAGGTCGTGGTGGTCAAGGTATTGAAGCATTGCGTACCGGACTGCAAGAACTGTTGGGTAATAACCGCCAAATTCGCATCAACGTGGTCGAAGTCCAAAAAGTAGACGCTGATGCTTACTTAATTGCCGAATATATTGCTCAACAGCTAGAACGTCGGGTTTCCTTCCGCCGGGTAGTTAGACAGGCAATTCAACGCGCTCAAAGAGCAGGTATTCAAGGCATTAAAGTGCAAGTGAGTGGACGACTCAACGGTGCAGAAATTGCCCGAACCGAGTGGACTCGTGAAGGTAGAGTACCCCTACATACCTTACGAGCTGACATTGACTACTCTTACTGCACAGCCAAAACCATTTACGGAATTTTGGGGATCAAAGTTTGGGTATTCAAAGGAGAAATTATTCCTGGACAAGAAGAAACTCCAGCCCAACCAGCAACCCGTGAGCGCGAACCTCGCCGTCGTCAGCAACAGCGTCGTCGCCAACAGTTTGAAGACCGCTCTAATGAAGGATAGTCATTAGTCCATAGTCCATAGTCATTAGTAGATGACTTTTGACTTTTGACCAATGCCCAATCACTAACGACCAATGACACATCATGTTAAGTCCTAGAAGAACTAAATTCCGCAAACAACAGCGCGGGCGGATGACAGGTTTAGCCCACCGTGGTAGTACCCTCAATTTTGGAGATTTTGCACTCCAAGCTCAAGAACCAGCTTGGATTACCTCTCGACAAATTGAAGCTTCCCGTCGAGCTATGACTCGTTACATTCGCCGGGGTGGTAAAATCTGGATTCGTATTTTCCCTGATAAACCCGTAACCATGCGAGCAGCTGAAACCCGGATGGGTTCCGGTAAAGGTAATCCAGAATTTTGGGTAGCTGTAGTCAAACCAGGGCGGATTTTGTTTGAAATCGCTGGTGTCACTGAAGAAATCGCCCGCGAAGCTATGCGCTTGGCTGCTTACAAGTTACCCATCAAGACTAAATTTATTGTGCGCTCTCAACAAGTAGAGGAGCAGGAGTAGGTTATGCCTCTTCCCAAAATTTCAGAAGCTAGAGAATTAAGTGACGAGCAACTGGCCCAGGAAATTATCGCTGTTAAAAAACAACTATTTCAGTTGCGCTTGCAAAAGGCTACTAGACAGTTAGAGAAACCCCACCAGTTCCGCCATGCCCGCCATCGCCTCGCCCAACTATTGACAGTCGAGGGAGAGAGAAAACGGGCAGCAAGTCAACCGCCTCAAGGATAGAAGTAGGAGATTATGGCAGTCAAAGAACGAGTTGGCTTGGTAGTGAGCGACAAAATGCAAAAAACGGTGGTAGTCGCCGTAGAAAACCGCGCTCCCCATCCCAAATACGGCAAGATTGTAGTCAAAACTCGGCGTTATAAAGCCCACGACGAAGAGAACAAATGCAAAGTGGGCGATCGCGTACGCATTCAGGAAACCAGACCCCTGAGCAAAACTAAACGCTGGCAAGTGACAGAAATCCTCAACACTAAAGCTACAACCTAAAGTTGTGCAGAAGGGAGACCAATTGTGATTCAACCCCAAACTTATCTGAATGTGGCCGATAACAGCGGCGCTCGCAAACTAATGTGTATCCGTGTCCTAGGCGGAGGTAATAGACGTTACGGTTTTGTGGGCGACAAAATTATCGCTGTTGTCAAAGATGCCATCCCCAACATGGCTGTGAAAAAATCTGATGTAGTGGAAGCTGTAATTGTTCGCACTCGCCACAACATCAACCGTGATAGCGGTATGAGTATCCGTTTTGATGATAATGCTGCCGTAATTATCAACAAAGATGGTAATCCCAAAGGCACACGGGTATTTGGCCCAGTAGCACGGGAACTGCGTGACAAGAACTTTACCAAAATAGTCTCTCTGGCTCCGGAGGTGCTGTAATGGCAAATAAAAAGGACAAGCCAAAATTTCACAAAATGCACGTCAAAACTGGCGATACAGTACAAGTAATTGCTGGTAAAGACAAAGGCAAAGTGGGTGAAGTAGTTAAAGCACTACCCCAAGAAAGTAAGGTCATTGTCAAAGGTGTAAATATTAAAACTAAGCACGTTAAACCCCAACAAGAAGGGGAATCGGGACGAATCGTTACTCAGGAAGCACCAATTCATAGCTCCAATGTGATGCTTTATTCCACTAAACAAAACGTTGCTAGTCGTGTTTGTTACACTTTCACCGCCGAAGGCAAAAAAGTAAGGAAACTCAAGAAGACAGGCGAAATCCTGGATAGTTAAGGGATTGGCTGACTTGAGATTTTAGATGGTAAATTTAATCACACATCTAAAAGCAACAATAAAGTTTCCCTGACCAAGCCCAGGGATTATCAGGACAAAAAACTATGGCGACACCCAGACTCAAAACCTTATATCAAGAAACGATTGTCCCCAAATTGACCCAGCAGTTTCAGTACACCAACGTTCATCAAGTACCAAAATTGGTGAAAGTTAGTGTGAACCGAGGTCTAGGGGAAGCAGCGCAAAATGCTAAAGCACTAGAAGCATCTTTGAGCGAAATTGCGGTGATTACTGGTCAAAAACCAGTGGTGACAAGGGCAAAAAAAGCGATCGCTGGCTTTAAAATCCGTCAAGGTATGCCTGTGGGGATTATGGTGACTCTCAGAGGCGAGAGAATGTATGCCTTCCTCGACCGATTAATTAGCTTGACATTGCCGAGAATCAGAGACTTTCGTGGTGTCAGCCCCAAAAGCTTTGATGGTCGCGGTAACTATACTCTGGGTGTAAGAGAACAGCTAATCTTTCCAGAAATCGAGTACGACAGCATCGATCAAATCCGTGGTCTAGATATTTCCATTATCACCACTGCAAAAAACGACGAAGAGGGCCGCGCCTTACTTAAAGAATTGGGAATGCCCTTTCGCGATCAATAAGTTCATCTAAAGAGGGAACGATGGCGGCTAACGACACAATTGCAGATATGCTGACGCGCATCCGCAATGCTAATATGGCAAGGCATCAAACTACACAAGTGCCAGCTACAAAAATGACCCGTAGCATCGCTAGAGTGCTACAAGAGGAAGGCTTTATTGCTGAATTCACAGAAGTAGAAGAAGGCGTAAAACGTAACTTAGTGATTTCCTTGAAGTACAAGGGCAAAAATCACCAGCCGCTTATTACCGCCCTCAAGCGAGTTAGTAAGCCTGGGTTGCGTGTTTACTCCAACAGAAAAGAATTGCCAAGGGTACTAGGCGGCATCGGTATTGCCATCATTTCTACATCCAGTGGCATCATGACCGACCGGGAAGCACGGCGGCAGAACCTGGGTGGTGAAGTGCTCTGCTACGTTTGGTAGTCGTCAATAGTCAATGGTCAATTCGCATTGACAACTGACAAAGGATAAAGGACAAAAAGTCATGTCTCGTATCGGTAAACGTCCAATTACTGTTCCCGCCAAAGTACAAGTGACTGTTGATGGTAGTAAGGTAATCGTGAAAGGTCCTAAAGGTGAACTTTCACGGGACTTACCCACCCATGTCACAGTTGCTCAAGACGGGCAAACCCTGCTAGTTACCCGTAAGGATGACTCCCGCACCTCCCGGCAAATGCACGGATTAAGCCGTACCTTGGTTGCCAACATGGTAGAGGGAGTTTCCCAAGGTTTTCAAAAGCGTTTAGAAATCCAAGGTGTAGGTTATAGGGCGCAAGTACAAGGGCGTAACCTCGTGTTGAACATGGGTTATAGCCATCAAGTACAAATTGCTCCACCAGACGGAATTCAATTTGCTGTAGAAAATAACACCAATGTCATAGTCAGTGGTTATGACAAAGAAGTGGTAGGTAATACAGCAGCCAAAATTCGTGCCGTTCGGCCACCAGAACCTTATAAGGGTAAAGGTATTCGCTATGCCGGTGAGGTGGTCAGACGCAAAGCTGGTAAGACTGGTAAGAGTGGTAAGAAGTAAACATGAAACTTACTCGTAAAGAATCAAAACAGCGTCGCCACAGACGTATTCGTGGCAAAGTTCAAGGTTCCCCGGAACGTCCACGGCTATCTGTATTCCGTTCTAATGAGCATATTTATGCTCAAGTAATTGATGACACTCAGCACCACACTTTGGTAGCAGCTTCAACTGTAGAACCAGAGTTGAAATCTAATTTAGCTTCAGGTGCTACCTGCGAAGCATCAGCACAAATTGGTAAATTGATTGCGGTGCGATCACTAGAAAAAGGCATTACCAAAGTAGTGTTTGATCGCGGTGGCAACTTGTATCATGGTCGCATTAAAGCACTAGCTGAAGCAGCACGCGAAGCTGGTTTAGATTTCTAGAGTCATTAGTCATTAGTCATTAGTCATTGGTCATTCAACAAATGACAAAGGGCAAATGACAACTGACAAATGACAACTGACAAATGACATTGAGAGAACAGTAATTATGGCAACAGGTCGTCGTAAAGCTAACCGCGCGAAAAAAGAAGAAACCAACTGGCAAGAGCGGGTAATTCAAATCCGACGGGTAAGCAAGGTCGTTAAAGGAGGTAAAAAACTCAGCTTCCGGGCGATCGTAGTCGTTGGTAATGAACGAGGTCAAGTTGGTGTCGGAGTGGGTAAAGCCTCTGATGTAATTGGTGCTGTCAAAAAAGGCGTAGCCGATGGCAAAAAACATCTGATTGATATTCCGATCACTAAATCTAACTCTATCCCTCATCCTATTGATGGTGTTGGTGGCGGTGCCAAAGTGATCATGCGTCCAGCCGCACCCGGTACTGGTGTAATTGCTGGTGGTGCAGTGCGAACTGTCCTGGAACTAGCTGGGGTTCGCAATGTCCTTGCCAAGCAACTCGGTTCTAACAACCCCCTCAACAATGCCAGAGCCGCAGTCAACGCTTTATCTACCCTGCGTACATTGTCAGAAGTAGCTGAAGACCGGGGCATTGCTATTGAAAAACTTTACATCTAAGTAGTCATTTGTCCGTATTTTTGGCATTGCTGACAAAAGATAAATGACCACTGACAACCAATAACTGTTAGCTTATGAGACTCAACGATGTTAAGCCCCAAAAAGGCTCTAAAAAACGCCGTCGCCGTGTAGGTCGAGGTATTTCTGCTGGTCAAGGTGCCAGTGCTGGTCTAGGTATGAGAGGTCAAAAATCTCGTTCTGGTAGCAGTACCAGACCAGGGTTTGAAGGGGGTCAACAGCCATTGTACCGCCGCGTACCAAAGCTCAAGGGTTTTCCTTTAGTTAATCGGAAAAATTACACTACGATTAATGTAGAGAAGCTAGCCTCTCTTCCTGCAAATACAGAAGTAACTCTGGATTCATTAAAAACAGCAGGTATTGTCACTGCTGTTAAAGGTCCATTGAAAATTTTGGGTAATGGGGAACTGGGCGTAGCACTCCAGGTTAAAGCGGCAGCTTTCACAGGGCAAGCTCGTAGCAAAATTGAGGCAGCTGGAGGGAGTTGCGAAGTTTTAGGGTGAGCCAGAAAAGCGCACTTACTTAACTGCCAGCCAACTCGCTTCCAGTGCCTGGTTCACGACAAAGGTAGCACTCTATGATCAGTCGAGATAAAGCCCCAACGGCTCAAGAAACTTTTATGCAGATGGCACAAGCAGCTGGACTGAGAGGTAGGCTGCTTGTTACTGTCGGTATTCTAATTTTGGTTCGCCTGGGTATATTTTTACCTGTACCGGGAATTGATAGAACTAGGTTCGCCGAAGCCATATCAGGCAATAATTCCATATTTGGTTTGTTGGATATATTTTCCGGGCGAGGACTTTCTACACTAGGGATCTTTGCCCTAGGGATTTTGCCCTTTATTAATGCGTCCATTATTATCCAATTGCTGACTGCGGCTATTCCATCTTTAGAAAATTTACAGAAAAATGAGGGTGAAGCAGGTCGGCGGAAAATATCCCAAATCACCCGCTATGTAGCACTAGGTTGGGGAATTGTTCAAAGTGTGGCTTTTTCGGCTTTATTTCTCCAGCAATTTGCTTTAAATCCAGGGCCGATATTCGTAGCGGAAACAGCGATAGCTCTAACTGCTGGTTCCATGTTTGTCATGTGGGCTTCGGAACTGATTACAGAACGTGGTATTGGTAATGGTGCATCTTTGTTAATTTTCGTTAACATTGTTGCTTCCTTGCCCAAATCTTTGGGTGACACCATTGACTTGGTACAAGTTGGCGGTAGAGAAATAGTTGGGCGCGTCATTGTCCTCGTCTTGGTGTTTATGTTGACCATTGTGGGGATTGTATTTGTCCAAGAAGGGCTGCGTCGTATCCCCATTATTTCGGCTCGTCGTCAAGTAGGTAGAAGAGTATTAGCAGAACAACGTAGCTATCTACCCTTACGTCTGATTTCTGGTGGTGTTATGCCCATTATTTTTGCGGCTGCCATCTTAAGTTTGCCGTTACTGATTGCCAATTTTACAAAAAATCCGGAACTAGCAAACATCGTTAATACTTATCTGAGTCCCGGTGGTTCTGGTTCTTGGGTTTATGCCCTAGTCTACTTGATTTCCATTGTTTTCTTCAGCTACTTCTACTCTTCTCTAATTATCAACCCAGTAGACATAGCACAAAACTTGAAGAAAATGGGTTCTAGTATTCCAGGGATTCGTCCAGGTAAGGCAACTAGCGAGTACATTGAACGAGTCATCAACCGACTCACTTTGTTAGGTGCTGTCTTTTTGGGCTTGGTGGCAATTATTCCTACCGCCGTAGAAAGAGCCTTGGGAGTGCCAACTTTTAGAGGATTGGGTGCTACTTCCTTACTCATTCTTGTGGGTGTGGCGATTGAGACAGCCAAGCAAGTCCAAACCTATGTGATTTCTCAGCGATATGAAGGAATGGTGAAGCAATAGTGACGCGATTAATCTTCTTGGGGCCGCCGGGAGCTGGTAAGGGAACTCAAGCTCAAATTTTGGCAGAACATCTACATATTCCTCATGTTTCCACTGGCGAAATCTTGAGACAAGCCATGAAAGAGCAAACTCCTTTAGGAATTAAAGCTCAAAGCTATGTTGATAGCGGCGAGCTAGTTCCTGACCAGTTGGTGCAAGACTTAGTAGAGGAACGTTTAGAACAACCAGATGCTAAGTCTGGCTGGATTCTAGATGGTTTTCCTCGCAAAGTCACCCAAGCAGCTTTTTTAGAGGAGTTGCTGCACAAAACGAACCAAGGCGGCGAAAGGGTGGTCAATTTGGATGCGCCTGATGATGTTGTGGTATCACGTTTACTAGCTAGGGGACGCAAAGACGATACTGAAGAGGTAATTCGCCGTCGCTTAGAAGTGTACCGTAACGAAACTGCGCCGTTAATTGATTATTACCGCGATCGCCACAAACTCCTAACTATTAATGGCGATCAGAGCCAAGAAGAAGTCACTGATGAATTACAAAATGTGATCTGTTCCTAGCCTGAGACCAGGGAGTAGTAGATAGATACCGGATTGGCAACGCTCTACTCCCTGATTGTTCAGGATGGCAGCCAATTTTAGCTAAGATATATTAATAAACTGTTGATATATTTATCAATTTGTGTTCTTTTGCAGATGATCGCAGCAAAAGCAACCAAAATTGTTGAGTTGAGGAAAAAATAAGTTGTCTAAGCAAGATTTGATCGAAATGGAAGGTACAGTCACCGAATCATTGCCCAATGCGATGTTTCGTGTTGACCTAGATAACGGCTTTAATGTTTTAGCCCACATCTCTGGCAAGATTCGGCGTAACTACATCAAGATTTTGCCTGGCGATCGCGTCAAAGTGGAACTAACACCCTACGACCTGACAAAAGGCAGAATTACCTATCGACTACGGAAAAAGTAGATATATGTAAGGAAGTCTACCATAAAACAATTTATTTGGGTGTTACCCACTTAATTAATTGGATAATTTTTCCTAAAAATGCTATAATTTAATATTTGGAGTCAAGTGCAAAAGGCATGAAAGTCAGAGCCTCAGTCAAAAAAATTTGTGAAAAGTGTAACGTGATCAAACGTCGTGGTCGTGTGATGGTGATTTGCGTCAATCCTAAACACAAGCAACGCCAAGGATAATAGTCTCTCAATACCCAGAGAGACTGGTAAACAAGATCATCACTAAACGACATCCAGACGCGTTCAACGCGTTTTTCTATCAGCAAATGCGAAAACAATAGGGAGAGTTCATTGTGGCACGTATTGCCGGAGTAGACCTGCCACGCGACAAACGCGTTGAGATTGGTCTAACCTATATTTACGGAATTGGGTTAACAAGGTCGCAAGAAATTTTAGCGACTACAGGAGTTAATCCTGATACCCGTGTGAAAGAATTAAGTGATGCTGATGTGGCAGCCTTACGCGCCGAAATAGAAGCCAACTATCAAGTTGAAGGTGACTTGCGGCGCTGGGAAGCGATGAACATCAAGCGGTTGATTGACATCGGCACCTATAGAGGTCGTCGTCACCGCATGGGCTTGCCCGTGAGAGGACAAAGAACTCGTACTAATGCTAGAACCCGTCGTGGGAGAAGGCAGACAGTGGCTGGTAAGAAGAAGGCTCCCGGTAAGTAATTTCTCTCTACTTGCTGACTCAAGCAAGTTTTCCTTTAGATTAACTGAACCAATATGGCAAGACAACCAACTAAAAAATCTGGGAGTAAGAAGCAGAAGCGTAACGTCCCCAACGGGAAGGCCTACATCCAATCTACTTTCAACAATAGCATTGTCACTATTACCGATCAAAATGGAGATGTCATCTCCTGGGCAAGTGCTGGTTCTAGTGGCTTCAAAGGTGCTAAGAAGGGAACTCCCTTTGCAGCGCAAACTGCTGCGGAAAGTGCAGCCCGCAGAGCTATTGACCAAGGAATGCGCCAAATTGAGGTGATGGTGAGTGGTCCAGGCGCAGGACGAGAAACTGCGATTCGTGCGCTCCAGGGTGCAGGACTGGAAATTACACTCATTCGGGATATTACACCGATTCCTCATAATGGTTGCCGTCCACCCAAGCGCCGCCGCGTGTAAAGGGTAAGAAGATTCAGCAACATTAATCACCTGCAATTACTACTGGGAAGTTTAGTTGACAAACTATCAAGTAGGGTGAGCGCAAACTTCCGGCGGCTAGGGCAAAGAGAAGCTTTTCAGCTCTTCCATGAGGGAGGGCTGCCAAACTTCAAATTACCCAAAATTATAATGAACGCCATGAGGCTCAATCAAGTCATCAAATATTGCCACCATGATTATTTGGCAGTTTGATACATATCAGAGCAACCTAGGGCAATAAATTAAATTCGATAGGCAATAAATTTTGCCTGCTAGCAGCACCTTAAATAAGGGAGGCTACTCCGTGGCGCAATTTCAAATTGAATGTGTAGAGTCCAGTACAGAAGAAAGTCGGAGCCATTACAGTAAATTTATCCTAGAACCTCTAGAGCGGGGTCAAGGAACAACGGTTGGCAACGCGCTGCGGCGGGTATTACTGTCCAACTTAGAGGGGACAGCAGTTACAGCAGTGCGAATTGCAGGTGTGACCCACGAATTTGCCACAGTTCCGGGAGTGCGGGAAGATGTACTAGACATCCTCATGCGAATGAAGGAAGTAATTCTCAAAAGTTATTCTTCTCAACCCCAGATTGGGAGATTACTGGTCAACGGACCAGCAACAGTCACTTCAGCCCATTTTGATTTACCAAGCGAAGTAGAAGTCATCGATCCCACCCAGTATATAGCCACAATTGCAGAAGGCGGCAAACTGGAAATGGAATTTCGCATTGAGCGAGGTAAAGGTTATCGCACTGTAGAAAGAGGGCGGGAAGAAGCTACATCTTTAGACTTTTTGCAAATTGACTCGGTGTTTATGCCAGTGCGAAAAGTTAACTATAGCGTTGAAGAAGCCCGTGGAGATGGTTCGATTACCAAAGACAGACTACTGATAGAAGTTTGGACAAATGGTAGTCTTTCGCCCCAAGAAGCACTATCTTCAGCAGCTGGGATTCTGGTGGATCTATTCAACCCCTTGAAAGATATCTCACTGGAACCAACCGATACCAGTTCCGAGATTCCAGATGACCCCACTGCTCAGATTCCCATCGAAGAGTTGCAACTTTCTGTACGGGCTTACAACTGTCTCAAGCGAGCGCAGGTTAACTCAGTGGCAGACTTGTTGGATTTTACCCAAGAAGACCTATTAGAAATTAAAAACTTTGGTCAGAAGTCGGCAGAAGAGGTAGTGGAAGCTTTACAGCGACGCTTAGGTATTACCTTGCCACAAGAAAGAAGCTCTAAACACAGCTAAAGCCAAACCGTTCACAGTTCACAGTAAATTCTTATGCGTCACCGTTGTCGAGTTAAAAAACTGAGCAAGCCAGCCGATCAGCGTCGCGCCCTATTGCGATCGCTTGCTACCGAACTGATCCGTCATGGTCGGATTACCACGACTTTGGTGCGGGCTAAAGTGCTACGCTCCGAAGTAGAAAAAATGATTACCCTAGCTAAAGAAGGTTCCCTAGAAGCACGTCGAGAAGCTTTAGGTTACATCTACGATAAACAGCTAGTTCATGCTCTGTTCGAGCAAGTCCCCTCTCGGTATGGTAATCGTCAAGGTGGTTACACCCGCATCCTGCATACCGTGCCTCGTCGGGGAGATAATGCCCAGATGGCTATCATTGAATTAGTCTAAACAGCAGGCAGAAGGCAGAAGAGCAAAGGAGTAGGGGAGCAGAGGAGCAGGAAAAATAATTTACTCAAGTCTCAGCACTCGTTACTCAGCAATATACTTGACGCTTTATACTTCAGCCTCTATTAGATTTTATGTTAGTCAGCCACCAGCCTAAACCAACTCAGCGAGTTGCCTTAGTAATACAATACTTAGGCACTCATTTTCATGGCTGGCAACGGCAAAAGCAGCACAGAACAGTTCAAGAAGAAATCGAAACAGCGATCGCCCAGATTTTGGGTCATCATGTCACACTCCACGGTGCTGGACGTACTGATAGCGGAGTACACGCTGCTGCTCAAGTAGCCCATTTTGATGCTACAGGTTTTATACCTGCTCACAAGTGGGCAGCCGTTTTAAATAGTTACCTGCCTGAGGATGTATTGATAAGAGCTTCAGCAGGTGTAAGTGACCGTTGGCACGCTCGTTTTAGTGCAGCTTATCGACGGTACCGCTACACAATTTATACAGAAGGTCGCCCGAACTTGTTCGTGAAACCCTTCAGTTGGCATTATTATCATCCATCCCTGGATGAATTCCTCATCCACGCGGCTCTCAAACCACTATTAGGAAAGCATGACTTGGCAGCTTTTCACCGAGCTGGTTCCAAGCGATCGCACTCCTGGGTGGAAGTACAAGCAGCAGAGTGTCATCGTCAAGGCCCATTTATCCATATTGAAATTCAGGCAGATGGATTTTTATATGGCATGGTGCGGCTATTAGTAGGGATGCTAGTACAAGTAGGTTCTGGACAAAGAACTGTTGCTAGTTTTACCGAACTTTGGAAAGAGCAACGTCGGGAAGAAGTAAAATACGCCGCACCCCCACAAGGCTTATGTCTGTTGCGAGTTGGCTACCCTGATTTTCCCTTTTCCCCCAACGTTTGGTATGACACCATGCCAAAGTTAGTTATTAGTCAAGAGTCAAGAGTCAATGGTCAACAGTCAAATGCTTTTAATATGGATGATGGACTATTGACTATAGACTCTCTAAAAAAATGATAAAGGATCAACAAAAATGACTAAAACCTACCTTCCCCCTCAAGACACCCTTGAGCGTGATTGGTACGTAGTAGATGCTACGGACAAACGCCTTGGTCGCCTCGCTAGCGAAATCGCTATGATTTTAAGAGGCAAAAATAAAGCTCACTATACCCCTCACCTGGATACAGGTGACTTTGTGATTGTCGTCAATGCTGAAAAAGTAGCAGTCACAGGTAAAAAGCGTACCCAGAAACTTTACCGTCGTCACTCTGGCCGTCCCGGTGGGATGAAGACCGAAACCTTCACCAAGCTGCAACAGCGTTTACCAGAAAGAATTGTGGAACACGCTGTCAAGGGTATGCTACCTAAAAACAGTCTAGGTAAGCAATTATTCACCAAATTGAAAGTTTATGCTGGGCCTACTCATCCCCACGCAGCCCAAAAACCAAAAGAACTCAACATTAATACAATTCCTGGAGCAGAAAGTTAATGGTAGTAGCAGAAGCAAATAGCGGTCGCGCTATGTACTGGGGTACTGGTCGCCGTAAATCCTCAGTAGCACGGGTAAGATTAGTTCCTGGTAGCGGTCAGTTGATTGTAAATGGCAAACCTGGAGATTTATATTTTCAATTCAATCCCAATTACTTGGGAGTGATCAAAGCTCCTTTGGAAACCCTGGGTTTAGAAAACGAATACGACATCCTAGTAAAAGCAGAAGGCGGTGGCTTAACAGGACAAGCTGATTCTGTGCGCTTAGGAGTTGCTCGTGCCTTATGCCAACTAGACCCCGACAACCGCCCACCTTTAAAAACAGAAGGTTATTTAACTCGTGATCCTAGAGCTAAAGAGCGGAAAAAATATGGTTTGCACAAAGCTCGCAAAGCTCCTCAATACTCCAAGCGATAAGCAATTGGGGATCGGGGATTGGCTCCTGGGTATTGGGAAACATTTCAACTTCCTAGTCCCCAGTCCCCACTCACCAATACCCAGTCTCTAATTACAAGCAAAAAGTTATAATTTCTATAGATTCACCACAAAAGGAACAATGGCTAAACCTGATATTCATCCCCAGTGGTATCCAGAAGCAAAAGTGTACTGTAACGGTCAAGTTGTCATGACTGTTGGTTCTACCAAACCAGAATTACACGTAGATGTTTGGTCTGGAAACCACCCATTTTATACCGGAACTCAGAAGATTATTGACACTGAGGGTCGAGTAGAAAGATTCCTCCGCAAATACGGTATGAGCAGCACTCAAGCTGCTGGCGACCAAAACAAAAAGTAGCGGGTTGGCTCTGCTGTTAACGACGACCCTGCGTCTGCTGGGTCGCTTGTCATTTTTTGCCGAGCCAACTTGTTATTTTTTTAAGGAGCGATCGCACTCGTTATGGCTGAAACATACCTGCTGGAGAAACTTAAATCCGTTGAACAAACCTTCAATGAATTAACTCGTCGTCTTGCTGACCCTGATACGGCCCAAAACCCCGATGAGTATCAAAAAATTGCCAAGTCTCGTTCTTCTTTAGAAGAGGTAGTCAATACTTACGAAACTTGGAAAATAGCTCAGGAAGAATTAGTAGGGGCGCGTCAGGTACTCAAAGAGGCAAACAGTGATCCAGAGTTGCAAGAAATAGCAGCCCTGGAAGTTGATGAATTAGAAGAGAAAATCGAATATCTAGAGACTCGTTTGAAGGTGTTGCTACTACCCCGCGACCCCAACGACGATAAAAACATTATGTTGGAAATTCGCGCTGGTACTGGTGGCGACGAAGCCAGTATCTGGGCTGGAGACTTACTGCGAATGTATTCTCGCTACGCTGATAGTCAGGGTTGGCGAGTCAAGTTGGTGAGTGAATCTCTGGGTGAAATGGGCGGCTTCAAAGAAGTGATTCTGGAAATTCAGGGTGAGAGCGTTTACAGTAAGCTGAAATTTGAAGCTGGTGTACATCGTGTGCAGCGTGTACCCGCAACTGAAGCTGGGGGAAGGGTTCATACATCGACGGCGACAGTGGCAATTATGCCAGAGGTGGATGAAGTAGAAATCCATATTGACCCGAAAGATATTGAAATGACTACAGCGCGTTCCGGTGGTGCGGGTGGACAGAACGTCAACAAGGTAGAAACTGCCGTTGACTTGATGCACAAACCCACAGGAATAAGGATTTTTTGTACAGAAGAACGTAGCCAGTTGCAAAACAAAGAACGGGCGATGCAAATTCTGCGGGCGAAATTGTATGAAATGAAGTTACGGGAACAACAAGAAGAAGTAACTTCGATGCGGCGATCGCAAGTTGGGACTGGATCGCGCTCAGAAAAAATTCGCACTTATAACTATAAAGATAACCGCGCGACCGACCACCGTTTAGGTCAAAACTTCTCCCTTAACCCTGTTTTGGAAGGAGATATAGAATCACTCATCCAATCTTGTATTTCTCAAGATCAGCAAGAACGATTAGCAGAGTTAGCTGCTTCTGGTGCTGCTGGCTAATCGTCACTATAATTAATCATGATCAAACCGCTTGTGGTGCTGTATTTGTTAACACACTCAGGCGGTTTTCTAATGCCGTTTGCAGTTCTGCTTCCATCTCGCTGGGATATTGGTAATAAGCAAATTCGTGTTTTAACAAATAATTTAACTTCTGCCATTCTTTGAGGATTTGGCATCCATAGATTAAATTTTCTACTTCCTTTTGCCAACGGATAAAAATTCGATAGCTAAAAAAGCTGCTGCATATATTGCCTTTTGTATCCCAGTAAGAGATACAGACTTGATATTTGAGACAATAAATTTTTTTTATTTGTTTGACGTTATAGCCTTTAGCGTTTAAAGCTGCTTGGGCTTCAGTGTTAGATATGCACCATTTTTCTGGTTTAATTTTATTAGCTGCAATTAAATTTTTATTTTTACGGCGATATTGATTAATTCTGCGTAGCGTCCGAGACATGATGCACCTTTCTTGAATACACATACTGATATTGCAGCCTTAGCAAATGAATTTGCGCTCAAGACTACCTATGTCACAGTATTTTTACTTATTACTTGAGTTGCAGTATTAAAACCTGAGATTATATACTCTACAGCTAAAAGAAAACTCTGTCAATCAAAAATCGGACTTACTTAACTAACAGACTACAGTCAAAATATACGTGATTAATCGTAATAAATGTTACTTTTGGCTTTTAACTATTGACTATTGACCATTGACTAATTCCTGAAAAAGTAAACTGATAGTGTTACAACTAAATTTGTAAATTAAAGTTGACTAGCCATAAAAGCAGTGAACGTTGAAAGCAGACAAAAACTGATTGAAATAATTAAATTGGCTCGTGGTTCGCTAAGTCAGCGAGCCTTTGGTAAATCGTTGGGGGTTTCTGCAACGGCTGTTCAGATGTGGGAGAAAGGCTTAAAAGTGCCAGACACAGAGAATTTGGCTCAAATTGCAGCTAAAGCAGGCTACACAATGGAAGAGTTACTCTGTTGTTTAGAGGGTAAACCAATCCCAGAAACTTCTGATTTGACTTTGATTCTACGACAAATCAAGCATATGCCTTTGAGTCATGTAGCTTTAGTTGTGCAAGCGGCTGCGGATAGACTAGCGGCTGTTGCACAAGCATTAGATGAAGAAGCGAAAGCTAGTTAAATGAAACAATTATGGAGATTTTTATTACCATTTGTGCTGATGAATTTATAACATGGGAATAGTTAAAAGTACCCGGACTAATCCCGCAATCAAATGGTAAAAGCAACACCTGAAAGCCTGAATAAATTTGTTAGTTTTTGCCAACAACACATTACAGGACAAGAAAGGAAAGAAGCACAAACTTTTTTAGACCGCTTTTTTAGGGCTTTTGGACACGAGGGCGCATTGGAAGCGGGAGCTATTTACGAAGAAGCGATTAAAAAAGGTAGCAAGAAGGGTAAAACGGGTTTTGCTGATTTGGTATGGAAACCCCGCGTGTTAATTGAAATGAAGAAGCGCGGAGAGGATTTGAGCAAGCATTACTCCCAAGCATTCGATTATTGGACACGGTTAGTACCCCAACGTCCTAAATATGTTATTCTTTGCAATTTTGATGAGTTTTGGATTTTTGATTTTGATATCCAATTAGATACACCTGTAGATGTAATTCCCCTAGAGCAGCTACCAGAACGGGCGGGAGCATTTGGATTTATGGAATTAGGAGAAAAAGCTCCTATCTTCCGTAACAATCAGGTAGAAGTGACAGAACGGGCAGCACGTCGCATGGGTGAGATGCTGCTGGAATTAGAGAAACGCAAAATTGAAAAGTTAACAGCACAGCGATTTATCCTGCAATGTGTATTAGCAATGTTTGCAGAAGATAGACAGCTTTTACCCCGTGATATGTTTATTTCTTGTGTTGAAGATTGTATCAATGGGTCGAGTTCTTATGATATTTTGGGTGGATTATTTCGGGAGATGAATCAACCAGGAATTACACCTGCTGGTCGTTATCAGGGAGTAGATTATTTTAATGGTGGGTTATTTTCGGTTATTCATCCTATTGAATTAACTAAGGAAGAATTAAATTTTTTAGAGTTATCAGCTAAGGAAAATTGGAGTCAAGTACGTCCAGCTATTTTTGGCAATTTATTTGAAAGTACGATAGATACAATAGAGCGTCATGCCAGAGGTATTCACTACACCTCAGAAGCGGACATTATGAAAATTGTGCGTCCGACAATTAGCCGTTATTGGGAAGAAAGAATAGAAGCGGCTAATACAATTGGTGAACTGTCTAAGCTGCAATTAGAATTACAAAGTTATCGTGTACTTGATCCGGCTTGTGGTTCGGGAAATTTTCTCTACATTGCTTATCAAGAACTCAAGCGGATAGAAATGTTGTTGCTTGATAAAATTTCCCAGCGTCGGAAGTCAGAAGATAAACAAATGCAAATGGGATTTGTGACACCATTGAATTTTTTTGGTATAGATACAAATCCTTTTGCGGTGGAATTAGCTAGAGTGACGCTGATGATTGCGCGGAAGATTGCGATTGATAATTTAAAATTGACTGAGCCTGCTTTGCCTTTGGATAGTTTGGATAACAATATTGTTTGTCAGGATGCACTATTTAAGAAATGGGTAAAGGCTGATGCAATTATTGGGAATCCACCTTTTTTGGGTGGTAAGCACATGAGAATAGTTTTAGGAGATGAATATATTGATAGAGTTTTTAATCGGTTTACTGATGTTAAAGACTCTGTAGATTTTTGTGCTTATTGGTTTAGGTTGGCGCATGAACATATTGATAAAAATGGTAGAGCAGGATTAGTTGCTACTAACTCTATTAGTCAGGGTAAAAGTAGAGTTGCGGCATTAGATTACATTACTCAAAATGGTGGCTATATTCATGAGGCTGTTTCTACTCAGCCTTGGTCTGGTGAGGCTAATGTTCACGTTAGTATTGTTAACTGGAGTAAAAGCAACCCGCAAAAGTATTATTTAGATGATCAGATAGTTTCACAAATTAATTCTTCATTGAAGTCTACAATTGATGTTTCTCAAGCTGTTAGATTAAAAGCTAACTTAAATAAATGTTTTCAGGGGGTAATTCCAGTTGGCGAGGGATTTATAGTCACTGAACAGCAGGTACAAGACTGGATTAAAGCTGATACCAAAAATCAAGAGGTATTAAAGCTATTTTCAATGGGTGCAAATCTCGCTAAAAATCCTCATGGTAAGCCGGAACGTTGGATTGTTGATTTCAATGATATGAGTATTGAGGAGGCTAGTGATTATCGATTACCGTTTGAACATATTAAATCGACTGTGAAGCCACAACGAGATAATAATCGCCGAGAAGTCACTAGGATTAATTGGTGGAAATATGGGGAAAAAAGGCCAGCTATGAGGAAGGCTTTATTACCTCTATCTCGCTATTTTACAGTTCCCAGAGTTTCAAAATGGGCTGTATTTATTCCTGCTCCTTTAAATTGGCTACCTGGGGATAAATCAATTGTTGTCACTACTCATGATTTCTATATCTTTGGTATGCTCTCATCTAAAGTTCATCGTATTTGGATGAATACTCAAAAATCAACTTTAAAATCAGATATTGCTTATACTCACAATACCTGTTTTGAGACATTCCCCTTTCCTCAAAAACCAGAAGCTCAATTAGTTAAACAAATTCGCGCTAAAGCTGAAGAACTCCATCAATATCGCACACAACAAATGGAGTCAAAACAGTGGGGAATCACCACACTCTACAATAAATTTTTTGATGAACCAACTAGCCAGCTTTATAAATTACATCAGCAGTTAGATAAATTAGTCATGCAAGCTTACGGATTTAATTCTAAGGATGATATTTTAGAAAAACTGCTGACTTTAAATTCAGAATTAGCAGCAAAAGAGAAACAAGGAATAAATATTATTGGACCTTGGTGTCCAATTGAAGAAATTACATAGGATATCAGAAATCATAAAATAGCAAGTTTTGGAAGTCCGCGATGTTGGAGAAATAGCAAGCAATGTATAAGAACACTTTGGGTATGAAAGATAGTGAAAACAGATAGCATTTTTTATCGCCTATTTCAAGAATTTCCAGATATCTTCTTTGAGTTGATTGGTAATTCTCCCGATGTCGCCAGCATTTACCAATTCTCATCCGTTGAAATCAAACAAACATCTTTTAGGATTGATGGGGTATTTGTTCCTACAGTCACAACTGAACAGCCGATTTACTTTGTGGAAGTGCAGTTTCAACCAGATGAAAGAATTTATTCACGTTTAATGGCAGAAATTTGCTTATATCTCCGGCAAAATCAACCTGTCAATGATTGGGGTGCTGTGGTTTTATACCCAAACAGAAGTATAGATATAGGAGATATTAAACATTACAGAGAGTTCTTTATTAGTCAGAGAGTTAGGTGTATTTATCTTGATGAGTTAAGTCCAGAGACATCATTGCCAATTGGTATTGCAACGGTCAAGCTAATAGTAGCATCTGAAGATACAGCAATTATCCAAGCTAGGGAGTTGATAGAAAGAACAAGATTAGAAACTTACTCCCCAAACAAACAACAGCAATTATTACAATTAATAGAGACTATCTTGTTGTATAAGTTTCCCACAATCACGAAAGAGGAGATAGAGGAAATGTTTAGCCTCAGTGAGTTAAGGAATACCAGATATTTTCAGGATGTTTTTCAAGAAGGTAAAGAGGAAGGCAGAGAGGAAGGTAGAGAGGAAGGTGTACGTATAGGTAAATTACAAGCAGTACCACCAATGTTGGCAGCAGGTTTGAGTATAGAACAAATAGCACAAGCTTTAAACTTGAGTGTGGAGGAAGTACAACAGGCTGCACAAAGAACAAAGGGGACAGGGGATAGGTGACAGGTGACAGGTGACAGGTGACAGAAAAGAGAAGAGAAGATTCTGTTATTTATCGAGGGTGGTGTAAGTTTGAAAGCGAGAATTGAGTAAATAGCTTGGAACTTTACGATTACTCAACGAAAAAGAGTTTCTGACGACGAATTTTTGGTTAATTTTTGTTAATATTGGACACAGTGTTGGTACTTCGTCCGCAAATATCCATAATTCCTAACTGAGAGAAACTCGATGCTGCGATTAGAACATATTAGTAAAATTTATCCTACAGGCGAAGTTCTCAAAGATATTAACTGGGAAGTCAAGCCAGGCGATCGCATTGGTTTAGTCGGTGTCAACGGTGCTGGAAAGTCCACCCAACTGAAAATCATCATGGGGGAACTTGAACCGACATCTGGCGAAATTATTCGTCCTGCGAGCTTGCACATAGCTTACCTGAATCAAGAGTTTGAAGTAGATCCAGCCCGCACAGTTAGAGAAGAATTTTGGACTGTATTTAAAGAAGCTAACCAAGCGCAGCTGGCTTTGACGCAGGTGCAACGGGAAATGGAAACAGCGACTCCAGAGGAACTGGATCAGCTAATTAATAAATTAGATCGCTTACAACGCCAGTTTGAAGCTTTAGACGGCTATGGCTTAGAAGCACGCATCGGGAAAATTCTCCCAGAAATGGGATTTGAGCAAGAAGACGGCGATCGCCTCGTTAGTGCTTTCTCTGGCGGTTGGCAAATGCGGATGAGTTTGGGTAAGATTCTGCTGCAAAAACCAGATGTCTTACTGCTGGACGAACCAACAAACCACCTCGATTTAGAAACCATTGAGTGGTTAGAAAATTACCTGAAAGGGCTGACTACCCCAATGGTGATAGTTTCCCATGACCGAGAGTTCCTTGACCGCCTCTGCACCCAAATTGTCGAGACTGAACGCGGTGTTTCTAGCACTTACTTAGGAAACTATTCTGCTTACCTCCAACAAAAAGCCGAAAGTCAATTGGCGCAACTGAGTGCTTACGAACGCCAGCAAAAAGAAATTGATAAACAACAGGCGTTTGTGGATAGATTCCGCGCCAGTGCTACCCGCAGCACCCAAGCCAAAAGCCGTGAGAAGCAACTCGATAAAATCGAACGCATCGAAGCACCCACAGCCAGCGTCAAAACTTTGCACTTCCGCTTTCCCCCCGCACCTCGGAGTGGAAGAGAGGTAGTCAAAATTAAAGATTTAACCCATACCTACGGTGACAAGATTCTGTTTTTGGGTGCAAATCTACTAATTGAAAGAGGCGATCACATCGCTTTTCTTGGCCCCAACGGTGCAGGCAAATCTACCATACTACGCATGATTATGGGTGTAGAACCACCCACAGAAGGGACTGTAGAATTAGGCGAACACAACGTTATCCCTGGTTACTTTGAGCAAAATCAAGCTGAGGCTTTGGATTTGCAAAAAACAGTCATGGAAACCATCCATGATGAAGTTCCTGATTGGAAAAACGAAGAAGTCCGCACTCTATTGGGACGGTTTTTATTTGCTGGTGACACAGTATTTAAGCAAGTAGAAGCATTAAGTGGAGGAGAAAAGGCGCGTTTAGCACTAGCGAAAATGCTCTTACGTCCCGCTAACTTAATCATCCTAGATGAGCCAACCAATCAC
The DNA here is from genome assembly GCF_000316645.1 of Nostoc sp. PCC 7524. Taxonomy (NCBI): domain Bacteria; kingdom Bacillati; phylum Cyanobacteriota; class Cyanophyceae; order Nostocales; family Nostocaceae; genus Nostoc; species Nostoc sp. PCC 7524. The sequence continues at coordinate 5,895,287 of NC_019684.1, forward strand.
CTAGACATTCCTGCCAAGGAAATGTTAGAGGAAGCACTACAAAACTATGATGGCACAGCAATTATAGTTTCCCACGACAGGTATTTTATTTCTCAGGTGGCTAACAAAATCGTCGAAATTCGTGATGGTGAATTTCGTGTCTACCTGGGTGATTACCACTATTATCTGGCAAAAATTGCTGAAGAAAAAGAAGCAGCCAGATTAGAAGCGATCGCGGCTGAGAAAGCAGCAAAAAAAGCTGCTAAAGCAGCGAAAAAGAAATAGCTGAAAATAGGGAGTAGGGAGTAGGGAATGGGGAATGGGGGAAGACAGATTTTCAATCTCCCTCATCTTCTTAACTTGCTTGTTGTCCAAATTGAAGTGAATGGGTAGTGTTTTTAGGCTGCTACTAAGTTGTCTGAGTAACTTGTTTATCAAAAAATATATGCAACAATCACTAGGGTTTAAGAAAAGCTAAAAGAAATAGAATGATGTCATAAAAGAAGTTAATAGGCAGAAATTCACTTGCAGTGGTGGTTAGCAGTGGTATCATTCGGGTATTACAAAAAGTAAAGGGCAATTTTACTATGACCAAAGCACCTGTTGCTCCTGTGGTGCTAGTCATTTTAGACGGATGGGGCTACTGCGAGGAGAAGCGAGGAAACGCGATTATCGCTGCCAAAACTCCAATTATGGACAGTTTATGGGCAGCTTACCCGCATACCCTCATCCACACATCAGGGAAAGCCGTAGGATTGCCAGAGGGTCAAATGGGTAACTCTGAAGTTGGCCATTTGAACATCGGCGCAGGTCGAGTCGTACCACAAGAATTGGTACGCATTTCTGATGCTGTGGAAGATGGTTCTATCCTCAGCAACTCAGCTCTTGTCAAAATTTGCCAGGAAGTTCGCTCTCGGAATGGCAAGCTGCATGTAGTTGGGCTGTGTTCTGAGGGTGGAGTACACTCACATATCACCCATCTGTTCGGACTACTTGACTTAGCCAAAGATCAGCGAATTTCAGAAGTTTGTATTCATGCCATTACTGATGGTCGTGACACTGCACCAACGGATGGTATAAAAGCAATCAATGCTTTAGAAGAATACGTAGAGAAAGCCGGAATTGGGCGCATAGTGACTATCAGTGGTCGTTACTATGCGATGGATCGCGATCGCCGTTGGGATCGAGTCCAGCAAGCATACAATGTTATGACGCAAGCTGGCAACGGTGATGGTCGCAAAGCGGTGGATGTCCTACAAGCATCTTATGCTGAAGGGGTGACTGACGAATTCATCGTACCAGTGCGGATTGCTCCCGGTGCTGTCGAGCCAGGAGATGGGGTGATATTCTTCAACTTCCGTCCTGATCGCGCCAGACAATTAACTCAAGCTTTTGTCAGTCCCGAATTTACTGGTTTTGCAAGAGAGCAAATCAAGCCTCTGTCGTTTGTGACATTTACGCAGTATGATTCTGATTTGTCTGTATCTGTAGCCTTTGAGCCGCAGAATTTAAGTAATATTCTGGGTGAAGTCATCGCCAATCATGGTTTACAGCAGTTACGCACTGCCGAAACTGAAAAGTATGCCCATGTCACCTATTTCTTTAATGGTGGCTTAGAAGAACCTTTTGCTGGAGAAGACCGGGAATTGGTCAGTAGTCCCATGGTAGCGACGTATGACAAAGCCCCAACCATGTCAGCAGAAGCAGTAACTGAGGTAGCGATCGCTGCCATTGAAAAGGGTGTCTACTCCTTGGTGGTGATCAACTATGCTAACCCGGATATGGTAGGGCATACTGGTCAAATGGATGCTACTGTCACCGCAATTGAAACAGTAGATCATTGTTTAGGTCGCTTGTTAGAAGGTGTGAGCAAAGCTGGCGGGACAACAATTATCACCGCCGACCACGGTAACGCCGAGTATATGCTAGATGAAGAAGGCAATTCCTGGACGGCGCACACAACTAATCCAGTCCCCCTAATTTTAGTGGAGGGTGAAAGAGTCAAAATTCCTGGATATGGTACAAATGTCGAACTGCGAAGTGATGGCAAACTAGCTGACATTGCACCGACAATTCTAGAGATTTTACAGCTACCCCAACCACCAGAAATGACCGGGCGATCGCTACTGCAACCAGCAGAATATGATGTGCAACGCACTCGTACTCCTGTACCAGTAGGGCTGTGAGAGGGAACAGGTGACAGGTGACAGGTGACAGGGGACAGGTGGCAACTTATCCTGTGATTTACGAGAAAACAGTTAGCATTAAGTTGCTATAGCAATAGCCAAGGTGGTTAGGAAATCAATAGATGATAAAACCTATACACTGAAGGGCTTTTAACTCTGTAACCTGTAACCTGTAACCTGCTATAACTGTTTTCTAACTGTGTTTTGAAACTTTTATAAAAGAGATTGCTACCATGACAGTTACCAGTATTGTGCAAATCATTTGGGCGCTTTCTGCCCTGGGCATGATTGTTTTAGTATTACTGCATAGCCCCAAAGGCGATGGGATTGGAGCTATAGGTGGACAAGCCCAATTGTTCAGCAGTACCAAAAGCGCCGAAAACACCCTTAACCGAGTTACCTGGGCGCTGACAGTCATTTTTATGGGTTTAACAGTAGTTTTAAGTGCTGGCTGGTTACCTAAGTAAAAGGGAAATAGGTCAATGGGGCAGAAAATTCTCTCTCCAACACCTCATAGCCTGAAAAATTCCATCCTCAAACGTTTACTAGCAGCCTTTGTATTATTTATCAGTACAGGGCTGCTAGTTATTTTTATCAACCTCCAATTTATTCAGCCCCTAGGAGCAAGCCTCCCTTCCCCCACCCTCAAACCTCATCCTTTACCGCCTCAATTAGCACAATGGCAAGATAGCACAAATAGTGGTGATTATTTCTCCCAAGTCACAACGACTGGGGTAGGCTATTTAGTTTGGTCGCAATTTCCTGTTAAAGTTCATATCCAACGACCACAAGCAATTAATCCCCAACAGGCTCAAACATGGGTTGAAATGGTCTTACAAGCTGTACAGGAATGGAATAATTATTTACCTTTGATAGTTGTAGAACAACCAGAGAGTGCTGATATTACTATCGAGCGCAAAACACCACCTCTGGAGTTTTCCCGTGACAATAAAATTACCCGTGCGCGTTCTGCTCTGGCGCGTTACGAGCTATACACTAACAATAATGTTTTATTACACCGCTTTCAAATTCTTTTGAGTCCCAGCCAGACTGGTAATTATCTGTTTGCAGCCGCCCGTCATGAACTCGGTCACGCCTTGGGAATTTGGGGTCATAGTCCAATAGAAACTGATGTGCTTTACTTTTCTCAAGTCCGCAACCCACCCCCGATTTCTCCCAGAGATGTGAATACCCTAAAGCGGATTTATCAACAGCCTACCAGTTTGGGTTGGTGATTTAGCTATTAATTAATTCCTAGATAAAAATATAATCAGTTAAACGCCAAATACCTATTATGGAAACTAAAACTATCACAATTCGTGTTAATGCTGAGGCTGCCCGTATCTTTGAGGCAGCTTCTGAAGAACAGCGTCGTAAATTTGAAGCATTACTTGGTTCTTGGCAACTTTTGGTGATCTTGGTTGGGGGAAGGCAGAGGGCAGAAGGCAGAAGGCAGAAGTTAGAAAGATATAATTGAGATACGTCAAACTTCACTCCATCAAACATTTGAGGGATAAGCCTCAGCTTGGTTATGTCAGTGCTAAGTTATCTATTACCAGATTCAGCAAACCTGAAACTTGAAAATTGCATTCTTGACGAGATAAAAACTCAGATAAAGTTGATTGTTTCTGCTATCAATAGAGTAGTTAATTGTCCAGTTTGTAACCAACCAACTCATAAAATTCATAGTCGCTATGAGCGAAAGTTAGCAGATTTACCCTGGGCTGATTACAGCATTACTTTACAGTTAAGGGTGCGGAAGTTTTTTTGCCTTAATAAATTGTGTAAACGGCGCATTTTTGCAGAAAGGCTGACCAATGTTACCGCACCTTGGGCGAGAAGAACTCTACGTTTAGCTCAAAGACTGAGTGCGATTGGTTTAGCTAATGGTGGTGCAGCAGGGGTAAGACTCTCACAGGACTTGGGGATAAAAGTTTCTCGCAACACGCTATTAAATTTAGTCCGCTCAATTCCACTACCACCCATCGTAACGCCACATACTCTTGGGGTAGACGACTTTTGTTTTCGTAAATGTAAAACTTACGGCACAGCACTAATTGATCTCGAACGCAGACGACCAATTGCTCTACTCAAAGATGCAAAGGCTGAAACTTTGGCAGAATGGTTAAAAGCTCACCCTGGTGTCAAAGTCGTCTCACGAGATCGGTCAAAAACTTATGAAAGTGGTATTCGCCAAGGTGCGCCAGAAGCCATTCAAGTTGCAGACCGCTTTCATCTATTGCAGAACTTATCTCAAACGCTTTATCAAGTCTTTGGTAATCACGCCAAAACACTAAAAGAAGTGGAAAAACAAGTCTTTAATACTGATACTAAAGTGCATTTAGAGGTGGAAACAGCAAACAACCTTTCCATGATTGCTGAGACTAATAAGAGTCCAGTTGTGCCAAGGTTTCCCCAAAACACATCTTTAAAAAGAAAAGTTCAATCCGCCAAAGCACGGGATAGACGCAGAGAAATCCATGAGCAAGTTTGGAGACTGCGGTCTATTGGCTTATCAGGGCTAGCAATCGCTCAAGAGCTGGGAGTTTCTAAAACTACCGTATTCAATTACTTGCGTAGCTCAACTTTTACCGAACGTCGTGAACGTAGCGACCACGGTCTGAGTCTTCTCAACCCTTATCATGATTACCTCCTCAGTCGCTGGAATAGCGGGAACCACAACACCCAAGAACTGTTTGAAGAAATTCGCACCTGCGGCTATACCGGTAGTTATGCCACGGTCGCTCGCTTCACTCGTTATCTCAAGACCTTGCCCGGATTTGAGCCAGCAAAAGGTTCAAGAAAAAACGCTTCCCCCAGGGTTAGCTCTTGCGCCCATCGTCCTCTCACCCCCAGTCGCGTCACAGCTTTAGTCTTGCGACGACCAGAATTAATACAGCCTAATGAGCGTGAAGTCATCGCTCAACTACAAAAAGCCCATTCGGATTTGAAGTCAGCTATTGAACTAGCACAACAGTTTGCATCTCTTGTGCGTCAACGCCTGCCTGAGCAGCTCGATGCTTGGTTAAACAAAGCTAAAAACAGCTTGGTTTCTTTGTTGCGCTCCTTTGCTGTTAGTTTAGAGTCTGACTACGATGCTGTGAAAGCAGGTGTAACTATGTCAGTTAGTAATGGCCCAGTTGAAGGGCATATTAATCGACTGAAAATGTTAAAACGGCAGATGTATGGTCGCGCCAAGATAGACTTACTAGAACGACGATTTCTGTTGGCTATTTGAAAAGAAAATTTTGACAATTTACACTTGATTATATGAGTTATAGAAATCAGTTTATCTGGCAAAGGGCAGTTCAACTTGCTATCAATTGTTATAAATTTACCCGCCTATTTCCTCAGTCAGAATTGTACGGTTTAACTAGTCAAATACGCCGTTCATCCGTATCTGTAGCGTCTAATATAGCTGAAGGCTATGGTAGGCGTTCCAAACCAGAATATATCCAGTTTTTACATATTGCGCTAGGTTCTTTGAGAGAACTTGATACGCAATTAATCATTGCCAAAGAAGTAGATTTAGCTGATAAAGACCTTTTCACTCCCGTATTAAATGAAGTTGAGGAAATGCAAAGTATATTAGTTGCTACTTTAAACAAACTCAAGGGTTGAAATTATTACTTCTACTCTTCCGACTTCTGCCTTCTGCCCTCTGACTTGAAAATCAAACTTTGGTAAAAAACTAAAGAAAGTATGTGGCTATTGTCGTTGAATGGCGACACAGCCGAAACAAAATATTGATTACAGGTTTAAATTGCGACCGGAACAGGTTCAACACTAACTTGATAACCAAGTTTTTCTAGGCGTTTAATCAAACGTTTCTTGACACTTACATGTCGATGTTTGTCGAAATAATCAGCTCCTAAATCTTTATAAGGTTCTTGACGTGATATGAGATGGTAAGCGATCGTTAAAATAGAATGTGCAACAGCAACCGCAGCGCGTTTTTTCCGCGTCGTGCCGACAGACGACGAAACTGTGCAGCAAGGTAAGTTTTAGTTCGAGCCAAAGCATGGGCAGCTTGAACCAAAATAGTTCGTAAAACTCGATTACCTTTGCGAGTGCCGTCACAAAGCTTCTTACCGCCACTTTCATAGTTTCCAGGGGCAACCCCAGCCCAAGCAGCCAAATGTTCGGCACTTGGGAAGCGACTCATATCCGTGCCAATTTCCGAGACAATGATCTCAGCAGTTCGACGAGCAACACCAGGTATGGTGTCAACTAACTCAACCGCTTGGTCGAAAGGGCGGCAATATTCCTCAATTTGTTGGTCAAAACATTTAATTGTTTCGTCTATGCTATCAATTTGACACAGTAGCTGTGCAAGAATGAATCGTTGATGAGGACGAACTCTACCCTCAAGTGCTTGAATCAGTAAATCGTGCTTTTTTCGCATGGTTCCTTTTGCCAAGTCCGCCATCAGTTCAGGACTAGCGCTACCTTCAACAATCGCAGCTAGCATTGCTCGTCCTGACACACCCATTACGTCACTGGCAACTGAGGCAAGTTTGATATTAGCAGCTTCCAGCACTTTTTGGACTCGATTCACTAAGTTAACTCTTTCGCGAATAAAATTGCTACGATGACGAGTTAAATCGCGCAAATCTCTTTGCTCCACAGGGGGAATAAAACTCGCACGTAACAACCCATGTTGTAGTAGTTCGGCAATCCACTGCGAATCTTTGATGTCTGTTTTGCGTCCTGGCACCGCTTTTATATGACGGGCATTAACTAACATAACTTCAAAGTTTCCTTCTAGGATATTAAATACAGGTCGCCAGTACTCTCCAGTACTCTCCATTGCTACATGAGTACAATTGTGACTTGTTAACCAGTCAGAAAGTTTTAACAAGTCCTGAGTCATTGTAGTGAATGTGCGTATTTCCTTGTGCCATCCGGACGAAGACTTCGGGGTAATTACACAAGCTACCACCGTCTTTTTGTGTACATCTAGTCCTGCACAACGATTGTAGACTACCTGCATATCTCTTGAGCTACTACAACTTTCAAAATTGATAGGGGGCTAATACGTGGATATCTAAATAGTAGATTCTGACTTGCGTGCTCACTAAAACCAAAAAATTGCTCAGTGGCGACAATTGGTAATTCCTCTCGATATCCAGGTTAGACTGCCCTTCAGGCTCTGATGCTCTAATAAGGAAACAACCTCGCTTGTATCAGCCTTATCTTGGAAGTTACCACATTTTCATTCATGGTGATGAAATTTTTTCATTGGGACTGCCCTCTGCCTTCCCCCGGCTAAGATCACCAAAAGTTGCCAAGAACCCATTACTTAGTCTTAAACTTGGTGATGCAACTCGAAGCAAAAGACCCTTAGAGGAAATAATGAGTGAGATTAGCCGGAATGCTCAAGCGCGAGGATTAACACCAGAAATTTTGGACTCAATTCTGAATGAAGAATGAAGTAAGCTACGTTTTTGATACCCTATGCTCCCCAACTGAGTTTTACAGGGCGCTGTGCTAAAACTTCCCGATACAGTTCTTCTAATTGAGTAATATTTTTACTCAGAGTATATAAATCTAGTACACGCTTTCTAGCTTTTTGTCCCAGTAATGTTGTTAACTCAGCATGGTCTTGAAATAATGGAAGAAGAGTTCTCAGTTGCGATCGCACTGTCTTGGGATTTAAGACTACTCCTGCACCTTTTTCTAATACTTCACCATCTGCACCCACATCTGTAGCGATACAAGCTAACTCACAGGCCATAGCCTCTAGTAGTGATAGCGATAAACCCTCTACTAATGAAGGCAAAATAAATACATCTGCACCCCGTAAAATTTCGATCCGTCGGGCTTCATCTGCCACAAATCCCAACCAAATAATGTTGTATTCAGCACCATAAAATGGTTCTAAAGAAGTTCTTAAGGGGCCATCACCAACAATTAACAATTTACTATTTGGCCCCATGCCTGCCTGCTTCCAAGCACGTAGCAATGATTCTACGTTTTTCTCTGGAGCTAGTCGTCCTTGATAAACAAACAGACGTTCAGCTTGAAATTCAGCTTTAATTGTGGAATAGCCAGGGGAATATTTGACAGTATCGACACCATTGGGAATCACAGCCACATTTTCTTCTCGTACACCCATTCGTCCCAACAGTTCACGCTGGATTTGAGAGAATACAATCACGCGATCATAATTACCCAAAAAAGGCGCATATAGTTGATATGCTAAAAGTTGTGTGCCTGAAATTAGTTTTGCCCCCTTACCTGCAAATGGGGTGTGAAATGTCGCAATGAGGGGCAAATTTAATTGTTCACAGATTTCTGGTAGTACAAAGTCAAGGGGAGATAAAGTCAAGGAGGCGTGGACAATATCTGGCTTAATTTCCTTGAGTGACTTAGTTAAAACCTTAGTTGCTTTGAAAGTGGGGATGGTGTAAACCTGCGACTTGTAAAGGAAAGGCAGGGAAACCTCTTGAAAATTCGGCCAGTTGTCTACTTCAGGTTCTTCTTGAGCAAAGTGGAGAAAGCTAACTTGATGCCCTCTGTCTAGCAAGGCGTTTGTGATTTCTCTACTGTAAGTGACGTTGCCACAAAAGGGTGATTTTTTTCCAATCCAGGCTATACGCATTCTTTCTCAGCTATCAGAAGAGTGGGTTTAATTATTTATTTTGAATTTTTTTTATCAGTTTTTACTTGCTGGCTGTTTATTTAGCATATATTCCCACCCTAAACTAGCCATCATGCCAAACTTTAGGTTTACTAAAGTAGATAATTCATGGGCTTATTTATCTTGTTTTTCTATTGTACATTAACGTACATTTGCAACAGCTTTATCTGGCTCAATTTAACCCGATACCCAGCAAGTTGGCGATAAAATTTTCCTGAAATAAGTTTAGCATGAAAGCTTTTGCTTTCAGTCAGTTAGTAGTGATGTTGAGGCAGTAGATAAATCTGCCTGGGAAGATGATAATTAATCACGGGAGTTATACCAAGAGAAGATACCTCCAGAAAAGACGATCGCCGCTAATCCCATAAATACAGCCTTTAAACCGACAAAAGTCTCAGCTACACCTGCTAATGCTAAAGGTAGAGACAGGGCAATATTAATCACATTATTTTGTAAACCGAATACCTTACCACGCATTTCTGGTAAGGTTTGTGTTTGAATGGTAGTCTGCATCGGGATACCTACCAATGAACCGAAAACACCTAGCAGTGTTACGAATAGCAAGACTAGCCAGAGTTGAGTAGTGAACAGAGAAAGACCCATCAAAGATGCTGCCATACCCAAACATCCACACAAACTGAGTTGAGTATAAGAGAAACGCTGACCAAACTGACCCAAAATCGTAGCTCCAGCTGCAATTCCCACACCGCCTGCCGCTAATAAAAAGCCGAATTGGGAAGCTTTCAGGTTAGGTATGATTTCTGCCATGCGAACTGCTAAAACAGTTAAAGCTGCAAACACTGAAAACAAAATCATCAGTTGCAGTAAAGCATTACGGACATGAGAGTTATCTTTCAGGTAGCTTAAACCATCGCGCAGGTCAGAAAATACGTGAGGAAACTCGGTTTCCGGTGCGTGGGTTTTTTCGTTGGTGACTAATAGTAGCAAGATGATACTAGCGATCGCATAACTACCACCAACTAAAATTTCTTTACCCAAGCCATTACTACCACCCAGTTGCGCCCAAATAGTATCAGCCAGTGCCAATAACGGTTCTCCTACTGCAAACCCTATGATTACCGAAGCCATCATTGTTGTTGTATAGAGGGAGTTGGCCGATAGTAAATCCTGTTCCTTCACCACCAAAGGAATTGCCGCCTGTTCTGCTGGTGCAAAAAACTGGGTTAATGTGGAGACTAAAAAAGTCACAGCTAAAATAATGGCAAAACCTACAGGTATCATCCCTATGGGTTGCCAATCATGAGTTAACCACAATAGAGCGGGAATGGCTAACACTAAAATGCCACGCCAAGCATTGGTGGCTACTAACACAGTCTTTTTTGACCACCGATCTACAAATACACCAGCTACCGAACCAAACAGCACGGCAGGAATAGTAAAAGCCATCATTAAAGCTGATACCCAACCACTGATACTTTGATTACTGCCCTGAAACTGAGTATTAATCAAGGCAATCATCAGTACCAAATAGACTTTATCTGCCAATTGGCAAAAAACTTGACCACCCCAAAGCGCCAAAAAATTAGGGTTACTAAATACAGGTGCAAACCCCTGCTTTTGCGTAGTACCTGATGCTGCTTCCCCACCAGAACCAGAATCATCTAATAATGATGTAGATTCTTGGCAGGGAGTAGAAGTTACTGGTATACCTTTGGCGTTGTCTTCACTTCTGGTATCACTATGAGTTAATTGCTCTGGGAATTTTGTTGCTGATGGTTCTGGCACATCAGTTTTTGGTATTTCCGATGTCCAACTTTTCCCATTTGGAGAAATATTTGGTGCAGACTTGTCTTCACTATCAATGTGACTAGGAATAGACTGAGGAACAGCACTCAAATAATTTGATGTAGTAGGATCTGATGCCCTATTCGGTTTTCTGGGATGAGTGGGTGACAACGGCAGAATTTTTGTATCCAAATCAGACGGTTGTATCATGGTTGGCAGCAAAATAAGAATCGATTAAAGTAGCAGAGCGAATAGGGCGACCTAAATGATACTGAGCATACTGGCGCAAAATCTGCTCCACAGATAACCAGCTTTGATAGCTGGTGTTATTAATTTGCATTATCTCTGGTTGTGACATCTGTTGGAGCATGGCAAGTTCTTGAGCATTCAAACGCACAGAAATGACAGGAAGTTCTTGCCGATGTACAACTGTTTGGTAGTCAGGTTTTGGGGACTGGGGACTGGGGATTGGGGACTGGGGATTTGGGACTGGGGACTGGGGACTGGGGACTGGGGATTGGTTAACAGTTCTTCTCCCCTGCTCTCCTGCTCTCCCTTGTCTGCTTGCACTTCTGTTGGCTTCTTTTCGTAAATTTTCCCAAGCTTCTAAACAAATAATTCCACCACATGGGATGCTAAAACCTACCTGCCAGTTGGGGTTGCTGGAGTCTGGCATGAGAGGGCGTTGGGTTAAACAACAGGTTTGAACTTGGGGGGTGAGTCCTGCTAAGGCTAAGAGGTGAAAAACGGCATGAGCTAGGCAGGCTAAGATACTAGATGGCTCTGTTCTAGGCAAAGCCTCTAATCGCTGAAGATGTTCATTGAGTAACTCATAGAGTTCTTCTTGGGGATGTTCACTCAAAGCCTGACAAAGAACTATTTCGGCTAGATACTGACTAGCAGCTAATTTTCCTAAATCTTGAGACAAACCCGGATAAGTTTTGACTGTTTGAGCTTGTGTAATTTTATCGAGCGATCGCCCTTTAGCAATCAGTAGCTCGTTGACGACGAACATCCCGCTTCTACCGCCAAGGCTAGAATTATGCTTACGTGCGCCTGGGGCAACTGCTCGAATCAAACCGAATTCTCGTGTCAAAATAGTCACTATTTTATCTGATTCTCCTAGCACTTGGGTTTTGAGATTGATACCCGTTGCTTTATAGGTTTTACTCATTAGTTATTAGTTATTAGTCCTTAGTCATTAGTCATTATGTGAAGACAAAAAATAAATGACAAATGAGTGAGACTAGCTACCTTTTTCCAGGTTATCGCGCTCTCGGATCAAATCAATACTCCGAGATGTGCCTAACCTCGTAGCACCCGCCAATATTAAGTCTAAAGCTTGCTCTAGAGTCCGAATTCCCCCAGAGGCTTTAATTCCTACTCTGTCTCGTGCTACTTCCTTCAACAGTTTGACATCCGATACACTAGCCCCACCATTCCAACCTGTACTGGTTTTTAAGAATGCTGCTCCTGCGTCCATAGCAATTTCGGCGGCTAGTTTTTTTTCTGCATCCGTCAACAGGTTGGTTTCCAAAATCACCTTCACAGATTGCCCTGTTTCCTCACAAATTTCAGCAATTTCTCGGTGAATGGCATCGGTTTTACCAACTTTTAGCCAACCTAAGTTCATGACTACATCTAACTCTGTAGCCCCGTTTTCTACTGCTTCTTGAGCCTCATACAACTTGACAGCCCTAGTTGTCGCCCCCGTAGGAAAACCAATTACTGTACAAACTTTAGGCTTTTTACCGTGTAAGAGTTCTGCGGCTTGTTTGACATAAGCAGGATACACACAAACCGACGCGAAATTAAATCTATCTGCTTGTTGACACCATTGCTCAACCTGCTCTGGAGTAGCTGTTGGCGTTAACAGCGCATGATCGATCAATGGCGCAATATCAATATCTGGATAGTCTGCTGCCATCGTATTTTTACCAAACTAATTGAACTATAAGTCTTTATAAAAAATTAAGATTCTGATAATTAATTAAACCATATCTATTCCGAGTCTAACCTGAAAACTCACTACAGGCTCAGTCGTATATACCGAATATTGAGTACAAGCAGCTAAGATAGGTATTTTACTTAACATTGAACCAAAATATTTTCAGTAATACTTACCCTCCAGCATCAAGAAAAATATACTATTCCCATCATCTAGATGATATTTGATTACCTTAATTTAAAATTGGGAATTTTTCCCGACCAGATACTAAAAAATCCAGAATTTTTTGAGCTAATGCTTTTGATGCCAAATATGGTACACCATTGCCTATAGTTTTAAACATATTGGTTAAGGACATATTTTCTGGCAAAACAAAATTTGCAGGTAAAGATTGTATTGCTAAAGCTTCTGCTACAGAAATTCGCCTAGCTTTGTAAGGATGTAAATGCACTTCATTATTACCATAGCAAGCTGTGGGAGAGTAACGCCAGCGATGTAGACGTTTAAAAGATTTTTTTGTATCATCACCTTCCGCAATACTGGCGAATTTTTGCATACCTGCTCTGGGTTGAAAGTAATGGTGAGCGTTAGGATGTGCTGAAACAGCATTTTTTCTAAACCAATATTCCACTGTCAGTGCTTGCGGAATACCATCAGGACAAGGAATTACAGAATCCTCACGAAATGGTTCGCATTGACTCCAAGGATAAGTAAAAACCTTGTTTTGAGGATACAAAATATGATTCAACCAGGGAAAATTAATAGATGATAATCCAGAATCACTAATAACCTTGATGCCAATATCATCCAAAAAATTTTTTTGAAATCCCAATAAAATAATTCTTTCTCTATCTTGAGGTACACCATACTCAATCGCATTAATTAAATTTTCTGTTAGTATATAATCTGCTTTTTGTAACTGAAGTTTTAGCGATTCAAAAAATTGACGGTGTTTCTTCGTGCGCCACAAACCCTTAACGTTCTCAAATAAAAAAAAATCTGGTAAATTTCGACAAATTAATTCCACATAAGCAGCCGAAAGTTTACCCTGATCTCCTGCATCACCCCTATTTTTACCTCCAATGGAGAAATCAGGACAAGGCGGGCCACCAATAAAACCAACAATATTATTTGAATGCCGACAATCTTTAACTAATTCTTGAAGCTGCTGTGCTTGTACACCTGCGAACAGTTGAGTTATATCTCCTGTTTCTCCATGATGATATCCATATTCTGGCGACGGTAATTTCAGCATCTCGCGTGAATAACGATATGCAGCCATAAACGGAGAAAAGATTTCATTGACATAAAAGATATTAAAACCGCTTGCTTCAAAACCTAAATCTAAAAAACCTGAACCAGAAAAGAACGAGAAAATACGAGGAATAAAAATCATTTGTATATTTTCGTCTCACTTATAAAATTTATTAATTACTAGACGGTAAATATGGAAAAGGGGTTGCAAATAACTCTGAAATCATCAAACATGACTACATAGGATTCATCAAAGCCAAAGCGATTTTCCAGACTCCTGGTGAAATTCAATGATTGACATAAGATATTCTTATGATAACAGGTATACCGGTTGATAGTAAGATTATTGAATGTTTAGGTTTATTTAAATTTTTTTAGAATAATTGCAACTCCTGGATTTAAATGTCTCAGAAAAACAATTTTGAGTCTGAATTTTTTTAATTTCTCGTTCTTAACAAAATCAAACAATAACAAGGAATGAATCAAAAAACATATAAGTGCAATTAATTTCAACTAAAACAAGCCACTATCTTTTCTACCTAGATATTACTGCCTACCCTTACCCAACCCATACTTCCTGTGTTAGAAGCCTTTGTATTCGCAACAATCTTGTGCGGCTTTTTCGGCATCATTCTTAAAAAGAACCTGTTGATGAAAATCATCTCTATGGATGTGATGAGTACCGGGGTGATCGCTTACTACGTACTGATTGCGTCACGAGATGGTTTATTTTCACCAATTGTTGGCAAAGTTGAAAATCCCGCCTATTCCGATCCAGTTCCCCAAGCGGTGATTTTGACAGCGATTGTGATTGGCTTTTCGATTCAAGCATTAATGCTAGTTGGGGTGATGAAACTAGCACGAGATAATCCCACCTTGGAAACCAGTGAGATTGAGAAGAACAATACGCCATGATGAACACGATCACGATCGCTTGGATTGCACTACCATTTTTTTTGGGGTTCTTGATTTTTTTAGTCCCCAAACTCAATCGCTATCTCACCTTGTTGGGGTCACTAGCTTCCGCCGCCTATGCGGTACAGTTATTTGTAGAGCAGTCGCCCATCAGACTAAATTTACTCGACAATTTCGGCGTGACATTAGTAGCCGATGAGTTAAGTGGTTACTTCATCTTAACTAATGCCATAGTCACTGCTGCGGTGATTATCTACTGTTGGTACAGCGATAAGACGGCTTTTTTTTATGCTCAGACAATTCTTGTGCATGGTAGCTTGAATGCGGCCTTTGTCTGTGCGGATTTTATTAGTTTATACGTAGCTTTAGAGGTAAGCGGCATTGCTGCCTTTTTGTTAATCGCTTATCCCCGCAGCGATCGCTCCATTTGGGTAGGGTTGCGTTATCTGTTTGTCAGCAACACAGTAATGTTGTTTTATCTAGTAGGCGCGGTACTGGTTTATCAAACCCATCATTCCTTTGCTTTTGCAGGCTTAAAAGGCGCACCACCAGAAGCTATTGCCCTGCTATTTCTGGGACTATTGGGGAAAGCGGGAATATTTGTTTCTGGCTTGTGGCTACCCTTAACCCACTCGGAATCAGAAACCCCAGTGTCGGCTTTACTATCGGGAGTTGTCGTCAAAGCCAGCGTTTTACCCCTGTTGCGTTGCGCTGCCATTTCGGAAGAAATTGAAATCATCGTCAGGATTTTTGGTGTGGGGACAGCTTTGATGGGAGCATCCTGTGCCGTTTTGGAAAAAGATACCAAGCGGACACTAGCGATGAGTACGATTTCCCAATTGGGTTGGATAATGGCCGCACCGGCAGTAGGGGGTTTTTATGCCTTGGCACATGGACTAGTCAAATCAACACTGTTTCTGAGTGCAGGCTCATTACCTAGCCGCAAATTCCCAGAACTGCAACAAAAGCAGATGGATACAACTCTTTGGATCGGCTTAGTCATAGCGAGTCTATCTATTTCCGGCTTGCCCTTATTGTGTGGTTTTGGGGCGAAGATATTGACTATGAAAAATCTGCTACCTTGGCAAGCGATCGCCATGAATACCGCCGCCGTAGGTACAGCTATTACCTTTGCCAAATTCATCTTTTTACCCCATAAACCCCAGGGAGAACAGCTAGTTAAACCAGGTTTTTGGCCAGCCGTCACACTGTTGATTGGGGGACTATTTGCCACCAATGTCATCTATCTTCAGGCGTATAACCCCAACGACATCATCAAAGCGATCGCCATCATTGCTGGAGGGTGGTTAGCTTATAAGTTGATTTTCCAACGGTTAAATGTCTATATACCCCGTGTATTAGAACAATTTGACCATTTGATTGGGATGATGAGCTTGATTTTAATCCTACTATTTTGGATGGCTTTAGCATGATTGGGTATTTCATATTACGACTGGTAATTTGGTTACTACTCACAGCTAATGTGAGTTGGACAAATATTATTATCGGTGTAGCCATTGCTCTGTTATTGCCACGCGTTTACACATCACCAGATAAATTAAAAGATTGGCTACAGGTAATCGTCAAAATCATCGTAGCTATTCCCGTCGCTTATCTGGAAGCCTTTGAAATTATTTTCCGTCCCCATCAACACGAAGAAATCATTCTCGAACACGTCAAACTCAAGCGATCGCCTAATCTCGTTTTCTTGGATATTTTCATCATTACCTTTACACCCAAAACCATAGTCACCAATTACCGCGAAGAGGGTTGGTATGAAGTCCACCAGATTCAACCGAGGAAAAAACCATGAACCTGGAAATCATCATCATTGCCATGATTGCAGCCTTGCTCATCCCCATCTATGAAACCTGGAAAAGTGATGATATCTGGCAGATCATGTTGGCTTTTGGCAGCATCTCTAGCAAGATAGCCATTATGATTTTGTTCGTCTCCGTTCTCCGCGATGATTGGATGATTGGTGTAGTGGGAGTGATTATTTTGAGTGTGGGTAACGCTGGCTTCATGCTACTAGCGCAAATATTAAAACGATTGAGTGACGTATGATCAACATTTTGAGTTATATCTGTATATTCATCGGTCTGATTTTCTGGTTTTGGGGAACGGCTCATTTAGTTAGCGATCGCTCAGTCTTATTTAAACTACATGGTCTTTCCGTCGCTGATACTCTCGGCTCAATGCTGATGGTTGTCGGCTTGCTACTCAAAATACCCAGTGAATGGCCGCTACTCATCTTGGGGATTATTTCCTTAGCGGTCTGGAACACCATGCTGGGTTACGTAATAGCTCACTGTTCCTATGAAGAGGAAAATCATGAAGGATAGCTATATCTATATAATTATTGCCTTATTGCCCTTAGCGGGTGGGATGTTAGTCACTCAAACCAATCCCTACCATGCTTTAGTAATTCGTGGGGTATTGGGTGCAGTCGCCGCCTTGGTAGATGCCATTCTAGGCGCGGTGGATGTAGCTTTAACTGAAGCCTTGATGGGGAGTATGTTGGCAACTACTCTCTATGCAGTGGCGGTACGCTCATCAATGGTGATGCGGTTGGGGGTAATTCAAGATGAGTCAAGAGAGGAAGAGAGCGATCGCCATTTCAGCACAATTATTGATGATATACGTGCTACTTTTAACAAACACTATCTGCGTTTAGAAATCGTTCCCTATACCAATACCCAAGCTTTGGAGAGGGCGTTAATAGATAAAGAAATTCACGCTACTTGTATCCCCACAGCAGACAGTGGACAAAATAGCGTAGTCGATGGCGCGGAAATTCCACCCTATCAAACGACAACCAGAATCCCACGCCTCTATGAAATCATGCAAACCGAACTTGCCACACCAGGCACAATCCTGTCCTATGTAAACGTTTCCGACTTACAGGAGCAACATTGATGAAATGGGTCTACATCTTAGCAGGGATAGCATTGTTCATCAAAATGCTGGTTCTACAAAATCCTGAACTTGCTCCCACAGAGATTTCTATTGTGGAAATGGTGGTTAAAGATAGTGGCGTTCCCAATGCAGTCTCAGGGATAATTTTCCGTAATCGCCTCTACGACACCATATTTGAGGTAATTGTTTTTACTATCGCCATCTTAGGTGTAAACTATCTGCTAGCCAATGAAAATTCATCCTGCACCATCTATCAATTTAAAGACCAACCATCAATTATATTGGCGCGTTTAGGTGCAACAATTACCGCTATAGTAGGTATTGAGCTAGCAATTCGCGGACATCTTAGCCCTGGTGGTGGTTTCGCGGCTGGTGTCGCCGGTGGAACAGCGATTGGACTGATAGCGATTACCTCATCCTACCCCTGGATGCAGGAAATCTACCAACGTTGGCGCGCCGCCACCTGGGAGAAAGTTTCGGTACTGCTGTTCATCGTTCTGGCGGTAATTACTTTGGCGGGAATAGAGTTACCACATGGAGAATTAGGAACACTATTCAGTGGTGGCGTTCTCCCCATTTTAAATATCATTGTCGCTATCAAAGTCGCCTTGGGTTCTTGGGCGGTAGTGTTGATTTTTATTCGCTATCGGGGGCTGTTGTAGAGCGATCGCATTATCTGCTTGTACACACAAAAATCTATATTAGATTATGAGGTGTTGTAGAAATCAAAACGCGACTTAATTCGGCAACACCCATAAAATTTATACACGCGGAATACATTGCAAAAAAATTCTAAACATTGCTGTAAATAAAATTTACTTCTGAGTCGGGCAGAAAACATTTCATGCTACTGTCTGACTAGTTTTATAGGAAATTTCATATAAAATGGATGAAGATGAGGACATTCTAGAAATTCCTTTACGACCTCTGGTTTGGATGGGAGACTCTCTCAAAAATATCCGTTCATTTCCTGAAGAGGTGCGTGCATCAGTAGGTTACGCGCTGCAATTGGTTCAAGCAGGGGAAACACCAACGGATGCCAAACTTTTTAAGGGGGTTGGAAGTGGCGTGTATGAAATCGTTAAACGCTACGATACCGATACTTACAGGGCTGTTTATGCAGTAAAGATTGGAGAAAAAATCTATGTTCTGCACGCTTTTCAAAAGAAATCAACGCGGGGTATTAAAACTCCACAAGCGGATGTTGACCTGATTAAACAACGCTATAAGGATGCAGTAGCAAGGGAGAAACAAGAGTGACACAAGAACCCGTTTTTGAAGAAAGCAATGGTAACGTATTCGCTGACCTTGGGTTATCAGATGCAGATGAACTGTTTACGCGGGGTAAGATAGGTATTCAGGTACTGCGCCTTTTGAAACAACGCAACTTGAAACAACGAGAAATCAGCGAACTTCTTGGTATTTCCCAGCCAGAAGTATCTCATCTTATGAAGGGAGAGTTTCAACGGTTCAGCGAAGGCAAACTCCTGATTTTCCTGAAGCGACTTGATACAGAAATCACTTTACATCTTCGCCCCCGTCACGCACCAGAGCAATCTGCTGAAACTGTGATATCGCTATAAGGACGGATAAAAGGCATATAGGATATGAGTTGAGAAAAATCGGCTTTTTCGATTCACAAAAATAAATATAGTCACGCAAAAGCGCAAGGACTTGTGTTTGCGCCTTTGCGTGAAATTAACCCACAACTTCTGGCACTAATCGCTTCACCCCTTGCTTCACAAAACCTTGCAGAAAAGCTAACTGCTGATTTTGTTGGAAGACATTTTGTAAGGTTTGACGCAATTTATCTAAATTCAAATTATTACCAGAATCTAAAGCAATTTCTTGCTGTTCAAAATATGCAATTAGACTCAAGCCAGCGACTCTAGTCAGATAAGCTGCACTCACACCTTGCACTAAACCACCAGCGACAAAGGTAACAGCGTTACTTTTGAGAACTGTACTAATAGCTTTAGTCGAAAGTTCCACTAAACCTAATTTCAGCATCAAACTTCCCATTGTTCCCGCTACAGTTTGCGCTTGTTCTAGGGAGAATTTCTGCTGATAGATATTACCCAAATCCATTACCATTTGAGCATTAATCGCCGCCGTTGCCAAAATATCCAGTGCTGGAACTGGGTTAGCAAAAGCAGCAGCCGCAGCTATCCACTGATATTGTTCAATAATTGGGGTAGCGCGATCGCATCTCACCCCATTCAAATAATTTTTCGCCTCAGCTTTCAACAGCAGAGCCTGTCTAGTAGTAGTTGTCCACACCAATTGTTGACTTTGCTGTACTAAAATCTCATTCAATTGCTGTGTCAACTGCTGAATATCTGCTGCTGGCTGTTCCATCCATTCTTGCACATTCCCATCAGCCTGATGTTTCCGCACTTTCACCGCCACAGGAGCAGCTGAAACCGCGACTACATGATCCTGCTGACGTTGTTTTAATGACTGCAAAATACTAGCACGCTCATCAGGCAAATATTGGTCTTGTTTGTTGAAAACTAAGACTTGTGGCTGATTAGTTGCTGTTAACTGTTTTAAGGCTTGAAATTCCGAATCAGTTAAATCACCGTTAGTTAAGAACAAAACTAAGTCTGATTTTGCTGTTTCTGTGAGAATAGCCGCATCAGAGGATTCTACCTCTCGAAACAAAGGTGCTGTTTCTTGGAAGCTAACTCTTTGCTGTGTTTCTTGCCAATTACTAGACTCTAGCACCTGAATTAAGGTACTTTTACCAACGAATTTACCGCCAGTGACAGCTAATCTCAAATCTTGTCTGTCTAACTCTACAGGTAATGCGGCTAGCTGTGTTTTCAGTGTGTCTAAAGCTGGATGGGTTGCAGCTTCTTGCGCTAACTGATTAATCACAACTTCAGTTTTAGCGATCGCATTCACTGCTGTTTCCCGATCAGTAATGATACCACTCGGTTGTTCTGCATGGTCATGGGGGAAGTTACGCTTCCACAGCCACAAACCACCACCTACAGCTAAGAGACTGACTAAACTTAGCTCACCTACCTGCATAATTGAATGATGCCAACTTTGCACCATCCATAAGGAAAAGGATAATCCTAATCCTCCTATTAAAATGGGTCGCTGTAACTTCACAACCATGACTCTCCGAACTTTTTGGAATATTCCAACTCAACAATAAACCAAAACCCTGCTGCACCGACTTGTAAAGGTAAGATTAACTCCCAAGCCTCACGATATTTTGCCGAACGGGGTTGACGCTGGCGTTTTTCGGTTTCGACAAGGTGTATTTCGCTACCATAGCTGATAAACACATCTACCGGAAAGACATAGAAAACATCAAGTGGTTCTATGTAGGCTAGGGCAAAATCAAAGTCTGATGGTTGATATGTTGCTCTAAGCATGAGTCGGCGATTTGTTTTAGTGCGGCGATTGTCTACAACATAATTACCAGATGGCTCATGCAACCAAGCATACTTGACTTGGATTTTAACTAAAGTTCCCTCTATATCAAATACTAAATCGTATGGCAGGCGATCGCCAATTGTGTTTTAAAACTCCCCAGCCACGCTTTAAAGCATGAAGCACAGCAGCTTGCTCTGCTATGTCTCCCCTCAGCTTTGTGTCCATTGGTCAGACGGAATAACTTATATCAGCATAAAACAAAACCCCATAATCTTTAAAGATTACAGGGTTTTATTTTAAATTTGGTGGCGGGAAGTGGATTTGAACCACTGACCTTCGGGTTATGCTTACCATCTACAACTTTCGTTGCCCAGTTTTACTGGTTTGTGGTCTGGACTGTCCCTTCACCCTCGGCGTTATCGTTAGGGTGCCTGCCTTCCAGTCTCTACACCTTCTCTGTTTCCAGAGCTTGGTTCGGGATTACCGCGCTGTTGGCTTCCCCGAGTTTGACAGGTAATCGCACATGAGTTTCTCCATGTACCGCCCACTGCAAAACAAACTAATAAGCGCGTAATTAGTTTTGCTAGTTGAGCCCGACGAGCTACCAGGCTGCTCTATCCCGCGTCGCTCTCGACTTTTCAAGTATAACTCAAAAGCTTAAGTTTGGCAACTACAAAAATGATAATTCTCCGACAACCTCTAGACGTGTGTATTTGCCTGGGTTCATAAACTTTTCTGCCAAGCTTTCAGCGACGCTAGGAGTAATCCAGCCCATCTGTTGCAGCAAGTGAATTGCCACAGCATATTTTGCTCGTTTAGCACCATCCATGACTTTAATTGCCAAACCCATGCCTTCACCGAGTCTGCCAATACACTGGACTCCTTCCGCTCCAGATTTACTTACCAGTTCCCCTGGAGTGAGACGCATTAATTCTGTATCGAATTCTCCATCACCTGCCACCATTGCTGGGTGATGAGTCATGGCGCGGACAATGCGCTCCATATCTAAGTTACTACTAGAAGCTAACAGCGCATATAAAGAAGCTATTTGACCTAGTTGCATGAGATACGTCGGTGCGCCGCAGTCGTCATGGGCGCTGATGAATTCTTCGGCGGGCATTCGCAGTAACTCAGCTACCTTACCAACAATTAATTGCTGTACTGGGTGCTTGCGTTCCAAGTAATTATTCAACGGCCAATGGCGTTGTTGACAAACAGCCAACATCCCTGCGTGCTTACCAGAACAGTTGTATTCTAGAGGACTGCGCTTACCTTTGGGAATTGGACATTGCAGGACAGAAGGATCAAGATCGGCTCGCCACAGGATGTTAAATACCTGTCGTACTTGTTCGATAGTTCCCTTGTGAGAACTGGTGATGATGGCTAAGTCGCGATCGCTGAGATCATAACGTTCCAGTGTGCCTGTAGTAGTGACAGCTAGTGCCTGAAATGGTTTCAATGCTGAACGGACAAATGTAGCTGTTTCTGCATTACCTGCAACAGTTAGCACCCGTCCCCGTTCGTCGCATACAACCGCCTGGACTATATGCCTCGATTCAATAATACCTTCTCGCAACAACCGGACTTCCAGTGCTGCTGCTTGAGTTCGTTTTCCCATTGTCATGGGTTAAATCTATCACTTTTTAGTTATTAGTCATTGATCATTAGTTATTAGTGATTAGCTAATGACTAATGAGTATTTAAAACAAATGCCAAACTATAGTACCAGTAAGAAACATTCCCGCCAAGCTAGCGAATGTAAATTGTAACCGTTGAAGAATGGGTTTGATTTCGTAGGTGACAATCAAGCGATCGCGATTTAACACTTCTTGCGGCTTGAGCCATGTTTGTCCGTCATACCACCCTGATTCTTCATAAAATACAGTTGTACTATATAGGCGATCGCGTACATAAAGCCAGCCTAAATATAAGCGTAATAGTCCTAAGACTACCCCCACACTGGCCCCAGCAGATCCACAGAGGATAAAATGTGCCATTTGTTTGGTAGGTGAGAAACTGGCTGCGGCTACTGGTCCCGCCACTAACCAAGATAAACTCCAAATCCAAACCAGCTTTTTGACATACTCCTGCGAATTCAAGACGCAATCCCGAAATAGCCAGGATGTTCTTAGCTGTTCATACTCATTAAGCGGTTGTTGTTCTGTGGGAACTGGGCAATTTGCCAGTGAGGAATTCATCATGTTGGCTTACCACCACCTTCTTCAACATTGGGAAGGGAAATACGTTCTGCATGAACCCAGAATGCTTCTAAATTATAAAATTCCCGTTCCTTTGGCATCATTATGTGGACAATCACGTCGCCGTAGTCTTGTAGCACCCAGTTTCCTTCGCCTTTACCTTCTGTCCGCAAAGGACGGCGTTGCCACTCTGTTTCTACTTTATCTTCTATTGCTTGAGCGATCGCCCTAACTTGCACCCTAGAATAGCCAGTCAACATCACAAAATAATCTGCCAAGTAAGAGACATCTGCTACCTTCAACACTAGAATATCACCCGCTTTGCGGTCTGATGCAGCTTCAGCGATAGTTACAGCTAAATTTCCACTCAATTCAGTGTCACTCTCTGAATTTCTGAGTGCGCTCTTGGTAACTGAGACGGATTGTAATGGTAAATTTCCTTGGAAATAATCAGACATTCAACCTCAGGTGCTTTATCCCTTTGATTACGGTTTTTGAGAATTAATTACAAACAACAATCGAACCAGAACTGTATATCTTGGTTTTTTTGAATACTAACAAAAAAATCGGTGTTTATGGCATAGGCTCAGTGATTGACTAATATATCGCAACATTACTGGGGCTGCATTGCAGGAGGTCTTTTTGTAGCGTTCCATCCCACAACGGCTATTTTCACCGTACAAAATTCAATATGGTCATTCCACTTAGCCCAGCAGTCATATCTTCTTGGAGACGGATCACAAAGCCGTAAAGTTGATAACTCACAACTATACACTGCCGTTTAACTCTATAAATCTGCTAAAAGATAGTATATAGCATAGCTGACGACTGTGCATTCTGCCTAAAGTGTGACTAATAACAATTACTAATAACTTTTCGTATGCCTAGCATCTGCTGCATCTTAACTCTAGGCAGTCCTTAATATACAAAAAATAGGGCATAGAAAATAATTTTTTGAATATCTATACCCTCAGATATTTGATTTTTTTTAGCTCTATAATGTTTTGGTTTCTAGTGCAAACTAACGTTAATACCTAGACTTCTTGTTTAGAAACTACTTTGGCTGCGATTGGTTGACTTTCCGCAGTGACTGAGTAGAATAATTTTTCGTATTGATTTAAAGCCTGCTCGAAAGCATATTGTTCAGTAGCGTATTTCCGGCTATTATAACCCAATGTTTTAGTTTTTTCTGGGTGTTTGTATAGGTCTAAAGTTGCCTTTGCTAAAGCTTCGGGGTCTTCTGGAGGAACTACAATACCACCTCCACTTTGTCTCACAGCTTTGGCGGCTGTACCGTTGCGGGGTACGGATGCTATTAATGCTCTACCACTAGCCAGTAAAACTTGGATTTTTGATGGCATATTGAAAGAGATGACGTTTTTCTTTTGTACCACCAAACCAACATCTGCTGCTGCTAACATCTGAGGCAAATGTTCACGGGGTTGAAATGGTAGTAACAAAACATTATCAGCGCCGCAGTCTAAACAATACTTTTGTAATCTCTGCAAACCTTTAGCTTCACCAACAATCACAAAGGCTATTTCTGGAACATGACGCAACATGGCAGCTGCTTTGATCACAGTTTCTAACCCTTGTGTCAAAGCAATGTTTCCTGAATACAGCACTACAAATTTGCCATTTAGGTTGTGTTCGTCCCGGAAACTATTGTTGACTTTTGGTAAGGGACGAATGAAATTCACATCTACCCAATTAGGGATTTGCTCTATTTTGTGGGGTGATACGCCTTTAGATAGTAGATTTTCTACAAAACCATCAGCAATGACACTAATTTTTGTGGCACTCTTGTAAGCAAACTTTTCTAATACTGAAAACACTTTGATCAGCCATTTGTTTTTCAGTAATCCCACATGGATAGCTGCTTCCGGTAATATATCTTGAAGATTTAACACTACAGGACAGGCACGTAACCATCCTAACAAGGCAGCAGGTACACACACAGGTAGTGATGGCGACGTTGAGAGAATCACATCAGGCCGCCAGCCGAAAAGAGCAGGTAAAAAGCTAGTAGTGACAAAACTAGCATCAAGCAATATTCGATCTAAAAGCTTAGGTTGTGGGCGAATCCAAACATAACTACGCTGGATTTGCACACCATTTTTATATTCTGTGAGATACCATTTGCCACGATATCCTTCGTAAATTTGACGCTCAGGATAGTTAGGCATGGCTGTAATGACACGTACTTGATGTCCTCGCTTAACCAGTCCCTCTGCTAATTCTGTCATTAGCGGGGCAATCCCAATTGGTTCTGGATAGTAGTTGTAGGAGTAGATTAAAATCCGCATAACAAATTAGTCAGAAGTCCCTGGCTGTTTAGTTCATACAAGAAAATATCTGTCTTACAGATGATTGCTTCTTACTCAAAAGCATTTGTTAAGACATATATTTAATTTTGTCTTTATACTATTGATGTGTCAGTGCTTTTTCGTTGAAGATTTAGTAAATATTGGTGGAGCTTGCTTAGGTAAGACATGAGATTTTTTTTACTTTATAACTTGTAATTATTACTTATTGTCTAATGATTTAGTATAGGCATAAACTCCGGTGTAATTAATTAAAGTTTCTAGCAATCATTGGGAGTAATTTGTAAAATGTCAGTGAAATTGAGGTGATATATGAAAAATATTTTGTTTTGATACTAAAAATAAGACATTCACGACGCAAAACTTTTTCTTTTTTTCTCAGTAATCATCTGGGTACGAGCTTTTTCATATTTTTAAAGTTTTAAAATTGCTGTGTTTGATTGTTGGCGAGAAATCAAACTGCAAATAATATAGATACATAGTTATATAAAGATAAATAGTTGAAATATTGATGAGCGAAGGCTGCTGTACATAGCATTCCTACAACCCTTACAGTGGGAATATGAATATAAAATTTACCTTTGTAGCCATGAACCAAAAGTAATTTTTCTGAGTGTAGTTGTGATTACTTTTCTCACCTGTAAAAACTTTTCACAACTTGTAAGAAGTTTTGTAGGATAGCAGTCTCCATCTCAGAACGCCAGACAATGGCTGTTTCTATGAGTGGGGTTTGCTCGATCACAGCGCGATAGACTACACCAGGTCTTTGGAGGTTCTGTAAAGAAGAAGGTGCGATCGCAATTCCCATTCCTGCTGATACTAGACCAATAATAGTTTGCATCTGGATTGCCTCCTGAGTAACTTTAGGGCTGAAATTTCCTTGTTGGCAAAGATTGATGATGTGATCGTAAAGTCCTGGTGCTAGATAGCGAGGAAACATGATGAAAGATTCAGGAAAAAGCGATCGCACTGATATACATTCTTGGTGAGCTAGGGGATGATTTGACGGTAAAGCCACAATTAAAGGCTCTCGGTGAATGCACTCTTGAGAGAGTGTGTTGTCTTCTAGAGGAGGATGGGCAAAGCCTACATGAATCCGATAATCTCTTAACGCCTGCTCCTGTTGAGTTGTAGTCAACTCCAGTAAAACTAATTCGATTTCCGGAAAATGCTCCCGAAATTGACGCAAAATCACAGGTAGCAAATCATAAGTTACCAAACTGGTAAAGCCAATTCTGAGTTGACCGATTTCACCCCGTCCAGTTATTTGAGTTAACACTACTGCTGCTTCTAATTGCGCCAGTAGTTGATAAGCCTCCTGCAAAAACACTTTTCCAGCTGCTGTTAGTTGTACCTGTCGCTTAGTTTTGCGCTGAAACAGTTCTACCCCCAGTTCCGCCTCTAGCTGCTGGATTTGTTGGCTGAGAGGCGGTTGAGCAATATGCAGTCTTTCTGCGGCTTTACTGAAATGTAATTCCTCCGCTACAGCAATAAAGTAGCGTAGGTGTCGTAGTTCCATATTTTTAATATTTTATAAGTCTCAATTTTGAATAAATATATATTGGACATCTAAAAGCAGTCTACCTATGATACTCGTACAGATTAGTTGACGATACGGAAGGAACAAAGATGACGGAGAACTTCAGAAGTAAAGTAGTCACACAAGGAGTGCAGCGATCGCCAAATAGAGCCATGCTGCGAGCAGTAGGATTTCAAGACGAAGACTTTAACAAAGCAATTGTCGGCATATCCAACGCCTACAGCACCATCACCCCCTGCAATATGGGGATCAATCAACTAGCACAGAGAGCCGAAGCCGGGATTAAAAAAGCCGGAGCCATGCCGCAAATGTTCGGCACAATTACCATTAGTGACGGCATTTCTATGGGAACAGAAGGAATGAAATACTCCCTAGTCTCCAGAGAAGTCATTGCCGACTCCATCGAAACCGCTTGTAACGGACAAAGTATGGATGGAGTCATAGCCATCGGTGGCTGTGATAAAAATATGCCAGGGGCAATGATTGCCATGGCACGAATGAACATCCCAGCCATCTTTGTCTACGGTGGCACCATCAAACCCGGACACTACAACGGTAAAGACTTAACAGTTGTCAGTTCCTTTGAAGCCGTCGGAGAATACAGCGCCGGCAAAATTGACGAAGACGAACTATTAGCAGTCGAACGGCAAGCTTGTCCTGGTGCTGGTTCCTGTGGTGGGATGTACACCGCCAATACCATGTCCTCAGCCTTTGAAGCGATGGGCATGAGTTTACCCTATTCCTCTACAATGGCAGCAGAAGATGATGAAAAAGCCGATAGCACCGAAGAATCAGCCAAAGTATTAGTCGAAGCCATTCGTCATCAACTCTTACCCCGGCAGATTATCACCCGCAAATCTATAGAAAATGCTATTTCCGTGATTATGGCGGTAGGTGGTTCTACCAATGCCGTGTTACATTTTCTGGCGATCGCCCGCGCGGCTGGTGTAGAACTCAATTTAGATGACTTTGAAACTATCCGTGGTCGTGTCCCCGTTTTGTGTGATTTAAAACCCAGTGGTCGATATGTTGCCACCGATTTACATAGAGCTGGTGGTATTCCCCAGGTGATGAAAATGCTGCTAGTGCATGGTTTACTCCACGGTGACTGTATGACTATTACAGGGAAAACCATTGCCGAAGTCTTAGCGGCAGTACCGGATGAACCACCCACTAATCAAGATGTGATTCGTCCTTGGCATAACCCCATGTATGCCCAAGGACACTTAGCCATCCTCAAGGGCAATTTAGCCACAGAGGGGGCGGTAGCCAAAATCACCGGGGTGAAAAAACCCACCATTACTGGCCCCGCACGGGTATTTGATTCGGAAGAAGAATGTTTAGATGCTATTTTAGCGGGTAAGATTCAAGCTGGTGATGTGATTGTCATCCGCTACGAAGGACCCAAAGGTGGCCCTGGGATGCGGGAAATGTTGGCTCCCACCTCGGCTATTATCGGTGCTGGCTTAGGGGATGCAGTGGGATTAATTACTGATGGGCGATTTTCTGGAGGGACTTACGGTATGGTTGTGGGTCACGTTGCACCGGAAGCTGCCGTTGGCGGTAATATTGCTCTGGTAGAAGAGGGTGATAGTATTACCATTGATGCGGATTCTCGCCTGTTGCAAGTTAATGTCTCAGATGAAGAATTAGCCCGTCGTCGTACCAATTGGCAACCTCGTCCGCCCCGTTACACTAAGGGTATTTTAGCGAAATATGCCAAGTTGGTGGCTTCTAGCAGTGTTGGCGCTGTCACTGATTTGGATTTGTTTAATTAGGGGTAAAGCTGATGCAGAGCGGAGCCGGAGTTTCTCCGCCTCCGGGGTGAGGACTGTCTAATCGGGTAGATTCATTCCCCGATTAGACAACCGCTAGAATCACCTCCGCTTTTAGCTGGCGTGAGTGTCAAACGAAGTTTTAGAGAATTTGGGAGAGAAACTTGCGGGTTCGTTCCTCTTGAGGTTGGGTGAAAAAGGTTTGTGGGGTGGCTGATTCGACTAAGTGACCACTATCCATTAACACAACTCGGTCGGCGACTTCACGAGCGAATCCGACTTCATGGGTAACTACTACCATTGTCATGCCTTCAGTGGCTAGGTTTCGCATCACATCTAAAACTTCTCTGACCATTTCTGGGTCTAATGCCGAAGTAGGTTCATCAAATAACATAATTTTAGGCTGCATAGCCAAAGCACGAGCGATCGCTACCCGTTGTTGCTGTCCCCCAGATAACTGTCCTGGGTATTTGTGCGCCTGTTCTAAAATTCCGACTCTTTCTAATAGCTGCATCGCCAATTCTTCAGCTTTGGCTTTCTTCCATCGACGCACCCAAACTGGAGCTAAGGTGATATTTTGCAGCACTGTTAAATGGGGAAATAAATTAAATTGCTGAAATACCATCCCCACCTCCCGCCGAATTGCATCAATATTTCGCAAGTCGTGACTGAGGGTAATTCCATCAATATTAATTTTTCCTCGTTGGTATTCTTCTAGAGCATTAAATGTGCGGATAAAAGTTGATTTTCCTGAGCCAGAAGGTCCCATCAATACTACCACTTCTCCGCGATAAACTGTTAAGCTAACACCTTGGAGAACATGAAATTTACCATACCATTTATGAACATCTTCAGCAATAATTATTGGTGTTTGTTCGTTCACAGATTTTAACCTCAATTTTTAAGTAGTTGGGAGAGCCAGTTAGATTAACTAATAACTAATAACTATTGACTATTGATGCAACTGTTTCTCTAATCGCCGAGAAGCTAAGGATATAGAGTAACAAAACAGCCAGTAAATGAAACCAATAAATAAATATACTTCTGCATAACGACCAATAAATTGAGGTTGTGCCAATATGGAACGAGCAATACCTGTCAGTTCCACTAAGCCCACAAGAGATAATAGAGAAGTATCTTTAAATAAGCCGATAAATTGTCCCACAATAGCAGGAATAACAGCACGTAAAGCTTGAGGCAAGACAATAAATATAACTGTGAAAGGAGTATTTAATCCTAGTGCTTTGGCTGCTTCGACTTGTCCACGAGAGATGGCTTGGAGTCCACCGCGTACATTTTCGGCCATGTAGGCAGCACTGAACAATACTAAACCTGCGATCGCTCTTAAAACCCTATCTAGGCGTATATCTGCTGAAAGAAATAAAGGTAACATGACTTGCGCCAGGAATAAAATCCCAATTAGGGGAACTCCTCGGATGATTTCAATATAGAGAATAGAAAACCAACGGACTACAGGTAAATTGCTAGTTCTTCCTAATGCCAGTAAAACTCCAATTGGAAAAGAAAGCACAATACTAACTGCGGCCATTAGTAATGTAAGTAGCAAACCATTCCACAACGTTGTAGATACAGGTTGTAAATTAAATCCACCACCAATTAGCCAGAGAATTAGGAGAAAAGATAATAACCATACTAAAGAAAGCCAAGGTGCTATAACTTGAGCAAACTTTTTCCCTAACCAGAGACTAGGAATTAGTACAGACACAATTAAAAATGACCAAAGGCGAGATATTAAATCTACAGGTAAGATAATAATTCCCAAGGTGGTGATAACGGCGAATATTCCCATACTCCGCAATTTCAACTTTGGCTGACTAAATAAAATACCTGTATTTATAGCAGCCAAAGTAGTAGTAATTGCTAATACAATCCAAATCCGCCAATATTGGCTTTGCGGATATCTCCCAACTAAAAATAAACGTAAGTTGACTTGAATTACTTGCCATTGTGCTTGAGTGGTTGCCCAAATTACTATTCCCTGCACTAGCCAAAATAGCAATATCAAGCAAATAACAGTTAACAAACTATTATACCAAGTGCTAAATAAGTTTTTACGTAACCAAGTTAGTTGTTTAGTCATTAGTTATTAATCATTCTCCCCTACTTAGTTTCTAGTCTCCAGTCCCTATTATCTTTCTTTGATCTGAACTCTGCGGTTGAATAAGTTCATGATTAAAGAGATAGTTAAACTGAGGGTGAGATAGGTGAGAGTCAGTAGTAACATTACCTCTACAGCTTTCCCGGTTTGGTTAAAGGTGGTGGAGGCGACAAAATAGAGATCAGGGTAGCCGATCGCGATCGCTAAACTCGAATTCTTGGTGAGATTCAGATATTGGCTAGTCAGTGGGGGAATTATTACCCGTAAGGCTTGAGGTAGAATCACTAGCCGCATAATTAAGCTTGGTTTTAATCCTAGCGATCGCGCTGCTTCCCATTGTCCTTGAGATACTGACCCAATTCCACCTCTGACAATTTCGGCAATGAAAGCGCCTGTGTAAAAAGTTAATCCCAAAAGTAAAGCGGAAAACTCTGGAGATAAGTTAAACCAGGGTAATTCTATGCCATTTTGACTCAGACCCAAGAATCCCCAAAGGGTGATTTTATTTTGGATTTTGGGAAAACTTAAAAAGACGGCGAAGTACCAAAATAACAACTGTAATAGTAAAGGCGTATTGCGGAATACCTCTACATAAACCAGCATAATATTCCTAACTAGCCAGTTGTCTGAGAGTCTCCCGATACCTGCTATAACTCCAATAATTGTTGTGAAGATGATTCCTAAAACTGCTACCCTTAATGAGTTAGTTAGCCCTACCCAAAAGGCACGAATATAAGCATCAGTTGGTTGATAAGGAATTGGTGTTTCGCCAATATCAAAAGATGCTTGCTGGTTAAGAAAATCAAAGCCAAACTGAATCCCTAACTGCTGTAAGTTGCGGTTGAGATTATTCCAAATAATTGCCACTATAGCTAAGGCTAAAAACACAGCAATTAATTGTCCAGCTATTCGCCAAAAGCGATCATCACGCCATAAAGGGGGTTTAGTCATTGGTCAATAGTCAATAGTCAATAGTTTTTCTCCCCTGCTTCCCCGGCATTTCTCAGTTCCCATTACCTGAAAGGTGGTGAATACAACAGTCCGCCTTTTGTCCACTGTTGATTTTGACCGCGAGGTAAGTTGAGTTTTGTTTTTGGGCCGAGGTTGCGATCGTAAATTTCATCATAGTTACCAACGTGCTTAATCACTCTGGCAGCAAAGTCATTGGTTAAACCAAGTCCTTGTCCGAGATTGCCTTCAGTTCCTAAAAACCGTTTAATCTCTGGATCATTACTGGTAGCAAATTGTCCAACATTTTGAGAGTTAATGCCTAACTCTTCAGCTTTGATTAAGGCATAAACTACCCAAGTGAGAGTATCACGCCATTTGCTATTTCCTTTAGCTACTGCTGGTGCCAGGGGTTCGGAAGAAATGACTTCATCTAAAATGACGTGATCTTCTGGTTTGGGGAGAGTTGTACGTCTGGATACTAAAGCGGAGCGATCGGCGGTGACAGCTTCACAACGTCCTTCTGCATAAGTGGCAAAGGTAACGTTAACATCTTCAAAGACAACTGGTTTGTAAGTAATACCTCGTTTCCGCATTTGGTCTGCTAGGTTCTGTTCTGTGGTAGTACCAGTTTGTACACAGATGGCTTTGTCTTTGAGATCTGTTAAAGATTTCAGTCCGCTATCTTTGCGAACCATAACTGCTTGACCATCGTAAAAAACTACAGGTGCAAATTCTAAACCTACTGATGTAGCACGGCTGAGTATCCAGGTGGTGTTGCGGCTGAGGATGTCTACTTCGCCAGTTTGTAAAGCTGTAAACCGTTCTTTGGCATTGAGGTTACGGAACTCTACTGCGTCTGGGTTGTCAAACAAAGCTGCGGCTACAGCGCGACAAATATCTACATCAATCCCACTATATTTACCATCAGTGCCTACAAAGCTAAACCCTGGAACTTCGCCACTGACACCACAAATTAATTGACCACGGTTTTTGACAGTTTCCCAGCGATCGCCTGCTGAGGTATTACCTGCATTTGGTGTTGTTGCTGAGTTGCCACCACAAGCTGTAGTAGTAAAAATTAAGGATGCTGCCAATATTAAACCTGATTTCCGCATAAAATTCCTGGATAATTGACTTTAAAATGTATTGGTGAATACAATAGTTTGGTTAAACCGAAATAGATGCTTGTAATATAAATCTTTTTGAGTACCTATGTGGCAATTTCATTAACTGCAAAGTTTATGGATATTTTTTCTGAGTGATTGAAAGTAAAAAATATTTATTTACGCTATCTTGAGTTACCTTCTACTTTAGAAAAGGGCAGGTTTGTACAATAATTTCTCAACTATAAAACTGAATTTACTAATTAAGATAATGTTTTTGAAGTAAGTGAGGTACATCATGAGTAATGAGCAAGAAATTTACTCATTACTTATTACTCATTACTTATTACTTATTACTCATTACTCATTACTCATTACTTTTTTCAATTAGTTGCTGTACCTCATAAAAATCGAATCTGCTGTATATCTTGAAACTCTGTTGACAAATAAAAATTACTGGAAGTTAAGGAATTTGGATATATCAGTCAACAAACTCATCTGATGTGCAACAACTTATTGCATACTTCTAAAAGAAGATAATTAACTACACCAACTTCAGCACCTGCCACTAAAAGGTTAAACTATATTCTGGTGACAGATGCTTCACCGTTGCTTAAAGAGGCTTTTATGGGAGCTAATCTACAACAGATTGCTAATTACTTAGATAAGATAGGTTGGGACTACCGTTTCGATGAAGACGAAGACCAGATCATCACAGGTGTAGAAGCTGATAACGTAGAAGATTTTCTAATAGTTGTCCAATTAGATGAAGGGGGAAAATTTTTCCGGGTATTTGCGCCTCAAGTTATAGCTATAGTTCAAGATCATCCTCACAAGGAAGCTATTTTACAGACAATCTTGACAATTGCCTGGGAAACGAAAATGCTGCACTGGGAATATGACCCGCTTGATGGTGAAATCCGTGCCATGATTGAATTCCCTTTAGAAGACTCAATTCTCACGGAGAGGCAATTTCATCGCTGTTTGAGTGGATTAATTCAGATTGTAGACAATATAGCAATCCCACGTTTAAAAGCGGTAATGGCAACAGGTCACGATCCAGGGAATATAGAACTTGGGGAAAGAATTTTACTGAGTATTCAGGAAGAAGCACCTGGATTACTGGAAATCCTAGAAAAAGCAATGCAAGCTAGGAAAAAGCGAGGAAGTTTTCCTACAGAGTGAGACGAAACATCACTTAAATAGCTATACTCCAAAGTGATACCCTCACAATATACTGAAATTTTCTAGGGCTGGATTTTATGACATCCTATGCAACCTCCTCTGCCAAAGCGGAAATGAGTGAACTCCGGCGGTTAAAAGGCTTACTACCGCCAGAATTGCAGAGCTGGGTCACGGTTGAAGGTACAACTGAGGTCAATCCACCCCTGATCCGTTGCGAAGAAATTGGTAAAGACCAAGTAGAAATTCAAATTGACTTGGTGAAATGGGACACCTTAGCAATGGATCAGCGTAATCTGCTGTTCTGGCATGAAGTCGCCCGCATTCAAAATGACACAATTCCCAAAGATGGTTGGGAAATGGCAGCATTAGCCATCGGCTTAGGTGGTGCTGTAGGTGAGTTGTGGGTACAGGATGGATTGTTGTTAGTGTTGGCTTTGGCGCTGTGTGGCGTTTCCGGCTGGCGACTATATCAAAAAAATAATGGAGAAAAGCAACTCAGAGAATTAATTGATGCTGATGATAAGGCGATCGCACTAGCAACTCGTTTTGGTTATAGTCTTCCTAACGCCTACAAGAGTCTAGGTAGTGCCTTAAAAACCCTCATCGATAACACTCCTAGCAAGCGCCAACGCTCTCGCTATGAAACGCGGCTTTCTGCTCTTAAGCGTAGTGCGAATAAAGCCAAAGCTAAATCTAGAGCAACAGATGAAGGCGAATTGTAGTCACCAAAAATAGATTTGGGTGGGCAAGTATTGCCCATCCCATGATTTAAATTTGATTTATCTTCATCAAAATTTTACACAAAAATTTGTGCGCGTGAAGCCTGATCAAGAACAGACCGATATGCTGTTGGCTTATAGCTGATTGAGCATTTTATGAGTCTGGGGTACAACGCGAACCTGTTTTAAGAACCGCT
Source organism: Nostoc sp. PCC 7524 (assembly GCF_000316645.1). Lineage (NCBI taxonomy): Bacteria > Bacillati > Cyanobacteriota > Cyanophyceae > Nostocales > Nostocaceae > Nostoc > Nostoc sp. PCC 7524. The sequence continues at coordinate 5,930,378 of NC_019684.1, forward strand.
TCATCAAAGCTTGCCATGTCAAAACCTGTTCGGGAGTAGGAGCCAGCACAGGAGTTTTAGTAAATTGTTCAGATTCAGCCAAAGGTGTAACAGGTTGTAAAAATAGGGGAATCTCAGGACTGACATCTGCGACTAACAAAGCAGCCTGTTCCAATTCCGCCACATCAGTTTGATCAGAAATAATTATTTTGATGAAAGTTTCTAAATTTGGATAACAAATTTGCAGAAACTTCATATGCTCTTGCCAATGAGATTCACCACTGACACTGGGTAGTTTCCAATCCATACCCACCAAGTCGAGATAGGGTAATATCATTGCTAATTGTTCTGGGCGATGTCCGCCAGTTTCGAGATATATGGGTAGGCCAGTGAGCGATCGCACTTGTGGCAAAAATTCCTTTAAGAAACCTGCATGAAGAAGAGGTTCTCCACCAGTTAAGCTAATGCTATCGTGTAGAGAAGGTAAATTCTGCCTTTCAATCCATTCGAGTAAGATTGGTATTGGGACAGGATTGGGATGAGTTTCAAAGTCTCGTAATCCGGGCGATCGCTCTATCCTACAATTAGCAGGTGCATTCCAAGTATGGACACTATCGCAAAAGTGGCAACGCAAGTCACAAAAAGCAAAGCGAATAAAAATTTGACGTGTCCCGACATTCAGTCCTTCCCCTTGAATAGCAGAAAAGACCTCGATCAGGCGTGCAGTAGGTTCGGCTGTAGTCTTAGCAGTCATAGGATAGTAGCAACGCGATCGCGCTGCATCGGCGCAATAACAAGTATGTTTCACTTCTTGTTCTATTGTGAACCGTTACAGGCAGTCTGTGATCTTATCCTATACAACTAGCGATGAGTCATTATTCCTACTTATTAAATATGAGGTTAGGTGATTTTTTAGGACAAAATAAGTTTGGCAGATTAAATTTATATGGCAACGAAAGTGCAGAGCTTCATGACTAGCCAACCCACAGAGGTAAATTTCCCAGTTACTACCTTAGATGAAATGGTAATAGTGCAGGTATCTGCGCGTCTTAGCGTGCTTGAAGCAGTAGGCTTTAAGCAAACCTGCCAAGAATTAACTCAAAAAAATCCCCATCCTAAACAAATCATTATTGATTTTCAGCAAACTACTTTTATGGATAGTAGTGGTTTAGGAGCTTTGGTTAGTAGTTTTAAAACTACCCAAGAGAAAGAAATTACTATGACTCTGCGGAATGTCACTCCCCAGGTCATGGCAGTGCTAAACCTCACAGGACTAGATAAAGTTTTTTCTATTGAGTCTAGTAGCGATACACTGCCAATAGAAGCTGATAATTTGACTGATATCCAGAAGGGTAATTCTCGTAAAGTTGAGCAACTACCAACTACTCATCCATCGGTAGCATCGTGGATGAAAAGATTTTTAGACATTATTGGTGCTGTGGTAGGTTTGGTAATCACGGGAATTTTGTTGATTCCCATTATGATTGCTATCCAAATAGATGATCCCGGCCCTATTTTCTTTGGACAAATTCGCTGTGGTTGGATGGGGAAACGCTTCAAAATTTGGAAATTCCGTTCCATGTGTGTAGATGCAGAAGCGAAAAAGTCTCTAGTCAAAAATCAAGTAGAAGGTGCATTTTTTAAAAATGAAAATGATCCCAGAATCACAAGAGTAGGCAAGTTTCTACGCCGTACTAGCTTAGATGAATTTCCGCAGTTTTGGAACGTCTTGAAAGGGGATATGAGTTTAGTTGGAACTCGACCACCTACACCGGATGAAGTAGAACGTTATGAAGTCCCAGAGTGGCAGCGTTTGGACGTAAAACCAGGTATGACCGGCGAATGGCAAGTTAACGGCAGGTCTAAAGTCCGCAGTTTTGAAGATGTGATTAGGCTAGATTTGCTATATCAGAAAAACTGGAGTCTGATGTACGACTTGAAGTTAATTTTCAAGACTATTGCCATTATCTTTAATAGAAATAGTGGTGCTTATTAACAAATTAATTTGATTTGTAATTTGTTAAAAAATCCTAACTACCAAATGAATATTTATCTTTATAAATGCCCAAGCTGATTTTAGTTTGGGCATATTTCTTGATGATTTAAATTAAAAATAGCAATCCTATCTGATTCGTGACAATTTGCAGTGTTCAGATCCGCGACTTCTTTGGGAATTCGCGTATCTTGTTTCTACTAATGATTTGTGCGATCGCTTCCCTTTGCTGGGTGCATTTATTTCAAAAAACTTAGTTCCTGCATCTATATATGCTTTATATTTTTTGATTATTCATAATGATATTTACATGACAGAATAATTATTAAATCTTCTTCTACTTTGTAGACTAATCTATGTTCATCTGTAATCCGCCTTGACCAATAACCCTGTAATTCATACTTAAGGGCTTCAGGCTTACCAATTCCTGAAAATGGTTCTCTTTGGATGTCTTTAATCAATTCTAATATTTTTTTAAAAATTTTCTTATCTTCTATTGTCCACAGACCTAATTGTTCAAAAGCTTCTGGTTCAAATGCTATTTTTTTCATATTCATCTAATTCGACATAGATTAGATTTCCTTTATTTACATTTTCTAAAGCTTGAAGTAGATGTTTTTTATTGGCTTCCGATTTTAAAAGGTACGTAGTTTCATCTTCCTCAGTTTCCTGTTCCACTAGAACAATGACTTCTACAACAGTTCCTTCTGCTAGTTCGGTTGTAGACAATTCAATTTTGCCATCTTTACCGACAATAACCTTTTTTTTAATACCACTCAGCATAGATTTTAGTTACTCCTTTCATAACTGGGACTTAGACAGTATTTTAGACTTTATTTTAAGTTTATCGAAATAATGGCATTTTAGTGCGATCGCTCCCTGTATTCCCTGATCTACTTTAGTGAAAAAAGAGCGATCGCTAGTTAATTAGATACACTCTAACCCAAACTGGGAATACTATCTAAAGCACAGCTACCTGCTACATACAAGCAAAGCTGATACTTCATTGCTCACTGAGTTCTAGCAACTAGGAGAATATCATGAGTTTACCAATTCAAATTGCATTTGCACTTGCACCACATATTGCTAAAGGTTTATCTGATGGAAGCCTCTTAAGAGTTGGGGGTGTAGTCGTTGATGCTACTACAAAACAAGTTGTCACTTGGTTAAAAGAGATAACCCCTAATTCTCTAAAACCAACGTTAAATCAATCCTCTAATAGTGTCCTCAATCTTGCTGTTTCAGGAGCAAATCTAGTTGCTTCAGGGGCTAACGCAGCTGTGATAAGAAAAGGTTTATCTGATGTCAATGAGCGTTTAGGTGGTATTGAGTATCAGTTAGAAGAATTAGGGCAGAATTTACGATTAACTCAAGGAATTTTACAGGTAACTACAGCTGCTAGCATACTGAATCTAGGCGTTTCAGTGATGGGCTTTGCTGTGATAGCGCAACGACTTAAAGAACTAGAAGAACGCTTACAAGAAGCACAAGAGTTATTAAATAAGATTAACCGGAAAATTGATCTCAGTTTTTATGCTAATTTTCGTGCAGCTATTGAATTAGCAATTAATGCTTTTACGATGACCAAATTAGAAAATCGTAGAAGTAGCGCGTTACAAGCTATCAACCGATTTTTAGAAGCAGAACATATTTATACTGATTTTACTGATATTGAAATTGAGCAGCAAAGCCAAATTGCTGATGAATACCTGCTCACCTTATCCTTAGCATATCTAGCTGAAACACGTTGTTATTTAGAATTAGAAGAACATGAAACAGCACTGCGCCGCTTTCAAGAAGGGGCAAGAGTTATTCGTTCTCGTACTCAAAAGTATGTTGAAATTCTTCTAACTTCTAACCCAGCAGCTTATCTGCAACCTCACTTTAAAGACCAGATTGACTTGAGAAGATTAACCAAAGTTTACCAATGGATTGATCACAATTTGGAAGAAAATGCAGTGTTTGAAATGCAACGCGAAAATTTATATAAAATGGCGCAAGACCCTAATAAGTGGGTGGAATCTCTGCCAGTAGCTATTCTAAGTCGTGTTGAAGTTCAAGGAGGTTGGCTAGGTCCTAATGTTGGTGATTTGAAGCGAGAAGCTGATAAACGCCTTCCTCAAGTATTAGAAGTAATAGAATCTATGGTAGAAACCCACCGTCGTTTTGAATCATATCAAACAGAAATACAAGCAATATCTCAATTAGGTATCAGCTTTCATGAATGGCTCAAATTAACTCCTACAGAGAATCAACCAGAAGGTTCAGAATTAATGTATATAATGCCAAAAACACCCTTACAAATATCACTATCTACTTAAAATTACTTCTTTCCTTTGCGTCTTCCTTGCGGGACGCTCTGCGAATGTGCCTACCCTGCGGGAACGCCAAGGGCGAATGTGTGAAACATAAAAAAGGCGAACAAAGGTTCGCCTCTAAAATAATTATTTAAAACCCAAATCTTAAATCTTCGCTTCTTCCTTCACCAACTTATCCCAACCCAAATCTTTCAAATTATTATTACGACGCAGTGGACGAGTTACCAACTCTAAAATGTCACGCGCATTAGTAAAACCGTGAATTTGAGCAAAAGTAAACTCCACAGACCATTTTGTATTAATTCCCCGCGCTTCTAAGGGGTTAGCGTGAGCCATCCCAGTAATAACCAAATCTGGCTGCAAATCATAAATACGCTGCACTTGGTTGTAATTATCGGGCTTCTCGACAATTTTCGGCAGGGGTACACCCATTTCTAAACAAGCTTTCTCCAGCATTGCTAACTCAGCCGCTTGATAGCGTTTATCCATGTAGGGGATACCAACTTCATGAACAGTCATCCCGCAGCGCACTAAGAACCGTGCTAAAGAAACTTCTAGCAAGTTGTCGCCCATGAAAAATACAGACTTGCCACGAATTAATTTTACGTAGTCTTCCAACCCTGCCCAAATTTGCGCTTCCCGTTCTTCCAAGCCTTTGGGAGTAATGCCAAACACCGAACAAATTTTCTCAATCCAGGCGCGAGTCCCATCGGGGCCGATGGGGAAGGGTGCGCCAATGAGTTTACATTTACGGCGACGCATTAAAGTGGTAGCTGTGCGGCTAAGGAAGGGGTTGACACCAGCGACATAATACCCTTCTTCCAAGACTGGTAATTCTGTGAAGCGTTTAGCAGGTAGCCAGCCGGAAACTTTGATGCCTTGTTTTTTCAGTTCTAAGGTTAACTGAGTCACAACAGGATCAGGTAGAGAACCAAACAAAACCAAGGGTGGATGATCTACATACTCTGATTCTTCCTGAACTACTTCTTCTTTTTTCTTCCCGAAGTTGAGCAGCTTTTGAATAGCGTTACGCTCATTTTTCTCATTTTCCGTGACTGGGACTTGACTAGGACAACGGTTAGCCATTGCTGCTAACACGGTGTCTTCTCCTTGAGTGAAGGCGTAATCTAAGCCGTTAGCACGCGCCACTACAATGGGAATACCTATTTCACCTTCTAACTTGGGTGCTAAACCTTCCAAGTCCATTTTGATGATTTCAGTGGTACAAGTGCCAATCCATACAATTACACTGGGGTTGCGATCGCGCTTAATTTGCTCACATAATCGCTTTAACTCCTCATAATCATTCAGTTGGGCTGAAATATCCCCTTCTTCTAACTCTGCCATTGCATAGCGGGGTTCTGCAAAAATCATGACCCCCATCGCGTTTTGTAGGAAATACCCACAAGTCTTAGTTCCAATCACCAAAAAGAAACTATCTTCGATTTTTTGATATAACCATGCCACACAGCTAATTGGGCAGAAGGTATGGTAATTGCCAGTTTCACACTCAAAGTTTAAAGCTGTTGGTTCTTGCGCGACGGTCATTTTGGTTTTTCTCCCCTTAATATCTAAAGGCAGGTGAATAAGAGGGGGGAGTAGTCATACCAATTCAAAATTCAAAATACCCTTCCGGGAAGGCTTGCGCCTACAAAATTCAAAATTCAAAAGAATAGATATCACAAGGGTTTAAGCGTGTGTATCTGTCATATTCTTTTTTCAAATTGGTATGAGTAGTAAATCCTACATACTATTCCTTATTCCCTACTCCCTATTCCCTACTCCCTGATTACTAATATTTATGCGTTGGGGAAGAGACGGGCAATTTCTGATTCATCAAAAACGCCAGCTGGTAATTCTTCCCCCAAGAAATCATTATTTTCTTCACCCTTTTGTAAGGATGTTTCATCACCCCAGACATCTGATAACACGTCACTGAAAGCATTTTCATCTGGTGTGTTCAGATCATCCAGAATTTGCTCTTCCAGTTGTTCTACAGATGCAGCTGCGACATCAAAAGAAACATCGCCAAAATCATCTTCTTCCTGGCTCATGGCTGCAACAGACTCATCCTTGAGTTGTTGGATAGTTTGTTCCATGTCTCCGACTATCAGCGTTTGAGACTCAACATCTCCCCCAAAACCATTGGTATGAGAATCTGCAAAAGTTTCATCTTCGATGTTTTCATCGACTTCAGCAGTCGGCTCGTATTGGTGAGTTTCTGGTTCTGCTTCGGGAATTGTACTGTTACCAAGGGCAATGTCTGGGTCAAAATGTAAATCCAGTACCTCAATTAAAGTATCGGCATCAGGATTTAATTTGGCAAAGGGAAACATTAACTGTGCTAATTTTGGTTCTAGCGCATTCACTACTCCCAGGATGAGGTAAGAAGGTGGACGTTTTCCACCATCAGGCGTATAGACTGATTCCACCTGCATATGGAGTTTGATCCAATCACGATTGGCTTGGAAAAATTGCAACCACTTCTGTCTAATCGAATCTGTAAAGCTATTAAAGAAAGCCATATTGACCCCCATCCTGAAACTAGATGATTTATACAATCATCAAGTCTAATTCCTCTTCAGGATTAGCAACCTGTGGTTTACGCGGATTTAAATAAAAATCTGACAATAAAGAAAATAATTCCCGGTCTGGGGAATCGTTAGGTACAACTCCTTCAGGACGTGCGAGAATTTGGTCAGCGATGTTGAGGTAGTAATCGCAAACGTAGTTTAAAGATGGGTCAGACTCTGCCATTTCAAACAAAGTTTTCCCCTTGACGCGAGACACCCGGATATCTTCTATTAATGGTAAGACTTCCAGCACAGGCATAGGAACTGCTTCCACATACTTCTCAATCAAGTCGCGCTTGGAGGTACGGTTGCCGATTAACCCAGCTAGACGCAGTGGGTGAGTCCGTGCTTTCTCCCGCACAGAAGCGGCAATGCGGTTAGCAGCAAACAAGGCATCAAAGCCATTATCAGTCACGATCATGCAGTAATCTGCATAGTTGAGTGGTGCTGCGAAACCACCACAAACAACGTCACCCAATACATCAAACAAGATTACATCATACTCATCAAAAGCGTTGAGTTCTTTCAGTAATTTTACGGTTTCACCAACAACATAACCACCACAGCCAGCACCCGCAGGTGGGCCTCCAGCCTCAACGCAATCTACACCACCATAGCCTTTGTAAATTACGTCTTCTGGCCAAACATCTTCGTAGTGATAGTCTTTTTCTTGCAGAGTATCAATAATTGTTGGAATTAAAAATCCAGTTAGGGTAAAGGTGCTGTCGTGTTTGGGGTCGCACCCAATTTGCAGCACCTTCTTGCCGCGTTTGGCTAGGGCGACGGATATATTACAGCTAGTTGTGGATTTGCCTATCCCACCTTTTCCGTAAACTGCTAATTTCACTGTTGTTTGCCTCTTATCGTTTTTTTATCAAACTCGTGGCTAAAACATTGGCCTTCACCTAACCGTCGATGGCGATGTGTGAGGTATGTGAATGTGATTATTGACGAAATTTCACGGGAAATAAAGGGGGTGTAAATCTAAAAAATAAAGCTAAACAGCTTTATAAATAAAAAATTAGAAAAAATAGATAAAAATAATCGAAAAAACCTCTATTTAATGCAAAAACCTTTTTTTTGCAAAATTTAAAAATAACTAATTATAAAAATAGTTACAAAAAACAAAATTACAAAATAACGTAATATCAATATTTTTACTAGATTTAGCTGACTTGGATTGTCAGTGTGATATGGGTGATGGGAGATGCTGGGGGCGATCGCAAATCAGCCAGTGATTACAGGGGATTTTAGTCACAGAAGAGACAAAATTTCAGAGATCACCCTCTTTTTACCTCTATCTCAACCTTGGTAACTAAGGGGATATTAGCCAAATAGAACTTTTTTGTAAAAAAATATTAATTTTTCAAATAGTATCTAAGCTTGACTAAAATCCTGAGTGGGTTTCAAGTGCCTCAATTTCTTTGAGGGATTGCCATCCGGCTTGCCACTGGGAATTATCTTGTAATAATTTGGCGTTGATCCAAAACCGGACATTAGGATCACAAGCGGCAACCATTTCTGCATAAACCCACTTACCCTGATTTTTGCGGTTGACAACCTGGAAATGTCGCCAACCATCTATTTTTTTTGTGGTTGTCCACTTAGAACCGACTAAATAAGGAAATTTTTGTTTTTTAGCCATCGGTGAATAGTTATTAGTCGATAGTCAACAGTCATTAGTTATTTTCCCCTACATCCCCACTCGCTTTTCCCAGAATATGGAGAATACTACTACTTGCTGAAGACGTGAAGACCGATCCAGCAATTGGTGCCACTCTTCTTAAAATGACGATATGAGAACAATTTGTTCTATCTGCACTTTTGCGTCTAGAGTGGTAGCCTGAATTAGCCTATGCAACCAACTAATCCAAACCAATTTACAGAAAAAGCCTGGGAAGCGATCGCCCACACTCCTGAGATTGCTAAACAGCATCAACAGCAGCAGATAGAAAGCGAACACCTGATGAAAGCACTGCTAGAACAAGAAGGTTTAGCTAGCGGGATTTTGACTAAAGCAGGTGTGAACTTACAAAAAATCAACGATCGCACTGAACAATTTATCCAACGCCAGCCGAAAGTCTCAGGTAGTAGCACCTCTGTATACTTGGGGCGGAGTTTGGATACACTCTTAGACCGCGCTGAAGGTTATCGTAAAGATTTTAAAGACGAATATATTTCTATTGAACATTTATTTCTGGCTTACGCTAAAGATGATCGCTTCGGCAAAGGTTTATTTCAAGAATTCGGTTTAGACGAAAACAAACTCAAAAATATTATTAAACAAGTTCGTGGGAGTCAGAAAGTGACCGACCAAAATCCAGAAGGCAAATACCAATCGCTGGAAAAATACGGGCGTGATCTCACAGAAGCAGCCCGCAAAGGTCAACTTGATCCAGTCATTGGGCGGGATGATGAAATTCGCCGCACCATCCAGATTTTGTCTCGTCGTACCAAAAATAACCCCGTGTTAATTGGTGAACCAGGTGTTGGTAAAACTGCGATCGCCGAAGGATTAGCACAGCGTATCGTGGCTGGTGATGTTCCTCAATCCCTCAAAGACCGCAAGTTAATTTCCTTAGATATGGGTGCGATGATTGCGGGGGCAAAATTCCGGGGAGAATTTGAGGAACGCCTGAAAGCTGTATTAAAGGAAGTCACAGAATCTGGCGGCAATATTGTTTTATTTATTGATGAAATTCATACCGTTGTCGGTGCAGGTGCAACTCAAGGCGCAATGGATGCGGGTAACTTGTTAAAACCCATGCTAGCGCGGGGTGAGTTGCGTTGTATCGGGGCGACAACTTTAGATGAATATCGCAAATATATCGAAAAAGATGCAGCTTTAGAAAGACGCTTCCAGCAAGTTTATGTAGATCAGCCCAGTGTTGCAGATACAATTTCTATTTTGCGGGGCTTGAAGGAACGCTATGAGGTTCACCACGGGGTGAAAATCTCTGATAGTTCTTTAGTTGCAGCCGCTACCTTGTCTAGCCGTTATATTAGCGATCGCTTCCTACCAGATAAAGCCATTGATTTGGTAGACGAAGCTGCCGCTAGGTTAAAAATGGAGATTACCTCTAAACCGGAAGAACTAGACGAAATCGACCGCAAAATTTTGCAGTTGGAAATGGAGAAGCTATCTTTGCAAAAAGAAAGTGATGCCGCTTCCCGCGAACGTTTAGAAAGACTGGAAAAAGAACTGGCGGATCTCAAAGAAGAACAAAGAACTCTCAATGCTCAATGGCAGTCTGAAAAAGATATTATTACAAAGCTTCAGTCTGTCAAAGAAGAAATTGACCGAGTAAACTTAGAGATTCAACAAGCAGAGAGAAACTACGACCTCAATCGGGCTGCTGAGTTGAAATATGGTAAGTTAACGGACTTGCATCGGCGATTAGAAGGCACAGAAAGAGAGTTATCCCAAGCCCAAGGTACAGGTAAATCCTTGTTGCGGGAAGAAGTAACCGAAGCTGACATTGCGGAAATTATTTCTAAGTGGACGGGAATACCCATCAGCAAGTTAGTGGAATCAGAGAAAGAGAAACTCCTGCACTTAGAAGAAGAACTGCATCACCGGGTAATTGGACAATCGGAAGCTGTAACAGCTGTCGCCGATGCGATTCAGCGATCGCGTGCTGGATTAGCTGATCCGAATCGTCCCATTGCTAGTTTTGTTTTCCTCGGCCCCACTGGTGTAGGTAAAACCGAGTTAGCCAAGGCATTAGCGGCGTATATGTTCGACACCGAAGAAGCACTGGTGCGGATTGATATGTCGGAATATATGGAGAAACACGCCGTTTCTCGGTTAATCGGTGCGCCTCCCGGATACGTGGGTTATGAAGAAGGGGGACAACTGACTGAAGCGATTCGTCGCCGTCCTTACGCCGTGATTCTCTTTGACGAAATCGAGAAAGCCCACCCCGATGTGTTTAATATTTTCCTGCAAATTCTCGATGATGGTCGCGTTACCGATGCCCAAGGTCATACCGTGGACTTTAAGAACACGATTATTATTATGACCAGCAACATCGGTTCACAGTACATTCTGGATGTAGCTGGGGATGACTCCCGCTATGATGAAATGCGTCATCGGGTGATGGAAGCGATGAGAAATAGTTTCCGGCCTGAGTTTCTCAACCGGATTGATGAGATTATCATCTTCCACGGTTTGGATAAGAAGGAACTGCGGCAGATTGTGCAGTTGCAAGTGGAAAGATTAAGGGATAGGTTAGGCGATCGTAAGATGTCATTGCGACTTTCTGAGGCTGCACTTGACTTTTTGGCTGAGGTAGGATACGACCCAGTATTTGGAGCGCGTCCACTGAAGCGGGCGATTCAGCGCGAGTTAGAAACGCAAATTGCTAAGGCGATTTTGCGCGGAGAGTTTAACGATGGGGATACTATTTTTGTTGATGTGCAGAATGAAAGGTTGTCTTTTAGTCGTTTACCTGTTGAGGTATTTAGTAGTTAGTTAAAGATTGGTTCGCGCAAAGGCGCAGAGACGCAAAGGGGTAAAAGTGCCTCTTTGCGTTTTTTTTGTCAGTTATTGTCAGGCGGATTTTTTAGCACTATCAGGACTTTTACCTTGTGCTAGATATTTCAATGTGATACATAAAATAACGAAAAAGGAATATAGCGTCATGATTTTGAAGTAATGTAGTTCAATTTCAATCCCAATAGAATATTTACCTAAAAATTCTATATAAATACCCAAAATAAGGTAAATATTGATAAGGATAAATTCACTGTTTTCAATCTAAACAGTAGCATCAAAAAAATTGACAAGAATAAATTAAGGCTTACTCTTGGCTCAGGAGGAAAATCTTGACTGACAATCACCCACCACTATTACCCTTAAACAATATGGCTGAACGACATTAGGCTCTGACACCCTCAGTAGCTGGTAGTTATCTTGAAGCTGCAAGAGTGTGTCTTGATAGACATCATATTTCACCCAAAGAGTTTACTTTAGAAAATGATAAGGTTGAATCTATTGCAAAAGTTGACTGGGACATAACAGATAATAGGATCAGAGGAGCTTGGGCAAACATAGATGATGCAACAAGGGATGGAGCATATGCTGTTGCAATTGCAGCCACCGAGCTTTCGAGAGGTTTATTTGCTGTACGACGTGCAGAAACACGTACAGGCGCAGATTACTACATCGCTCCAATAAATGAAGATTTAGAGGATTTAGAGAATTGTTTTCGACTAGAAGTTTCTGGGACACATTCTGATAAATCCGAAGTCAAAAAACGACTACGTATAAAGATTGAGCAGACAAAACAAGGTAATAGTAACCTTCCTGCTCTAGCAGCAGTCATAGGTTTTAAAGTACAGTTGATATTAATTCAAACAGTCGATCAAGCATCATGAGTTGGTTAGTGCATCATACTCGCAGTGAAGAGTATGCGAGCCAAGCAGAGCAGATGTATCGCCAGCAAGACCTTATACGTGCTGCTGAACTCTATCGTTTAGCTGCTGAAGCAGAGGTTAATGCACTAGAAAATCTAACTCCCGACAAAAAACGAACCATTGGAATAACCGCAGTTAGTGCTGCATCTCTTTATTATAAAGCCCAAGAATTTCTACAAGCAAAGCGAGTGGCTCATAAATGGTTAGCTACTGAGGTTTTACCCTCTTTTGCAGTGGAAGAGTTAGAGGAACTTCTACAAGTTATTCGTTATCAAGAGTCCCGTGCAAAATCTGGTATTCAATTCATAGAAGGCGAAGTCTTAGTTTCTGTTAGTGGTGGAGAAATATTATATGGTGCGGCTCCCTTAGAACTGGTTTTAGATAAAGTAGAAAAAATTAGAAATATTTTCTACCGAACAACAGAATTTCTTCTTGATTTAGACTTACGAAAGCGAGGCAGTCCAAACCAAGTTGTAAAGAACCAGTGTGATCCTTGGTTGCTACAGGCTCCCCCTGGAAGTTATCAATTTGCTGTAAGAGTGCGTAAGCCTAATGAACAGCTAACTATACCAGGTTTACCTGATTTTGAGTTACGTGTAGAACAAATTACTAAGAAATTTCTTGAAATTATTACAGCAACCACGCAAGATCCAGAGGGAGAGCTAATAGAAGTTGTACCTAAAGAAGATTATCGAGAGGCTTTTTTGAAGTTAACTCGTGAACTTGCACCACCAGCAACAGGTAAGTCTTTTAATCAAATGGAAATTAAATCAACTGTTGATATTGAACCACGTCCTGTAATTCTCAGTCCTCATACTCGTGATGTTATTAATCATGCTCTCAAAAAAACAGATCCAGTAGTACCAGAACTACACGAACACAGAGTGATTCAATTGCGAAGTACTTTGCGTGGCTTGCAGTTGGATAAGGATTGGATTGAAGTTAATATTGATGGTGAAAATAAAATAATTTACGATGCAAAAGAAGAAATTGATGATGTTATTGGACGCATGGTCAATCGCCCAGTGGTAGTGGAAGTTCTTGAAAGACGTGATAAATCAGCAGACAAAAGATACTCTTTCCGTGACATTCAACTTCAGGAAAATGTATAGAAAATCTAATATTTTTCTATACATTTGCTTAATAACAATTTTTGTAGGGTTGGTATTATTTGTCAGTTGCTAATATCATGAGTTTTATATTGTTGGCCATGCCCACCTTACGCTTATTGAGAATGCTGCAAGATATGACTTAGTAAATTACCAACTCTCTACTTAGCTACTCAGAGATGAAAGCAATAGATTTATTTGCGGGTTGTGGAGGTTTGTCACTAGGATTTCAAAATGCTGGCTTTGACATTGTAGCAGCTTTTGATTATTGGCCTTCAGCTATTGAAGTTTATAGAGAAAATTTCCAACATACTATCTTTGAAAAAGACCTGTTGAGAGAAGATGTATGTGCGTTAATCGCTAGTTTTAATCCAGAAATAATCATTGGTGGTCCTCCATGTCAAGATTTTTCAAGTGCAGGCAAACGAGATGAAAATCTGGGGAGAGCAGACTTAACTTTTGTATTTGCTAACATTATTTCTCAAGTAAAGCCTAATTGGTTTGTGATGGAGAATGTTGAGAGAATTTCTAAAAGCAAAGTTTTAAAAACAGTCTTAGAAATATTTAAAAAAAGTGGATATGGTTTAACTTCCTCAATTTTAAATGCTAGTTACTGTGGAGTTCCGCAAGCTAGAAGACGATACTTTTTAATTGGTCAGCTTCATGGAAAGGATGATGCTCTCAACCATTATCTAATAAAACACCAATCTAAAAAACCTATGACTGTTTTTGACTACCTAGGTAATCAGCTAGGAATTGAATATTTTTATCACCACCCTAGAAGCTATAAAAGAAGGGCTATCTTCAGCATACATGAACCTAGTCCAACGGTTCGGGGAGTCAATCGACCTATCCCTAAAACCTATAAAAAACATGAAGGAGATGCCTGCGATATTAACGAGAAATTGCGACCCCTATCTACAATTGAACGAAGCTACATTCAAACTTTTCCAAAAACGTTTAAGTTTAAGGGGAATAAATCAGATTTAGAACAGATGATTGGCAATGCTGTTCCTGTAAATCTGGCTGAATATGTAGCTCGTTGCATACTTGAATATATTGAAGATGACTCTTCTAATAGCATTTCATATCAGTTACCTAACATCTTGCTTTTAAAACAATAGTGATAATGGCAGTCATTATTGCTTTATGGAGTCGATATTGTAGCAGAATAAACATAAATCTTTAATGAAAAATATAATTTCTTAGTAAAAAATACCAACTTTATACAAAAATTCCATCTGTAGCGAGATGATTAATTATCAGATTAATTTTATTTTTCTAAATAAATAAAGACTCTTTAATGCTGGACTATGCAACCCGGAATACTCTGGCTATTTAATGTAGGTCTTATTAGATACAAAAATAAAATTTTCGGGGATAAACTTTTATGTCGTTACAGCAAGTGAATGCTTTTTATGAAGTTTTGATGTCAGAAAAATCTATTTATGAAGAATACTTTAATAATTGCTGTAGTAGAGGTTTGTTGAGCAGTTGGCATTGGGACAAAACCAAGATAGTGAACTTTGCAGCTAGTATTGGTTATCAGTTCAATGAATATGAATTAGCTTATGTATGGTTTGAAAGTGAGCCTAGCTATTCTCATAACTCGTTGAGTTTATCCAAACAAGATAAATTGCTGGAATTAACTCAAGCCTAGTTTTTTGACGCTTTCTCTTTTATAGAAGAAAGCGTCTTATAAGTTTATGGGTTTAAAAATTTGAGCCTGGCTGTTGCAGAAATTCTTCTTCTTCGGGAGTGGAAACACGTCCTAAAATACTATTGCGATGAGGAAAGCGGCCAAAACGCTCAATAATGTTCAGATGTTGCAATGCGGATTCAATTGCTATGGCACTATCAGGATCATCACTCAACTGCTGGAATAACTTCACACACTGATGCTGATCAGCTAGGTTTTCCCTGTGTTCAAAAGGTAAGTAAATAAACCACCGTTGCACAGGTAGCAAGTCATGATCATAACCTTGTGCAACAGCGTGCTTGGCTACTGACAATGCTTCCCAATCAGTAGCAAATGCGTCTGGAGTACCACGAAACATATTTCGGGGAAACTGATCTAAAAGCAGAATCAAGGCTAGACAGGTTGTGGGTAAATTTATCCAGTCGTCTAAATACCCTGCTGCGGCTTGTTGATAATCTTTGAAAAATTGATGCTGTAATTCTGCATCAAATTCTGGTTGCTTTTTAAACCAAAAACTTTTGGGTTGCCCGTAATCTGGTTCATCACGATGGCCAAACCAAAAGTCTAAAATTGTCTGTGCCTGGGACATTATGTTGCTCTATGTTGACAAATCACTTGTCGCATTTTACGCATATTTGCAGGCAACTCAAAGTTCATGGCTTGTTGAATAAAAATAGCAGGTATGGGAATATTCGGGGTAGCTTGGACGCTATAAATGAGTACAGTCCCATTGCCGCAGTCTTTTAGCTCAATCTTGGCTGCAAAGTCAACAAAAGAGCCTTTTTCCATGTGGAACTGAATTTTTTGACCGATAACTTCCACGACGTTGAGGTAAATTTCAACTTGAGCCGTGAAAAAAAGGAAAGCTTTTTGTGCTGCTTGGTACAGGCGCTTGACTTCACCTCGCTGCAATACCTCACTTTTGGTGATGTCGGGAAAGTATTGTACCCAACGGGGGTAATCGGTGATTTGTTGCCATACCTGCGATCGCACCATTGGTAAGTACATACAAGCACTGACAGCACCACCACAGGCGTTATGCGATCGCGTCTGGACAAAAATTTCACCCTGCATCAGCAAGTGTCGCTGTTCTTGACTCCATGTCAGATCTGAACCTGTGATCACTGGGTTTGATATATGGGGTGCAAACATAAATTTTTTTCCGTTACTCCTCAACTTCACCATCTGCTCAGGTTGTCACCATCAACCATCTCTAAATTAATGGAGTACAACCTCATCAATGTTAGTTCCACTTCAGTACACACGGTTTCCGGAACCAATCACGTCAGCACATTATTCTGAAAATCTACTGGAAAATCCGTGTTTTTAACTACAAATACTATTGTCTATGCTCTTGGCAGTAATCATAGCACTACTTATCAAGGAAAAATTTAGCTTAAAAAAGCTAAAATGTTACAAATACAATCTATAAAGTATTTTATGTAATTGAAGCAATTCATAGAATCCTATTTTTAGTAAAAATTCAGTAAATTTTTGGTTAATTTGTCTATATACAGCTAATTAGGAATTAAGAGGAAAAAATAGTGAGTCAATCTTCCTTGAACCGCAGATTAACACAGGCGTTTGGTGTGCTACTCGGCATCGGCATAGCTGTCTGGCTACTGAGAGGTTTTGGCCTGCTGTCATTTATGCCTGGCGGAGTTATTTGGCTATTGTTTCTTGGGGCGATCGCTTTAGGACTGATTGCTTATGCTCAAAGAACTTGGTGGCGTTTTTAATAATGTGGTGATTTACCACACGATTTAGCAATAAATCATAATCCGACAAAGAAATATACCAATTCTTAATCAAAATCATCTATCCCCAGTCTGGCTGCTCACAGATATCAGAGAGATATTTTTTTATGCAACCAGTATGGTGTTTTGAGACTGAACTGCTGTTAAAGATATTGATAAGGTGAAGTATTAACCAGGGGCAACCATGCAAATTTATATATGTAGTGTTTGCGGCTACGAGTATGATCCAGAAGTAGGCGATCCAGATAGCGGCATACTCCCAGGTACCCTTTTTGAAGCCATCCCAGAGGATTGGGTGTGTCCGGTTTGCGGTGCTACTAAAGATTTATTTGAAGCAGCAGAAGGGTGAATATCAAGTCAGCTAATCACGGGAACAACCCAGAACTAAAATAAGGAAAAGTCTTGCACTACACCCTTACACACGCTACTTGCACGCCACTTGCTACAACGGGGGGAACCCCAACGGACAGTTTGCTCAAGTCGGGGAACCCGCCCACGCAACTGTCCTCCGCAACGCAGTGGCTCCTCAAGTCGAGAACCCTTTCGGCAGTGGCTCCCCTACTCCACTCCCTACTCCCTACTCTCCACTTCCTATTTTCAAGACAGATGGCGTGGGTAAATAATATCTCTATTTTGACGCTGAGTGTACTAGCCTAGAAAGTAGGTGCTATAGAAGAGATAATTTGTAAATTGCTACCTTTAAAGATTGTAGTTATTGGCGGTGGAGCCGCAGGATTTTTTGGGGCGATCGCCTGTGCCGAAGTTAACCCCCAAGCTCAAGTCACTTTACTCGAAGCTAGTCGTCAACCATTAGCTAAAGTCCGCATCTCCGGCGGGGGACGCTGTAATGTGACTCATGCTTGCTTTGAACCACAGGGGTTAGTCCAAAGTTATCCTAGAGGTGGTAAGGCTTTACGGGGCGCTTTTACTCGGTTTCAAGCTCAAGATACGGTAGCTTGGTTTGCTCACCACGGGGTAAAACTAAAAACAGAAGCCGATGGTAGGATGTTTCCCATTACAGACAGTTCTGAAACGATTGTGGATTGTCTGATGAATACTGCTCAAGCTGAGGGAGTAGAAATTTGGACGGGTACAGCTGTTGTTGCTGTTAAACGCATTAACACGGAATTTGAAATAATTTTAAAGTCTGGTGAGATCATCAGATGCGATCGCCTGCTGCTAGCTACAGGCAGCAGCCTCATCGGTTACAAAATTGCCCAACAATTAGGACATCACATCGAAGCACCCGTACCATCATTATTTACATTTAATATTCCAGAGGCCAAGCTCAGGGCATTAGCCGGGATCAGTGTAAACCCCGTACGTTTAAAATTATTGGTAGGGGAGAAGTCTCAATTAGAACAAACTGGGCCATTACTGATTACCCACTGGGGTGTAAGTGGCCCGGCTGTACTGAAGCTTTCAGCTTGGGGTGCCAGAGTTCTACACGAACATCACTATCAAGCGACTTTATTGGTGAATTGGTTGCCGGAACTGTCCCAAGAACAAGTCCGGCAAAAAATCTTAGCAGTCAAAAATGAATGGGCAAAAAAAGCGATCGCTCTGCACCGTGGCGTTGATTTACCCCACCGTCTTTGGCAATCTATAATCGCCCGTGTCGGTATTACCACAGATGATCGTTGGGCAGGACTCTCTAATAAAACTTTAAATCTCTTGATCCAAGAAATTACCCAGGGCAAATACTTAGTTAATGGTAAGGGAGTCTTTAAAGAGGAGTTCGTCACCTGTGGCGGTGTCAACCTCAAGGAAATTGACTTCAAAACGATGGAAAGTAAGCTAGTTCCTGGACTCTACTTTGCTGGTGAAATTCTAGATATTGACGGCGTAACTGGTGGATTTAATTTCCAAAGTGCTTGGACAACAGCCTATTTGGCAGGTAACGCTATGGGAATTGGCGACTCAGAACAATTACGATCACACAGATAAATTTAGTAGTCAAATTGCATAAACTCCTTAACTAGCTCTGATAAATCAAGTGACGATACTCAGCAGATTTAAGGATGCTTGTGGAATTTATGGACAACATCACGCACTTTATCCTTGTTCAAATCCATAGATTATGTAAAGTTATTATGAAGTTAGTTTAAGACAACTTTATAAACCCATAGATATCTTCATTAACTGAAGTAGTACAGCCTTTTTATGTAATTGTTATAAAATCTTGAAGTTTTGTGCAACAGAATTTCTTTTTGAGAATGTAAAACTTTGGTAAAGAGTTTAGTGATTCAGTGACTTTTCAACATAGAGATACTACCATATTCCTGTGTGTGTTTAAGTATTCTTGTTTCATAAGATACGTATACTTGTGAGTATCTTCTCTGATTTACAAAATGGTGAGTATTGTATTAGAACAAGGCTCTTCTAGGGTGTGAGTAATGCGTAAACCAGTTATCACTATTTTTTACCAGTTCAATCCCTGGCACGCTTCTATAGGAGGTATTCAGACACTCATCAATACGTTTATCAAATATGCTCCGAGTGAGTTTGAGGTACGGCTAGTAGGAACGGCAAGTGATACCAGTCAGCCCCTTGGTAAATGGCAACAAGCAGAATTTGCAGGTAGAGAAATTAGTTTTTTGCCATTATTTTTACTAGAGAATGATAATAAAAGAAGTCTAATACCCACAACGCTTAGATACACAACCGCCTTACTTGGGCGTTCTTTTTCTTCAGATTTTATGCACTTTCATAGGCTAGAACCGAGTTTGGCAGCTATGAATTGGCAAGGAGAAAAAACCCTATTTATTCATAATGATATTCACACACAGATGCAAACTGTGAGTGACCGCAAGGCAATACTCTGGAGAAGATTCCCTGCTGCCTATTTTGCTTTAGAAAGATTATTAATTGATCAGTTTAGTCAAATTCTCTCATGCAATACTGATGCAACACAGTTCTATCGACAACGTTATCCCCACTTACGAGATTGTGTTGAATACATAAAAAATTCCTTTGATAATGAGGTTTTCTATCCCTGGAATTGGGAACAAAAACAAGCCAATCGGCGGGAATTAGCAATGCAGATGGGGTTAGATGCAGAAACACGGTTTATTCTATTTGCTGGCAGGCTGCATCCCCAAAAAGATCCAATATTATTAATACGTACTTTTGCTAATTTAAAAGAGCGTAATACTCATTTATTAATAGCAGGTGATGGAGAATTAGCATCATCAGTACGCCAGGAAATTGCACAACTGGGCTTGTCTAATCAGGTAACAATGCTCGGTGCATTGAACCAAAAGGAATTGGCTAAACTACATAGATTAAGTAGCGCCTTTGTCTTAAGTAGTGCTTATGAAGGTTTGCCTTTGGTGGTATTAGAAGCACTGGCAAGTGGCACACCAATAGTAACAACTAAATGTGGTGAAACTCCCAAATTACTTAGAGGTGATACGGGAGTTGTTTGTGAAGAACGTACACCAGAGTGCATAGCGGATGCTTTGCGTCGGATACTGTTACACCCAGAAAATTATCCTAGCGAGTCTTGTGTCAGGGCTGCACAACCTTATGCGGCTCGTAGTGTTGTCAAAGATGTTTATGGTGAAATGTTTCATCGCTGGGAATCAAAACAACTCTCAGTAATTGGCTCAGGCTAGAAACAAAAATCATCGACTACCAATTCATGTGTTTCCTCATTAATAAATAGAACAACATAACTATGAAAATTGCTGTCATTGGTGCCAAAGGTCTTCCTCCCAAACAAGGTGGGATTGAACATTACTGTGCAGAAGTCTACCCTCGGATAGTGGCGCAGGGTCACACTGTAGACTTATTTGCCCGTTCCTCATACACAGATAGTTCTTGGCGAGAAAGTTACGATTTTCAAGGTGTTCGAGTAATTTCCTTACCAGGATTGGATGTGAAGGGAGCAGATGCCTTTGTCACCTCTGCATTAGGAGCGATCGCGGCTACTGCTAGCAAGTATGATATTGTTCACTTCCATGCTTTAGGTCCCTCTTTATTTAGTTTTTTACCGAGAATTGCTCAATCGACGAAAGTTGTAGTGACTTGTCAGGGACTGGATTGGCAACGCGCCAAATGGGGAAGTTTTTCCACCCAATTAATTAAGATGGGAGAACAAGCAGCAGTACGTTTTGCTCATGGCATAGTGGTCGTATCAGATGCCCTCAAGACTTACTTCTTACAGAATTATGGTCGGGATACAGTTTATATTCCTAACGCTCCTGCTAGCTATGGTGAATCAGACCCCAACTTTAGCTATGGTAAACAGTTAGGTCTGGAACAGGGACGCTACATGATATTTTTGGGGAGAATCGTCCCAGAAAAACGCCCCGACTTATTGATTGAAGCATTCTCTAAATTAAAGCCATCTGGCTGGAAACTGGTTTTAGCAGGTGGTGTGAGTGATACTCAATCATATACCGCCAAACTCTTAGAAAAAGTTGCCAATAATCCCAATATTATCTTTGCAGGTGAACTGCGCGGTTCTCGTCTTTGGGAAATTGTGCGTGGTGCAGGACTGTTTGTTTTACCTTCTGATTTAGAAGGACTGCCCTTAGCTATGTTAGAAGCTATGCAAGAAGGTAGACCAGTAGTAGCCAGCGATATCCTACCCCATCAACAATTAATCAATGGGGGTATGGGAACATTATTTGAAGCTGGCAACGTAGACTCTTTAGTAAATTCCCTTGATTGGGCAATTAATCATCCCCAACAAGTCGCACTCATGGCCAAAAACGCCCAAAGAAATGTGCAGACAAATTACAGTTGGGAACATATTACTGCTGAAAATTTAAAACTATACACAACACTTTTGAACTCATCGGAACCATTAAGTACAATCAAGCCTCATGAAATTAGTCTGGCAAGAGTTGGGAGCAAAAAATAAATAGTTTTTGTGAAAGGCAAACACATCAAACTTTCACAATCTCAATTAGTGTGTTTGCTACCAGTATTGTACTAATCGGTGTATGATACCGATTAGTTTAAGATTCATGTATCTTATCTACTCACCAATCTTTGTCAGCCTTTTAAATTAACTCAGGTGTATGTAATGGGAAAAGGCATTTCAACCTTACTAGCAGTGTTGCGGCGAAGAAGCTTGCCTGCTTTCACTACTTTTGCTGCCGTCATTGGGGCATCAGTTGCTTATCTGAGTGTTACTCCACGTTTGTACGAAACATCAACACGATTGATGGTTAATGACAATCAGGTAAGTATTTCTGAATTGGGTCGTGATCTTACACAGTTACGCTCAAGTGGTGGAATTAAAAGCAGCCCACTGGCAGATCAGGCAGAGTTAATCAGTTCACAAGCTGTTTTAGAAAGGGCAATTGCCAAAATTGTTTCCCCATCTCACAATGATTCCCATCAAAATACACTGACATCTAACAGTATCAGTCCGTGGCTAAGAATCAAAATTGTCCCTGCTACCAATATTCTGGAACTGAGTTATCAAAGCCCAGATCCCAATCTAGCTACCAAAATACTCAATGCTATTGCTCAAGCAACAGTTGAGGAAAATATCAGAACCATCAATTCCGAAGCTACAAAGGTGCGGGAATTTTTGGAAAAAGAAGTACCATTAGCTCAACGGAGGTTGCAACAAGCAGAAGTTGCAGAAAACAAATATAGACAACAAAGCGGTGTAGTTGAGATTGATAGCCAGACTAGGAGTTTGGTCGAAAGTTTAGCCAACACGGAAAATCAGGAACGCACACTACTGGCGCAACTTCAAGAAACGCGATCGCGTGATGCGTCCCTGAGACAAATTACTGATACCAAAACCCTCAATAATGCTTACTCATCGGTGCGTGGTGGTCAAGATGAGCAAGTAAAAGTGCTGCGAGCCAAGTTAACGGATTTAGAAACTAAGCTAATTGAGGCTCGGTTGCAGTTTACAGACAGCCATCCAACAGTTATATCGTTGCTTGGTCAACGAGATTCTATTCGAGCGTTATATGCACAAGAACTTGCTCGCGTATCGTCCGATGGGCAAACCATTCCTTCAACAGACATTGCAGCCGATCAAATTAGCCAAAATCTCACCTCACAGCTCATCAATAATGAAATTGAGCGTTTGGCAATAGAGAACAAGCTGAATTTTGTAATTTCTAACTATGCCAAAAGTTTCTGTTATTATTCCAGCATTCAATGCCTTGAAATATCTCCCCGAAACTTTGAAATGCCTTTTCAAGCAAACTTTTAATGATTTTGAAGTCATTATTGTTGATGATGGTAGTTCAGATGGAACTGCTGAATGGGCATCCCAAATAGAAGAACCAAGAGTTAAATTAATTACTCAAGCAAATCAAGGATCAGCAGGGGCAAGAAACACAGGTATCAAACATTCCCAAGGCGAGTTTATAGCTTTTATGGATGCTGATGATTTTTGGCAATCTACTAAGCTAGAAAAGCAAGTAAAGGTTTTGGAGGCCAATCCAGAAGTTGGCTTAGTCTACAATTGGGTTGCTTATATCAATGACAAAGGAGAACCAACAGGTAGAGTTGTCAAACCTGATGCCCAAGGCCATATCTGGGATAAATTTACAGAACGTAACCTAATTGAGTGTGGTAGTGTACCGATGATTCGTCGCCTTTGCTTTGATGATGTAGGTTTATTTGACACAACTATTGATGCTGCACCAGATTGGGATATGTGGCTACGTATTGCTGCTCGTTATTCTTTTGCTGTCATCAAAGAACCCTTAGTTAGCTATCGCCAGCACTCCAATAATAAATCTAAAAATTATCCTAAGCTACTCCACGACTTTCGCACCATTATTGAAAAAGCTTTTCAAGCTGCTCCATTTGAACTGTTACACCTGAGAAATCGCAGCTATGGTAATCTCAATTTGTTAATAGCATGGAAATGTCTGCAAAGTAAGGATAAAGACTATAAACAGGCAGATTTATTTCGTCGGCAAGCTCTGAAGCATGATTATAAATTAATTTTTTCTAGAGAATATATCCGTCTAAGTGTAGCGATCGCCATTATGCAATGCTTGGGTGCTGATGGATACGAGAAATTTATCCAGCTATTTTATGCTCTACGTCGGCGCGTTTCGTCTGTTCCTCAATCCAAAGTAGAATTTTACGTTGAAAAATAAGGCTAGAACAAAATACTAAACTTAACGCATAGTCTCAAAGGTCACTTTCACAATTTGTAGGCTAGTTAACCTTAATTCAAAAATTGATGTCAATCAATAATATTAAAAGTAAAGTCATTCAAGGTAGTATTTACTTAACTATCAGGCAATTATTAGCATCAGGATTTTCTCTGGTCAGTGCCTTAGTAATTGCAAGAATTTTAGGACCTAAAAATTATGGAATTGTCACAACATCTCTAGGAATTTTTTATTTTTTGAAGTGGTCAGGCAGGCTGGGCTTAAGTGCCTACCTAGTCCGAAAACCTAATCTATCAGAGAATGAAGCTCAACAAGTTCTATGCTTCTATAACGTTGTAGGTATTGCCTTCTGCTTTGTTTCCTGGTTAGTTGCTCCTGCATTTGGTTGGTGGACTGGACAGGTTGAAGTTGCTCAATTATTGCAGTGGTTAGTTCCAGCAATCTGGTTAGACATGATTGGCAGTGTGCCTGCCAGTATGCAAGAGCGTGAACTACGTTTTAAGCAGGTTGGTCTGATTGATGCCATAGCACAGATTGCAAACTATTTACTCTCTATTGCTATTGTCTTGATGTATAAAAATTATTGGGGAGTAATTGCAGGAACTATCCTACAGTTTATGGTCTTTGCCAGCGTATCATTTTGGTGTTACCCCATGTCTTGGCGCTGGAAGTGGCATTGGCAAGATTTAAAACCTGCAATTCACTATGGTTTAACCTACTATTTTGCTAACTGGCTCTTTACCTTGAAGTCGCTGACTATACCTCTATTTGTGAGCCGTTTAGCTGGCATTGAAGCCGCCGGAATTGCAAATATGGCTACTAGAATACTTCAGCAACTTTCACTATTGAGGAATGTTGTCAACCGTATGTCATTGAGTGTGATAGCTAAACTTTTGGAAGATCCAAGTGCTACACAACGTGCAATTAGCCGAGGTATGACTTATCAAGCTTTGCTCATGGGAACAATATGTGCAAGTTTTGCCTGTTGTGCTTCTTGGTTAATTCCAACATTGTTCGGTGAAAAATGGGTATTGAGCGCACAAATTTTTCCGATGTTGGGGTTTGCTGCCGTAGTGGGGTCTATTTTTGACTTACATACTTCTGCACTCTACGCAGCTGGCCATAATAGATCTGTAGCAATCTTCAATTTTGGTTATCTAACAGTTCTGTGGTTAGGTTCTATTTTACTAATACCTATCTTCGGACTTTGGGGCTATGGAGCAGCAGAACTCATAGCATTACCTCGCTATTTTTGGCTGCATAGATCGCTTACTAAGTTATGTAATTCCCCTAATTACTGGCACGCTTTTTGGATAATTTTTTCATTGATCCCACCCATAATATCCGGAATTTTTTTACCCCCATTAATAAATTTTGTTATTCTATTTTCTTGTTATGGATTGCTATTTTTGCTGAATGCCAATATCAGAAAAACTTTCATGGAGCTATGGTCTATATTTAGGTCAAAGCAGAAACAAGTTGCTCAAGATTTGACAAATTAACAAACTTATAATTTTTGAAACTCATAGGAGTAAAGACAATGAAAAAAGTAGGTATACTAACTTATCACCATGCTATTAATTATGGTGCTAATTTACAAGCATACGCTTTATGGAAAACTCTAAAAAACCATGACTATGAGGTAGAAATTATTGACTATAGACCAGCAAAAGCAATTAAACAGTATTTTTTTGGAAGTAATTTTTTGAGCCATTTAATCAAGGCTCCAAAAGTAGAAAATTTTTTAACAAATAAAACAAAATTGTCCAAACCTACGGTTTATACACGGTCAAATCTTCTCAAGCAAAATTTTGATTATGATGTGTTAATTACCGGTAGTGATGAAGTTTGGAATATTAATTCATTCAGAGGATTTGATCCTGCTTATTTTTTGGATTTTATGTCTCAAAGCAGGATAAGCAAAATTAGTTATGCAGCTAGCTTTGGTAGTACCACCACCCTTGGTTCTTATCAGGAAGAAATCAAAAAGCTAATTCAGCAATTTGATTATGTATCGGTTCGAGATTCAAATAGTTTAAACATAATTCAGGAGGAATGTAAAAGTAAAGCTATTCAAGTCTTCGATCCAACCTTGATATTAGATGACTACAGTGAAATTACTTCTAATATTAAATATGATAAGAAATATTTGTTAATATATGGTTATATTTTAAATAGCCTAGAGGAGAATTTAGTTAAATCTTTAGCTAAACTCAAAAATTTATCCATAATTTCTGTTGGATGTAATAATAAATTTGCAGACAAAAATATAGTTGTCGCTAGTATAGGAGATTGGCTTGGTTATTACAAACAAGCATCTTATGTGGTCACTAGCTTCTATCATGGAGCTATATTTGCAGTAATATTTAGGAAACAATTTACTGTCTTAGAAAGAGGCAATAAGTCAATAAAGGTTAATGACTTATTGGAATCTATAGGATTAGAAAATAGAGTTTTTTCATCTGGTAATGCCAATGTTAATGAATTTATTGAGAAAAATTCAGAGATAGATTATAGTTCTAAAATCGATAAATTATCAGCAGGTATATCATTATCTAAGACATTTATTTTGGAGGCAGTAAATGGTTAAGATTCAATCCATAGAATCCAATAAACTATCTTATTTTCATACCTTACATCAGTTCGATAAATATGCAGAAGTTACCACTTTAGAAGAATTTTGTGAATATTATGAATGGGCAAAAAATAATAATATCAAAGTTTATATATTGGGCAATGGTTCCAACACTTTATTTACCAAAAAAAGAGTACAATCTTTGATCATTAAAAATAAATTACCCAAATTTATTAACACCTTAGACGATCTCCATCTAGAGGTATCATCATCAGTGCTAGTAATGGACATTCTTAAATATTGCCAAGAAAAATATCTTGACTCCTTTTATTATCTTGCATCTGTGCCAGCTACTGTTGGTGGCGCTCTAGCTATGAATGCAGGACGTGGTAGAAAGCATGAATGTACAATTTATGACTACGTAGAAAGTATCACATTTTTGGAAAACGGCTGTGTTAAAACTCTGAAAAATCATGAAGTAGAAAGAAGTTACAGGGAAACGATATTTACAGGTAAACATGACAAAATCATCTTGAGTGCTGTCTTTAAGTTTACACCTTTAAATTCTAAAGATAATTTATTAATTGAAAGACTCAAGTGGTCAAAAGAAAACCAAGACCATAGTGCGCCCAATTGTGGTAGCGTATTTAAATTATCATATTATCCGATAATGAAAATTATGAAAGGTTTCAGTATTGGAGAAGCTACTTTTTCCCCAAAAACAGCAAATTGGATCATAAACAAATCCCAAAGTAGTTTGCCAATTCTTATTTTAATTTTAATAGCTAAGATTTTACATTTTTTGGCTTTCAAAAAAGTAAAACTAGAAATAATTACTATAGATTAATATTCTAGTATTCTGATGGTTAGTAAGTATTTGGATGTATGATATAAATCATAGATCCTAATAAGCTTAAGTGGAAAACAGTAATGGAATACATAAATGGAATACATAATATTTTGAATAGGAGGTAATGGTATGAAAATTCATAGTATGTGTATAGTTAAAAATGAATCTGACATAATAGAACAGACACTCAAGGCTGCTATCAAGTGGAGTGATTTTATATATGTTTTGGACAATGGTAGTACAGATGGCAGTTGGGAAAAGGTTTTAAATCTGGCTGAAGCGTATAAGCAAATTATTCCTTACAAGCAAGATGACTGCCCATTTAATCTTGCTTTATTTGCAGAAATTTTTTATCATTATCGTTCCAATACTTCTGATGGAGATTGGTGGTGTCGGTTAGATGCTGACGAAATTTATATTGATGATCCTCGAACCTTCTTATCTCAGGTACATCAAAAATATCAAGCTGTGTGGAATGCTAGCATAACTTATTATTTCACCGACAAAGACTTAGAATTATATAATCAAGATCCTTCGCTATATGCAGATGACGTGCCAGTAGAAGAAAAGTTTAGATATTACTTTAATAGGTGGTCAGAAGCACGTTTTTTTAGATATGACCGAAATTTAGTTTGGGACAGAGATCAAAGTTGGCCATACTTTGGAGCAGTATATCCTGTTAGAATCAGGTTAAAACACTACCAATATCGTTCACCTGAACAAATTCAAAAACGTATTAATACCCGTATTTTAGCTAGACAAAGAGGCAGCGATAGATTTAAGCATGAGGTTAAAAGAACTTTAGAATCTGATGCTGCTAATCTACAGAAAAAAGCCGCCAGTGCAATTGCAATACAACTCTCTGGAGATGAGTGGAAAGGCAGGATTCAAGAAGCATCACAATTCAATTATGACAATCAGGATGGTAACTATGTACTCAATGAGGATTTAATGCCTAAGTTGCCATCAGTTCACCCGACCATAGCAAATAGAATGAGGATACTAAAAAGGTATGCAAGAGCTTTGAAAAAGTTAATTGCCCCCAACCGTTCTTAACTCTTATCCTGCAAATTAGTTATTACTGACGCACCCTAGGAACAGTCAATTTGAGATAATTTATTTTTTGGTATTCCCTTTGGTTGTAAATTTAGAAACTATGCAAACCTTTGCCTATGTGAAAAAGTGAGATTTTCGCGTAGTGGGTATCTCCAAAAATCAAGAAAAATAGGCAGGATATCTCATTGGCAGAAACTTCCTTCTAGGTGTGTTTTATTTTGCATCTCTATGCTTCAATCTTTTTAGATTGAAACACACCCAAAACAATGAAGTTAAGCGACATATTAAATCAATTAGAAGCTAAAACCAACGATCATAGCCTTGCTATCAATCCAAACAACGACCCAGAAATTACAGGGTTAGCTGCTGTCGATGAAGCTATAACTGGTCAACTCAGCTATATTGAAGGTGCTAAATTTGCGTCTTTTATAAGTAAGACCAATGCTACTGCTTTAATTTTGCCTCAAGATGCAGCAATACAAGCACAAGCACAGGAACGGGGGATTGCTTGGGTAGCTACAAGTACACCCAGGCTGTTGTTTGCAAAAGCGATCGCTTTATTTTATCAACCATACCGCCCCGCTCCAGAAATTCACCCTACAGCCGTCATTCACCCCACGGCAAAAATTGGCAATGACGTTTACATTGGCCCCCATGTCGTAATTCAACCAGGGGTAGAAATTGGTAACGATGTAGTTATTCACCCCAACGTCGTGATTTACCCCGATGTCAAAATAGGCGATCGCACCACCCTCCACGCCAACTGTACAATCGAAGAACGCAGCCAAATCGGTGCAGATTGCGTTATTCACAGTGGTGCTGTCATCGGTGCAGAAGGTTTTGGTTTTGTCCCTACCCGTACTGGTTGGTTCAAAATGGAACAATCTGGCTATGTAATTTTAGAAGATCGTGTAGAAATCGGTTGTAATACCACCATTGACCGCCCATCGGTAGGCGAAACCAGGATAGGATGTGATACTAAGATTGATAACCTAGTGCAGATTGCTCATGGTTGCCAAATTGGTAAAGGCTGTGCGATCGCTGCCCAAACTGGCATGGCTGGAGGTGTAACATTAGGCAATCGTGTAATTTTGGCAGGACAAGTAGGAATTGCCAATCAAGCGAAACTTGGAGATGGTGCAACTGTCTCGGCTCAAAGTGGTATTCTGCACGATGTTGAGCCAGGAGAAATTGTATCCGGTACTCCGGCTGTTCCTCATAAGCTATATCTCAAAGTAGCTGGTCTTTATAGCCGCCTGCCAGATATGTATCAATTTTTTAGACAACTGCAACGTCAAATGAGGGAATGAAGGGAGTAGGGAGTAGGGAGTAGGGAGTAGGGAAGAAGCAGAGGGGCAGAGGAGCAGGGGAGGCAGGGGAAGCAGGGGGAGAGAAATACCCAATACCCAATACCCAGTCCCCAATCTCCAGCCCCTAATACCCTTCAAAACCCCAATTTTTCTAACACTGTTTTTGTAGAAACAATATGCCGTTCTAAACCCAATTCCTGGGGACTAACACCCAATGCCAAAGCAATTAACTGGGGTAAATGTAGCACTGGTAAACCTAACTTTTTGCCAATGACTTTTTCTACCTCTGGTTGACGAGAATCTAAATTCAGATGGCAGAGAGGACAAGGTGTTACTAGACAATCTGCACCATTTGCTAAGGCTTCTTGAATGTGCATCCCTGCCATTTGGAAAGATTGGGTAGTAGCATAGCTAGACAAAGGCCAACCACAACACTGTGTCCGCCCCCGGTAATAAATTGGAGTTGCGCCCACTGCCCGAAACATATTTTCCATTGCTTCTGGATTGTATGGATCATCATAGGGCATCAACTTTTGAGCGCGGAGCAAATAACAACCATAAAAAGCTGCACACTTTAAACCAGATAACTTGCGGGTGACGCGTTTACTAATTTCCTCCAAGCCATAATCCGTCACCAAAGCATATAAAAGATGTTTAACTTCTGTGCTACCACGATAAGGTGAACAGCCTTCCTTGTGTAACAAACTATTAACTTGCTCAACATAAGCCGGGTTATTTTGTTGATAGTCTTGTAACCGTTCATTCACATGACCAATTACACCCTGACAGGTACTGCAATGAGTCAGTAAGGGCAAATTTAATTCTTCTGCTAAGGCAATATTTCTGGCATTAACTGTATCTTCTAACAGTTGAGAATCTTCTTTAAAGGTTCCAGAACCGCAACAAGCAGCTTTTTTTAATTCAATCAGTTCAATACCCAATGCTTTAGTGAGAGCTTGAGTTGACTGATACAGTTCCCGGCAAGCACCTTGAGCAACACAACCGGGGAAGTAAGCATATTTTAACGTCTGAGATAGCATAAAAGTAAGTTGAGATTGAGGGCAACTGCCCCGATGATAACTGTTTTATCATTCCTCACCAGACATACTGAGGAGAGAAGGTAATTTATTTTGGGCATTCATCCCAAAATTTTAGAAGCACCATTTACACAGTGTATGCAATCACACAATATAATTTTGTAGCCCCTATCTTTTTGAGATTGTGGTTTGTATTTCCTTCAGGAATGAACAACAAAATTGTCCTAACATGGGATGTATAAATAGTGACGCATCCAGACACATAAATCGTGTTTGGACAAGAATGCTGAGTCTGGACACTTACTCAGCACTCATAACTCAACACCTATCCATTTTTAGGACTGGAACGTATACGGATGATCGCGCTTTCCGATAAGATGTATATGCTCAAAACCATGTCACCCATAAACAGCAGACAATAGCAATTGCTTAAGGACTTTTATCTATGAGCCAGGCAGAAATCTTTGAAAAGGTCAAGAAAATTATTGTCGATCAACTCAGTGTTGATGATGCGGAAAAAGTCACACCACAGGCAAGTTTTGCCAATGATTTAGGTGCTGATTCCCTAGATACCGTTGAATTAGTTATGGCTTTGGAAGAAGAATTTGATATTGAAATTCCCGATGAAGCCGCCGAAAAAATTACAACCGTTCAAGAAGCAGTGGATTATATCAACAGCAAAGTTGCCGCATCCGCTTAAACAGCGATTGGGGATTGGGGATTGGGGATTGGGTACTAGGGATTGGGTACTGGGGATTGGGCATTGGGCATTGGGGACTGGGTATTGGGGACTGGGTATTGGGTATTGGGTATTGGTCATAGGGCATGGGATTTCTCTCCCCCTGCCTCCCCTGCCTCCCCTGCCTCCCCTGCTCCTCTGCCCCTCTGCGCCTCTGCGCCTCTGCCCCTCTGCTTCTTCCCCAGTCCCTAGTCCTGAGTTCCTAGTCCCTAATTTTTGCAGCTTTCTCGCCATCTTTTACTGAGTCATGACAGATTATAATCGTAAACGCGTTGTTGTCACTGGTGTTGGCGCGATTACACCTATAGGTAATACACCGAGTGAATATTGGGAAGGATTGTTAAGTGGACGCAATGGCATTGATTATATCAGTGCATTTGATGCGTCTAGCCATGATTGCCGCATTGCGGGTGAGGTGAAAAACTTCGATCCACATGAGTATATGGATCGCAAAGAAGCCAAGCGCATGGATCGCTTTTCCCAGTTTGGAGTCGCAGCCGCTAAACAAGCTCTTGCCGATGCCAAGTTAGTTATTAATGAACTCAATGCTGAACAGGTAGGAGTTATCATTGGTTCTGGGGTAGGTGGGATTAAGGTCATGGAAGACCAGCAAACCGTTTATCTCAACCGCGGCCCCGATCGCTGTAGTCCATTTATGATTCCGATGATGATCGCCAACATGGCGGCCGGATTGACAGCAATTCATACTGGTGCCAAAGGGCCAAATAACTGTACTGTAACTGCTTGTGCGGCTGGCTCTAACGCCATTGGGGATGCTTTCCGCATGATTCAAGGCGGTTATGCCCAAGCCATGATTTGTGGTGGATGTGAAGCGGCTGTGACACCCTTATCTGTAGCTGGATTTGCGGCGGCACGGGCGCTTTCCACCCGCAATGATGATCCTGCTCATGCTTGTCGTCCTTTTGATCGCGATCGCGATGGATTTGTCATGGGAGAAGGTGCGGGAATCCTCATCCTCGAAGAGCTGCAACACGCCTTAAGTCGTGGCGCTCGGATTTATGCCGAAATCGTCGGTTATGGCATGACTTGCGATGCTTACCATATGACTTCCCCAGTTCCCGGTGGTGAAGGAGCCGCCAGAGCTATGCAACTGGCGCTCAAAGATGCAGGAATAGCACCAACACAAGTCAGCTATATCAACGCCCACGGCACCAGCACCCCGGCAAATGATTCCACGGAAACCGCCGCCATCAAAAAAGCCTTGGGCGATCATGCCTATAAAATCGCCGTTAGCTCCACCAAATCCATGACAGGCCATCTGTTAGGGGGTTCTGGCGGTATTGAAGCTGTAGCTACAGTTTTAGCTGTGGCTAATGATCAAATTCCCCCTACGATTAATATCGAAAACCTTGACCCAGAGTGTGATTTAGATTACGTTCCTAACACTAGCCGTCCTCTCAAAGTCGAGGTAGCCTTATCCAACTCCTTTGGATTTGGTGGTCATAATGTCACCTTAGCCTTTAGAAAGTACGTCTAAAGTTGTAAGAATTCAGAATTCAGAATTCAGGGGACAGAATCATTCCCAAATCAGGAGATAATTTGAGTAATCAACTTGCTCATAATCCCAAACTTGAGCCAGAATTCAGAATTCAGAATCTTAAATTTTTCCATTCTGCATCCTGACTCCTGAGTTCTGAATTCTTCGCCTTGACTTCCCAGTGCTGCGTTTTTCCTGTAATTAAGACAGGAAAAGTATCATAAATGTCATTCCCCCATCAGCCAAGGGTTCAAGTTAACCACTATCTTGGCTTGATAAATTACCACAAACTCAGGAGATCCCGCTTGTCCATGAACAATCGGGAATGGGATGATGAAGATACCGCAGGGGAACCTCAATCAGTAGTTCAGTTATCAGTGACCAGTGATGCAGTTGATGCCTAGGGATTTCAACCCTGACAAATCACACTCATAAGTGTTCGCTGTTAATCTGTTAACTGTTAACTGTTAAACACAACCCCGGTCAGAGTAGCTCAAAGAGTGCTAACCCGTCGTTAAACACAAGAGATTATGGCTGTTGCAACCCAATCCCTCGAAGAACTTTCTATTAATGCGATCCGTTTCTTGGCTGTTGACGCTATAGAAAAGGCAAAATCAGGACACCCAGGATTACCGATGGGCGCGGCTCCTATGGCTTTTGTGCTATGGAATCGCTTTATGCGGTATAACCCCAAAAATCCCAAGTGGTTTAACCGCGATCGCTTTGTCCTGTCTGCTGGTCATGGCTCTATGTTGCAGTACGCCCTGCTCTACCTGACAGGCTACGACAGCGTAACCATTGAAGATATCAAGCAATTCCGGCAGTGGGAATCCAAAACCCCCGGACACCCGGAAAACTTCGTGACCGCAGGTGTGGAAGTTACCACCGGTCCCCTAGGTCAAGGTATCGCCAATGGCGTTGGTTTAGCCATAGCGGAAGCTCACCTGGCAGCTAAATTCAACAAACCCGATGCCAAGATTGTTGACCATTACACCTATGTAATTCTAGGTGATGGTTGTAACATGGAAGGTGTTTCCGGTGAAGCTGCTTCCCTCGCTGGCCATTTGGGATTAGGTAAACTCATCGCTCTGTACGACGACAACCACATCTCCATCGATGGTTCTACAGATGTTGCCTTCACCGAAGATGTTTCTAAGCGGTTTGAAGCCTACGGCTGGCACGTCCTCCACGTTAAAGAGGGTAACACCGATTTAGAAGCGATCGCTAAAGCCATTGAAGAGGCTAAAGCTGTCACCGATAAACCCACCATGATTAAGGTGACAACCACAATCGGTTACGGTTCCCCCAATAAAGCCAATACCGCCGGTGTTCATGGTGCAGCTTTAGGTGCAGACGAAGTAAAACTGACTCGTGAAAGACTGAATTGGGAACACGAGCCTTTTGTAGTTCCAGAAGATATCCTCAGCTACACCCGCAAGGCAATAGAACGCGGTGCAGGCTACGAAGCTGACTGGAATCAAGCATTTGCTGATTACAAAGCTAAGTATCCCCAAGAAGCAGCTGAATTTGAGCGTTACCTAAGCGGCAAACTAGCTGAGGGTTGGGATAAAGTATTACCTACCTACACCCCAGAAGATAAAGGATTGCCCACCCGTAAGCACTCAGAAACCTGCCTCAACAAATTGGCGGCGGTTGTACCTGAACTCATTGGTGGTTCGGCTGACTTAACCCACTCCAACCTGACCGAAATTAAGGGCAAAGGCGACTTCCAAAAAGGACAATACCAAAACCCCAACATCCACTTTGGTGTGCGGGAACATGGTATGGGGGCAATTTGTAACGGTATTGCCTTACATAGTTCAGGCTTAATTCCTTATGGTGCTACCTTCTTAATCTTCACCGATTATATGCGGGCTGCTATCCGCTTATCTGCCTTGTCTCTAGCTGGCTCGATTTGGGTGATGACTCACGACTCCATCGGTCAAGGTGAAGACGGCCCCACCCACCAACCTATTGAAACTTTGGCTTCCCTCCGCGCGATTCCTAACCTGACAGTGATTCGCCCCGCCGATGGTAACGAAACCTCCGGCGCTTACAAAGTGGCAATTGAAAGAGCAAAAGCCAATGCTCCCACTCTGTTGGCATTCACCCGTCAAAATGTCCCCAACTTGGCTGGTACATCTATTGAGAATGTAGCTAAGGGTGGTTACGTATTAGTAGATTCTGAAGGTACACCAGACTTAATCCTGATTGGTACTGGTTCAGAATTGAGTCTCTGTGTTACAGCAGCTGAAAAACTCACAGCCGAAGGTAAGAAAGTCCGTGTTGTTTCTTTACCTGCTTGGGATCTGTTTGAAGCACAAGATGCAACTTACAAAGAGTCTGTGCTGCCTAAAGCTGTTACTAAGCGTTTGGCTGTAGAAGCTGCTAGTAGCTTTGGTTGGCATAAGTACGTTGGTACTGAAGGCGATACTGTAACTATTGACCGCTTTGGTGCTTCGGCTCCTGGTGGTGTTTGTTTGGAGAAATTTGGCTTTAGTGTTGATAATGTGTTAGCTAAAGCTAAACAATTGTTGGGTTAATAGCAACAGAATATTCTCTTACTTGAGTTAGAGGGTGGGCTTGATGTCTGCCCTTTTTTTTACGCCAAGGAGCGCACAGAGAAGAATCTCTAGTGCCAATTCTGAACAGGCTGCTGGTTAGCAAGTACATGAAAATTGCAACAAATATATAAAATCTTTGACTGATTTTACGGTTGGCTGATTAAAATTGGGTATTTGGTTAAGAGTTAATATTCATTGCTTTGCCTTTCCGCGTGTTTTCTGGCTTAAAAGTGCTGTTA
This sequence comes from Nostoc sp. PCC 7524, assembly GCF_000316645.1. Taxonomy (NCBI): domain Bacteria; kingdom Bacillati; phylum Cyanobacteriota; class Cyanophyceae; order Nostocales; family Nostocaceae; genus Nostoc; species Nostoc sp. PCC 7524. The sequence continues at coordinate 5,966,201 of NC_019684.1, forward strand.
GCGGTAGCACTGGGTTGAGCCGATGGTGTTAGCTTTCTTCGGGGCGTTGAGCCGCGTGCTGAATACTGAGTAAAATTCCATTCCCCACTCCCTAGTCCCTAATCTCCAATGTTGTAGTTCTGAGGAATGTACTAATTAACACGAATAATGGGTCTGATGAATGCCAAGATCAAAATAAGGATGTCATAAGGGTATTGTAAGTAATATGCCAGAAATACACCAATCAATTGCACAGCATTATCACGAACGTACTAAATACGACCCTGAGACCCTTGCCTCTAAAAGTCAAAGGCTAGATTGGGCTAAACAGCCAGTACCGTTTAAAGAGTACAGAATCGGTTCTGACATCGACCTGAAACCTTATATCCAAGAAACACCAGAGGGATTTGCCAATGATCCTCATGCTCAATGGTGGCAAAGACTTTCGCGGTTACTGTTTCGCAGTTATGGGCTAACAGCTAGAATGCCTTCTATGGGTAGTACGGTATATTTACGTTCTGCTCCTAGTGCTGGGGGATTGTATCCTGCGGAAGTGTATGTAGTTTCTCGTGGTACGCCCTTATTGCCAGCTGGTCTGTATAACTACCAATGTCGGACTCATTCTTTGCTTTGTTTTTGGGAAAATGATGTTTGGCAAGCATTACAAGAAGCTTGTTTCTGGCATCCTGCTTTAGAAAGTACCCAATTAGCCATGATTGTAACGGCGGTTTTTTACCGTTCTGCATGGCGTTATGAAGACAGAGCTTACCGTCGAATTTGTTTAGACACAGGACACCTATTAGGCAATATCGAGTTAGCGGCGGCGATTACCGATTATCGCCCACACTTGATTGGTGGTTTTATCGATGAAGCGATTAATGATTTACTATACATCGATCCAAAACAGGAAGGCGCGATCGCAGTCTTACCTCTGGCAGACTTATTAGATATCCAGCAAAATTTACCCCCAGGATGTACCGCCCTCCCCTCCGCCACAGAAACCAATTATCCTGACATCCCCGATGGTGAATTGTTGAAGTATTTTCATAGCCATACCGAAATTCAGGCAGGTATCACTGGCAAGCTCAATTTACCAGCTGTAAAACAACCAAAATCTTTAGAAGATAAATATAATTTTCCTTTTTGTTTAAAAATTCCTACCACTACCACACCGATTTACTGGGGAGAAAAGCTCTCAGATTTAGAACTTGCTATCCACAAGCGACGTTCTACCCGTGCCTATAATGGTGAGGATTTAGCTTTTGATGAACTCAAAGCTTTACTCGATTTCACCTATCAACCCCAAAATTATATTGATCAAAGTTTAGACAATGCTCCAGATTATTTTGACTTGAACTTAATTCAAACATTTATTGCTGTCTGTGGAGTTAACGGATTAGAATCTGGCTGTTACTACTACGCACCCAAAGCCCAAGAATTACGACAAATTCGCTTTAAAAACTTCCGGCGAGAGTTACACTTCCTCTGCTTGGGACAAGAACTTGGCAGAGACGCAGGAGCAGTGATTTTTCATACGGCTGACCTCAAATCAGCTATTGCCCAATATGGCGATCGCGTTTATCGTTATTTACACATGGATGCTGGTCATTTGGGCCAACGTCTGAATTTAGCTGCAATTCACCTAAATTTGGGTGTGAGTGGCATTGGTGGCTTCTTCGATGACCAAGTAAATGAAGTTTTAGGGATTCCTGCTGATGAGGCCGTGTTGTACATTACAACATTAGGTAGACCAAGATAAACCAGATGTGTGTACCTCTGGCATGAAATTAGCAAATAAAGATTTTTTATCCTCATTGTGGGCTTCTATCTGTGGGAGTCTCTACCGCTTCGCTAACGCGAACGCCTAACAATTCATCTCATCGCCTCCCTACCCTTTGCTACGCAACGCTAGCGCGAACGGGAACACTTCATGAACAGGTAGGTGAGAGGCTTCTTTTTGTTTAAGCTAACCGCTAAACACTAGCATCTGAATTCAACGAGAGGTACTTCACTAAAACTAGAAATACTATAAATTCTTGTATATCAACATCATAGATGTAACTCTAGGAAATTTCACCTCTTTAATATCCCTAATGTAATTGAGAGATGAGATCAATCTGCCGTAGGTAAAAACTTTGGTTAAACATCATGCTTATTAAGTAAAATTTTTCACAAGAATTATTGTTTATATTGCAAAAGCTCATAGAATTCTGCTAAAAGTGCTGATATGAGAATATTTAGTTATTTCAGCAACCACTATTGATGAACGCTATTCCTAACGGAGATACTACCAAAAATTCTTCTTGTTCATTTCATACAGTTATGCCTAAGTATGTATTATACAGATGAGATTATTAGATAATTTTTATCATCCCAGTCTATCAATGTTTATTGATAAATAAAGCAGCAATGTTGTTACCCGAAAACGAAAATAAAAGATTAGAATTACTCCACCAGTATCAGATTTTAGATACACAACCAGAAGAAGTTTTTGATGATCTGGCACAACTTGCTGCTAACATTTGTGAAACACCGATTGCTGTAATTAGCCTTGTAGATACTCAACGGGAATGGTTCAAATCAAAGGTAGGTGTAACTGAATCAGAAATACCTCGCAGTATTGGCTTAGGTACTCATACTATTTTGCAAAGTGAAATATTGATTATTCCAGATATTTTACAAGATGAAAAATTCGCAAAAAATTCTTTGGTACTGTCAAAATCTCATGTGCGCTTCTATGCAGGAATTCCACTAATTACCTCAGATGGTTGGGCATTAGGTAGTCTAGCTGTAATGGATTTTGTCCCACGTCATTTGAGTTTAAAAGTACAAACTTCATTACAAAGAGTGGCACGTCAGGTAATGAGGCAGTTGGACTTACACCAAGATACAATAATTCATATCCAAGAACGTGAAACAATTGCCCACGCACTACAAACAAGTGAAGCTAAACTTAAAGGGATTATTGAATCTATTCCTATTCCACTAATTATTTCACGGTTAACAGATGGCTTAATTTTATATATTAATTCCGAATTTATGCGGAAATTTCGGTTTACTACAGATGATTTAGGAAATCGTTATATTTATGATTTATATCAAAATCCAGATGTTCAACAAACTATTTTGGCAGCTCTTGCTCAAAATGGTTCCCTAGAGAATTACGATATCCAATTTAAGAGAGCCGATGGTACTTTTTTTTGGGCGATCGCTTCACTACAGTATTTGAATTTTAATAATGAATATGCAATCTTAACTGCCCTACATGACATCACTGAGCGTAAAAATGCTGAAGCCAAACTGCAAGAAGAAAATTCATTCTTGCAAGGTATTTTCGCTCATATTCCTTTAATGATTGCACTGTTAAATTCTGACGGTAAAGTTCATTGGGTTAACCAAGAAATAGAACGTGTTCTGGGTTTCAGCTTACAAGAATATCAAACTCGTAATGTGCTAGCAGAATTATATCCAAATCCTGAATATTATCAGTCTGTTATCAACTTTATGCAGTCCGCGGACCGCTCTTGGCGTGATCTCAGAACTCAATTACAGGACGGTCGGATACTGGATACAGCTTGGACAAATATTAGATTGCCAAATGGTCAAGTTATCGGTATTGGTCAGGATATCACAGAACGCAAGCAAACTGAGCGGGCGCTGCAAGCTCAAGCTGAGAGGGAGCAACTCATGCGAACTGTTGCTCAAAGAATTCACCAATCTCTGAATCTCCAACATATTCTCAACGCTACAGTTCAAGAAGTGAAAGATTTACTTCAGGTTGATCGAGTGATAGTGTATCAGTTTGCCGCAGATATGAGCGGTAAAATAGTAGCAGAATCAGTCCAACCTGGATGGCAAGTTACTTTGGGTGTAGATATTGAGGATACTTGTTTTCAAACAGGAGCAGGAACTGAGTATTATCAGGGACAGAAAAGAGCGATCGCTAATATCTATGAAGCTGGACTCACGGATTGTCATATTAAGTTATTAGAACGGTTTCAAGTCAAAGCTAACTTAGTTGTACCAATTCGATTAGAAGTAGGTGAGGAACTAACTAGACCTCGCCTTTGGGGTTTGTTAATAGCGCACCAGTGTTCTGCTCCTAGACAATGGGAAGGACATCAACTAGATTTGCTTGACCAACTTTCCATACCGATTGCGATCGCCATTCAACAATCGAGCATATTTCAGCAAGCACAAAATGAATTGGCTGAACGACAAAAAGCTGAAATTAAATTAAGAAGCGCCTTGGCTGAAAAAGAAGTTTTATTAAAAGAGGTTCATCACCGGGTAAAAAATAATTTACAAATCGTCTCAGGACTTTTACAACTCCAATCTCAAACCCTCAAAGACCCGGAATTAATTAAAACCCTCAGAGAAAGCCAAAACCGTGTTGAGTCAATCTCTCTGATTCATAAAAACTTATACACTTCGCCAAATATTGGGCAAATTAATATTGCGGAATATATCGATAACCTAGCAACTAGCATCCTGATTTCCTATCAAATAGAATCTGGAAGAATTAGCTTAGAAACTCATATTCAAGCCATTAATTTGAATGTTGACCAAGCTATAGCCTGTGGCTTAATCATTAACGAATTAATCTCTAATTCTCTTAAACACGCTTTTACACGGGAACAGGGCGGCAAAATTATGATTGGTTTGCATAGAGTTGGTAACAATATTGAAATGATTATTCAAGACAATGGTATTGGTTTACCAGATGACATAAATTGGAATAATACAAACTCTTTAGGTCTTTCTTTAGTTTATGACCTGGTGACAGAACAACTAGAAGGAACTGTTACCATAGAACGTCTACAGGGAACATTATTTAAAATTCAATTTCCCCAGTAAATTTTTGTTAAAAAATTAGCAATGGAAACAGTGAAAATTTTAGTTGTTGAAGATGAGGTCATTGTGGCTAGAACGATTGCTAGCCAATTGATTCAACTAGGTTACACCGTTGTAGGTACGGCTTCTTCTGGAAAAGCAGCGATCGCTAAAGCATTAGAGACTCAGCCAGAACTCATTTTAATGGATATTATCATCAAAGGTGAGATCGATGGTATCGACACCGCTAGTTACATTCGGGAACATTTAGATATTCCGATCATCTTCTTAACTGCCTATGGTGACGACGATACCGTGCAACGGGCAAAAATCACGCAACCCTTTGGATATATTGTTAAACCCTTCACTTCAAAAGATTTACGCATAGCGATTGAAATTGGTCTTTTAAAACATCGCCTAGAACGTGATCTGCGGGAAAATCGCGATCAGTTAGCAACTCTCTTAAACTCAATTAGTGATGCTGTTATTGCCACTAATGAACATGGCATGATCACATTTATCAATCCAGCCGCCGAAAAATTGACTGGATGGCATCAAGCAGATGCTTTGGGGAAAGATATTTCCACAGTTTTTCATATAGTTGATGAAGTGACAGAAACTACTCTAGAAAATCCAGTCACAAAAGTTTTAAGAGAACAAAAGGTGGTTTATTTAGAAGAATTTACATCTTTGATTGCTAAAAATGGTCAAAGAGTACCGATTGGTGATAGTGCTTCACCAATCAGAATCAGACCTAATCAAGTTGATGGTGTAGTTATTGTTTTTTGGGATCTCAGCGAACGGCGCAAAACGGAATTATTAGAACAAGCTTTAAATAAAGAGAAAGAACTTAATAATCTCAAGTCATTATTTATTTCTACAGTTTCTCATGAATTCCGTAACCCTTTGAGCGTCATTCAAACCGCAGTAGAACTGATAGAGCTACAAGGAGCAAATTTAACAGAAACAAAAAAAAATACCTATCTCAGAAGAATTAAAGGTGCTGTGCAATCCATGAAACAACTAATGGAAGATGTGTTGTTTATGGGTAGAACTGAAGCCGGAAAACTCGAATGTAATCCCATCCCCTTGACATTGAAAGAATTTTGCCAAGAGCTAATTGCCGAATTTACATCTGTGACAACTAGCGGGCATGAAATTATTTTTACTTGTAATAATGAAAATACAGAAGCTTGTATAGATGAACGGCTGTTAAATTGTATCTTGGTCAATTTACTTTCTAACGCAGTTAAGTATTCACCCCAAGGCAAAGCTATTAGGTTTGATTTAATTTGTGACCAAACTGAAGGCATAGCAACTTTTTGTATTCAAGATTTAGGTATTGGTATTCCTCAGTCAGAGCAAGCCCACTTGTTTGAATCATTTTATCGAGCTTCAAATGCCAAAACAATCCAGGGAACTGGACTAGGTTTAGTCATAGTTAAAAATTGTGTTGATGCTCACCAAGGTACAATTAGTGTCAGTAGCCAAGAAGGTAAAGGTACTACATTTACAATCGTATTACCATTAAATTCCGAATCCCAATCGTTATAGCTGTAGCTAATGAGATTAGGACATCAGGGAATCATAAAACCATTACCATCAGAGGCTTTTAAACTTGTTACCCTTATCTACGAAACTCTTTCAGCGAACGGGTTAGCCACTTGCTATATGCCACGGAATCCGTCCAACGCAGTACCTCACCTGTAACCTGTCACCATATTTTAGGGGAAACAGTGCAGTGATTCCAGTCCTGTAGGTAGGTTTCCCAACCTAGGTGACTGGTGTTCACTGTACCCTTGAACAGAGTATTCGGAGGGTATACACAGTTGATCAGGACTGCCTCCTAGCTCAAAATTTACTCAACCTGAGTGTATTCGGAAGCAACAGTTTGCTGAGTTTGCTCTATGAACTTCTTGGCCGCATCTAGCAGATACTCATAGTAAGTACGAGCCACGATAGATAACTGTTTACCAGCCGGATAAACTATGTACCAAGTCCGTTTAATCGGAAAATTCTGCACATCTAAAATGCTGAACTCTGAAGCGTCAGACAATAGAGTATGTTGAGATAATACCGAAATTCCCAAACCTCCTGCGATCGCTTGTTTAATGGCCTCATTACTACCTAATTCCAGCTTCACTTTGACTGTCACCCCATGTTCATCAAAGAGATTCTGCACAGCGCGACGTGTTCCTGAACCAGGCTCCCGCATAATAAAAGGCTCATTACATAAACTCTGAATGGGAATATTTTTTTCTTTTGCCAAGGGATGATTTACAGGTGCAAATACCACCAAAGGATTATCTAAAAATCGTTGGCAATTGGCATCTAAGTGTTCTGGAACTTGACTCATAATATACAAGTCATCCATATTATTCATCATCCGTTCTAGGATGCGTTCATGATTTGTCACTTGTAGCGAAATGTCAATTCCTGGATAAAGTTGACAAAAAGGCCCTAGTAACCGTGGTATTAAGTATTTTGCAGTGGTAATTACTGCCAACCGTAATTGTCCTTGTTTCAAACCTTTGAGGTCTGCCACCTTCATTTCAAACTGGGCGATATTATCAAAAATTTGTCTACACGTTGCAAACAATTCCCGCCCTGCTTCTGTTAAATAGAGGCGCTTTCCTACCTGCTCAAATAATGGTAAACCTACCGATTTTGTGAGCTGCTTGATTTGCATGGAAACAGTTGGCTGGGTGAGAAATAATTCCTCAGCAGCACGAGTAAAACTGCCATGCCGTGCTGCCGCCTCGAACACCTTCAACTGGTGTAGGGTCGCCTGATTCAAGGGTGATTCTCCTCTAATAGCGATTTATCAATATAAAACTTGTATCACTGAACACTCATACATGACACAGCTTCACTCATACGAAAATTATGAGTTTATTATAGATAAAAATCTATCCTCGCTATTAGAAGAAAATTATTTTATTTATGGTCTGAAGAAGTTATCATCAAAAAAACAAGCAAAGCGTAAGATGCCTTCCAGCTGCAAGATGAATGCTGAATCCTGAATGTTGAGTTGAGGATGAAAATTTCTTGGAATTTATCTTTCTTCAATTAGCAATTCATAATTCATCATTCATCATTCCATACTTCTTCTGTAATTTTTACAGGCAGGGTAGCTAAATCTGGCAACTGTAACACTTCCACTTCGGCAACTTGTTCTTTGATGTTCACTGGTAGTCTTAATGGCTGGCGTTCTTCGATCCAGCAACTGGCTATGGGCAGGGTTTGCTCTAATTCATCTAGGGGTCGAGGAATTACCATGACTGCATTTAACTCCCCAATCCGTTCTGCTTCGTACATTCCAGCTTCTACTGCTACTGCCACGTTAGCTACAGAGCCACGAATAATGGCTGTGCATAAACCCGCACCGATTTTTTCATAGGATGCTAGTTGGACATCAGCAGCTTTGAGCATAGCATCACAGGCACCTACCATAGCTGGGAAGCCCCGCGTTTCTACTAAACCAATGGCTTGGTTACTCAAACGGCTGTATCTTCCCTCCTCCATGAACTGACTCAGACGGTTCGTAATGGGTAGCACTACATCTAGGTTAGGAAAAGGTCGGGGAATCACTAAGCTAGAAACTAACTGACCAAACTGTTCGGCAGTTTGCACACCAGACTCTACCGCCAGCCTAACATCAGCAATGCCACCCCGGACGATCGCCGTACAGTGACCACTGCCAATCTTTTCATAACCAACTAGGTGAACCCCAGCCGATTTTAACATCATGTCAGCTGTTCCCACGATCGCCGGAAAACTAAGAGTGGATACTAACCCTAGGGCAGTATCCTTGAGGTTATCTCGACGACGCGATGTCTGATTGGTGCTAATAGAACGTTGATTATATGTCTCCATGTGAATTCTCCAGGATATTCACAACTTAACACTTACTCAGACTGATCGTCAGAGACTGGGGTGTTTAGGGCTTGTCTATGGGGAAACAATGTCACCAAAAGTCTTTGGATGCTTCCCTGCCCATAAATTTGAGTCCTGAAGCCATTAGGGGATTCAGTGACAGGTTGATCAGATGTTGAATCTTCAGGGCTGAGTTCTGTCAGGTTAGTGTCAGTCTCAGGCGTATTTTCTTCTCCAGCAACAAACTGATTTTCTGGTGTTGTTGCAGGTTCTGATCCAGAAATGGACTGGTGTTTAAATTCCACAGAGGCTGACGCTGAGAGGCTAGTTGAGGTGATTAATTGGCTCTCGTTTGTTTGAGGTTGTTGGGTATCTGTAGAAGCAGTGGTATTTGTCGATGATATCGTTGGTTCAGCTAAACTAATCTGCTGAGTGTTATCTCCCAAAATCGAACCGGGTGGTACTACTAATCCTGGAGAAACAGAACATTTAAACACTGTTGTTGCTGCACCAATACAAGCATTTAAGCCAATTGTGCCTTGACCAACCATCAAAAAACCAGCCCCCAAGTTTACACCTGCTTCTACCTCTATAGTTCCCTCATCAACTTGGAGAATTGACCCCATACCAATACAGACCCCTGCCCCAATGATGATCTTACTGTTTGTAGCCGCTTGGAGTATCACCCCTGGTGCAATGACTGCACTAGGATGAATTGTCACCTCGCCACTAATGTAGGAATCAAAGTTATTGTGGAGGCGTAGTGGCGGCACAGACATGGAAATTTTAACCTCGGAAGCCGATATCAAGTGGGGAGAAGGGAATGGGGAATGGGGAATGGGAAATGGTGATTGGGTATTGGGTACTGGGTACTGGGTTAAAAATTTCCCCCTACTTCCCTTACTTACCACTCCTCTTACTTCCCCTACTCCCTACTCCCTACTCCCTACTCCCTTCTACTATGGACGCTGAATAATGGTTTCCAATACCCGACGCTTGCCTTTGGGGTCAATACCAATTAACCGCACGTATTCTCCAGCATATTCAGCTAAGGCAGATTCTACTGCGGCGATCGCTTCTCTTTCAGAGTTAGCTGCAATTGTCCCGCTACTATTCCACGAACCTGTGCGGAAACGTCGCTGGTCTACGTGTTCTAAGCTCAGTTTATACCCACCAGCCAAAATTTGCCGAATCTGATCTACTACTTCCGCATTTAAGCGGGTAGCGGTAGCTGTGGCAGTTGCTGTGGCAGATGGCGCACTGGCAAAGCTTCTTTGGCTACTACCAGAGGTGACTACTTGGCCGTTAGGTCTTTGGATAATTGATTCTAGGACACGCCGTTTAGCTTTGGGGTCAATACCGATTAACCGCACGTATTCGCCTTGGTGGCTGTCCATACATTCTTCTAAAGCCGAGACAATTTCACTGGTGGAAGTGGCTTCGATGGGCTTGCAGCTATTCCAGGAACCAGTCCGGAAACGACGCTCATCTACGTGTTCTGTGCCGATTTTGTAACCACCTGCTAGGAGTTGACTGATTTGTTGTACAGTTTCAGCTGCTAGTTTGCCACTGCCAGAGCCGTTGCTATAGCTAGCGCCGTTGCCGTTGCTGTAACTGCCATTGGTACTAGCAGGCGCTTTAAAGCTAGTGGAAGTTGCCACTACACCATCGGGACGTTGAATGATGGTTTCTAATACCCGTCGTTTACCTTTGTCAATACCAAACAGACGCACATACTCGCCACTGTGGTCTGTCAAACAAGATTCCAACGCTGCCACGGCTTCGCCTACGGATCTAGCTTCAATTGGTTGACAGCTAGTCCAAGAACCTGTGCGGAATCTTCTTTGATCTACGTGTTCGGTACCAATTTTATACCCTTGCTCTAATAAATAGCGTACCTGCTCTATGGTTTCTGCACCCAAGCTGCTTGCCACTTCATTACTCCTTTCTAATCCATTAACTTTATTAGTTGTATAAGATTTAACTTGCTCTTTGAGAAGGGGAGAAATACACTTGCTATCCGCAGCACAAAGATATCCAGCCCGCAATGCTTGATTAATGCCTATGACGTGATGAGCAAAATCTTTGTCTTGGGGTTGCACATCTGGCAAGCGATCGGCCTGCTTTTGGGTAGTAATTATCGCTCCTGAAGGAACATACTTACCAGGGGGAACTTCTACATCCTTAATCAAAGCGTGCATCATCACGATGCAACCTGCTCCTACCTTGGCATTAAATACTGTAGAGCGAAAACCAATAAATGAATTATCCCCAACATAAGCAGGGCCATGAATCAGCGCCATGTGGGTCAAGGATGCGTTATTACCTACCCAAACCGAGTATTCTTGCCCATCATCGCCAACTACTCGGCCTTGCTCTAAGCCATGAATGACTACACCATCTTGAATATTGGTATTTTCTCCAATGTAAAAGGGTGTACCTTCATCGGCTCTAATTGAAGTTCCTGGTGCAATGATCACATTTGCACCAATCACAACATCCCCAATAATGTTAGAAAAAGGATGTACAAATGCGGTTGCGTGGATTTTGGCTTCAGCTAAACTCCTCGACCACGGGGTTGGGGGTGCCGCCGTGCTGCGGACTGCCATTGCGAGATTCCTCCTGATTTAAGCTTTTGTCTGGAGTCCATTATCTATAGTCCATAGTCCATAGGCTGTTGACTAATGGCTATTGACTAATGACTACCTATATTGGTCTTTTTTGCTGTAAACGAGACGATCTTCCAGGTGAATAGTATCAATTATCGCCACCACTGCTGCATCTAAAGGGCGCTGTTCATTACCCAGCACTTGACGAGCAGCACTACCACGACTAATCAGTACCCACTCATCGACTCCTGCACCTACGCTATCTGCTGCTACTTCGTATTTTTGCAGGAGGTTTCCTTCTTCATCTACTAATTGCAACAAAAGTAGCTTCACACCTCTAAGACTGGGATCTTTTTGTGTGCTAACTACTGTGCCACGAACTTTGGCAATTTGCATTACTAATTACGGTCTTCTACCGCCAAAGGGACGAATTGCATTCACATTTTCCCGGAATTGCTCTACATCTTCGGTATATCGAATTGGAAGCACATATTCTAAGTTCTCGTGAGGACGAGCGATGATGTGGGTAGACAACACTTGTCCACCGTTAACTCGCTTGACTGATTCAATGCCTGCTGCCACTGAAGCTTGAACTTCAGACACATCTCCTCTCACAATAACTGTCACACGACCGCTACCGATTTTTTCGTAACCAACCAAAGTTACACGCGCAGCTTTTACCATTGCGTCTGCTGCTTCTACTACGGCTGGAAAACCCAGCGTTTCTACCATTCCAACTGCAATTGACATTCCTTTTGTTCCTTGATCAAATTTTTAGCTCTGGACTTAAATGATGCTCAAGAAGGCAACCCCGTTAATTACTTTTTTTATCAGCTTTTAGGTACGGAACTGTTCGACAGCTTCCGTGTACCGAATCGGTAAGACGTACTCTAAGTTTTCGTGGGGACGAGCGATGATGTGAGTCGATACGACTTCACCGCCATTAACTCTTCTGGCTGCTTCAATCCCAGCTGCTACTGAGGCTTGTACCTCAGATACATCTCCCCGCACAATTACTGTGACTCTGGCACTACCAATTTTTTCATATCCTACCAAAGTTACGCGTGCAGCTTTCACCATCGCATCTGCTGCTTCTACTACTGCGGGAAATCCCTTAGTTTCAATCATTCCAACTGCAATTGGCATCCCAGAACTCCTAAAAAATTTAATCCAATTAATACTGTGGTGGGAAATTTTGGACGGGGAAGCTCATCTTGAGCTACAAAAACACTTCCAAACTAAGCATAGGAAAGCTTGGCGTTCCTGGCAATATAAATTAGTATAATAGTTTATAATAAAAAAGTTTTAAAAAACTTAACAAAAATTTGTACCTGTGTTCTATGCAATCAAAGTCCATTGATTTCTGGAGCAACCACTTATGCTTTATAATTTTTTTATGACATTCATTAACAGATATTGATAACTAAGACAAATTGTGTCTAGGGAGGAATGGTCAGAGGCTGTATGTTTTGCTGTCTCTGTCTTTCCTTAATTTTATACTGTAAATCAAAAGTATAGAAAAAACTTATAAGCTTTTCTTATGTTTGCTATAAAGTTCTTTTCTCAAGTTAGCAATAGAAAACTTAGCATACATGAAGACGTAGTAACAACAAATGTTTTTGAGTTAATCAACCTATGTCTAATTAAACATTAATCGGAGGAGCTAAGTAAAAAATAGTTATTTAAGTTTCATCAAAAGAAAATTAAAAAAAGCATAGTTTTTTGGAGAAATGATTTTTTTTAGTAAATGATTGTTTTAAGAGTTTAAAAAAGATTAAGGCTGAGTCGTCAAGGGAAATCTAAATGAATCAATTTCTTTTTGCAACAAGTTGGTGTGTCCCTTTATATAGCTTGATAGGCGCACTTTTAACATTGCCGTGGGGAATAGGAATAATTCGACGCACAGGGCCAAGACCTGCGGCTTACTTGAACTTGTTGACAACCCTTTTGGCTTTTGCCCACAGTCTCTTGGTATTTAAAGATATTTGGAGCCGAGAACAAGAAAATTTAATTGTGACATGGTTTCAAGCTGCGGACTTAAATCTATCCTTCGCTTTGGAACTATCATCAATCAGTATTGGGGCATCAGTATTAATCACAGGGTTGAGTTTGCTAGCGCAAATTTATGCCCTAGGTTATATGGAAAAGGACTGGTCTTTAGCTCGGTTCTTTGCCCTCATCGGATTTTTTGAAGCAGCATTAAGTGGTTTAGCAATCAGCGATTCCTTGTTTCTCAGCTACGCATTGTTGGAAGTTCTGACCCTTTCTACTTATTTGCTAGTGGGATTCTGGTATGCTCAACCTTTGGTAGTCACAGCAGCTAGAGATGCGTTTTTGACAAAGCGAGTCGGAGATTTGATGCTGTTGATGGCTGTGGTGACGCTTTCCACCTTAGCAGGTAGTTTAAACTTTTCTGATTTGTATGAATGGGTGCAAACAGCCCAGTTAGATTCACTGACTGCAACGTTGTTGTGTTTAGCCTTAATTGCTGGCCCTGCTGGTAAATGCGCTCAGTTTCCCCTGCATTTGTGGCTAGATGAAGCAATGGAAGGCCCCAATCCAGCTTCTGTGATGCGGAACTCGTTGGTGGTAGCTGGTGGTGCGTATATGTTATATAAATTGCAGCCAATTTTAGTATTGTCACCAGTAGCCTTGAACGCCTTAATCATCATCGGTGGGGTGACAGCCGTAGGAGCTAGCTTAGTTTGTCTAGCTCAAACAGATATTAAGCGGGCGTTATCCCATTCAACAAGTGCATATATGGGATTAGTGTTTTTAGCTGTGGGGTTAGAACAAGGAGGTGTGGCGTTGATGTTGCTGCTCACCCATGCGATCGCTAAAGCATTATTATTTATGAGTTCTGGCTCGATTATTTTTACCACCCACAGTCAAGACTTGACAGAAATGGGTGGTTTATGGTCTAAAATGCCAGCCACTACCACCGCTTTTATAGTGGGTGCAGCCGGGATGGTGACACTCCTACCACTGGGTAGCTTTTGGGCAATGCTAGCCTGGGCTGATGGTTTAGTTAGAGTTAGCCCTTGGGTGATAGCAGTTTTAATCTTAGTCAATGGCTTAACAGCTTTAAACTTGACCAGGGTATTTAGATTAGTATTTTGGGGGAAACCACAACAAAAAACTCGTCGCGCCCCGGAAGTTGGCTGGCCGATGGCTTTCCCAATGGTGTCACTGACAATTGTGACTTTATTATTACCCTTAATGCTCCAGCAATGGTATTTACTACCAACTTGGGAAAGCATTGATTGGTATGTAGTTTTAGTGTTGGTTTCTTCTACTGTCGCTGGTGTAGTCATTGGCTCCACTATTCATCTCCACAAAGCTTGGTCGAGATCAAGAGTCATGGTGTGGAGATTGTTGCAAGACCTATTAGGCTATGATTTTTACATAGACCGGATTTATCGCCTCACCATAGTTAGTGCCGTAGGCATACTATCAAAAATTTCTGCATGGAGCGATCGCTATTTAGTTGATGGCTTAGTTAACTTAGTGGGATTTGCAGCCATCTTTGGCGGACAAAGTTTGCGCTACAGCGTTTCAGGTCAATCCCAAGGTTATATGTTAACCATCCTAGTAGTTATCAGCGCCCTAGGATTTTTCATCAGCTGGTCATTAGGCTTACTAGATAAACTGCCTTTTTGAGAGTGCCGTTAGCGGTAGCGTGGCGATAAGCCTTCCCAGTCCCCAGTCCCCTTCCTCATGTAGTTCTATGCTAAGTGCCTTAATTTTTGCCCCTTTATTGGGTGCGCTATTAGTTGGTTTATTTCCTGCTGGCGAGAATGGCAAAATTTCCCGTGGTATGGCTTTAGTTGTTGCAAGTTTAACTTGCTTGTGGTCAGTGATCATAGCTAGCCAATTCAATCCAGGGGAAGTTAGTCAGCAGTTTACAGAGTTTCTACCCTGGATAGATGTCTTGGGATTAAACTATAATCTGGGAGTAGATGGCTTATCTCTACCGTTGCTAGTGTTGAATGGATTATTGACTGGCATAGCCATCTACAGCAGTGATGAATCTCTGCAACGTCCTCGGTTTTATTACTCTTTGATACTGCTGTTAAGTGCTGGAGTATCAGGCGCTTTTCTCGCCCAGGATTTACTCCTATTTTTCTTATTTTACGAGTTAGAACTAATTCCCCTGTATTTGCTGATTGCGATTTGGGGTGGTGCTAAACGGGGTTATGCAGCTACAAAATTTCTGATTTACACTGCTGTTTCCGGGATATTAATTCTAGCCAGTTTCCTCGGCTTGGTGTGGTTGAGTGGTGCAGGTAATTTCGCCTTAGCAACTTTAAATGCTAAGTCACTACCCTTAGCCACACAATTGCTACTGTTGGGGGGAATTTTAATCGGTTTTGGCATCAAAATGCCCTTAGTTCCTTTGCACACTTGGCTACCTGATGCCCACGTTGAAGCTTCGACACCGATTTCTGTGTTGTTGGCGGGTGTATTGTTGAAGTTAGGAACCTATGGCTTGTTACGCTTTGGGATGAACTTATTACCAGAAGCATGGGGATATTTAGCCCCTTGGTTAGCAGTTTGGGCAGTGGTGAGCGTGTTGTATGGTTCATCTTGTGCGATCGCGCAAACTGATATGAAGAAAATGGTAGCCTATAGTTCTATTGGACATATGGGTTATGTATTGCTAGCCGCCGCCGCCGCCACACCATTAAGTACCTTGGGCGCTATCATGCAAATGATTAGCCACGGTTTAATTTCGGCTCTCCTGTTTTTATTGGTGGGTGTGGTGTATAAAAAAACTGGTAGCCGTGATTTAAACGTGGTTCGCGGATTGCTAAACCCAGAACGGGGTATGCCGATGATTGGCAGTTTAATGGTGTTAGGAGTGATGGCTAGTGCTGGAACTCCAGGAATGGTAGGGTTTATTTCGGAATTTATTGTATTTCGGGGGAGTTTTCCAGTTTTTCCTGTACAAACGCTGTTATCAATGCTGGGTACGGGTTTAACGGCAGTGTATTTCTTGATTCTGGTTAACCGGGCCTTTTTTGGTCGCTTGTCTGAGCCAGTAATGAACCTACCTAGAGTTTACTGGAGCGATCGCGCCCCGGCAATGATTCTCGCTGCCCTAATTTTAATTTTCGGTATCCAACCCGCTTGGTTAGTACATTGGACTGAACCAACAGTCACAACTATGGTGAGTGTAGAACATCCGGTTGCTACTGTTTCTTTAGACCAAATCAAAAGCAAAAGCTAAGAGGGTGTTTGAAAAGTGTTCGGCTGTGACTTTAAGTACATTCAGATCCCCCCTAACCCTCCTTAAAAAGAGGGGAATAAGAATTAAAGTCCACGGCAGTTGCTTTAAGTCGGCAGAGCCGCCCAACGCACTGCCTCCCCTTTTTAAAGGGGATTTAGGGGGATATAAACTGATTTGATACATCGTTAACGGTAATGAGAATAGCCCAACGATTACCAGTTACCAATTATTAACCAACAATTTAAAAAAATATTTTTATTTTATTTGGAGAAGCAAAAATGGTCACTCTTAAAAACAAGCAGAAAAACCATCCATTATCCGAGTATATTAAACGCCTACAAACTGGAGAAGCTTTACTGGCAGACAGTCCAGAAAATGTCTTAGAAGTTGTCGGTATCCTGAAAAGCTACGGGGTAGTTTTAGATGCTTACTCTAAAAATCTTATTTACATAGCAGAAAATCAATTTCTAGTATTTTTCCCGTTTTTCAAATATTTTAATGGTGAAATCACCTGGCAAAAATTACTGCGTCATTGGTGGCACGACAGAATTAATTTTGAATATGCCGAGTATTGCATGAAAGCCATGATGTGGCATGGTGGCGGTGGTTTAGATGCGTATTTAGATACCAAAGAATTTCAACAAAGAGCGCAAGCAGTAATCAAAGCAAAATTTGCGAACAATCCCTTAGTCATGGGTTTGAATCAACTGTTTCCCGACTTTTTAATTGAACAGTTACGTGTGTCTTCCTACTATAGTGGTTTAGGTCAATTTTGGCGGGTGATGGCTGATATTTTCCTCAACTTATCAGACCGTTATGACCGGGGTGAAATTCAAACCATTCCTCAAGTTGTAGACCATATTAAAGCCGGTTTAGTAGCAGATGCCTTAAGACCAATTACTTACGCTGTAAAAATTAACAAAAAAGTCTATGATATTATTCCTAAAAGTTTAGGGTTGACTTTTTTAGCAGATACTGCTTTACCCTATGTAGAAGCGGTTTTCTTTAGAGGCACTCCATTTTTGGGAACAGTTTCATATAATGCCCAAGCATATCAAATTCCACCGGATCAAGCTCGATTCCAGTACGGGGCATTATATGCTGATCCTTTACCCATTGGTGGTGCGGGTATTCCTCCTACCTTGCTCATGCAAGATATGCGCCATTATTTACCAGAGTATCTGCATGAAATTTATCGCCGCAGTCCCAGAGGTGAAGATGATTTGCGCGTGCAGATTTGTATGACGTTCCAAAAATCAATGTTTTGTGTGACGACAGCCGCGATTTTAGGATTGATGCCTTATCCTGCGGATACACAAGAGCCATCAGAACAGAAAGCCAATCAAATTTATCTAGAAAAATGGATGGATAGATTTACAACATCGCGGTTGGTTGATGTTAACAGTTAAGTGCCAGAAAACAATTATAATTTTGTACTAGCTGTTAACAGAAACATGGCAAATGCAACAAGGTCGCTATAAAAATCTTCATTTGATTCAGCAACTAGACCCAGTAAACGACCATTGCCAGATTTATCATTGGATGGACGGCTATGAGTTTCCTTGGGACATAACGCGTTCCCTGGAAGTTGCACTGATGCGAACTTACTGTATTCCTAGCATTTCTAAATTACTGAATCAAACAGGGGAATTTATTCATCGTCCCCAAAAACGCTATGATGATACAACTATAATTATGGTTGAGATTGTCAAGTGGGGATATGATAGCGATCGCGGTAAGCAAGCCTTAGAACGGATGAATGCCATCCACCGCCGCTTCAAGATTGATAACGCTGATTTTCTGTATGTGCTTTCGACTTTTATTTACGAGCCTATCCGGTGGAATGAGCGTTTTGGTTGGCGGTTAATGTGTGAACAAGAAAAATTAGCCGCTTTTTACTTCTGGTGCGAAGTAGGTAAGCGCATGGATATTCAAAATATCCCCGAAAGCTATGCAGAATTTGAACGCTATAACTTAGACTACGAACGCCAAAACTTTCACTATTCAGAGACTAATCGACGTGTGGGGGAAGCAACCCGTGATTTGTTTTTGAGTTGGTTTCCTGGGTGGATGCGATCGCTCTTAGCGCCCATGATTTATGCTTTACTAGATGATACAATGCTCGATGCTTTTGGCTTTCCCCATCCCTCGCCGTTTCTGCGTTCTACTGTAGCTAATATTTTGAAATTACGCGCTAGATTACTGCGGTTATTACCACCACGCACTCAGCCAAACTTTTATATTGATTCTCCCATCCGCACCTATCCCAATGGCTATGAGATAGGGAAGTTAGGGCCAGCAGAAAATATCAGCAGATAATAATTATACATCTGGTTCAACGCCAAGAGCGCGCAATTGAGCAATCAGGCGATCGCTTCTTTGACGTTCCTGTTCTGCTCGTTGACGTTCCTGTTCTGCTCGTTGACGTTCCTGTTCGGCTCTCTCTTCACCAGTCAGCAACAAATTACCTTGCAAATCCCACCAACGTAGCCAGGGTAATTCAGCATTTTGATATTCACCCTCCCATATACCTAACTCAACTCCCAAGGGTGTGATAGGATAACGTCCGCGTTCATTGGCTGATAATAGCTGATATCTACCACCAATTAATTCATAAACTTCTACACTGGCCTTTTTCACTTCATAGATACCGTAAAAAGCCGGATGAATCACCTGCTCATAAATCCAAAATTTACCCTTCCAGGGAGTTTTGTCTCGTTCTTCTGTACCATCGCCAGAGACAAATTCCAAAGCAATTGATGGAGCAATAAACTCACGCCATAATACATAAGACCTGCGTGTTTGTCCATCAAGTAAAGGCGGGACATTTCCTACGTAAAACCAATCCGGTGCTTCTGCGCCTTTCTCTGGGGGGTCAGTTAAACGCCAATAAATGCCTAAGTCCTGACCAATACAATATTGACCATCAGGATGTAATTGTTTGAGGACGGGTTGAATTGAGTCCGTCAATAAAATACTTTGAGGATGTTCTTGCCAATTTTTCACAAAAGTGCCGTCGGACTCTGGTAGCTGCGTATGGTCGGGAAATGGGGTGAGGTCAGTGTCTAGATTAGTTGCAGAGGTCATAAGATCACCTTTGCACAGGGTAAGGGTTGTTGTTTAGTTTAACAGTCGGGGACTATTAAGCGCAGCGCAACCCAACATTAATCTCGGAAACTTAACTATAGATATTGGTGTTGGGTTGACGTAAGGAAAACCAACCTACAATTTTTTGCTTTTGACTTCCCCAACGGGGTTGCTAGGTATCAGATTTATGAAATGTTAATTCTTGCGTGGGGAAGGAGGCTATGATAAACGTTTACAAAATTTCTGGAAGTTTTATATGTTAACTTTGACAGGCTTCAACACGAGATAAAAAACTCATTACTGTAGTCCACTCCGTCGCAAAATCGATACTATCTCTAATTGTAGGCAAGTGTCCCTTTGGAGCAATTGTACTATAATTTACTTTTGAACTGTCTATAAACCTGATATTTGTTGGGTCTATCGACCAAATTGCAGACATATTCCAACCCACAATATTACTGAAGCGTTGATAAGCTTTGTAAGCTTTGTTTATTTCATCTTCCTTATCCCTTACTCTACCACCAAAACGGGTATATATCCATTGGAAGGGAACAAGAACCTTTTTGAAAGGTGAACTTGTTCGACTTCCTTCTAAAATTCCGCCTACACTGAGATAAATGTCTTTCTGAACACTAAACCCAAAGTGTCCATTGCTGTAATTGACCCATAATTGATCAATAATTCTCAAATCTTCGCAGGGGAATTCCCGAATGTCTTCTAGTTCCAGAAAGCCATGTTTTTCACTTCCCGCAGCTTCCAACATCACCTGAAATGTTTCCTCGTCCGCTTCTTTCCATTTACCTGCTGCTAGGTAGTAAGCAAGTTGTGCATAGCGAGTAGGTATTTGAAACCGCAGCAGTTGAATTTTACCATCAGCATTTTGTTCTGGTTTTAATGCTTGTCTATAACAAATTCCTGGTTCAGCTAATTCTTGGCGACTTCTTAAACTCAACCAAGCACAAAACCGATTAGCATCCCAAAAGCTAATATTAGTAACAGGCTGTTGAGCTTGTCTTTTATTGGCTAAGGTACTTGGTGTACTTGTTTCATTGAAAAATAGTTGATATTCTGCCCAAGTTATATAACTACTATCAACTGTAATGCTGTCTTGTTCAACATTAATTTCATCCAAGAAATCATGATTTAGCTGACTCATCCTATCAGCAAGTTTAACTTCAGCCGCCAAAGTAAATTCAGCTAAATTATTAGATGCTAAACCTTGTTCTAATTTAGCTGTTAACTGCTGTTTTACAGAAGGTTCTAGTTCTTGAGCTTCTTTGCTGCACTGATAAGCCAGAGCTAATACAGATATATTGGCATGATTAAGAGCATTGGCAATTAATTGGCTAGCATCTGTTTGGGCGGCATAAAATCGAATTGTTTCTCGCCACCAAGCCAGCTTAGTCTCATCATTAAATGCCTCCAGTAATAAATTCTCTTGTCGAGAGTCTTTGATTTCAACGGCTGCGAAATATTCTTGAAAGGTTTTATGAGCAAATTCATAAATACCCTCTTGTTGTTTATCACTCAGTAACTCGCGCACGCCTATATCATCTTTTTTAATAAAGTCTTCTGGCGTAATTGTGACTTGAGGAAATCTATCTAATTTGTCTTTGATAAGAGACTTCGCCTGTTTGTATGTCTTTTCACGACGGGAAAATTCATCTAAAGTAAATGCTTGGGTATTTTGTTGCATTAACTCTAGAGCCAGAGACTTTAAAACAGATTGCTTTTGTTCGGCAGAAAGTAGCGTAGTTTGTCCTTTAACTCGTTGTCTACCTTCTAACAATACTCGACAAATTTCTTTATATAAATCTACACGTTTATTAGATAAAGTCTGATGTGGTTCATGGGTGATGGCAATCATATTTAACAATAAAGGATTTCTTGCCATCAGTTTTAAAGATGAGGATACTTCGATTTGTTCAATGAGATTATTAGCCTGTTTTTTGGCGCGATCTCTGACACCCAAATCTACCTTATTGTTATATTCTCGTTTAACACGATGAAAATACCAATCTTGAATAAATTTATCTCGTTGTTCACGGATAAATGGCTGTACTTCCAACTGACAGACATTTTGTGTTAGTGGTGCTTGGCGATAACCTTCTGGGCGAGAAGTGAGAATAAAACAACTATCAGGATATATCCCAATTTGTTTATCAACCCATGCACTCACATTTTGCCTTTGCTCATCATCTGGAATTTCATCTAGTCCATCCAGCATGACTAAACATTTACTTTCACGCAGGCGTTTAGCAAACCAATTTTTACGCGGTTGCAGAGGTTCACTAGCTTGGAGTTTTTTAACTGTGTTCTCAATAATTTCTGCTAAAGGTATCTCAGGATTTTGAATTATTTCTTGGTAAATGTCTCGCAATTGCAGCAAAACCGGAATTAATTTCGGTGCTTTGGGATGTAAACGCCGTTGTTTGCGCGTCGCATACATTAAAATAATGTGTCTAAGGAGAGTAGATTTACCACAACCAGGCGCACCTAAAATAGCTAATCTTTTAAAGTAAACATCCCTTTTCATTTGTACTAGCAAGTTACCAATTTCTTGCTGTTCCAGTGGATTAATTAATTCTCGCGGATAATTAATATCTTGTGGTATTTGTTCCGCTACTTTCTGCGCCATTTTGAGGGGAACAAACACATTTTCTAATTGTAAAGCACCGCGATTAATTCCCCGGATTTCATATTCTCGACAGTCAAATTTTAATCTTTGATAATATTTACCTTCAAAATCTGAGGTGAGCTTTGCCCACAAATCCAAAGCTAATCTTTCAGCATTACTGAATATCCAGTCTAGTAGTTTATCTATGCGTTGATCGATGCGTGGAATGAGTTTTTTAACAAACCAGACAGCAACAGCCGCTACTGCACACAACCCCGCTTTTTTCCATTCCGAGTTGCGGGCGAAATGAACTGCAAGCAAGAGCAAAGCCCCAGAAATACCGAAATTAATCAGTTTGGACTTAACGAGTTGCTTAACACTTTCCGGCGTTATGGATATGTTTTGGTCTTGTGGGTTTTGTGTCATCGATCGCTTGTGAACTAAAACCTGCTGCTAGGAGTATAAGCGATCGCAGCTTACGAAAAAATACTGAGTGAGATTTTATTCTCTTAATCAATCTTGAATGGTATTGTTTGTGAGTAAAAGTTGCTGAATTGTCGCTGCCAGTTGTTTGAGTTGAACGGGTTTAGCCAGATAGTCAGTTGCTCCAGAGGCCAGACATTTTTCCCGATCGCCTGTCATGGCTAATGCTGTCAGGGCAATAATGGGTATTGAGGCTAGTTGGTGATTTTGACGAATTTTCTCAATGGCTTGCAGTCCGTTGACTCCTGGCATCTGGATATCCATTAAAATCAAGTCGGGACGATGGGTTTGGGTAAGATTAATTGCCTCCTCTCCATTGTTCGCTACCAAGATACGATAGCCTTTAGCCTCCAGGTAGCTAGAGATGGTGCTGACATTGGCTTCGTTATCTTCTGCTAAGAGGATGAGGGGTGGATGGACACTACTGGGGGCGGCGACTACTTCCGGTGGGGCGATCGCTACTGAGTGGGAAGATAAGGGTAAGCTGAGAGTTGGCCTATCTGCAACTTGACAAGTGTAAGGTAAGCGCACAGTAAAGCAGCTACCCTGATTAAGTTCACTACGAAGGCTGACATCTCCCCCATGTAGTTCAATGATGCGTTTTACCAGTGCTAACCCCAGCCCTGTACCTTCGTATTTACGGTTGAGGCTGCTGTCAACCTGGACAAAGGGTTGAAATAGTTTGGCTTGATCGGCGGGAGCAATACCGATGCCTGTATCTATGACGGAAATACAGAGGTAGTAACCGCAGCCAGGAGGACAGTTATCTGGTGTGGGGACGAGATTCAATAGCCCATGTGAACGAATGATCGGCACGCGCTCTGCTAGGTTAAGTTCCATTGGTTCATAGTGTGCCTCTAGCGTGACCCTACCACCGATAGGGGTAAACTTAATGGCATTGGTCAAGAGATTGATTAATACTTGCCGGATGCGGCGCTCATCCACAGCGATTTCTCCCAGGTGTGGCGGTAAGGACATATGCAGTTGAATCTGTTTTTTCAGTGCCTGTTGCCTGACAAAAGTCAAGCTAGATTTGCACAATTGAGAAATAGCAACGGTAGAAATATCCAGTTCCAGTTTACCTGCTTCAATTTTGGAGATTTCTAGAATGTCGTTAATCAAGCCCAGGAGATGCTCACCACTACGTTCAATGGTGGCGATCGCTTGTTGTTGTCGGTCGTTCAGTTCACCCAATACCTCCTCCAGTAAGCTCTCAGACATTCCCAGAATCGCATTGAGGGGAGTACGTAGTTCATGGCTCATATTAGCGAGGAACTCATCTTTCAGGCGGGTAGCGCGGAGCAGTTCAGCATTAGTTCGCTCTAGGCGCTGTTCATATTCTTTGTGAACCCGCATATCTCGCATGATGGTTGAGAAAAATTCTACTTTTCCTTGGGGTGATTTATGCGCCAGCAGCAATTGGGAGACGGGAATTTCTTCTCCTTGAGCGTCTAGCAAGACGTTTTCTCCCAGCCAGCTGCCATTGGCGATCGCACTTGGTACAGCCTGCTGCTCCAGCAATTCTACAGCCCATTGCGGATGATAATCAATGGGTTTTTTCTGGTTGGATGCTACATTACCATCTTGCCCCCGCATCCGTTTAAGTGATGAATTACTCCAGATGACATTACCCTCTAAGTCTGCAATCAGGATGTAGTCGGTCGAGGCTTCTAGGATGGCAATCAAGCGATTTTGTTCTTGTTCCAGGCGTTTGCGATCGGTGATATCTGTTAAGGTACCAATATAGCCAATCACTTTACCAGCCGCATCAATTTCCTGCGCCACCTGCACATAGTACCAATTAATGCTGCCGTCTGGGCGTAGATGCCTACCTTCAGTATGGTTGAGAGTGATGTCTCCTGGAGATGCTTGAATCAATTCTCCAGACCATTGGGCGAGCAGCTCATCACGCTCATCTGGATGTAGAGATGCGATCCATCCCTTGCCCAAAGCAGATTCTTTCGGTCTGCCTGTCATTTCGCTCCAGCGATCATTGACATAGACACAGTTTAAAGGTTGATCAAAGCGGAAAATGGCGACTGGAGCGGCGGCGGCTAAGGTGGCATAACGGCGTTCACTTTCTCGCAGGGCAGCCTCAGCCAACTTGCGCTGGGTGATGTCGGTTTCAGAACCGCTCATGCGAATTACCTGCCCAGATTCATCGCGCAATGCCTGGGCGCGATCCAACACCCACATATAACTACCATCTTTACGTTGAGTGCGATACTCAACTTCAAAAAACTCCGTTCTACCACCAAAGTGGTCGTCAACGGCAGCCATAACGCGATCATAGTCATCAGGGTATATGCGGCTTAAGCACTCATCCGGTGAATCACCAATTTCATCGTCGGTGAAGCCGCGCATTTGCTTCCAGCGACTAGAAAAGAAAATTTTGTGGTTTTTGAGATCCCAGTCCCAAATGGCATCATTTGCTCCCTTCAAGGCTAACTGCCAGCGTTCTTCACTGGCTTGCAGGGCAGCAGTGCGTTCCTGAACCCGGCGTTCTAAGTCCTGGTTTAATTGCTCCAGAGCTTCTTCAGCCTGCTTAATCGCGGTGAGGTCGTGGGTGCTGACAACAACCCCGGTAATCTTACCATCTTGTTCAATGTAGGGAGAATAGGTAACTCTGACAAACCGCCGAGCGCCATTTTGATATTCCAACCAAGCTTCATGTTGCTGAATTTCCCCAGTTAAACACCGTTCCAAGCATGGCTGTACTAAAGTCTCGAAGACGGTTTTACCCAAGAGTTCCTCAACGGAGTGACCAACAATCTCCTCTTGTGATTTTTCATATCTATCCAGGTAGACATCATTAACTAGCCGATAAACATAGTTGCAATCCAGCAGGGCAATGCCATCGGTAGTAGCAGATACCACCCGCTCATACTGACGGAGCATGGACTCAGTGACTTTGCGATCGCTGATATCCGTGAGCATTGCTAATGAGCCGATATAGTTACCGGCATCGTCATACAAAGGATTTGTGGAAATCAACGTCCATACATCCCGTCCCGTTTTAGTTTTGAAGCGGAAGTCATGCTGTTCCTGAATCCCCTGACGGCGACGTTCCAAATAAATATGGGCTTGTACTTGCGCTTCTGTATCCATGAAGTCAAACAGCGTTTTGCCTAGCATCTCGTCTATGGTGTAGCCCAGCATTTCGGACATACGTGGGTTAACGTAGCTAGTGCAGGTTTGGGTATCAATGATCCAAACCCCTTCCAGAGTCGTCTCAATAATCTTACGAAAGCGTTCCTCACTGGCTCTCAGAGCTGCTTCGGTGCGTTGGCGTTCTGCTAGTTCGGTTTGCACCTGTTGGTAAGCAGTAGCTTGCTGAATAGCGATCGCTAGTTGTACAGCAATTTCATCCAGCAAAGTCAGATCCGCCTCTTGCCAACAACGATACTCGGCACACTGATGACCAATCAACAAACCCCACAGTTGACCAGAGACTAAAATAGATACTACTAATTTAGCTTTTACCTGATATTCCTCTAACAGGCTTAGGTAACACTCAGGATAGCCATAGGTATAGATATTATCGATGGCGATCATTTTCCCGTCCCGATACAGCACAGCCGCTTGGTAACGAAAACAGGGATCGTCAATCATATCGTGTAACGATGCTCTGCATCCCTCACCCACGGACTCTGCAACTACGATACCACTCCAATCCGACTGGAACTGATAGACCAACAGGCGATCGCACTGTAAAAACCCTCTCACTGCGGTCACAGCAGCATCTAAGACTTCTGACAGATTCAGGGAAGCGCGAATCTGGGTGGCAATTTGAGTCAGTAATTTTTCCCGTGCTACCTGCTTGTGTATCCGGCTGGTGCGTTCCTGCACCAATCGCTCTACCAATCCGTAGATTGCCATCGGGTTGAGTACACTCAATAACGATGTTTGGGTGACAATGCCCAGCAAATTACCCTCATTGTTGGTAATTACCACCTGATTGATTTGCCGCTCTTGCATTAACTGTTGAACCACCCACAAAGAGATGTCTGCATTCACAGACACCACGGGCATACTCATGATTGTCTCCGCTATGACGGTGACGAAATCTAGTTCCAAAGATAACAACTGCACAATATGCCGTTCAGTAACAATACCAACAGGGATAAGGTGGGTAGCAGTATGATTCACAATGACCACCGAACTGACACGATGGGTGGAAATTAACTGAGTGAGTTCGGCTAGCGTCGCAGTTGGTGGAGCATGAACCACAACCTGAGTCATGACATCGGCAGTGGTGATTAAATGTAACAGATCGAACGTGGTCAACAGTTGCCGGAGGCTGTCATGGGTGAGCAATCCTACCACTCTGTCCTGTTCATCCACCAAGGGTAAATGACGGATGGGATGGTGCTGAAATAGACTTAGGGGAACAAAGATATCGGTGAAGTTTGCTGCCTTGAGGGTAATTACCGGGGAAGACATGATATCTGCGATCGCCACCTCTGCCAAATTTAACCCGGCAGCACTCAGACGCACCAGATCCCGCTCTGTGACAATCCCTACTGGGCGATCATTTTCTATTACCAATACACAACTACGTCGCGTTTGGGATAGCTGTAGGTGAGATGCAGGATCTATCTCACAGATAAAATTGCAAGTGCTACTGCCAGCACTCATCAGAGCAATGGCATCCACCACACAAGCATCTGGAGCGATCGTCAGAGGGTGAGGGACGATCGCCTTTGCCAGATCAGCTAATGTCAACACGGTTGCAGGGCTAAACATGAGCAAAGTCTTGCTGCTTCAGCTAGGTATTTCTCTTTCTTGCGTTTTGCGTCAGTATATTGCGGTCAGCCTCAGAAATACCTATGCTACTTAATATTTATATATGACTTTTTTTGTTAAGTTAAAAGACTAGGATTATCACGTAACGTTATTTGAGCAAAGCCAAAACATCTCTTAGCCAACCGGAACGCGCTCGACTAGAGACTATGTTTTGGCAAGAAGCTGTCAAACTTAGTCGATATAAAGATTCTGTCGTTAGGACACTAAGTTCTGTCGTTAGGACACAAGTTACTGTCGTTAGGACACAAGTTACTGTCGTTAGGACACAAGTTACTGTCGTTAGGATACAAGTTACTGTCGTTAGGATACAAGTTACTGTCGTTAGGACACTAAGTGTAAAATCTCAGACTTCTGGTTCAACGCCGAGAGCGCAATTGAGCAATCAGGCGTTCATTTCTTTGACACTCCTGTTCGGCTCGTTGACGTTCCTATTCTGCTCTCTCTTCACCAGTAAACAACAAATTACCTTGCAAATCCCACCAACGCAGCCACGGTAATTCCATATTCTGATATTCACCCTGCCAAATACCCAACTCAACACCTAATGGATGTATGGGATAATGACCGCGCTCATTTGCTGGTAATAATTGATATTGTCCATCAATTAAGTGATAAACTTCCACACTGGCTTTATTGACTTCATAAATTCCGTAAAAAGCTGGATGAATTACCTGCTCATATATCCAAAATTTACCCTTCCAAGGAGTTTTGTCTCGTTCCTCCGTACCATCGCCAGAAACAAATTCTAAAGCAATTAATGGGGAAATAAACTCGCGCCACAGCACATAAGACCGACGTGTTTGTCCATCCAGCAAGGGCGGTACATTTCCTACATAAAACCAATCCGGTGCTTCCGCGCCTTTTTCTGGGGGATCAGTCATCCGCCAGTAAATACCGCTATCTTGACCTATGCAGTATTGTCCATCAGGATGGCGTTTTTGTAATACGGGTTTAATCGAGTCAGTGAGTAGAATGCTTTGGGGATGTTCCTGAAAGTTCTTCACGAAAGTACCATCGGACTCTGGTAGCTGCGTATGGTCGGGAAATGGGGTGAGGTCAGCGTCTAGATTGGTTGCAGAGGTCATAAGATCACCTTTGCAGAGGGTAAGGGTTGTTTTTTAGTTTAGCAGTGAGAAGGGGAGGAGAGCGATGTATACGACCAGCTATAACTGTATATTGTTTTACAGTGACTACTTACTATAATACTTGTTTAACTATTGTATTTTTGTTCCAATATATCCAATGATGATTTTACCAGGGCCTAACTCTGTAGAGAAATGAAGTCGCCAAGCCCCTGCGCCAGTCATTCTAAGATGCAAACTAAAAATGCGATCTTTACCATCAGGGCATTTAAAAGTTAGTTTCTGCACTAACTTGTGCAGCCTAGATTCGCTTTCTGGAGTTGCTTTACTGGCAATACCTTCTACATTAAAACCCCCTTCAGTCCAAGTTTTACAGTAGTTTTCTAATTCAAGCAACTTGTTTACAACCTGTGTAAGAATTGGAGTTCCATAATAAAGATTTTGGATTTGCTTACTGACATTTTCGCAAAACTCCAAACTAGGAAATAACTCATCTCTCCGATTCCAAAGATCCTCACCATCTATAACACCCAGGCGAATGCGGTTTTTGAACCATTCGGTGTGTTCTTCAACATGATTGCTACGACTAGTATGAACTATATTGACAATCTCATCGATTACTACTCCATCTTCATCAATTGTTTGAGCTTCAATTGATAAAAAACTTCTATCCCAGCATTCTGCTGACATCAAACTTACGGACATAGTGTCTAGGATATAAGCAACACCAAGACCAATTGCTGTTTCTCCCTGATACCAAAATTCCGATAAACCACAATTATTCTCGATATCTTTAATATCTACATTTGCAATATTTGTTGAGAAAGGATTTCCTGTTGCTAGTGTTCTAATAAAACCTCGTTCAACTTGATCTACTTCCTGATCATTAAGCCAACGACGTAACGGATAATCAGGTGCAAGTATAGTTGTATGAAAATTATCTTTGGTGCGAAGATATACTTTTACACCCTGAGCTTTTATTGCTTTTATAGTTTGAATAAAGTTTGACATCCAATAACGCGCTGTTTGCTGATCAGAAGCGGGATTTTTGAGAGACAGTTCATTTAATAATAAGTCAATCTCCACTTTTATTCTCCCGCCGGTTCTAACAAAGCATCCAAGCTCTTTTCCCATTCATCAAAAAATCCATCAGGCCATCGGTCAATTCTACCGTTCCGATCAATACATGGTGATACTACTTGTGTAACAGTTTGCTTTCTGCCCTCTTGTCGCCGAAAATAATGTAACTGAACATCATCAGGTTTAAGTTTTCCTCCATGAACAGCAAGACGAATACCATTTAAAATATGATCACTATGAGTTTCTAATACTAATTGAACTCCACAACTAGCTGCAAGAGACAATAATTCACCCATTCTAACTTGTCCTTTAGGATGCAGATGTGCTTCTGGATTCTCAATAAGAATTATAGTACCAGGAGAAGATGCTAAAACTGCTACAATAATCGGTAATGTATAACTAATTCCAAATCCGACGTTCGTAGTACGATACGGGTTACTATCTCCATAAAAATACTGCAAACTCATCAAACCTATATCTGAGTTTGAGTTGATTCTAATTCTCGTACCAGGACTAACTTCTCTCATCCATCCTTCAACCTGGCTACTCAGAGTATTTGATTTTGCCATTGGATGTCTTAGTTTACTTTGAAGAACATCTTTATCTTGATTAATTGCTAAAAAATGTGCGGTGTATTCACCTCTAGAACCTAGTTGTCCTAGTCGTCGGGCTTGATAATCTGACATATCGTAAGATGTTCTTGGGCCAAGACGTTCTGCTTGTAAATAGTGAAATCGCTTATTAAAAATGCTTTTTGATTTATAAACACCTGCATCAACTGATGATTGGTTATCTAGATTATTTAAGATGTCTGCTTCTGTTTTAATTGGGTCATAACTAAAATACCAAGTCCCTTTTTTCTCATCATTCCAAACAATTTCAAAACCAAGATAGTCCTCTTTAGCTCTTTCGCAGAAAGCATCTTTGGCAGTACCAATCTTTACTAATTCACCATTTAATGCTAAACCGATATTTGGTAATAATTCTTGTTGATAAGATTGACGCAACAACAATAACGATTGCAGTACAGAAGATTTTCCTGTGCTATTTAGACCAGAAAGGAACGTAAGTGGTTTAAATCCAAGTAGCTGGCTTTCAAAAGCTTTATAATTTATCAATTTCAGAGAGCTAATCATGATAATACTTTTTTGATAATTTTCTCAACTGTTGCAAACCTATACTCTATTTTATTTTTTACTTGAGATATTGATACTAGAAAATCTGCATCATTATCAACATGATTAACAAAAATATTTATAAGTTTTTGTCTTCTATGTTTTAATATTTCAATTTCTTCTATGCTTAGACGGCTAAGATTTACAGACCAAACCTCAAACAAAGATTTATTGAGTGGGAATTTTCTTTTATTTTTATAAGATATTTTACGAAAAGCATTATTATCGAAAATTTCAAAGGCTGCAACCATAGCCTTTTTGAAATTTTCTTCTATTTTTATCACATCTTCATGATTAAGATTGTTAATTTTTGATAATGCCTTGCTAAAGAATGACTCTCTAGTTTCATCTTGATATTCTTTATAAGAAATTAAATAAAAAGC
Source organism: Nostoc sp. PCC 7524 (assembly GCF_000316645.1). Taxonomy (NCBI): domain Bacteria; kingdom Bacillati; phylum Cyanobacteriota; class Cyanophyceae; order Nostocales; family Nostocaceae; genus Nostoc; species Nostoc sp. PCC 7524. The sequence continues at coordinate 5,997,441 of NC_019684.1, forward strand.
AAGAAAGCCTAGCACAAACTCCCTATCATCCATCCTCTTTTTCTTTGAATCACTGAGATTAACAACAAGTTGAAACTCTGAAAAAGAAGCTAATTTCGCAACCAATTTGATAGCTTGACCTGGATTCAAAGCATGACGTAATTCTTGATTAGAGAGAGGTACTCCACCCGTATTAATCCGTTTAAATATATTATATTTTACTTCCAATGGTGTACCTTTCTCAATTAAAAATACTGTAACTTGAGTTTCTAGAATACGACGTTGATATCTCCTTTCTAATTCATCATAAGTTTTATTATTAAGCTCCTTCAAGTATTCTAAACCAACTAATTTAAGTCTTGTTTTGTCACTTTTATCAATTACAAATTGTTTGAGAGCAGACAATCTCTGTAATCCATCCACAACTACCCATTCATCTTCATTAGTAGCATCTATATAAAAAGCAGGCAATGGAATTCTAATTAAAATAGATTCTATCAATTTACTTTTTGCTTCTGGAGTCCATATATTTGCTTGTCTTTGGAAGTCGGGTGCTAAATCAAGTGCTGCTTCATCAATTCTTCTCAATAATTGCTCAATAGTTGGCTCTCTAGTAACAATGTTAATTTTTTCAGGATCATACTGAAAGGTAAATTTTTCCTCTAGTTCTTCATCATTATCTTCATCATCATCTAAAGTTTCTTCATTTGCTAATTCTAATCTGTAGTTATTTAAATCGGTCACAGTAATTACTCCTTAGTGTTAAGACTGTTACACTAAATGACTAGTTATGCCTGGGGTGACTATATTATTAAATAGAGCTTGTTGAGGAAGCTATTTCAATCCTACTATTTTCTCAATTTATAGAGACGCAAAATTTTGCGCCTCTATCTAGATAGTCTATTACTAACCTACTTCGCTAACACCTGATTAACTGGTGTAACTCCAGCTAAATCTAAGATTTTGGGAATCAAATCTTCCCGCTTCACCGCCATCATGTGGACACCATGACATAATTGCCTTGCAATCTGCACTTGCTCGCCAGCAATTTTTACACCTTCTTCTAAGGGGTGTTTGGCTTTTGCTAACCTATCAATAATGTGTTCAGGTATATTTACACCCGGAACGCATTTATTAATAAATTGAGCATTTTTCGCTGATTTCAACAGAAAAATTCCCGCTAAAATCGGTTTATTATGGACGGATGCTATCTTATCCATGAATTTTTCTAGTCTTTCAAAATCAGTAATTAGCTGACTTTGGAAAAATTGCGCGCCCGCTTCAATTTTACGTTCAAAGCGACTTTGCAAACCTGACCAACTGTCAGATTGAGGATCTACAGCTGCACCTGCAAATAAATCTGTTGCACCATCAGTTAAAGGTTTATCATGGCTATCGACACCTTGATTCATGTTCCGAATCAGTTGTAGTAGTCGCACAGCTTCCAAATCAAATACAGCTTTGGCTTCAGGATGATCACCTGCTTTTACTGGGTCGCCAGTTAAAGCTAAGATGTTACGAATTCCTAAAGCGTGCGCGCCCATGAGGTCGGCTTGTATACCAATACGGTTGCGATCGCGGCAAGCCATCTGACAAATTGGTTCAATCCCATGTTGCAACAAAATCGCTGATGCTACCAACGAAGACATCCGTAACACAGCACGGCTACCATCGGTAATATTGACAGCATGAACCCTCCCCTTAAGGGTCGCCGCCATTTCAATCATGTGTGTGGGATTTCCCCCTTTTGGTGGTGCTACCTCGGCGGTAACTAAAAATTCACCTGCTTGCGCGGATTTACGGAAATTATTCAATGTACTGTAATTGCAGCTATGGCTATGTTCCATAACGTTGATAATTGGGTTCTCTTTAAGGGTATTATGAATCACTCCTTAAAGAGAAGTCTGGGGACTGGGAGGCAGGGGGCAGGGAGCAGGGAGCAGGGGGAGAAAATCCCATACCCAATGCCCAATGCCCAATGCCCAATGCCCAATGCCCAATGCCCAATGCCCAAATTTACAAAGGCATTGAATAACCCAATGCAGCTTTCACATCTTTTAGGGTTTGGTTGGCGATCGCTTCCGCTTTTTCTCTCCCATCACGTAACACAGACTCTAAATAGCCTTTGTCATCCATGATTTGCTGATATTTCTCTTGGATTGGTTTGAGGGCATTAATTGCTGTTTCCGTGAGCAATGGTTTAAATTGTCCCCAGCCCATGTCTTGACACTCAGCCGCTACTTCTTCCTTCGCCTTGCCCGACAATAACATATATAAAGTTAGCAAGTTGTTGCACTCTGGCCTTTCTGGGTCATCAAAGGTTAAACCCCGTACTGGGTCAGTTTTACACCGCTTAATTTTATTCGCAATTTGGTCTGGTGTATCTAAAAGATTAATCCGGCTTAATTCTGAAGGATCAGACTTAGACATTTTGCGTGTCCCATCCGTCAAACTCATTACCCTCGCGCCTTCCTTGCGAATTAAAGGATCTGGCAGTTTCAGCACAGGATTATCCTTGGCGAATTGGTGATTAAATCTGTTGACAATATCCCGTGTCAGTTCTAAATGTTGTTTTTGGTCTTCACCTACCGGTACTTTATCAGCTTGGTACAACAAAATATCAGCCGCCATCAACACGGGGTAGATTAATAAACCTGCACCTACATTTTCCCCTTGCTTGAGGGCTTTCTCTTTAAACTGAATCATGTCTTGCAGCCAATTCAGGGGTGTGATGCAGTTGAGCAACCAAGCAAGTTCACTGTGGGCTGAGACGTGGGATTGAATAAAGATATTCGAGTATTTTAAGTCAATACCACAAGCTAAATAAAGTGCAGCAATTGTGTAACTATCTGCTGCCAATGTCGCTGGATTATGCGGTACTGTAATCGCGTGTAAATCTACGACACAAAAGAAATTATCATACTGTTCTTGAATCTCCACCCAGTTGCGAATTGCACCTAAGTAGTTACCCAAGTGTAAGTTACCAGTCGGTTGAACTCCCGAAAGAACACGCTGCTTACCCATAAATTACCAGTTTATTGATCTCAAATGCCCACTGTGTAAAGTGGCAATGGCAAAACACCTTTCATTTTGACATTTTCCAGGGTAACTGTCTTGAGAGTGCTGAGTGGGGAGTGCTGAGTGCTGAGTGCTGAGTGCTGAGTGCTGAGTGGGGAGTGTGGGAGGTGTGGGGAGTGTGGGGAGTAGGGAGTGCTGAGTCAAGAGTTTTTCTCCTCTGCTTCCCCTGCCCCCTGCCCCCTGCCCCCTGCTCCCTGCCCCCTGCCCCCTGCCCCCTGCTCCCTGCCCCCTGCCCCCAATCCCCACTACAATTTTAAGAAACGTAACAAAAGAATCCCTAATGGGATTGATAATATTACTATATAGTTATATAATGGAAAAACATTCAAGGGATGTCATTCAGTTAGTCGAATGACGAGGTTTTATTTATGGGGAAATTATTTAACGAGCTGAAGAAAGATATTTTATATCAGCATGGAATGAATGCCTGTTTAAATTGTGGTGTATGTACTGCGGTATGTCCGGCGGCTGAGTTTAGCGATTACTCTCCTAGGGAAGTAATGAACACGGTGCAGTCGGAAGATGACGAAATGATTGAGGAATTACTCAAGTCAGACAAAATCTGGTATTGCGGACAGTGTTTTTCTTGTAAAACCCGGTGTCCTAGAGGTAACAGCGCAGCTTCGGTAATTCTCGCTTTACGTCGCCTTTCAATTAGACATGGTTACTTTGCTGAGTCAGAAAAAGGCAGACAGCAATTAATCGCCAAGCGGGTGTTTGGGGAAAATATGCTCAAACGGGGTTACACCTTGCTGGCGGAAAATATTTCGCCTTCCCACTTCCCTGAACTCGGTGACAACTGGGAATACTATTACAACCATATGCAAGAAATGCGGCAATGGTGGGATGTCCCCATGAATCTGGAAAATAGCGCAGGTTCGCATCGGGTGATTCCAGAAAAAGATATGGAAGAAGTACGGGCAATTTATCAAACCACTGGTGCAGTTTCTTTGATGGATGCTGTGGAACAAGGCATGGAGAAGAAACTAGGTAGCAAGAAAGAAGTAGAGGAATATTGGCAAACCTGGCTAGAAACCGGCGATAGCAGAAATTACGAATTGAAATAACTACATAGGGTGAAAAATAATGAAACTGGCAGGAAAAAATCAGGCTTGGGAAAGACACCAGAAAAATGTCCCCACTGTAGATGATGAAGGTGGGAAGTTGTGGGGATGCTTTCGCAGTTGTTTTCTTCAAAGTGCTGCCCCTTACACAGAAGGCATTGCATATAAAATTTTGAAAAATGATTTAGGTATGGAACTGCGGGAAGCAGCCGGACATACTTCCTGTGGTGCTATTGGCTATCACGGGGATGTGTCGAACCTGGAAACGCAAATGGTGATGGCGGCGAGGAATTTTTCTGTGGCGCATCATGAACTGGGTGTAGATAATCTTTTCTCATTTTGTGTGACCTCTTTCGCTAACTATACAGAAGTGATTAAACTTTGGGAGGAAGAACCAGAGTTAAAAGAATATACAGAAAAGACTTTGAAGGAAACTACCGGAAGAGAATTTTGGATTCCTCACGTTTCTGGGGGTAGACCTTCTGTGGTTCATGCTTCGGATGTGTTCTTTGCAAATCGCCATAAGTTAGCCGCAAAAGCTAAGTACAGTCTCAAGGGTATTAAAGCTACAGACCATGTTGGATGTCACTATGGGAAGATTTTCCCAGGTGAGGCGATGGGTGGGGCTGAGTTCCCACAGGTGCTAGTTGGGTTGTTAGAAGCTTTTGGTGCAGAGATTGTTGATTATCCTGAACGCAGACATTGCTGCGGGATGGGCTTTCGTCAGTGTGCTTTTCCAGAAAATAGAGATTACACCGCTAGCAGTGTTTATAAGAAAATGGTGAGTTTGAAGGAGGCGCATCCAGACTGTAATTTAATTCTCACTAATTGTCCGGGGTGTACGGTGTTTCTTGATGCGGAACAAGGAACGATTAAAGAGGTGTTGGAAGAGGAGTTTAATGTCAGTATTCTTGACTATGCTCAGTTGACTGGGTTGTTGTTGGGTTATGACCCGTTTAAGGATTGTGGGTTGAATGCTAAGGCTGTGCCGATTGAGCCTTTGTTGGATAAGATTGGTATTCCTTATGACAGGAGTAAGACGGCGGAGGAGCGTCGGAGGCCGTTTTAGGTTGGGGATTTTTTCACGCAGAGACGCAGAGGCGCAGAGAGTAGGAGAGTTTAGAGGTGAAGGTTATGGGTAAGAATGTAGTAGTGATTGGGGGCGGTGTTGCTGGGATGGCGGCGGCTGGGAGGTTGCAGGATTTTGGGTATGAGGTGGTGTTAGTTGAGAAGGCGGCTGCTATTGGGGGTCATGTTAAGAATTGGTATAAGGTGTTTCCTGATTTTACTGATGCTACGGAAATTATCGGTAATTTGAAGGGTAATCTGGGTAAGACTAGGATTTTAACTGATTGTACGGTGACTGGGATTGCTGGGTCAGCACCTCATTTTCAAGTGACTACTTCGACGGGTGAAATTATCAATGCGGCTGCAATTTTGGTGGCGACGGGATTTAAGCCGTTTGATGCTGCTTTGAAGGAAGAATATGGTTATGGTATCTACGATAATTCTTTCACTTCTATTGAGTTAGATGCCATGCTGAAACATCACACGGTGAAGACGGCTGCTGGGAAAATACCTAAGAAGGTGGCGATGATTCACTGTGTGGGTTCTAGGGATGAGAAGGTCAATAATAATTACTGTTCTAGGGTCTGTTGTACGAACACGATTAAGGTAGCCATTGAACTTAAACAGCAGATTCCTGATTGTGAGATTTATTGTCTCTACATGGATATTCGGGTGTTTGGTCGCGGTTATGAGGAACTGTATCGCACTTCTCAGGAAGATTATGGGATTCAGTTTATTCGCGGTCGGTTGTCGGAGGCGAATGAGAAAACTGACGGTAATTTATTGTTAAGGCTGGAAGATACACTCACCGCTAGACCGATGCGTTTGACTGTGGATATGTTGGTGTTGATGGTGGGGATGTGCGCCAATACGGAATTATCTGATGTGGCGGGGTTGAAGGTTGGTGCAGACCGTTTTTATGAAACTGCAAATATGCAATACTCTAACAATTCTTCGCCCAGAGAAGGGATTTTTCTGGCGGGGACAGCTACAGGGCCGAAAGCAATTGTGGAATCTATTACTGATGGACGTTCTGCTGCGGCAGAAATTGCAGGATTTTTAGCTAGTCAGTCTGTGGGTTCTCAAAATGGTTATTCAGCAGTGACGGAAATTGCAGCTTCACTTCATTAGGGTGTAAAAAAATGGCAGCGAAAAAGTGTTTCTTTGGGTTAAAGGTCGATCGCCAGGTGGATGGCGACAAGATGAACCGCGAGTTTCTTAAGAAAGTGCTGGCGGAGGGTGGTGATTATGCCGCGATCGCAAGTTGTATGCAATGTGGTACTTGTAGCGGTGGCTGTACCAATGCTGATCGGATGGATATTTTACCGCGCAGCTTGGTATTGATGATTCAAAGGGGTGAGTGGGAAAAAGTTCTGCAAAGTCAGGCTTTGTGGTTGTGTACTTCCTGTCAAATTTGTACTTCCCGATGTCCGCGTGGGGTGCGTCCGGCGGATGTGATTGAAGCGGTAAAGGCGATCGCTATTCGGGAAGGGATCAAAAATGATTCTGTCAGGTTCAATCAGATATTTGTGGAGTTAATCAAGAAACGCGGTATTCTCTTTGAACCGGAATTAATGCAAGAGTACGGGGGTATGTCTGCCGTGCTGGAACAAGCGCAATTAGGTATCAAATTAGCTTTACGGGGCAAAATCTCTCCATTCCCCGCCAAAGTCAAAGACCCCAAACAATTTAGTGCAGCATTAGCAAAGGCAGTTGAACAATGAAATTTTCTTACTATCCGGGATGTAGTCTGCACACAACTGCTAAAGAGTTTGATATCTCCACTAAAGTTGTGATGCGGGAGTTGGGAATTGAACTTGAGGATTTACATGATTGGTCATGTTGTGGGGGTTCTGTTGCTGGTGCTGTCTCCCATGATGTGGGTATGGCTTTGGCGGCGAGAAATGTGGCTTTGGCACAGAAACAAAATCTCGATTTGTTAGCATCTTGTTCTGGTTGTTATAACAAATCAGCTAGGGCAGCACAAGCATTAGAAAAAGAGACAGAACGAGATAAAATCACCGCGATTTTGTCACAAATGGGGATATCTATTACTGATTCCCACATTAAAGTTAGGAATGTGGTAGATGTTTTACTCAATGATGTTGATATCTCCACCCATATCAAAAAACCCCTCAAAGGTTTGAAGGTGGCTTGTTATTATGGTTGTCTGCTAACTAGACCAGCAGACATTACTGGATGGGATTCTCCTTTATTCCCAATGTCAATGGATAAATTAGCTCAAAAGTGTGGGGCTGAGGTCGTTGATTTCCGATCCAAAACCAAATGTTGCGGCGGTTCTATGGTCATCCCTAAAGAAGATGTCGCCTTAGATTTGACTAAGCAAATATTAGATGAGGCTAAATCTCTGGGGGCTGATTGTATAGTTTTGGCTTGTCCGTTGTGTGCTACCAACTTAGAAATCAAACAACCAGATATTGAGAAGAAATATCATGTTAACTATGGGCTACCAGTTATCTACATTACGGAGTTAATTGGTTTAGCGTGTGGGATTTCACCGAGGAAATTAGGCTTGCATCAGCACATAATTTCTACTAAGTCGGTTTTACAAAAATTGAATACTTATGAGTAAGTAGGAGACATCAATTATGAAATTAGAATATCAATTGAGCAAGGCATTAACTAGAAATCCTCTATTTGGTAAATACTGCCTATTTCCTGGTATGACAAAATTACTACTTGTTGGTGTTACTGGTTTTATTCTCGTACCAATACTGCTACCAGCCGTCAAGAAACTTGGTAAGTCCATCGCTAAGGAAACCATCAAAGGCGGAATCATTGCCTATGAAGGTAGTCAAGAACTGATCTCGGAAGCTAAAGCAGAAATCGCTGCTAAAACCTCTACCTAAAAGTTTCATATTCACACTTTCATTAGATGGGCATATTATCTTTATGGTCTAGAATGTAGTGAAAAAATACGTCCTAATTGATAATCGAAAACACTAGCTAAATCTAGACCATGAAATATCAAAGGTTTTTGGCAATTTTACTAGCAATAGGCATATTTTTCTGTATTCTTTTTAGTGTCACATATAACTTGCCAGCCTTAGCATTGACTCAAACTATATCTAACCCAATTACAAAAGTCTCAACCGTGTTAAATTCAGATTCAGACATACAAACAGCAGTTGATCATTATCTTAATTCTCTTCCCAAAGGTTATTACACCGTGGGTAATGTAGAAGAATTGCAACGGTTACTCAGAGAAGATAATATGCTTTTGGTTGATGTCAGAGAGCCTTCTGAGTACGCGACTGGACATATTGGTAATGCGATTAATATTCCTTTGCCAAAACTGACGCAAAACCTAGATAAAATTCCGCAAAATCAGCCTGTGGTAGTTTACTGTACATCTGGTTATCGTTCAGCAATGGCAGTTATGTCTTTACGTTTGTTGGGCTATGAAAATGTCCGAGGTTTTCCCCCCAGCATCAATGGTTGGAAAGCAGCAGGCCAAACTTTAAATACTTCCTCTAGCTAATTTGTTTTTTTGCAGCAAAAACTATATCCTTAAGTTACCTACATTGTATTTTGTATACTTTGTAGGCTTATTAATATGTAGAAAATCATCACAGATAAAAATGCGTGAACTTTACCCACCGATTGAACCTTACAACGAAGGGAAATTAAAAGTTTCAGAATTGCATACAATTCATTTTGAAGAATCAGGAAACCCCCAAGGTAAGCCGATAGTTTTACTGCATGGAGGCCCTGGTGGTGGGTGTCCGCCATATTATCGCCAATATTTTTATCCTGAGAAATGGCGATTAATTATGTTTGATCAACGTGGCTGTGGTCAAAGTCAACCCCATGCAGAGTTAAGAGAAAATACGACTTGGGACTTAGTTAATGATATTGAAAAGCTGCGCGAGCATTTAAATATAGAAAAGTGGGTAGTTTTTGGTGGTAGTTGGGGTAGTACCTTATCATTAGCCTATAGTCAAACTCATCCAGAACGTTGTTTAGGATTAATTTTACGTGGTATATTTTTGTTGCGACAAAAAGAATTACGTTGGTTTTATCAAGAAGGGGCTAGCTATATTTTTCCTGATGCTTGGGAAGAATATCTCAAACCAATTCCTGTAGATGAGCGTGATGATTTACTGACTGCTTATTATCAACGTTTAACTAGTCCAGACTTGGAAACTAGGCAAGAAGCAGCGCGGGCGTGGTCAATTTGGGAAGCTAGCACCAGTAGATTATTTACAGATACACAATTAATGCAAACTTTTGGTGAGGATAAATTTGCGGAAGCTTTTGCACGGATTGAATGTCATTATTTTATGAATCAAGGATTTTTAAATCCTGACAATCAATTATTATTAAATGTTGACTGCATTCGTCATATTCCCGGTGTGATTGTGCAAGGGCGTTATGATGTAGTTTGTCCGATGATATCAGCTTGGGAGCTACATCAAGCTTGGCCAGAAGCCGAATTTATCGTTATTCCTGATGCGGGGCATTCTATGAGTGAAATCGGAATTCGTAGTGCTTTAATTGAGGTGACAGATAATTTTTGATGTATTGTAGACTATATGTCTCATTCAAGCATTTATTTCAGAGAATTAAGCAACTAATGCAAGGTACACAACTTTCTTTTTTTAGCAACGAAGAAGGGTTTAATCCTACCAAAAAGGAGAAAAAACCAAAATTAGGACGTTATGAACGTATCAAACGTAATTTAGAGAAAAATGATCAAGATCCATACAAGATATTTATTGATGTTAATACCCCACTAATACCAGCATCTCAATATACTTTTGTGGATCTGTTCTGTGGTGCAGGAGGAATTACACAAGGATTAGTACAGGCTGGATTCCAGGCCTTAGCTAGTGTGGAAATTAGTCCAATTGCTTCTGCTACACATCAAAGAAATTTTCCTCATTGTCATCATTTTTGTGGAGATATAGAACAATTTTATCCAAAAAGTTGGTTGCAACAAATTGGCTATCCTGAAGTAAATCTGGTGGTTGGTGGTCCTCCTTGTCAGGGGTTTTCGGTAGCAGGTAAACGCGATCCCAAAGATCCGCGTAATCGTCTATTTTATGAATTTGTACGTGTGGTATCAGAAATACGTCCGTGGTATGTAGTTATGGAAAATGTACCAGGAATTCTAACCATTCAAAATGGAAATGTGAAGCAAGCTATTATTGAAGCTTTTGAATCTATTGGTTATCCTCATGTTTCTGTAGCAATTCTAGAATCTGCTGACTATGGAGTACCACAGATTAGACCAAGAGCTATCTTTATTGCTAATAGATTCGGAATGCCAAATCCATATCCTAAAGCTCAGTTATTACCAGAAGAATATAAACCCATCGAATCAGCTATTTCTGATTTACCAGAATATACTCCAATTCCAGAAATTAATCACCAATGGACTAGACATTCACCAGAGTATATGGAGCGTATTGCAAAAGTACCCCCTGGTGGTTCTTTATATCAAAAATATGTTGATGCCTTTAAGCGTCAATATCCAGGTAAACCAAGTATGACTGTTAAAGAAAATCATGGCGGTACTCATATCCACCCATATTTAAATCGGGTAATTTCATCTCGTGAGATGGCAAGATTACAAAGCTTTCCTGATTCATTCATTTTTGAAGGGACTATGAAAAAAGCCATGTGGCAAATTGGGAATGCAGTCCCACCTCGTTTAGCAGAGTGTATTGGTTATGCGCTCATACCTTATTTAAACAAGATTGCACTTAACACTGATCATCAAGTTGATATTACTTATGTTGATCAGACTGAGATAGTTTTTGATTGAGCGCATTACGCCACGCTTCAAAATTATACCAACCACATCCGACACAACCTTCTTCAGCTTCATCACCACGCTGATGTACAGAAGGCCAGTTTTCATCTCCTTGATACCAAAAATGAATCCCGAAAGGCGCACCTCGTTTACCAGTTTTGATACATCGCTCACAGCTTCTTGATTTTAAAAGATTGTGATTGCCAGAGGTATCTTTCTTCAACAATTGAAACTTTCGCTTGATTTCATTATCACTCATAGATGTTAAGTGTGGAGGCTCACTAGCTCCCCATCTTTCCATCGGAAATCTATGATCAATTACTAATTCATGTTTCTCTCTTTGCCTTTGTTCTATTACATCTGTATAAGAATAAACTTGTAAAATTTTTTCGACTAAAGAAGCGGGTATATTTGATGCAGAATTAGCTGATTTTATCTCACCTGTCCACCTATCTCCTAAGCGTGTCTGCTGACAAGTTTGACAGTAGTTTTTGGTTGTTTCAATTACAAGACCAGGACGACTCCTTGTTCCACGTTGTAATCCCTGAATACCTCCACCACCAGCGTACTGATTTGATCCTATTTTCTTTCCTTCACACTCTCTACAGTGCCATTGTTGATCTGACAACAGCTTAAAGACTTGTAGTTGAGTTGAATCTTGTCTGAACTGGCTCTGAATTGTCTGTACTAAATTTTGTTCCTTGCTCACTGTATTCTATTGGCTTCTATTTCCAGATGTTCAAGAAGAACAGAAACACTTATACCTAGGCCATTAGCAAGGCTGACAAGAGCAGTTAGTGATGGATTTCTGACTCCACGTTCTACACCAGATATGTATGTACGGTCTAAATTGGCGCGTAGTCCTAGTTCCTCTTGGGATATTCCCTGCTCTATTCTGCGTTGTCTGACAAGATAGCCTAAAGCACTAAGAATCTTTTGTTTCGGTTCATTCATGTGCCGATTTTCAGCTTCTATGGACTATCAGTCTACGGACGATGTGTCACATTGCAACTTACTACCTAGCAATTTCGAGACAATGTGAGAATGAATAAACTCTTAGATTTAAAACCATGAAATTTATTGGTGTTGATTTGGGTTGGAAATCACAACCTAGTGGGTTATGTTGCTTACAATTGGCAGAAGGAAAATTAAAATTAGTTGATTTAGAACGGCAAGATGCGATCGCACACATCCTAACTTGGATAGATAACTGGGTAAAATCAGCCGAATCAGCAATCATCGCCGTAGATGCGCCTACTCTCATCCCGAACCCTACAGGTAGTCGTCTACCTGATAAGCTGACTCACAAATACTTTGGGAAATATCATGCTGGCTGTTACCCCGCTAACCAAAATCTCCCCTTTGCAGAACGGACGATCAATTTTGGCTTAGAATTAGAATCCCGTGGTTTTGCCCATGCACCAAGTATTGAACCACAAACACCGGGTAGATATCAGATAGAAGTCTTTCCCCACCCCGCCATAGTGCATTTATTTGGCTTAGAACGGATTTTAAAATACAAAAAAGGGCGCATCAGTGAGCGCCGCTTAGAATTAATCAAACTTTATCAATATATTGTGGAGATGTTACCTACCTTGGAACCTGCTTTACATCTGGGTAGTAAGTTCTCTATGGAGATTCCCCATACAGGTGCAGCACTCAAAGCCACGGAAGATAAACTAGATAGTCTTATCTGTGCTTATGTCGCTGCTTACTGGTGGTATTGGGGAGAACAACGGAACTTGGTATTAGGCGATCGCACTACCGGTTACATTGTCATCCCGCAAGCAATGGGGACTGGGGATTAGGGACTGGGGACTGGGTAAAAGTTTTTCTCCCCTGCACCCCGCACCCCTGCACCCTTACTCTGCCCAAGCAATCAATCTTGGTTCATAAAGGCTAGAAAGATATGGGTGTTTGGGCAGTACCCGCAAAGACAAGCCTTGTAAACCAGAATTGGTGTATATGATATCAGCAGTATAAACACTCAACCCTTGTGTATCCTGTCCTTGGTAATCCATAACTACAGGTACAGCGTTAACAATCTCGCCGTTGGCATCAATTGAGCCTTGATATAGTTCTACTTGCACATCTTCATTTGTTAAAGTTGCCAAGTCAACCTTAGCTTTTACGCCCACGGTTTGATTAACTTCTATATCTGCACCTACAGATACGTCAATATCTTTGATTCTGATATTAAACCAGTGAATACTTAGTTTTGCTTTCCAATCTGCTAATTCTTTAGCTGGAGCATAGTTGTCAGAATTTAAGGTATGGTAGCGATCGCTAGCCGGGAAATAAGCTCGTTGAGCATATTCTCTCACCATCCGCGCTGTATTGAAAAAGGGACAATTCAACCGGATAGCGTCTTTCATTTTGGCAACCCAAGGGCGGGGTAAACCATCGACATCACGGTGATCATAAAACAATGGTACGACTTCTTTTTCTAGTAAGTCGTAGAGAGCATTAGCTTCGACTTCATCCTGGTAATTAGGATCATCGTAATTCTCGCCGTGGCCAATTGCCCAACCTGTGCGGACATAATCAGCTTCATCCCACCAACCATCTAAGACGCTCAAATTAGGCAATCCATTCATGGCTGCTTTCATCCCGCTAGTACCAGAGGCTTCACGGGGACGACGGGGTGTATTTAACCAGACATCACAACCAGCTACCATCAACCGGGAAATATGAATGTCGTAATTGGGAACAAACACTATGTGTTTTTCTAAGTGTTGTTCAGTGATAAAGTGGTTGATTTCGCGGATGAGTTCTTTACCGGGAAGATCTTTCGGGTGTGCCTTACCAGCAATTACAAATTGCACCTTGCGGCCTTTGTTACCTAGTAAAATCCGCTTGATGCGTTCAATGTCACGCATCCACAGGGTAGCACGTTTGTAGGTGGCAAAACGACGGGCAAAGCCAATAGTCAAAACATTAGGATCAAGGACTTCCTGGGCTTGAGCAATGTCGGAAGGGGAAGCACCGCGATCGTGTAAATGCTTGACTAGATGTTCGCGCACATACAAAATCATGTCTAAGCGGCAACGTTCATGATTGCGCCACAATTCTTCATCAGGAATGGCTTCCATCCGTTCCCATAATGGGCTATCTGGTGATGCTGATGACCAATTCGGCCCCAAGTAGCGATCGTATAACTCCTGAGTTGATTTAGCTACACAACTTCGGGCATGAACACCGTTGGTAATCGCTGTAATTGGTACTTCCTCTACGGGGACTTTTTTCCACAACCCTTGGAACATTTGGCGGGACACTACACCGTGCAGTTGGGCAACACCATTGGAAGCAGTTGCCATCTTCAAGGCTAGCACTGCCATACTAAAGGGTGCGGACAAATCGCCTGTATTCTCTCTTCCCAGTCCCAAAAATTGCTCTTTGGGTAAGTCAAAAATATCTGCGTAGTAACCCAGGTAGTGAAGAATTTTATCGGGAGGGAACAAGTCAATCCCAGCCGGCACAGGTGTGTGAGTGGTAAAGATATTACTGGACATCACCACCTGTTTCGCTTCCGAGTAGCTTAATCCCTGTTCTTGAATCAAGATGCGGATGCGTTCTAGGGCGGAAAAGGCAGCATGACCTTCATTCATGTGGTAGGCTGTGACTTCATACCCCAAAGCTTTTAATAGTTGTACACCACCGATACCCAGCATAATTTCCTGGTGAATACGCATATCGATATCACCACCATACAACTGATCGGTGATGTCGTGGTCGTAGGGGTTGTTTGGTTCAATGTTAGTGTCCAGCATATACAGGGGTACTGTTCCCACCTGTACCCGCCAAACTCTGGCGTACACCTTACGCCCTGGATAATCTACGGCAATCCGCAGTTCTGAACCGTCAGGATTACGCTCCAGATGCAAGGGCATATTGTAAAAATCATTAATCGGGTAGCGTTCTTGCTGCCAGCCATCCACATTGAGATACTGAGCAAAGTAGCCTTGCTGGTACAACAAACCGATACCGACTAGAGGTAAACCCAAGTCGCTGGCAGATTTGAGGTGATCCCCCGCCAGCACACCCAAGCCACCAGAATAAATAGGCAAACAATCTACCAGTCCAAATTCAGCCGAAAAATAGGCGTAACATTCTTTTGGCTTTTGACTGCGTTGTTTGTGATACCAAGTGCGCTCTTGTAAATAATCTTCTAACTGACGAGCCGCACGATCCATCTGCGCTAGAAAGCCTTCATCTTCGACTACTTCCGAAAGTCGCGCTTGAGAGATCGTACCCAGCATCAATACTGGGTTGTGATGACTAGATTCCCATAAATCTGGGTCTAAGCGCCGAAATAAATCTTTAGTCTCAACATTCCAGTCCCAATGTAAGTTATACGCCAACCGCCGCAATGGTTCTAGTCGTGGCGGCAGGGAAGGAGAAACGTTGAATGTACGAATTGGCTGCATAGGTTAGTAAAGTTCCTAGTTTAGCTAAGGTTATTGTTGACTGTCTTTACCCAATGTTGCCAATTCTTTATACTATGTTTGTAAAATTATCATGACTTTGTTAAGTCTGGAAAAACACAGCTGTTCTGTTGCTAAAGTTTATGCTCAGGGTATTTTTCATTATCTGTTTACCCCTGAAGCTTAAAATTTAATGTATTAAATTTTAATTATTCTCCGAGAATATTCTCGCTTTAATCTTACTTGCTATCTTTTTATATCAGCGATCCCAAAATTATCATGAGATTTCTTTAGATTATTGATGAAATCTGCTAACGGTTATTTTATTTAGCGATCGCTTCCCTAGTAGTTGTTAAATTTCATGTACCCAAAGAGGGCTGATCTTGACTATTCTTGTGCATAGTCAAAGCTACTGCTATGGCAAAAGTCATCTCTGCTGCTACTTGATAAGCCTGTTTAATGTTGTCTTTAGATTCTTTGCTATGAGCAGGGAAGTAAGCTTTGTGACGACGTGACTCTCGTTGTACCTTACCAGAGGCGATCGCTCGTTGCAAAATAATCAAAGCATCCACATCTTCTGAATCATAATTAGTTTGCAGTAACATTTGAATTTGTTTTTGGGTATCAATACTTAAATAACCAATATTTAAAGCTTGTTGAGCAATTTCTTTAATTAAAGCCATAACTTCCGCCAAGGGTGACAGTGAACAGTGATATCTCAAACAACATCTTCCTTGTTGTCCTTGAGAATATCATGGATGCAAGTTATATCTGGATTGTTTTCAAAATTTATAATGTATAGTATCAGGCTCACATCACCCAATTGGATCACCTGATAGGGTGATTTACTAATTGTCTGTTATCAGTAATGATGTTAGTTTTAGCTAATTCTTAAATTAAACTTAATAGTGTAATCACAATATCATTTTGAGTGTAGCGCAATTATTCACCTGATCAATACCTGCTCATACCAAGTTGCTGAGTATCAGGAATTGTCTACTGATGCAGCCAGGTAGTTTCAAAGTTTAGAAATTCATCAGGACTTACGGAGGTGTCACACTCAACCTATCTTGTAGGGTGCGTCAGATGCCAAACATCTGTCGAGAATCACGAAAAACTCAAATCTGACGCACTCTACGAATGTGCCAGTTGCGTAAGTCCTAATTCATATGGTTTTAGTTCTTTAGATTTTAGTCTAGAAAATTTGTATTTTCCAAAATGTAATTTTGTTTACAAATAAAAATCATTATTTGTTGTTTATTTAGCTAGTACAATATTGTCTTGGTGGCAAATTTATCAGATGTCAGAAAAATTAAATTAAACTGATTTATAAGAAAGACTCGACATCAAAAAAAAGTGTGTTATGCTGGTGAGCAATTATTGTCAAAAGCCATTCATGTAAAAATGAAGCGTGATTGGGTTGGTTTGTAAATCATCAATGTGCAACATGATTAGAGCAGCATACTCTAGAAATCCGTTGCAAGAAAGTCGCCATAACAATCGGGGAAGTGCTTACTTGTTTGCACCAATGGTGAATTTTAATGTCATGGCTGACGTAGGAGATACTCCACCATAACTTGCTCGTATAAAGGTAGACACAACAAGCTAAAATCAACACAAATTACATTTTTTTGGGCAGGTAAAACCTTTGATATGATTCATATAACTTGCTCAAAATGTATTATTGTTGACACAAATTTGGACAAATTGAGTTGTGAAAAAATCAACTGGCTGGACAATAAATAGCCATAAGAGCAAAAATTTATGAGCAGTCAGATGAAAAGCCGTTGCAATTAACTCACAACAGCCTATTTAGCCTGTCTACAAAATTCAATTTCACAATTTAATAGTCTGAGGTAGACGTTGTAATTACCTACATATTGGCTTGGGTATTCAGGAGTATTAACAGTAACTGGGTTGGCATTCAACGCGAAACCCTGTCACTAAATCATCGTGTAGTTTTACACAAATTCACAATCTTATATGCAAAAAGCCGTTAATCAATGATGGATTTTTTGACAATTTACTGATGTCTTCCACCTGAAACTTTAAGTTTACCTAGACTAAAAAGCATCACTAAAACTTGTGGGTAGTTTTAGATCACTATCCCATAATTAGTGATTTGGGCAATATCAGAATCAGTGTTACTACCAACACCAAGAATACATCGCTAACACAGATTCAGCATTATTAACACCATTCACCTGATAATTTGGTCATGAATAACCAACGACATAACTCAAAATGGCAGAGATTTCAAGAACTTTTGCTAATCACTCTGCTCGGAGATATGCCCACACTAACACTTGGGCCAAAATTAAGAAATCTGGTATATCGGCAAATTTTTGCTCAGATGGGTAAATCAGTTTATATTCAACATGGAGTGGAATTTCTCAACGCTGCTGGGATAGAACTTGGCAGTGGAGTATACCTGTTTAAAGGTGTGCGTCTAGATGCTAAAGGACATCCTAATAATAGAATTTGCTTAGGCGACGGCGTAGCGATCGAGCGCAATGTTGATATAGGATGCTTGGAAGATTCTTATATACAAATTGATCAGGAAACTTTCATTGGACCTAATGTTGGTATCGCCGGGCCAGGAAATATCAAAATTGGTAAACGCTGCATGATTGCATCCCATTCTGGTATCTATGCCAACCATCACATTTTTACAGACCCCACACTACCCATTAAATACCAAGGTGTTTCTCGTCAAGGCATTGTGATTGAGGACGATTGTTGGCTAGGACATGGAGTAACAGTATTAGATGGTGTCACTATCGGTCAAGGCAGTGTCATTGGTGCAGGAGCAGTCGTCAACAGAGATATTCCGCCGTTTTCTGTGGCTGTGGGTATGCCTGCACGCGTGATTAAGAGCCGAATTGCGAAGGATCTGGTGACATCTAATAAATCTCAGGATTGATACTTAACTAGACAAGACTTACGCAGGTGTCACACTCAACCTATCTTGTAGAGTGCGTCAGATGCCACGAATCTTTTGAGAATAGCGAAAAACTCTAATCTGACGCACCCTAAGAATGTGACGGCGGTGTCTTGATACAGCGAAAAAATTTTTTGTCAGTTTTCGCTGGAATAGGAAACCTCTGGCTTTGGCAAACGTCACAATATCAACCAGTAAATAACTATGACACCAGGGACATTTACCAAATTAGAAAGTCACATATATCAGCCCACACAAAACCTGAAAATCAGATTTTGAGGTGAAGCTAACCGTAGCATCAGATCAAAATCCAACTCAACCTATTAATTGCTGTTAGAGTATATGGTGCTTAACTACCACCGTAGTCTTCTCCAAAAGGAACGAGATGTGGGTAATATAAAGTAGCTATCTTTTCTGCATCGCAGTCCCTGTAACAAAAATTCACCACCATGAATGTAAAGAGGGACTGGGGACTGGGGACTGGGGAGCCAGCCGCGTGGGCGGGTTTACCGCGCCACTTGCTACAACGGAGGAAACCTCCGCAACGCAATGGCTTGACTTGAGCGGACCGGCGTGACTGGGATTTTTACTCAGCACGGGCTAAACGCCCCGCTTCCGCTAACAGCACTCAGCACTTTCAAGTCAGATATGAAGAAAGAGCTTTTTCGTCATACCCTTTGGAGAAATCGCCGATGGTAACTTTAAAAATCGCTGTTTATATTGTGGTTGCTTTCTTTGTGGCTATTTTTGTTTTCGGATTTTTGTCTAACGACCCAGCTCGTAACCCCGGTCGTCGGGATTTAGAGTAGAAACTAGACAAATCATCTGTGAGTGCCGGAAGCTAGAAAACACCAGATGTTACAGACACTAGCTGCTATGGTTTTTCCTTTGCAGTTGGGTGTCTATCTCCGGAAAGCTTGCTGCATACAGGCAGAAAGTAGAAGTCGGAAGGCAAAAGGTGAATTCATCCTTCCGGCTATTAATTGCCTATTTGTTAGGTTGATTGTGTTCCCATATGCTTCATCCAGTTTTGCCACCTGCACCGCCTTCTCTTGTTGAACCCATACAACCAGCAAATTCCAGCTTATCTGCTAGCAATACTCAGTTTCCTAGTGTGGGCGAAATTGACAGCAGTACCCAACTACAACCGGAATCGCCACAAAAATCGATTGTAGAAAAAACGATTGCTGATAGTAACACCCAAAAAGATAAGAGTTTATTAGTTACTAGAACTCCAGCATCATCTGCCAGTACACCAGAAACTTTCACTCCAGAATTTTCTCCCCTCGCAGCTACTAGCAATGCTACTAATTTGGGACAGCCTTTGGAAATTGGCTATCCCATTCAGAAAACTTCAGCTAATATTCAGGAATTATCACCACCCCCACAGCCAGATGTTACCGCCAATCTGACCAAGGAAGAACAAAAAGATCAGATTACAGTAGAAAAGTCTGGGGATAGCATTAATCTCTCAGTATCTAATGCTGATAACGCACCCAGTAACCAAGCAATTCAAAATGTAATTAAATTTAAATCTCGCACAGACAGCCAACAGTCGGTGCCATCAACACTCAAATTCATTCCCAGCAACCCCCAAGCCCAAACTCCACCATCTGGCACACCCGCCACTAACCCTCCACCTGTGAGAGACAGAATTGTGGAGGTGACATCAGATAGGCAAGAATACGACCAACAACGGCGGATAGTTACAGCTGAAGGTAATGTAGTCGTGCGATTTGATGGCGCGGTAGTTGATGCCGATCGCGTGCAAGTGAATTTAGACAATTTAATTGCCGTTGGGGAAGGTGATGTTGCCTTAACACGGGGTGATCAGGTATTACGGGGACAACGCTTTACCTATAATTTTCTCCAAGACAGTGGAGATTTGGAAAATGGCAGTGGGGAAATTTACATACCCTCAACCTCAAGAGATTTTGCCTTCTTACCTACTGATGTAACAGCCGGGGGAGTGCCGCAACAACCACCCAGCGATCGCATCAGACAGAATCAACCAACTACAGGTGTCAGCAGTCCCGGTGGGATTGACTTTACAATTGGTGGTACAGCAGACGCAAGGAATTTACCACCACCAAAGGCTGGGGGTGAAGTCAAACGCCTGAGATTTGAAGCCAGACAAATTGAATTCTATCCCCGTGGTTGGCAAGCTAGAAATGTCCGCATTACCAATGATCCATTTTCTCCCCCAGAATTAGAGTTACGAGCTGATCAAGTCACCTTAACGCGGGAAGCACCCTTAATCGACCGTATTACCACCCAGCGTCAGCGCCTAGTATTAGACCAAAACGTAGTCATACCCATCCCCGTCAATCAGCAGACAATTGACCGTCGAGAACGAGAAACCAGCCCGTTTATCGTCTCCCCTGGCTACGATGGAGATAAGCGGGGGGGTTTATTCGTTGAGCGTGGCTTTACAGTCATTAATACAGAACAGACACGCTTGGGGATTACACCGCAGTTTTTTGTGCAGAGAGCCATCCAAGGCAGTGATAATTTAGCATCACTGTTTGGTGTCAAAGCTAGGTTGAATGCTGTGTTGAGTCCCACAGCTACACTTCAAGGTTCTGGAGAGTTAACTAGCTTTGACTTCGACACCATAGATGAAAATTTAAAAGCCAGTTTGCGGTTACGCCAAACTTTAGGGAATGTTAATCCCCACGTTGTGAATTGGGAATATAGCTACCGCGATCGCCTTTATAACGGTACACTTGGTTTCCAAACCGTTCAAAGTAGTTTGGGTGGTGTGATCACATCGCCAGTGATTGCTTTAGGCCAAAGCGGTGTTAACCTCAGCTATCAAGCAGGCGCACAGTATATTAACGCCAACACCGATCGCCAAGACTTATTAGATGTTAACCGGGATAACGATCGCATCTCCCTAGGTCGTTTACAAGGTAGTGTGGCTCTCAGTAAAGGATTCTTACTGTGGCAAGGAAAACCCCTAGCACCCACCGCCACAGAGGGATTAAGATACACTCCCACACCTGTAGTTCCTTACTTACAGGCGGTTGCTGGTGTGACTGGTACTACTAGCTATTACACAAATGGCGATAATCAAAATACTCTAACTGGCTCAATTGGTTTGTTAGGGCAGTTAGGCAACTTTTCTCGCCCATTTTTAGACTATACCGCTTTTAATGTCACTTATTCCCAAGGCTTAAACAGTGGTCTCTCACCCTTTTTATTTGACCGCTCCGTGGATAATAAAGTCCTCAGTGCGGGAATTTCTCAACAGATTTATGGCCCTTTGCGTTTAGGCTTTCAAACATCAATTAACTTAGATACAGGTCGAGAAAGTAGTACGGACTACATCGTAGAATACAGTCGTCGCACCTACGGCATTACCTTGCGCTACAACCCCGTACTAGAATTGGGTGGGTTAAGTATCCGCATTAGTGACTTTAATTGGACTGGTGGTACAGATCCCTTTTCTGGTGATGACGTGACTCCAGTTGTCAGAGGCGTGCGTCAGGGGAATTGAGGATTGGGGAGCAGGGGAGCAGGGGAGCGGAGGAGAATTACTATTGCCTATTGCCCATTGCCTATTGCCTATTGCCTATTACCTATTACCTAATAACTAACTCCAGTTGCTTGACGGCGTAGACCTTAAACCTATAAAAATTAACCAACAGCGTTATTTAACACAGGAAAAAACTGGCAGTGGTTAACCCGGAAGTACCATCTTGGCGAACAACAGTACAAAGTCAGATTGTATCTGTGACGGTGTATAGCGATAAAGCCCTGGTGACACGACAGGGTAAAGTGTCCCTCACAGGCTCGGAACGGGAATTATTGATTTCTTCATTGCCAGCAACTATAGAGCCTGAGTCTGTCAGGGTAAGTGGTAAAGGTACGGTAGAGGTACATCTGTTGGCAGTGAGTTGCGATCGCATCTACACTACTGAACCTGTAGCCGAACGAGTCGCCCAATTAACTAGACAAATTCAGCAGCTAGAAACAGAAAAACGCCATCTCCAAGCTCAGGTAGATGCTTTAACTTTACAATCTCAGTTTATTGCAGGCTTACGGGAAAAAACAGAAGAACCTTTTGCCCAAAGCTTATCACGGAAAAATCTTAGCCCCAGTGAAACCCTAGATTTTCTCAATTTTTTAGGTAGCCAGTATAGCGAGTATGCGATCGCCTCTGGTGAGTGTAAAAGCCAGCAGCAAGAATTAGATAAGCAAATTCAAGCACTGCGTAACTCATTACAGATGATCCAAGCACCCCATGCCAAAGAAAGTTTTAACTTAGTTGTTGGTGTAGAAGTTGCAGGTGCAGGAGAGTTTGATTTAGAGGTATCATACACGGTAACTCGTGCTAGTTGGACTCCGTTATATGATTTGCGCTTAAATAGTACCAACAAGACAGTCAATTTGAGCTATCTAGCAGCAGTTACCCAAAATACTGGCGAAGATTGGCTAGATGTCAATCTTACTCTTTCTACGGCTAAACCAGGATTAGGCACACTCCCACCTCAATTAAACCCTTGGTATATTGACACCCTCAAGCCCCAAGTAGTGCGATCGGCACGAAGACAAGCTAGTCCATTGTTACCCCCAATCACGGCTATGTCTGCTCCTGCTACGGAAGAAACGCTACCAGAACCAGAAGCAGAAATTATAGAAGATAGTTTTATTCCCGCACAAAACATGGGGGCAGAAGTATCCACAACAGGGAGTATTGTCACCTTTAAACTCAATGGCGGTGGTAATATTCCCAGTGATGGTACACCTCATAAAACCACAATTTTTAATGATGATTACCCCTGTAATTTGCGGTACGTAGCCATACCGCGCCTAGTGAGTTTTGCTTATCTCGAAGCCTATGTCAAAAATAGTTCTGATGGTGCAACTTTATTAGCAGGTACAGCCAATATCTTCCGTGATGATATGTTTGTTGGCACAACTGAATTAGCAAATATTGCCCCAGGACAGGAATTTATACTGAATTTAGGCATTGATGAAGGGTTAAAAATTGAACGTAATTTAGTTGAGCGTCAAGTAGATAA
The DNA here is from genome assembly GCF_000316645.1 of Nostoc sp. PCC 7524. NCBI lineage: Bacteria > Bacillati > Cyanobacteriota > Cyanophyceae > Nostocales > Nostocaceae > Nostoc > Nostoc sp. PCC 7524. The sequence continues at coordinate 6,020,801 of NC_019684.1, forward strand.
AAAACTTATTGGCAACCAACGCCGAACTACTTACGCTTATCGCTTAATCATTACTAACTTGCTTAATCAAGAAACCTATTTGAAATTAACCGAACAATTGCCAGTTAGCCGTAACGAACAAATCAAAGTTCGCCTCCTGCGTAGCAACCCACAAATACAACTGGGTGAAATGAGCATTCTAGAATGGAATTTAACTATTCCACCCCAAGAGAAGCAAGAAATATACTACCAGTTTACTGTTGAGCATTCCCCAGAGTTAATAATCACAGGGTTAGATATTTAATAACAATTCCGCAAAAGCGATCGCTCGACCATTGTAAATTATGAAGTGCGATCGCATTGTCCAAAAGTGGGATCATCTTCATTGTTTAGAGAAATTGTACATTAAGGTATAAAGCAGACAGAACAAGCATGATATGAATTGTTTAAGATAGATACATACAAAAATGAAACCAGGGTACATTTATTTAATTCATAGCGTAGGCACAAATAGATACAAAATAGGACTAACTGTAGCACCACGAACCCCAGAGAATAGGTTAAAAGAACTGAATAGTCGTCAAAGTCCTTACCCGTTGAAACTTATTCATTATGTATTTGTTACTGACGTTTACAAAGTAGAGAAAGAAATTCATCAAGCTTGTAAGTCATTTAATGTTTATAGGGAGTGGTTTGAATTTTCAAATAAAATATCTTTGCAACAAGTTATTCAGTTGATGGAGCGTAGCAATATAGAGCCAAGACAAAACAATAATTATCAAGTTTACAGTCAACGCCAGAGGCAAATAAATCTTTCTCTGCCTATAATTCCTAGAGATATTAAATGTGCTAGTAAAGAGAGACAGGAAATCCAAAAACATTTAAGAGAGAGACGCTATGAAATCAACAGAGGGGTAAGAAAAGGCATAGGAGGGAAGAAAATCAAGAAGGGTAAAGCTATTGTTGTAGGTAAAAGTTTAAATAATAATTTTCTATTTTTAGTAGTAATAGTCATTTGTATTATTTTATTTTTATTTTTTATGACCATATTAGCTTGAAAACTTTATACATATAATATTTTGATATTTATTTTACTGTATCCTATCCAATAAAGTGCTTAAGTTACAATTAATAGCTAAATCAACATACGCGTCAATGATCGTATGCGATCGCTGAGGATTGGGTAAAAGCGATCATGCTTGATTAATACCAAGTAAAAAAACAGTAGAAAAACAATCTTTATTAATTCTTACGCCAGCTTTTTTATTATTACTTAGCATTTAAAACAGGAACACCATATTGTCCAAATCTACTATCAGAAGTAACAATAACCATCTTTTCTAATATGGCTTGTGCTATTAACAACCTGTCGAAAGGGTCTTTATGATAGTCAGGCAAATTAGCTGCTTTCAAAGCGTGATGTTCTGTTACTGATAAAAACTTAAATTGAGTTAAAGAAATAGCTTCTAATAAATTTTCTGGAACTTTTAACTGCCCTTTTTTTCGTTTTATTTCTATTTCCCAAACACTAATAGCACTAATAAAGACTGAGTTTAATTGATCTGAAATTTGCCGACGGGTTTCAGGTAAAAGACAGGGATTATCCTCAAGTGACCATATTAAAGCACAGGTATCAAGTAACAATTTCATTATTCTTCTATGCCGAATTCTGAAAGAATATCGTTTGTTGTTTCATAGAAGTCTTCCGATATTTCTACTTTTCCTTTCCAAATACCTAATGGCCTAGGAATTTCTTGAATAGCTTCTTTTTTTTCAGCTTTATTATCTGTTGCATCTTTAATTGAAGATAAATTGAGAACACCAGAAGGTTCGCTAATATCCTCATTAATTTGTTGGTATTCTTCTTCTAATTTAACCTCAGAAGTTGATTCTTCTAAGTTGCTATCTTTTAGAACAACCTGTGCAGGAACTATTTTGAATGGATCGGGTATGCGGATTGTTGTCCCTCTTTCTTTAAGAATAGAATCAATTTCTTCTTTCACTGTTCGTAATTCGGTAGAGGGTAAAGAACGCAATAGGTTCAATATTGAAGATATATCGTAGCTAAGAGACATAAGATTTTTAGATATCAAATTAACTACAGTTAATCACTAGGAAACAAAATTTCCATCTCATCAACATTTTAATCTATATCAGTTCACTGATATAAAAAAAATAAAAATACAGTTACGTACTTTTATCACCAAATCTGTCTGTTTACTTAAGGTAATTAGTGACTATATCTGTTCAACTTTGCTGGCTACGACGATGATTAGCAGCTTGCATTAACAACGATTCCGCAAAAGCGATCGCTTCACTCGCAGATTTACCACCAGCTAACTGTGCTAATTCATCCCGACGGGTAGTCAAATCATCTAAGTTTGTCACACGCACAACGGTACGCTGTTCCGCACTACCATTGTTAGCTTTCTTACCCTTTCCTTGGGTAATAATTTGCTTATCCACGCGGAAGTGCCTATCTGCCATCGCTGCGACTAAAGGCTGGTGAGTCACACATAACACTTGATGATATTGACTCAACTGGTGTAATTTTTCCGCGATCGCCTGGGCGACTCTCCCTGAAACCCCTACGTCAATTTCATCAAATACCAGCGTTCCTGCCGCATCAGCTTGGGTAAAACAGGCTTTAAGTGCCAACAAAAACCGACTCATTTCACCACCCGAAGCAATTTCTGTCAATGGTTGCAATGGTTCGCCAGGGTTGGGACTAAACATAAAGGTGATTTTGTCTGCACCCGCAGCCGTCGGCGCAGTCGGGACAATTTCCACTTGAAACTGTACCTTTTCCATTGCTAAAGGCTTAAGTTCAGCGATTAATTTAGATTCTAAAGTGGCGGCGGTTTTTTGACGCAACTGGGTTAACTTCCCACAAGCCTGGGTAAGTTTTGCTAAACAGACTTGCTCTTGCTGTTCTAAACTTTCTATAGTTTGTTCGCTATCATTTAGTTCTGCTAATTCTGCTTGGATGCGTTCGTAGTAGGCGATCGCTTCTGTTAAGGTGGGGCCATACTTACGGACAATTTGTTTTAATTCCCGGATACGTTCTTCTACTTCCTCTAATCTTTGGGGATCAGCTTCTAATCCTTCCCCGTAAGCGTTAATTTGTCGTGCGACTTCTGTTAATGCTGTTTGAGCATCTCTAATTAAATCTAAGAGTGGTTGCAGTTGGACATCATACTCCACCATGTCATTTAATACAGCTTCACTGTCACCCAACAAATCGGCGGCGGCTGGGGTTTCATCGTCGTTTTGATACAAAGCTTGGTAAACTTTGTAACTCATCTGTTGCAAATCAACGACATGATTTAACCGTTCCCGTTCTTGCTGGAGTTGTTCTAATTCCTGGGGATCATTGAGGTTGGCGGTTGATAATTCTTGTACTTGATAGGTGAGTAAATCCAGTTGTTGCAACCGTTCCCGTTCTGATGTGCGCCGCTTTTCTAGGTTGGCGTGGGCTTGTTGGTAAGCACTAAAGACTGTGGTGATGAGTTGACGCTGCTTAATGAGGGAGTCACCACCATACATATCTAACCAATCACGGACTTGGGCAGCTTGTCCTACCTGCACCGTTTGGCCTTGGGCGGTGATTTCCACCAAGCGATCGCGCAATCCTGACATAATCTGCCGATTCACCACCACCCCATTCACCCGTGATCTACTACGGATATTACTGGATGTCGCTGTAATTTCTCGACTTATGACTACGGAACTATCATCGATTAAATCAATTTCCTGTTCAGTTAACCAAGCTGCTAAAGGTGGTGTAGAAGCGAAAGTTCCTTCTACCATAGCCCTACTTGTCCCCGTGCGAATGACGCGACTTGAGACTTTACCACCCAAAACAGCATCAATAGCATCTAAAATAATCGATTTCCCCGCGCCGGTCTCACCTGTCAAAACATTCAGTCCCGCGCCAAAGTCCAGTTCCAGTTGATCAATCAGGGCAAAGTTTTCTATGCGTAGGCAGAGCAACATCAAGCCAAATTCTCCTTGCAGGGCAGATGCGAGGCATTTTTAGGTTACAAGACATTAAGCATCATCTTTCGGCTACTAACAATACCTACTACCATTGAGTTAGCAAACACATTTAAGTGTAGCAAAAAGCAAATGGTCATTAGTTAGTAGGCAATAGGCAATAGTTATTCTCCCCCATCTCCCCCATCTCCCCTATCTTTCCCAGTCCCCAATACCCAATCCCCACTCCTATTGTTACAATACTTAACATATTCAATCCGACCGGTAGCTTTCTCCATGAATGTCAAGACACTTCCCACTCACTCCCGACCGATTGAAGGCGAACTACAAAACGATACAAAAACCTTGATTGTGCGTTCCCCTACGATGGAGCCTAGCCCATCAACCAGTCTAGTCACAACTCATAAACAGCAGGTGTCAATCACACCAGATGTTGAACCTGAAACATTACTGTATGATCCTGGAGAGATAGCAGCCCATTATCAAGCTAGACCTCTGCAAGTTTTCCGCAGGATTTTGGCAGTATTGGGGCCGACTATTTCATTTTGCCTGGGGTTGTGGTGGGACAGTAAACGAGGAAAAGTTGTTAAAAATGACCGCCGTCGAGCTACGCAGTTAAGAGAATTACTAACCCAATTAGGGCCGGCTTATATCAAAATTGGACAAGCTTTATCTACTAGACCAGATTTAGTTCCTCCCATATATTTAGAAGAACTCACAAGATTACAAGACCAGTTACCGCCCTTTCCTAACGAAATTGCTTACCAGTTTATTGAAGAAGAATTAGGACAGCCTCCAGAAGAAGTTTACACAGAACTCTCAGCCCAGCCGATTGCTGCTGCTTCTTTAGGGCAAGTTTACAAAGGCAAGCTGAAAACTGGGGAAGAAGTGGCTGTAAAAGTGCAACGCCCTGACTTAAGGGAACGAATTACTATTGACTTGTATATTTTGCGTCGTCTGGCGGCTTTAGTACAAAGAAAAGTCAAACGGGTACGCAGTGACTTAGTAGGGATTTTAGATGAATTAGGCGATCGCATTTTTGAAGAAATGGATTATATCCACGAAGGCGAAAATGCTGAACGCTTTTTTGAGCTATATGGTCACATAAAAGACATTTATGTACCGAAGATTTACTGGGAATATACCAACCGTCGTGTATTAACGATGGAGTGGATTAACGGCACAAAGTTAACCCAAACAGCAGAAATTAAAGCCCAAGGTATAGATGCGCGTTACTTAATTGAAGTGGGTGTCCAGTGTTCTTTGAGACAACTTTTAGAGCATGGATTTTTCCACGCTGATCCCCATCCAGGTAACTTGTTAGCTACACCCGACGGCCAACTAGCTTATCTTGACTTTGGGATGATGAGCGAGATTAAACCACCCCAACGTTATGGTTTAATTGAGGCGATCGTTCACGTTGTTAACCGTGACTTTGAAGGGTTAGCGCAAGACTACGTTAAGCTAGATTTTCTATCCCCAGAAACAGATTTAACACCGATTATTCCAGCCTTTGGTAAAGTATTTGCGGATGCTCAAGGAGCTAGTGTAGCTGAACTCAACATTAAAAGCATTACAGATGAACTATCAGCTTTGATGTATGAGTATCCTTTCCGCGTACCTCCCTACTACGCTTTAATTATTCGCTCTCTGGTGACACTGGAAGGTATAGCTATATATATAGACCCCAACTTCAAAGTTCTCAGTGAAGCTTACCCTTACGTTGCTAAACGTTTGCTCACCGACCCTGCGCCAGAATTAAGATCATCACTGCGAGACTTGCTGTTTAAAGAGGGTAAATTCCGGTGGAATCGTTTAGAAAACCTGTTACGCAATGCGCGGAAAAATCAAGACTACGACCTCAATTTAGTAGTCAATCAAGGCGTAGACTTTCTGGCTTCTGAACGCGGCGCTTTCATTCGCGACAAGTTGGTAGATGAATTCTTTAACGGCATCAACGCTTTAGGTAAAAACGTTCTGCACAACTTCACCTATCTACTTAGAGAGCGTGTAGGTATTACAGCCATCAACGAAACTCCCGCAGCCACGGTTGAGCAACAACAAACTTTAGAGCATATCAAAAATATCTCTAATATTCTGAGAGAAACCCGTGGTTTTGACCCAGTGCAACTTGCACCGCAAATAGGACAATTGTTGTTCAATCCAGATGTGCAACGTTTAGGTCAACAAGTGACTAATCAATTAGTGCAGAAAGCTATCATTCGGCTGATTCGGGAATTACTCGCAGCAGATGAACTTAATCGCACTGAAAATAGTGATTTAATTCCATCTACAAGATTATCTTTGTCTGCAAAAAGAGTATAACCAGGAAACTCATTCTTTGTTATGGAGCAAGGAATGAGGCTCTGCCGACTTGTAGCAACTGCCGTGGAAATTGAATCAAAGTCCCCCCTTTTTAAGGGGTGTAAGGGGGGATCAATAAGTTTCTAAAATCACAGCCAAACACTTTTAAAACAACCTCTTAATCAGTAATCATTAATAAACAAGCTATGATATAAAGCAAGGTTTATTATTTATGCTAATAGTTTTGCCAGCTATTTCAATCATAATTGGATATTATCTATTTTTTCAAACTAATAAATGTTGGCGTAGTGCAGTATTATCCACATCTGTTGTATGGGGTGTAATCGTTACTGTAATTACAGAATCGCTCAGTTTTTTTCATGTACTGAATTTCAATTTTGTAGTATTTTCGTGGCTGCTAGTTAATATTATATTAGCAAGTATTGGATTTAAATTTTATCGTAAAAATCAAAAATGGACTATAAAAAATCCGATTTTAGAGTTACCTAAATTTTTAAATTTTCTATTGTTGAGTGTAGGATTAATTGTAATTGCGATCGCTCTAATTGCTATAGTAGCACCGCCAAATAACTGGGATTCAATGAATTATCACATGACTCGTGTAGTTCATTGGATACAAAATCAGAGTGTTGCCCATTATCCAACTAGTTATACACCACAGCTATATCAAAATCCTTGGTCAGAATTTGCTATTCTGCATTGGCAAATTTTAAGTGGTGTGGATTACTTTGCCAACTTGGTGCAACTGTTCAGTATGGTTGGTTGTATTGTCGGCAATTCGTTAATTGCTCAACAATTAGGAGCAGATTTGCGAGGCCAAGTTTTTACTGCTGTGGTAAGTGCGACAATTCCAATGGGAATTCTGCAAGCATCCAGCACACAAAATGATTATATACTGGCGTTTTGGGTTGTTTGTCTTGCTTATTATGTAATCAAAACTGTACAGCATGGTAAACAGACTACATGGGACATTTACTTACTATTGGCAGGTAGTTTAGGACTAGCGATTTTGACTAAAGGAACTGCCTATTTTTATATCTTTCCCTTTTTAGTCTGGTTGACTTTATCTCAAATCAGATACTTGCGCTGGCAAGTATGGAAGCCTGCTGTCATAGTAGCCATTATTGCTATATGTATTAATATTAGCCACTGGTTACGCAATTATAATTTGTTTGGCTCACCTCTTGGTGAACCCAATGATTATAAAAATGAAATTCTTGGCATTAATGTATTAATTTCTAACATCCTTAGAAATATAGCATTACACATAGGTACACCGATAGGCATAATTAACGCTATTAATTACAAAATCATTCAAATTATACATACATTTATTGGTATAGCAGACAACGATCCCCGTACAACTTTCCTCACCAAAAACTTTTTTGTACCAGGAACTTGGTCAACATTTGGCTTTACTGGTAATGAAAATAGTGCAGGGAATTTCTTACACATTTTACTAATATTTACTTGTATTATTATTTTTATTTTTAAAAAAGAATTAAGAAGACAATCCCAGGTTACTGTTTATCTAATAACTGTTTTAGGTACATTTGTAGTTTTTTGCTACTTAGTAAAATGGCAACCGTGGCATAGTCGCCTACATCTATCATGGTTTGTATTAACATCTCCTTGTATTGGTTTGCTATTGTCCCAGCTAGACCAAAAAAGATTAATTAACTATTTAGCAGTTTTTTTGATTCTCTCATCATTACCTTGGGTATTTTTAAATAGGTATCGACCTTTGATTGGGAGTAATAATATTTTCCAAACCAGTAGAATCGAGCAATATTTTATGAATAGACCTCATCTACTCCAACCCCACTCACAAGCAGTAGAATTCCTTAAGACTAAACAATGTGACTATATAGGACTGGCATTTGAAAATGATGCTTGGGAATACCCATTTTGGATAATGCTACAAGAAAATCAAGGACGAAAGTTTCAATTGCAACATATTAATGTGGCTAATAAATCGGCTATTAAAGAAAATCTTTACCCCTACATAGACTTTGAGCCTTGCAGTGTTATTTACATAAAACCTAGACAGAATAAGCAAGATAATCGGCAAGAGATTAAGTTTGAAGATCAAACTTTTGTGAAAGAGTGGGATTCTCAATACGTTGCTGTGTTTCTTGAAAAGTAATTCCTTGAAAGTTGTGGGGAAACTCCATCCACTGATGGGTGGAATTCTTCATTATATGAAAGCTGCGATCGCTAAATATATAACTTAAAATTTATCAATATTTATTTAATCCTAAATTTCTCATTTTTATAAAATTGGCCTAATTTTAAGAGCCACTATTAATATCTTTTGGATATCCGTTTCTTTCGCGTTTGAGACTTTCTTCTAAGGCTTGAATTTGCTCACGACGAGCTTCTAATTCTAGGGAACGACGGGCTAAATCTTGATTTTGTAACGTTAGTGATTGTCGCCACTGTTCTGCTCGTTCTATTTCTTGTTGCAAAAATTCTGGTGTAACACCAGTGCTGAGGTAAGTTTGTACTAAATACAACACCCAGTCACAAGCATCCTCCATCCGTTCAATATCACCTGTAGACGAAAGTTCTACTAAAACTAGCAACTTTTCGCTCATGGTGTTGCCTTTACCCAGCAAGATGAAGGCCTCTTCTGGAATAATTGTCCACAGATGATCCTCTTCCTGACGTGCTAATAAACGCAACTGGTACTGGTCTAAGAATTCATTTTTATGTACTTGGGCTAGGTATAGCATGACTGTGGCTTGGTTTCCATTCAAATTTCACAATTAAGGTAATGGGAAGACTCCCATTACCCTTTACAGCTATGCTAAACCACGCAGGCGATCGCGTAAAATCTCTGCTTGTTTTTCAGCTTCGGCTAAAGCGTCTCTCGCTGCTTGCACGACATCGGGTCTAGCTTTATCCACAAAGTTGGTATTGCTTAACCTCCCTTTGAGAGATTGCGCTTCTGCTTCCACTTTACTGAGGCTTTTCTCTAGCTTGGCACGCATGGCTTCTATATCCACTACCCCATCTAGAGGTATGACTACCTGTACTGTACCAATTACACCTGCAATGGCTTTTTCTGGTTCTTTAGCTGGTGGTTTTAGTTCTTGTGGTGCTGGAGTTAGTTCTGTGGTGGGTGGGAAGAACCGCGCCCAGAATTTTTGTCTAGCTTCAGCAATCAATAATGTATTGAGGACAAACCAAGCGGTGTAACCTAAACCCACGATTTCAAAGAACGTACCCAGGGCAGGAATATCATCTAAGGTATCGCCAACTGCTAAGGCGATTCTAAAAAAGATTAAACCGACGATAAGCCAGACAATTGTCCGCCAATTCCGGCGCGGTTTTGGCTGTATGACTGTTTTGGCTTGTGGTTCACCTGCAATAGTCAAATTCTCCACTTTGGCTAAATCTTGAATGTAAGATTGTCCAGCCGTGAGAATTTGCCGTTCTTGGGCATTTTCAGACTGTAAGTTCGCTGTGACTTTTACCCCTGGCTTGACTTCCGCCTCGGCGCGTAAGTTGCGGATAGTGCGGATAGTCCCAATTAGCAGTTCAAACTGTGCTTCTAAGTCTGGGTTAATTAAGTTGGTATTGGCTTTGGGATATGCCTGTAAAGCTAAGGTTTGCTTAGAGTCGGCTGGTTGTTGGGTGAGAGTCTGCCAAATTTCCTCGGTGATATGAGGCATAAAGGGATGGAGTAGCTTTAATATCCCTTCGAGTACATAGGCTAAGGTTTGTTGAGCGACTCGCCGCGATGCTGGATTTGCATCTTTTTGCAGTCTGGATTTAACTAACTCAATATACCAGTCGCAAAAATCACCCCAGATGAATTCATATATACCCTTGGCTGCTTCGCCTAAACCGTAATTGTCAATGGAGTTAGTAGTTTGCTGAATAACTTGATGATAGCGGGAAAGAATCCAGCGATCGCTTAACTCTAGGGATTGGGGATTGGGGATTGGGGATTGGGATTTTCCAGTACCCAGTCCCAAGTCCCCAGTCCCAAGTCCGTCGAGGTTCATCATCACAAAGCGGGCAGCATTCCACAACTTGTTGGCAAAGTTGCGGGAAGCTTCTACTGAGGATGATTCATCTTTTTTGCGGTCATATTCTAGGCGAATATCTTGACCTGCACCGGCTACTTCCTTGACTAAGGTGTAACGTAGGGCATCAGTACCGTATTTATCAATTAGCAACAGTGGGTCAATGCCATTGTTAGCCGTCTTGGACATCTTCTTATTATTCTCATCCCTAACCAAACCGTGAATGTAAACAGTTTGGAAGGGCATTGTGTTAGTAAAATGACCAGCCATCATGGTCATTCTCGCTACCCAGAAAAAGATGATGTCAAAGCCTGTAACTAAGGTAGTGGTGGGGTAGTAGGTGGCTAAATCTTGAGTCTTTTCAGGCCAGCCTAATGTGGAAAACGGCCATAGTCCTGAAGAAAACCAGGTATCTAATACATCTGGGTCTTGTTCTAACTGGACATTTTCGCCAAATTGGGCTTTTGCTTTCTCCCAGGCTTCATCGGTGGATTTGGCGACGATAAACGGGGTGGTATCGGTGATTTGTCCACCTGTTTCACTGACAGCATACCAAGCCGGGATTTGATGACCCCACCACAATTGACGAGAAATACACCAATCTCTCAAACTTACCAACCAATCACGGTAAACCTTTGTCCAACGTTGGGGGACAAATTCGGGGGTATTTTTCTGGTAGAGGAATTCTAAAGCCTTATCCGCCATGGGGCGAATTTTCACAAACCACTGAGTAGATAGTAAAGGTTCAATAGGAACTTTACCGCGATCGCTATAAGGAACGGTATGCTTATAATCTTCTACCTTAACTAAAACACCGTCAGCTTCAAGACGTGCAACTACATTCTTTCTAGCTACAAAGCGGTCTTGTCCTTGAAACTCTCCGCCGTTGGCGTTCAGCGTCCCATCTTTATTGAGGATATTGATAAACGGCAGATTGTGACGCTTACCCATTTCAAAGTCGTTCGGGTCATGGGCGGGAGTCACTTTCACACAACCCGTCCCAAAACTGGGGTCTACTAACTCATCACCAATGATGGGAATTTCCCGTTGCATAATTGGCAGAGTCAAAGTTTTCCCAATCAGATGTCTATATCTCTCATCATTGGGATTGACAGCCACACCCGTATCACCAAGCATGGTTTCTGGGCGAGTCGTCGCTACTTCTACATACCCAGAACCATCACTGAGAGGATAGCGGAAATGCCAAAGATTACCCTCAACCTCTTTAGATTCCACCTCAACATCAGACACAGCTGACTGAGAAGCTGGACACCAGTTAACTAAATATTCACCGCGATAAATTAAGCCCTCATTGTAGAGACTGACAAAGGCTTCTACCACAGCTTTTGATAAACCTTCATCCAGGGTAAATCTCTCCCGTGACCAGTCTACCGACACACCCAAGCGGCGCAGCTGATTAACAATTGTTCCCCCTGATTCCGTCTTCCACTTCCAAGCACGTTCTAGAAATTGGTCGCGTCCCAATTCATAGCGAGTTTTACCTTCAGCTTTGAGTTGTTTTTCGAGAATTGTATGGACAGCAATACTAGCGTGGTCAGTTCCCGGTAGCCACAGAGTATTTCGTCCCTGCATCCGGTGATAACGCACCAACACATCAATCAACGCACTTTCAAAGGCGTGACCCATGTGCAGACTACCGGTGACGTTTGGTGGCGGAATTACAACACAATAAGGTTCACCACCATGATTGGGGTCAGCTTTGTAAATTTGGTTGTCTTCCCAGAATTTTTGCCACTTCGCTTCAGTGGAAAAGGGATCATACAGACTGGGAAGATTCGGTATAGTTGCGGTCATTCTGGGAAATCTACGTTTGGAAGGACTCTAATAAATTTTGCCACAGGGTTGGGGGACTGGGGACTGGGGATTGGGGATTGGGGATTGGGGACTGGGGACTGGGGACTGGGGAGCAGGGGAGCGGAGAATAATAACTATTGCCTATTGCCTATTGCCTATTGCCTACTTCCTACTCCCTTCCAATTTGATTTCTGGCATCTAAGAATTTTAACTGGTGGTAAAGACAGCTAATTTTTGGTAAGTCTACGCCGGCGGCTTGGGTTTTTCTGAAGGGATTCCCTACAATTGCTTCTACTTCTAGGGGACGGCGTTCATCATAGTCGATTTTCATGCTGGTGCGGTAAGGGGTCATCTTGACGGTGTAATCTAGCATGGTTTGAATGAAGCTATCAGGAATTATCCGCCCCATACTGTTCGCCCCGGCTTTCACCTCAGACATGATTTGTTCTACTAAGGTGCGGGTGTGGGTATCTGCCATTAATTCGTCGGTGCTGGCATTGAGAATCACAGACAGCCCATTGTAGGGGATATTCCACACCAATTTTTTCCACCTTGCCAGTAATAAGTCTTCCGCTAATTCAATTCCAATTCCGGCGCGTTGAAAGTCCTCGGCTATTTGCTGCATTCTCTCAGTTATCCCAGCCAGAGAATATTTTGGGAGATATTCCCCTAAAGTGATGTGTCCGTAGTCCAAATGGCGGATATGTCCAAATCCCACTTTATTAGAACAGAGGAAGCACAAACCACCAATTACATGAACTTTGTCCAAAATTTGGGTGACTTCTTCTTCTACACCTAACCCATTTTGTAATACCAACACTACGCCATTATCTTTAACTACAGGTGGTAATAAATGCGGTAGTAAATGGTTTTGTGTGGTTTTCAGTGCTACGACTACCACGTCACATTTTGGCATCTTAGCGACATCGTTGTACGCGTTGACTTGAGGGAGGGTAAAGTCACCGTCTTTAGATTCGACAATTAAACCGTGCTTACTTACGTGTTCATAGTCACTCTTGAGCAAAAAGTGAACATCTAAACCCGCTTTTTGCAATTTAGCACCATAAAACCCACCTAATGCACCAGTCCCTAGGATGGCATACTTGCGATCGCCTAGCGCAGTTTGTTGTTCACTCATACTTTTTTACCCAAGATTTTCTGATGACTATCATAGAGTAGTGTCTAAAAACAAACTGTTGCACTGAGTTTAGCGATCGTCATAGTTCAAAATCATCTTATTCATAAAAATTAAAACTGTTTCACGATACTTTAAAATTTTTGGCAGGAGACACGGTAAACAGAATTCATCACCAAGGATGAACATCTCTTTTCCCACTCCCTACTCCCTATTTCCAAAACGATTAGGTAAAACAATGGCTGATATTGTTGATATTGCAGTTAGTGCCGATTCTTTTAAAACTTTGGTGACAGCTGTACAAGCTGCTGGTTTAGTAGAAACATTAAAAAGTCCAGGGCCATTTACTGTTTTTGCGCCTAATGATGATGCTTTTGCTAAGTTACCACCGGGAACAATTCAAACTTTGGTACAGAATATTCCTCAGTTAACAAGAATCTTAAAGTTTCATGTTGTGCCTGGAAAGTTGAAACAGGCGGACTTAGCAAAACTTGGCACAGTTACATCTGTGGAAGGTTCACCCATCAAAATTGATTGTTCTGATGGTTTTGAAGTCAAAAATGCCACAGTCTTAGCAGCAGATATTGAAGCCGATAACGGTGTGATTCATGTTATCGATACGGTAATTTTGATGGGTTGATTTGATTTCAGGTGGGCATTACCCACCTGACTATTGCTTAATTATTATGATTATTTATTACAAGCATAGTTAAAGACTTATGTATCTTAATTTATGTTAAATATATGCAGAAGTATTTACTTTAGATATATGCTGAGTTAAGTTGATATATCTAAAAATATATTGAGTTTTAGATGCCAACATTATCCCAACAGATGAATGCTTGATTTTCATACTTTAGCTGAGTTCTCTCGTACTAACTGCCTTGGTATTTGTGCATTCCTAGTGCCAGCCAATTTACTAGCTACATTATTAACAATAATTTTGGCTGTAATAGGTCGTCCAACTGTTCAAATTTGGCAAGCTGCTAGTTTTGCAAGTATTTTTGCAGTCTTAATGGTTTTACACGTATACACTTGGTTTATGATTGGTGTGGTAATGCCTCCTACTTATATCTTGTTAGGTTTAGCAATTACTTGTTTAATCGCCAATATTGCAGCTATTATTCTGCACAAGCGTCACCGCATTTTAACTTTTAGATTTAAATTCTAAAATCTTCAGAGGTATCTTCACGCCAACTAATGGACTGACAGGACTAAATTAGTGTAATAGATTCATGTTGGGTTAAACGTAACGCAACCCAACATGAATCTTGAGAAGTCAATATCAATCTCGGTGTTGGGTTTCCTTTGGATACTAAACCTCTCTTGTAGGGCGCGTCAGATGGCAAAAATCTGTTGAGAATTACGAACAACTCCTATCTGACGCACCCTAAGAATGTGCCGGTTGCGTAAGTCCTCAAGCAGTGAGTGATTACCAATGACTTTGACTGGGCTTACCTGCAATTGTAAAAGCAGCCCAATAGTAAGGATGAGAATAAAGCTTTTTATCAGGAGCCATTTTGCTAATTCTATAAAGATGTGTAGCTAAATAAGCTCTCAGTTTTAATTCTTCTGGATTGAGTTGATGAATTAAATCTTCATACCATTGGGTTAATTCTCCGGCGGTTATTTCCCTTAACCATGTTGTAGCGGCTGTTAAAGCTAAGTTAGGCGATCGCACTAACTCTAGTCTGCGGTAAAATTCAATCATGACTAAGGCACTGGCAGATGATTCTACTGTCCACAGGGTACTGACTACGTAGGGTACGTCTTTCGCCAAAAAACCATTGACTAATCCTACATATTCCGTAGTAATAATTTGATGGTTAGTAATAGCAGGTTCACAAGCAGAGAGAGTCACCAAATTATAACTTGCTAAATTGCCTTTACTGATGTCTCCTAAAGTGAGTTTATCTTCACCTGCTAGTGCCAATTCTGAGGTGTGAGGTTCATGCAAATTATTGATGACTTGCCCAGCAAAATGAAAGATATTGTAATTATTAAAGTAATAATCAAATAAGGCAGCTTCTACATGATCTTTTGTAGCTGCTTCTCCCTGGATGCGATGAGGATTAGTAAACAGTTGGTTGACGATTTCTGATTCCAGGTTGGCAAATTTTAAGGTGAAATAATTGATATTTGTAGGATATTCAACACTTAATAAAGGTTGCTCATCCAACTGCCAAATACTCACATTTCGTAGAGATAAACCGGTTTGAATGCTGGGCAGATATGTAATTGTGTATTTAGACTCTATATTTAGTTGTTCTTCCTGAAAAGCAGAGATATGAAAAAGTAGATGGAGGGGTAATCGCTGCAAATCGCGGTGAGGAATTAAAATCAATTGGGTAATATCTTCTAATTCTGGGGTAATTGTGTCAACTTCTAGAATATTTTTTAATTGCCATAGTCGTTGTTCCATTTGCAAACGCCAAGCATGATTACTTTTGCTGGTTTGATCCTGGGCTTGGTGACGATATTCTTGATAATCATGCTGCCAATCTTCTAGCCACTTTTCAAAGGCAATCAGCCGTCTTGTTGCTTCGGGAAGAGGTAAGTCTTGCAGAGGTGTAGGGTTTGTTTCTATTTCTTGAATGGGTGTGAAAACTAGGATGGGTGATGGAGCTTGGTCTTTAATAATAAAGGTATGTAAAGCTACGGGGCTAATATGCCAGTAAATAATTGCTGTGTGGGGATTGAGTAATGGTTGAACTGAACGATAGTTGAGGTGATGAATATCTGCATTCCACTCTGATAATAGCCAGCTTATACAAGAATTTTTCCCATGTTCTGCTATTTCCAAAGCCTCTACTAAATCACCATACTCGACGGCAATATCGGCTGCCATTTGTTCTAACCCAGCAAATTTGAGGGCTAGTTGTTTTTTACTGCCTGCCGAGCGAGTTGGTTCATTTAATAACTGTTGTAATAAAGTTGTGGCACGTTGCTGTAAATCTTGGGCTTGTGCTATTTGTCCTAATCCTAATAATGCTTTGACTAGAGATTGTAAAACCTCTAAATGTAACTGAGAAAAATCGGCGCTGGTTAAAGTTAATAGGGCTTGATTATATTCCGCTACAGCTTTGCGCCAATAGTTACGGGATGTATGATGTTTTTTACCTTGATCGTAGTAACTATTACCAATTGCTAGATGTAATCTGCCCCAACCTTCTGGGTGGGTGTCTGGGCGAATATATTTTAAACCTTCTTCATAACTGGCTATTTTACCTGTATAAGTACCTTGGTTTAAAGCCTGATTATTAATAACTATGGTAGTCAAGAGACTTAAATTATCACTATCAATTTGCCCCGCAGCCGTACCTCTACCAATCCAAGCTTCCCAGTAATCGAGTTTAATTTGTAAGGCGTGGTCGTAAGAAACGATCGCTTCTAAATATCGTTCTAAATAAAATAATGCTACGGCTTGGTTATACCAGGCTAAATGGAAATCTGGCTTAATTTTTATAGCTCGTTGATAGGAGGCGATCGCTTCTTTTCTCCGACCTAAGTTATCTAATGCTACACCCCGGTTATACCAAGCTAAGTAAAAATCCGGTTGACTAGCCAGGGCTTTATCCCAGGAAGCGATCGCCTCTGACCACTGTTTTAAATTAAATAATACTACACCCCGGTCAATCCAAGCTTCATGGAAATCCGGTTGAATTTCTAAAGCTCTATCATAGGAAGCGATCGCTTGTTGATACTGTTCGTTTACGGCTAGGGCTATACCTCGGTAATACCAATTTTCGGGATCTGCGGGTTCTAGGAGTAGGGCTTGATCATAACTAGCTATGGCTTCGGTAATTTGTCCTAACTTTAACTCCGCCCAGCCCTTACTAGACCAAACTTCTGGGTTATCGGCATGGATGGCGATGGCTTGATTAAAGGAAGCGATCGCTTCTTCAAATAGTCCTAATTGTCCGAGAGTTCCCCCTCGGTTATACCAAGCTTTGTAGTAATCGGGTTTGAGGTGTAGGGCTTGGTCATAGGAGGCGATCGCCTCGGTAAAATTTTCTAAATGAAATAGGGTTAAACCGCGATTGAACCAATATTCTGAGGAATTGGGGTTGATTTGGATGGCTTGGTTATAGGAAGCGATCGCCCCTGCTAAATCGCCAGATTTAGCTTGCTGTAGCCCTTGATAAAACCATGCTTGCGCTGTTACTAAAACATTCGATGACTCAGCACTCATGGAGGGGGGCTGATTCATCTGTCCTGACAGATTACTAGCCAACTGCTGCACTAAACTAGCACTCTGATCCAATCTCACCAACAACTCATCTAAAGTGTAAGCTACATCTGAATCTAAATTAGCTAGGGAAAGATCCCAATTACGTTGAGCTGATACGATAGCAGATCCTGGTTTTGGTCTTGTTTCATCAACTACCAGTTCACTCAAATTGCTAATGACATCTTCCCCATCTGGTACCAACAAGTATGCCTCTGTCGTTACGTCTTCTGCCTCCTGATATTCCCAACTTTGTAATTCTGAGGTTTCTATGGTGTTGTCTATAACAGACTCAATTGCTGCTGTAAATTCACCTGGATATTCCCAACTTTGTAATTCTGAGGTTTCTGTAGTGTTGTCTATAACAGACTCAATTGCTGCTGTAAATTCAATTGCCTCACCTGGATATTCCCAACTTTGTAATTCTGAGTTTTCTGTAGTGCTGTCTGCAATATTGCCAGTTGGGGTTTCTGGGGTAAGTACAATTTCTGTTTCTTCAGACTGCCATAATAATTCGCCCAAGTTGCGGAGTAATTCTTGTCCAGGGGAATCTAGTAGGGTATCAGCTGTATCGGTAGTTGTGACATCATACGCTTCTAGTTCTTCATAGACTTCTGGAAATTCATCAGCATCCCGATTCAACAACCGAATACCAATTTCATAGGAAAGTTCACCCACTTTCCCAATATCCAATTCACCTAGCTGCACCATCTGCGTAGCTAACTGATGATTAGGTGCAGGTGACATGAGTAATTTTTCACCAAAAACCAATAGCCAGTCAATCCAACGATCAATACTGATGCGATCTTCCATGCGCTGCAAATACTTAATTGCCCATTGCTGTCCTCGTCCTTGATAGACACCTTCCAACAACTGAGTAAACAACAGTTCTAGATCCGCATTAGTTAGTTCAGGTGGTGATTCTACCCCTTGTTCTCCCCTTGCATCGGGGAAAGAACCAGTTTGGTTACTAGCCACAGGGTGTTTTTCAATTGTTTTAAGCCATTGCAATAGCCGCGTGAGCATCTGCCATACTCTTGGATTTTGTTTACCCTAGATTGTAGCGATCGTTGTGTTAAAAAAAATATGAAAAATCATGATTTACCTGAAATCTACTGAAATTATCAAGGTTTTCCACCGTATAGTGATAAAAATATACAAATCTTTGTTAAAGCTTCAGGACTAGGCATGGGAAGAAGAGGACTTGAGGCAGGGGGCAGAACTTCTCCTTTTCTCCCTGCCTCCCCTGCCCCTCTACCCAATTCAAACTGAATCTGTCGTTGATGGACTAGCAGCATGATATTGATTGATTAGTGTCTGGACAATCAGTTGCGGATCATCTGTCTCAATAGCCAGCTGCTGGGCAATCTGCTGGCGTAAGTTTTCATCTTGCTGCAACATCAAAAACAACTCATCCAGAGTCACTGTTTGATATTCCCCCTCTTGAGGTGCTTCTGGGGGTAAAAAACTCTCTGACTGTGGTATATTTGTACTAACAGCATCAGGCCCGTCATATTCCCAGATGGGTTCGCCTTGATTGCGTGTTAACACTTGCATACCAACATCATAGGCAACGTCTCCTACTTCCCCAATGTTCAACTCACCCAGTTGTACTAATCGAGCCGCTAATTCGTTATTAGGTGAAGGTGATACTACTAATCTTTCACCAAAACGCTTTAACCACTCTACCCAACGTTCTGTGGGGACGCGATGCTCAATTTTTTGCAGCCACTTTATAGCCCAAGTTTGGCCTCGTGCCTGATGGACTCCTTCTAACAGTTCCGTGAACAGAAATTCTAAATCTGTGTCGGTGAGGGGTGGCGCTGATTCTTTCGGCACGTTAGCACCAACTTTGACAGGAGTTGTTTTTCTACCAAACAAGCCTTGAAAAAGACTTTTAAGCCATTGGACTAGCCGCTTGAGCATTTGCTGTACCATTTACTGTTGTTTCCCCTAAAATTGTAACGATCACCTGCGGTGGGTGTTTGCGCCGCCCACTAGATCACCGTTGAACTGCGGTTAATAAAATGTATGTACGCGTGTGTTGTTGTCTCTTCTAGGGTATTCCACAGTTTCCAAGATGGTGGCAAAGTTTAAAATGGTTTAATCCCAATTCAAAATAGCTTACGGCTAGACTTTCGCCTACAAAATTCAAAATGGTAAGACTTATGAATGGCAAAAATTCTCATAATTATTGGTAAGTGAATCAAGCACAACTGATTAATCCATTTTGAAGGGTATTGAAATTTTCTATTCATGTCTTACGAACCCCTGCACCACAAGTATCGCCCAAAGATTTTTGCTGAAGTGGTGGGGCAAGAGGCGATCGCTACCACTCTCACTAATGCTATCCGTACAGCTAAAATTGCACCTGCTTATTTGTTCACTGGTCCTAGAGGTACAGGCAAAACTTCTAGCGCCCGTATTCTCGCTAAGTCTCTCAACTGTCTCAAAACTGACAAACCCACTGCTGAACCCTGCGGGGTTTGTGATGTTTGTCAGGGAATCACCAAGGGTTACTCCTTAGACGTAATTGAAATTGATGCTGCCAGTAACACTGGTGTGGATAATATCCGCGAATTAATTGAAAAAGCCCAATTCGCCCCTGTACAGTGTCGCTATAAGGTGTATGTGATTGATGAATGTCATATGCTCAGTAGTGCGGCATTTAATGCGCTACTAAAGACACTAGAAGAACCACCTAGGCACGTAGTCTTTGTTTTGGCGACTACTGATCCACAACGGGTATTACCAACAATTATTTCTCGCTGTCAAAGGTTCGATTTTAGACGCATTGAATTAGAGGCGATGGCTAGGCACTTAAGTGCGATCGCCTCCAATGAAAATATTCACATTTCACCAGCAGCCATCACCTTAGTAGCCCAGTTATCTCAGGGAGGATTGCGAGATGCAGAAAGCCTCCTCGACCAATTAGCATTGTTATCTGGGGAAGTTAGCCCGGATCGAGTTTGGGATTTAGTCGGCTCTGTGAGTGAACGGGACTTGCTGGCGCTGTTAGGTGCGATCGCACAAGATCACCCAGAAGCAGTTTTAGATGCCACCCGCCAAATCTTAGATCGTGGTAGAGAACCTCTAACCATCCTGCAAAACTTAGCCGCCTTCTACCGCGATTTACTCATTGCCAAAACCGCACCTAATCGCCACAATTTAGTAGCTTGTACCCAGCAAACCTGGACAGCACTGGTTGAGTGCGCCCAGTCATTGTCCATGAGTACCATTTTGTTAGGGCAGAAACACTTACAACAAGCAGAACTACAAATTAAAAACACCACCCAGCCCCGCTTATGGTTGGAAGTGACATTACTAGGACTATTACCCAGCGCCAACATTCCCTCCATCGCCACAGGTGTCTTACCTGTAGCATCACCCACCGATCATCGCCCATCCACACCCCCACAATTCCCATCACCCAAAACACCCCCACCCACACCATCACCCGTTTCCGCAACACCCCCACCCTCCACCCTGCGGGAAACTGACGCTACATCTCCCACTCTGCGGGAAGCTGACGCTACACCCTCCTCATCCCCCCCATCCCCCCCACCCCCACAAGAACCTGAGACAGCCATTGACGCAGCACAAGGTGATGTTGCTCAAATTTGGCAGCAGGTATTGAGTAATATTCAGCAAATCCCCAGACGCGCCTTACTAGGTCAAATGTGCCATCTCATTGAGTTTGACGGCGCTACAGCTCGTGTTGGTGTCAAACCCGCGTGGTATGACAAAGTAAAATCCGATTTACCGATGATTACGGCGGCTTTTGGGCAGACTTTCAATCGAGAAATTCAGGTAAGTCTAGAAAAGGGTAATCCCTCAAATTCTCCTGCCACCAGAAAAGAAACAACAGCCAACGGTAACGGTACGCCAACCGTCAAGCAGTCACCGCCACCCACTTACAACAACAACCACAAACCACCAACACCCACACCACAGCCACCAGCACCAACCCCACCACCAAAAACAGAAGCAGTAGCTAAAAGTACCGGAGGAGCGAAAACCCCATCACCATCACCCCAACCAGCACCTTTAGCTAATTGGGAAACCGATGAAGTAGCGATCGCAGCCCAACGTTTAGCACAATTCTTTGATGGACAAATGATCAGATTTAGCGATGATGGCGAAGAATTGAGCGAAGTCATTACAACGGAATGGGTAGATGAATTGGTGGAAGATGAATGAAATAGCCAATGGGCATCGGGCATAGGGATAAGAGGAATTAGGGCAGGGGGCAAGGAGAAGGACTTTACCCTTTTCTCCCTGCTCCCTGCTCCTTCCTACCTCCTTAATGTCCACTACCTGTATGCACGGTTTTCACCCACTTGAGGCGTTTTGGCCTCACTGACATCCGTGCTGTGGTACTGCTCATTACTACTAACCAGTGCAACATATACAAAGTACCGCGCACTGTCTGAAGTAGTAATACAAAAGGTGTCGAGACATTAAATTTTTGTTCTTGGCGTATCCGCTTCAAACCGGCGTACATACCTAC
Source organism: Nostoc sp. PCC 7524 (assembly GCF_000316645.1). Taxonomy (NCBI): domain Bacteria; kingdom Bacillati; phylum Cyanobacteriota; class Cyanophyceae; order Nostocales; family Nostocaceae; genus Nostoc; species Nostoc sp. PCC 7524. The sequence goes on from NC_019684.1 coordinate 6,042,823, forward strand.
AACAGACATAGTTACCGACAAGCTAGTCACCGGTCCCAAAATTGGTAGGCGATGGCGAGCCACAGACATTAATAAATCTGGGATTGCGGCTGTGGGCAGAATATACATAGTCAACAAGAACATCAGCAAGTCCCAGGTTTTCCGCGTACCCATGCGATTTTTGAGAATGAGATCCCAATAATCGAGATAGCGTTGATAGCCGCCCTCTGCCCAACGGTTACGCTGATGCCAGAGTGCGATCGCATTGGTTACACCTTCTTCCTGCACGGCTGGGTAGAACACACACTCAATATCCCAGTTATCTAAATGCAGACGGAAAGTCATATCTAAGTCATCGGTGATGGTTTCCTCATTCCATCCCCCAAAACTTTCTAAAGCTGCACGGCGCACAAATTGGCCATTACCACGCAGTTCACCAATTCCGCCCAAGGCAGCACGCTGTTGCTGAAACCAAGTGTCCAGTGCCATTTCAGCCATTTGACCCTTTGTCCAAAAGTTTTCTTTGGCGTTGGCAATCGCTTTTCGCACCTGCACCGCCCCCACCTTTTCCCGTTGAAACAAAGGTACTACTTGGAGTAACAAGTCTGATGCTACTTGAGCATCTGCATCAAACACTGCAACAATGTCGCCTTTTGTCAAGGGCAGAACTTGATTTAATGCCCCAGATTTACCGCCACTAGCTTGGGCAGAGCGCCTGAGTACCTTCAGATTGTCGTACTCCTTGGCTAGTTCTGCTAAGACATGGGGCGTTTTATCGCTACTGTGATCGTCAATAATCCAAACTTCGTATTGCCCGTTAGGATATTCCAGATTACAAAGATTTTTGACTAATTTACCAATTACAGCCTCCTCATTTTTCGCTGCCACCAGTACAGAGATAAAAGGCAATTCACCCTGTATTTCTTTTTGGTAGCGGCGGGGTTTAGCAAACACTATCACCAAAGCATGAATCCCCAGAAGGGTAGTCAGTCCGAGGATAAAGATAGAACCCCAGGAAGCTAAATGTAAGGCGATCGTACTACTCCAGACTATGGTTAAAACTAGAGCAGCTTTACCTCTACGCCCTTGAAACCGGGATGGTAAAGACAAATCCCGCGTTTCTACCACTGACTCCTCAGTTACTGATAGGTCAGACAACAAGGAGTTGAGTGGATCAAGTTCTTTGTAGGAATCGTTGTCGGGCCAGGAATTCGCTGGCATAAGTTACTTGATTCAAAAACCAGTATTTGTCTACACCTCATAAGAAGCTGGGAATCAGGTAACACTAAACTGTGGGAACAAACTTTATCCCTAATCTTGCTAGAGAGTAATCGGTAGCAACTACTACTGATAACTGACTATACAACTAGATTTGTTCCTGAATAGGGAACTTGATTGTGGACAAAGCAGCAACAGTTTATTGTTGGCAGAAAGTGCAAAAACAGCATTTACTCACCTAACGGCAGGTATTTGCAGTATTATTGCGCCCAGCTTCAAAAAAAGCTAATGCAGCCCTATTGTAACTGAGATTTTAATATTTCTTAGCAGTAACTTTTGTTGCTGCTCTCGTTCTTGGGAAATGAGGGTATAGAAGTATCAAGATTTGGAACACCTAAAAGTGCTGTATTCCACTTCTATTCCCTGTCACCTGTAACCTGTAACCTGTCACCTGTAACCTGTAACCTGTAACCTGTAACCTGTCACCTGTCACCTGTCACCTGTCACCTCTCCTAACTGTGTACAACACAACTTTTTTGGGAATACTGCATGGAGACACACTAATATCCCCTGTTGTCAACTATGTCTTTTGAAAATCTCCAGCCGGTTAACCAACAACAAGCCAGCGTTTATATGCCTTACATTCAGGGTACAAAGCGCAATTTCTTGCCCTATGCTATTAGTCTCTATCAAAAAGGCGTTTTGGAAGGACATCGCAAAATAGAAGCTGGTGAAAATGTTCCCTTTGTCATTTCTTGGAATGTTGCTACCCTACCCTCTGATTTAACGCGTTGCCGGGTGCAGTTTGATGGCAATGCTGATTTAAGTTATGAGATGATGATGGCCAGTTTTGAATTTATTAGTTTTTTAATTGAATTAATGGAAAATTATAAACGTTACAAAATTACTGATTTTTCCCAATCTTTTTACCGTAAGCTCCTCCGTATAGACGAATAATTCAGTTAATTTGATTTTCATGGGCGTAAGGGAAAGTTCTGATTAATTAACCTTGCACCCTTATTTATGACATTAGAGTGTAGTCTTGAGGTGATAGAAGAGCCAACTGGCCATCACTTCTGTGTGAAATTAATATTTATATCCTCAGCTACTTAAAACTTATAGGTTATTAGTAGAAATATATAAAAATACAAGCAATAAAATTTACATTCAATAAAGTATTTCTAGGGAAAATTGATTTAGCGATCGCATCAAGTCTCTGCCAGAAACAACTAAAATTAATAAACACCTGGCTGGGTTTTACTTCCTTTTGCAATTAGGAGTGCATGTGTGCCAAAATCTGCTAAATATTTGCTGATTGGCTCAACTGAGACTTACAGTGGTAAGTCGGCAACAGTTCTGGGTTTGTCTCATCAGCTACAGCAAAAAGGATTAGATATTGCTTACGGTAAACCCCTAGGCAATTGTCTGAGTACATCTGATGGCTGTGTAGTTGACGAAGATGTCCAGTTTATTACTCATAGTCTCAACCTATCGGCAAACCGGATTGTACCTACAATGCTGGCTTTGAATGAAGCCAGTGTGCAGAGACGCTTACGGGGTGAAGACAAAACTGATTATCGCCAGTCTTTAATCAAGGAATATTTGCAAATTCCGAGAGGGGATTTAGTGCTGTTAGAAGGCCCTGGCGATATGGCGGAAGGTCATTTGTTTGATTTGTCTTTGCTACAGGTGGCGCAAGTGCTAGATGCTGGCGTACTGCTAGTAACCCGCTACCAATCGCTAAGTTCTGTGGAGTCGATATTATCTGCCAAGCAGCGTGTAGGCGATCGCCTGCTGGGGGTTGTCATTAACGACATTCCCACAACACAGTTAGAAACTGTGGAGAATTTCATGCGTCCCTACTTAGAAAACCAGGGAATTGCTGTCCTAGGAATGCTGCCCAAAAATGATTTACTCCGTAGTGTCAGCGTGGGCGAATTAGTCAAACAGCTCAAAGCCGAAGTTCTCTGTCGTAGCGATCGCTTAGATTTAATGGTAGAGAGCCTAGCAATTGGGGCAATGAACGTGAATGCGGCTGTCAAATATTTCCGTAAACGGCGCAATATGGCAGTAGTCACAGGGGGCGATCGTGTAGAAATTCAGCAAGCAGCTTTGGAAACGTCCACCCAATGTCTCATCCTCACCGGACAATTGCCCCCACCACAGTTTATTCTCAGTCGTGCTGAAGAATTAGAAATTCCTATTTTGTCAGTAGACTTAGATACTCTCACCACCGTCGAAATCGTTGATCGCACTTTTGGACAAGTCCGTGTTCACGAGCCAATTAAAGTAGAGTGTATTCGTCAGTTAATGGCTGAGAATTTCGATATTGCTCGCCTGTTATCTAAGCTAGGTTTAACACCAGCAACACTAGAGTGCTGTTAGCAGTAGCGCGGCGTTTAGCCAGTGCTGAGTAGTGAGTGCTGAGTAGTGATTTCTAAGTTACAAGCTAAGTATCCTCCCCATCTTCCCCATCTTCCCCATCACCCCCATCTTCCCCCACTCTCCACTCCCCACTCCCTACTCCCCAACATCCCAACAATCCTAATTCAAAAAACTTAGTAGTATGTAACTCAAGTTCGCTTCGCATTTACACGCTCTTTGGTAAAATAGCTTGGTTGTTTAATCTGATCATCTCCGTCTTTGAGTCAGTCAATAGACCTTATTAACCTCGATACGTTAGCGCAAGAACTGGCGACAATCCAGCAAACAGGTTCTAAAAGAATTGCCTTGCTGGGTTCTCGTCATGTGCCGATTACGCATCAAAATCTCATTGAAATGATGACTTATGCCCTAGTTTTATCGGGTAATCGAGTCATCACATCCGGTGCTACGGGTACTAACTCGGCTGCTATTAAAGGAGCCATGCGGGCTGATCCCAATTTGTTGACGGTAATTCTACCCCAAAGCTTGGAACGCCAGCCCCTGGAATCACGCCAGCAGCTAGAACAGGTTATGCACTTGGTAGAAAATCCTAGTAATGATAACTTGTCTCTGGCTGAAGCTAGTTACTTGTGCAACAAGGAAATTGTCTCTCGTTGCCAGCAGCTGATTTGCTTCGCATTTCATGACAGTCGCACTCTGCTACAAACTTGTAGCGATGCTGAAGAACAAAGAAAGGTGGTGACACTTTTCTACTTTGATTAGTCAACAGTCAATGGTCAATAGTCCAAAATAAATGACAGACTATAGACTAATGGCTATAGATTATAGATTCATGATTATTTTTTTGTATGCGATCGCCGCAGCTGCGGTGCTAATTTACTTGCCATTTTTAGTTGTGGGCTATGCCCGTGCGCGAGTTGGGTATGATGTTTCTGCCCCTCGCGCCATGTTTGATAAATTGCCGCCCTACGCCCAACGAGCTGCCTGGGCGCATCAAAACTCCTTTGAAACCTTTATGGTGTTTGCGGCAGCTGCACTAATGGCTTATGTCACTGGAGTGAATTCTCCTACAGCGTTTTGGGCTGCGATCGCCTTTGTTGTAGCTCGTTTGCTATACTCAGTCTTCTATATTTTGAATATACCGTTATTGCGATCGCTCATGTTTGGCATTGGCTCTCTTAGCTGTGCTACTCTCATTTTCCTGAGTATCATTCAAGCTAGGGGTTAATTGGTGGGTATTGGGCATCGGGCATCGGGCATTGCTTAGGAGATAACACAGAGCAAGAGAGAAAAACTTTTACCAAATCCCCAATCCCTAGTCCCCAGTCCCCAGTCCCCAATCCCCAGTTCCTAATCCAACATTTCAAGTCCAAAATTGTTTATGGCTGCTACTTATTCCTTTGACATTGTGAGTGATTTTGATCAGCAAGAATTGGTGAATGCTGTTGATCAAGTCGTCCGAGAACTCAGAAGTCGTTACGACCTCAAGGATACCCAAACTACTGTTGAGTTGGGTGAACAAACCATTACTATCGGGACTGATAGCGAATTTACTCTAGAGTCTGTACACAACATTCTGCGGGAAAAGGCCGCCAAGCGGAATCTTTCCCAGAAAATCTTTGATTTTGGCAAAGTAGAATCTGCTAGTGGTAATCGCGTCCGTCAAGAAATCACACTCAAAAAAGGCATTAGTCAAGATATCGCCAAGCAGATTTCCAAACTTATCCGTGATGAATTTAAAAAGGTTCAAGCCTCAATTCAAGGCGATGCGGTGCGAGTATCTGCCAAAGCTAAAGACGATTTGCAAACTGTTATCCAACGTTTAAAGCAAGAAGACTATCCTGTAGCTTTGCAATTTACTAACTATCGATAACAGTTCAGGGACTTCCAAATAAAAAAGTATCCAAGATGTAGGGTGCGTCAGTGCGAGAAAGCCTAGCTGACTCAAGAAGTTATTCATGCTGACGCACCCTACTATCCTGTAGCTTTGCAATTCACAAATTACTGAGTTGGCTACGACCTTGCGCCGATGCTCTTTTGAAATGCGGGACGCTCAGTTATTTGCTTGATATAGTTTACTACAGCTGGATAATCACTGAGGTCTAGCTTCAACATCATGGGAATGTAAGCCAAAATCGACCCAACAGCAACATCCGCAACACTGAATTCTTGTCCTAATACAAAAGGTTGCTTCTCAAAAATTTCATTTAGGGGAGTGAGCAATCGAGACATTTCTCGCTCACGATTTGCTTCTACAAAAATACCAGGACCAAGGGTAGCATTGGCAAATAACACCCATTGAGAAAGTATTGCCCGTTCCTCTGGTGATAGGGAGACGTTACCATACTTGTCGCTCAAATACAGCAAAATTGCGCCTGATTCCCAAAGTTGGAAATCCCCATCTACAATTGCTGGGACTTTACCGATGGGGTTAATTTTTAAGTATTCAGGTTGGCGGTGTTCCCCTGCTTGCATATCTAGCATGACAAACTCGTAAGGAACACCCAGTTCTTCTAAATACCACTTCACGATTGAAGCACGACTGAACGCGCCACCATAGAGTTTCAGCATAAATACCTGAGATTAAAGAACTTTGTGAGTGTGAGAATGCTGTTTCACATTATCGTCTTTTGTTACCAGTCTAGTGGCGTTGAGTACCCGCTTACGCTCCAGGGAATATTGAAAATCAGTGTAGGTTGTACCTAAAGGAATTAGGGCTTGTGCGCTTTCACGACGCTTGTAGGTGCGAGCTGCTGCAAACACCCGTTGTACAAATTCATCGGCAAATTGAGCCGATTCTGGAAACCCGACTGGTAAACTTGGTTGCTCACCGTTCACTACTGCGCTGACGTTGGTGGCAACGGCTAACTTGTAGGAGGTAGAAATACCTTTTAACAGAGCTTCTAAAGCAGCCGAGGGAATTGGTTCAATGATTTCAACTTGATGAACTTCTCCAGCGTCTTTGATGAAGCAGGTTGCTAGACCGATCACAACATAATCATCTGCTGCTAAATCGGGGGCGTTTTGGTAAGCGATTGTGGTTGTCATAGGAAATATTGGGGGTTGGGGACTGGGGATTGGGGACTGGGGACTGGGGACTGGGAATTGGTGAATTAGGAAGAAATTCTCCCTTGTCCTCCCCTGCTCCCCTGCTCTCTTCTCTTTGGCATTTTACCAATTGGTTACTCTGACTACTGGAATCTTCTTAGAGATTAATATTTGATGTTTCAGGAATTTAACCTGAGAATGACGTATCTATTACTAGATTGGAGCATTAATTGTCTGTATTAGGGTAAGTTTTGCGCTTGTTGTAGTTACTCAAAGGCAGCTGGATGCTGGTTTGGCAGTAATTATCAATACCTGTACAGGTGCTACAAAAGCAAAACTACCATAACAGCAAAAACTCTGATTCTCTGTACAAGAGCAAGCAGCTCAGGTAAAAACACATGAATAGGCACTCATTTTTAGCTTCTGGCGACCAGCAAAATAACTGCTATCAATTTGTTGCAAATACTACCTTCTCTGAACAAGGACAGGGATATCACGGTGATAGCTATTTACGCTCTTGTGCTTTGCAGTTGGCTCAACAAGGAAATTACACAGACGCGATCGCTCTTTTGTCTGAGTTGATTAACCGTCATCCACACAATGCAGTGGATTACAATAACCGGGGGTTAATTTATTTCCAAAGTGGTGAAATGCAAAAAGCACTGCGTGACTACAACGCAGCACTCAAGTTCAATCCTCATTTAGCTAGTGCTTACAATAACCGCGCCAACTACTACGCGGCTTGTGGTGAATTATCAGCAGCATTGGCTGACTATGATCGCGCTATTGATTTTAATCCGCGCCATGTCCGCGCCTGGATTAATCGAGGGATTACTCTCCGCGACTTGGGACAATACGAACAGGCAATTGAGAATTTTGATATTGTCCTGCTTTTCGGTCAGCTAGAAGGGCATATTTGGGCTGAACGGGGTAGAACTTATCATCTTTGGGGTGATTGGAATTGTGCGATCGCTGATTATCGTCGCGCTTTGACTCAACTTCCTTCCCTGGATAGTAAAAGAGATGTTCTTGGCGATCGTTTGCGTTTACAAATAGAAAATTGGTTAGATGAATTATTGCCCTCACATCTTAACTGGTAGATTGTGGCATGAGTTTTACTAGCACGTCACGGCGAAAATCAAACTACCATTGTTATTTGGTTTTGGCTTTTGACTTTCGCGTAGCGTTACTAGCTGCTTGGGACTATGCAAAATTAAAAATCAACAATTAAATATAATTTTTAATTCGAGTTTGGTGAGTGTATTATCTCTAACGGCTAATAGATGAGAACTAAAATAATTATTGCGAAATTAGTTGTTAACTATTAGCTGTTAGCGACTGACACCAAAGTCCATTTTTTATACGCAACTATACTGGTCAGCAATTTCTATAATTCTTATCCCCAATTTAATGTTTCCCTTATACAGATGGAAAGATAAAAACCAGATACAAAAAGTGGTTTCCCATCTAACATCTAAAATCCAAAATTGTATTAGTTTAATGGTTCTGAGAGTTCAATTTCCTTTCCGTATTGATCTGTTAACACCACTGGACGCTGACCAGGTTCAAATTTATATACTTGTTGTTGCATTACACTTTTAGTTTGACGTGGATCAAAATTACGGCTAAATTTTGTCTGCAAACTACTGACGATTTTTTCCATTTTCTTAACTTCTGTACTCACTTCTTTCAACTTTGCTTGTTGTGACAAATGATTAGGCAAAAGTTGCAATAGGGCAGATATTGCGGCGGCTGAGATAGCACAATTAACAGCTATCTTGGCTGTCACTTCTACAGCCATGACTTTGTATGATCGTTGGCGGAGATGACGTTTTGGCCGGGGAACAGCCTGTTTTTTCTGTATAGATGGTTGTTGCGGGAGTCCGGAAGGTTGAAAAGCGTTCATGATGCTCAAAAAAGAGAAATTTCCTGATTGAATTACTAAGCCATCAAGAACCTGCTAGTCATGATTACGGCTTAGATTAGCTGACATATTACTTCATTTTTTCCAAATTGCTACACGTATGTTGTTTGTCAAAAAAACACAAAACACACGTAGGTAACTGGTTGGCACAGCATTATTTATGCTCTTTAGCCAGCAGTTGATGCGAACTGCACCTTGTCTGCCAGGATTATTATTGTTTTAGGTGTTAGTGTCAACTCCAAGTTGTAGTCTCACTGGTAAACCACAACTTAATGTAAGATGTTCATTTTGGTGTTTTTTGGTATCTGCCCGGTTTTGGCAGTTACTTATGCTTTCCAAGGTATCAAATTAATTTTGCTATTGTCAATTTTAATCTACTATTACTTGCTAATGCGTTCTGATTTTTCTTTATAAAGAGTCTCTCTTAAATCTATAGAGCCTTGCAAGCTCACCTTGATTAACTTGAAAATTACTTAAGCAATTTATATTAATCATGATAAAAAATATACTTTTGCTTAAAAATAACTGTTTTTATATCTAGGAACGAATAAAAAACAATCAGGATGAGCCTGATTGTTCTTGTAGGGTGGGGCGGAGCCTTTAATCAAGGCTCCATCGCCAGATCTTGAATTGGCGTTATTTATAAAGTTCTGTTGCCAAACGCCAAGCCAGAATTCCTGGAATGAGCGCCACAGCTAGAGCAATATAAACTTGGGTATCAGAGATAGACATAGTTATGACCTCCTGATCTGTAAATGGATTTTGAACACTTCGATTACTACTTTTCCTTGTTTTGCCAAAAATGTGGAATATCTTGTTACAAGATGCAACAAAAGCAGTGATCAATTCGGTAGTACGAGTTATTTTTTATTAAAAAAAGTTAAAAAACTATGACTTGTTATCTGGGAATCGACTTTGGTACATCTGGCGCACGGGCAATAGTGATTGATGCACAAGGGCAGATCCAGACACAAGTACGATATCCTTGGGAGGCTAGGGCGGTTTCTGACTCCGCATCTTGGCAAAGGGCTTTGTGGACTTTGTTGGTACAAATCCCTGAAGATGTGCGGCGAGAAATCAAAGCGATCGCTATCAATGGTACTTCCTCTACAGTCTTAATCTGCGATGCTGTTGGCAACCCTGTATATGAGCCTTTACTCTACAACGATGGGCGGGGATCAGTGGTGCTGGAGGAGTTGAGGAAGATAGCACCACCAAATCATACAGTCTTAAGTGCAACCTCCAGCTTGGCTAAACTTTTGTGGATGATGCAATTACCTGCTTTTAGTGAGGCGAGATATTTCTTGCATCAAGCCGATTGGTTGGCGTTTCTGCTGCATGGCAAGTTGGGGATCACTGATTATCACAATGCTTTAAAACTGGGTTATGACGTAGAACAGTTGAAATATCCAGAATGGTTAGAAAATCTGCAACTACCAATTCAGCTACCCCAAGTATTAGCACCAGGGACTGCCATTGGGGAATTACGTCCTGAAATTGCTCACCAGTTCTTATTACCTCCAGATTGCTTAGTCTGTGCTGGTACCACTGATAGTATTGCGGCTTTTCTTGCCAGTGGTGCAGCATCACCAGGAGAAGCTGTCACTTCCCTTGGTTCAACATTGGTACTAAAACTGTTGAGTCGCATCCGTGTAGAAGATGCGCGATATGGCATTTATAGTCATCGCTTGGGTGATTTGTGGTTGACTGGTGGTGCGTCTAATACTGGGGGTGCGGTGCTACGGGAATTTTTTACTGATGCAGAGTTAGAAAACTTCAGTCGTGAAATTGATAGTTCTCAAGTTAGTGCATTAGATTATTATCCCTTGTTGAAAGCAGGCGATCGCTTCCCCATTAACGATCCCAATCTACTGCCACGACTGACACCACGCCCAGATAATCCCGTCGAATTTCTACATGGTTTGTTAGAAAGTATCACCCGTATAGAAGCACAGGGATATGAATTATTGCAAAAATTAGGCGCAGATAGTCTCAACCGAGTTTACACAGCCGGTGGTGGGGCAAAAAATCCTACTTGGACTGCTATTCGTCAACGATATTTAAAAGTACCTGTGGTTTCTTCTATGAATACTGAAGCAGCTTATGGAACAGCACTTTTAGCGAAGTCACAATTTTGATATAAACCTTTTTGAGTAGGAGCGGGTTGAAAAATATCATCAACGATTAATCATAATCTCAGTGAACCCGCCCCTACTGAATTTTTGAAAAAATTAAAGTTCACCAATATTTTCTAATTCCGTATCTCTCCCAGTGACAATCGATATATCACAGCTGATACTAGGTTGATTAGATACCAGGTTATAGGGTTCCAGGTTCGTCATCTGGGCAGCAAATTGGGGGTAGATGCGTCGCTAGCGATCGTCATCTATCCCCTTAATTCATAATAAACTCTGCAAAGCCAACAAACCAGCACCATAAGCAGGTTCATGCTGGGGAAATGTCACCTTTACCTGGGGAAAAATTTTCATCATAGATGCGGTAAATCTTTCATGTACTTTGCATCTAGCCCGCCACACACTTCCAGTTGTTACTATTTCAACAGATGAATCTGGAGTGAAAATTTCCTGCACTACTGTAGATGTAGCTTTGACTAATTCTCTCACAGCATCATTAATTATATTATTAGCTACTCCATCACCCGATGCAGCTGCTAAATCTACAATTGGTGCTAAAGCAGCTATCTGTTTAACTCCCCAACTTCGCCGATAGATAACTTCTATTAAATCTTCTATACTGGCCAAACCAAGATGCTGTTTGAAATCTTCTATCAGGTTGGTGTTTTTTTCCCGTCCATCATAGGCTTTTAATGCTGCTTGCATTCCCCTCACAGCAATTTGATAGGCGCTACCTTCATCACCTAAAATATATCCCCAGCCACCGACTCGCTTGGTTTCTCCTTGCCAGTTGCGACCGAAAACTATGGAACCAGTACCTACTGCTACCACAATTCCCACAGAATGACCAACTCCGCCAACTAAGGCAATCAAAGCATCATTACAAATGACAATATTTGATGGGTGTAAATCCCATTTAAGGGGAAGATATTTGCTGTTTTGTAGATTTTTTAATAAGCTTTCAACAATTTCAATATCTTTAGCACGGCCTACACCAGCTAATCCTAAACATACTGCTGCAATCTTAATATTGTTAGTTAACTTCAGTGCTTCATTACTTGCTGCATAAATTGCTGATTCTAGAGATTTTAATGCTGCTTCTTGTCCGATACTTTGATAATTAGATGCACCTGCTTGACCACGACCTAATACTTGATGTGTATCATCCATCAAGATACACACGGTTTTACTCCCGCCGCCGTCTATTCCTAAAACGTAACTCATGCTTTTTAGTAGTATAGAAGATTGTGTTTTTATTCAGCACTTTATGTGGAATTAATTAGGATTAAAGTCCTTACAACTAACTAAATTTACTCATAGTTTGATGACGATTATCTGCTTTTAAAGGAATGAAAAGTAGAGAAATCATGCCAGGAATGGTGAGTAGACAAACTAAGATAAAAAATAAAGGGTATCCTAGTAAATTTTGCAGATAACCGCTAACTATTCCGGGTAGCATCATCCCTAAAGCCATGATGCCTGTCGAGATAGCAAAATGAGATGTCTTATATTCTCCTTGGGAAATATACATTAAATACACACTAAAACTTGTAAAACCAAAACCATATCCAAATTGTTCTAAAGAAACTAGGGGATACACCAATGTTAATGAAGGTTGAGTGTAAGCCATGTAAACATAAAATATATTGGGTAGGTTCATGGCTAAAGCCATTGGCAATAGACATTTTTTTAACCCATATTTAGCTATAACCACTCCGCCAAGTATGCCACCACAAATCAGAGATATTACGCCAAATGTTCCATACACTAAGCCTACATCTGAGGTAGATAGCCCTAGTCCCCCTAATTCTGGTTTATCTAATAAGAATAATGAGGCGATTTTTACCAACATTGCCTCACCTAATCTGTAGAGGAAGATAAAGGCCAAGATATTTAAAATTTTTTCTTGCTGAAAATATGAACTAATAATTTGAAAAAATGGTATTTTCTTGGCTTTAGCTTGTCGTGGTTGATCAGATGTAGGTAAGGGTAAGGCTAGGCGATGAAAGATAAATAGGATTCCTAAGATAACAGCAGAAAAACCCAGTGCTAAAGTCCAACTTAGGGGAATATTTTTGAGGTGTCCTTCCAGTAAACCAGCGATAATTACTAAAAATCCTGAACCAAAGATAACAGCCATTCTATAAAATAGCGAGCGAATACCAGAAAAGAATGCTTGTTGTTCTGGTGTTAAGGCTAAAAGATAAAAACCATCTGTAGCTATATCATAAGTTGCAGAAATAAATGCTCCTACTGTTAAGGCGGCAAGGGAGATAAAAAAGAAATTTGGTAGTTGTAAGCAAAAGGCTACTATACCCAAACAACAGCACATAGCTAACTGGGTAGATAGTAGCCATTTTCTTTTTGTTGAGTAAGTATCTACAACTGGCCCCCAAAACATTTTGATTACCCAAGGTAGATAGAGAAAGCTAGTCCATAGGGCAATTTGTGTATTACTGATGCCTAGTTTTTTGTAAAAAATGACAGAAACTGTATTGATAATGATGTAAGGTACACCAGAAGCAAAATATAAGGTAGGGATAAAAATCCAGGGGGAGATAGATTTAGGATGATTTTGCATGAATTTTAATTAAAAAGCCCTATTATTGTTTCTAGTTTGCTTGGCATTACTTTCTTTGATAGAAAGACTTCTGAAGATTATAAACGCCAAGGTAACTGAGCAACCATGCAAAAGTAAATTTTAAGTAGTTATGTGGCGGTGCGTTAGGCGCTCATATCATGTTTTTAGTGACAAATTATCTCAAAATATGCACCTAACATACCCTACGGTAATTTTATTATTTCTACCGAAAATTATGGCGCGATAGGAGTTCTAGATGATTAATACTTATCTCTTCTGGTAGAAGGAAAACCAGATAGTAATGAATAAATTACTGGTAAGTGTTTGGCTCAATTAAATCATGAACATTATTGCTTGGATTATTCTTGGTATTATTGCTGGAGCGATCGCCAAAGCTATTTACCCTGGTCGTCAGGGTGGTGGTATCGTATCAGCCATGATTTTAGGTGTCATCGGTGCTTTGATTGGTGGTACGTTAGTAGCTCTTTTACAGACAGGAAGGTTACAGCTAACAGCCGCTACTTTGAGTATTCCTGGTCTAATTGTGGCTATTATTGGTGCAATAATTGCTATTTTCATCTGGGGCTTAGTGACTGGGCGTACCAGTCATTAATTTATACTGAGTTGTAGTCAATGATATAGGAATCCGGTTTAATTAGTGTTCGTGTAACGTGGCGTAGCCAAATGATTTGCGTGGTGCGCTTCGCGCAGCGCAAGCGCGATAGGTAGGCACTCTTGCAATAGGAAAGAGGAAAGAAGGGGGGTAGGGGTGTACTGAGTTTTTATGAGCCAGCGCAGGCTACGCCAACAAAAATTCAATAGGAGTCCTATAGTAACTAGGGCTGGAAGTAGGGAGGAAGAATATTCTGTTTGAATGCAACTTAGTATTAGAGTCAATTTATTCAAATATTACTAGAAAGTATAAAAACTCCACTTTTGAATGAAAAGTGGAGTTTTTAATTTTTGCTGTTAGGTTGGATTAGCTGATGGAAATCACAGAGAATACTTATTCAACTGCTTTTTTGATTTCATCTTTGATATTTTCTGTAGTATGTATCACTTGAGCTTCGGCTTGTTTGGCTTTGCCTTCTGCTTTATCTGAGGGATTACCAGTGATTTCTCCAACTGCTTCTTGTAGTTTGCCTTCAATATTTTTAGCTGTGGCTTCAACTCTTTTGTCGCTACTCATATTGTTATCTATTTCTTGTAAGTATCAATATCAAGTAGATTATCCAAAAATATGATTTTTTCTGCCTATCGATGGATAGATTAAGTTAGACATTTACCATAACCATAGATAGATTTAATAGGGGCGCAAAGCCTTGCACCCCTGAAGATAATCGGTCTATTGCAAAGATGAGATAAATTGAGCAAATATGATTGCTGCTAAAGCCAAACAAATATTTAAACGCCTACTTTAGCTCTTGACCAAACACCTTTTTCGTCTTCATCAAATTTTTGATGCACAGCATCCCAAGCTGCTTGTTCAGATGTGAATTCATCACTGGTTTCATTCAAGACGGCATTATAACGTTCAATGAATGTGTTTTGTGCCTCTGGTGAAAGATGAGAACGAACTTCTGGAGATAAATCTTCTGGACTGTTGCAAGGGCCTGGACAGGGATGTTCCAAGGTTTTCTCGATGGTGCTAATTTCTTCACCACCAGCACTTTCAAGTAATAATTGGAATTCGCCAGCGTGATCGCTCGGTACTTCTACCATCAGTAAAAATTCGCCTGCTTCTAAGCGGGTTTGGTAGACTGCGGCTTTATCTTCTGGCATTCCCAAGGTGGTAAGAACGGATACTAAACCCGCACCTGCACTACCTGCGATCGCACCACTAGCGGCACCTAGTAAGAGGGCGCTAATGGGACCGGCAGCCACAATCGGGCCGACAAAGGGAATAAACAGCACACCTACACCCGTCAGCAAGCTGAGAAAGGAACCAAACAAGGAACCAAAAATTGCCCCTGTTCTCAAACCTCCCAGAATGACATCTCTTTTGGTGATGAAGCCGGCAATTCGAGTTTCTGACTGGAAGTTTCTACCCAGAACTGAAATATGATCTCTGGGTACACCTCTGTCTAATAAGCGTCGAATTACATCATCAACTTGCTTCTGTTCTTTAAAGACGGTAGATATAGTACGTTCTGCCTGATAAACTTCTGGCACTTGCATACTCCTTAGTTTGGGTTTTTGATCAAAGTTTCATCATGTCCACAGAGATACGGAGAATCATTCACCGTATCCCCCATCTCTGTTTCTCAGCTTCCTGTCAAACTCAAATCTGCTTTTGACTACACGCCTACGGGAGTTCTAGTTTCTGTTCCTGGTTGTACGCCATCCGGCCGTAATGCTTCTCCTTCGATGAAGGAACGTAGCATCCAAGCCATATCTTCATGTTCTTCCATGAGTTCGGTGAGAAAGTCCGCAGTTCCTTGATCATGAAACTCTTCGCCACTTTGGTCTACGTGTTGTCTCAAGTTGCGAATAATCTGCTCATGATCTTCCACCAGTCGGGCTACCATCTCTGTGGCGTAGGGAATATCACCGGAATGTTCTTGGAGGGTAGCAATCTCCAGAAATCCTGCCATTGTTCCTACAGGATAACCACCCAAAGCCCGAATTCTTTCAGCTAACTCATCAATATTTTCTGTCAGTTCTTCGTAGTGTTCTTCCCAAAGTTCATGCAAACTACGGAACTGAGGCCCCACAACATCCCAATGGTACTTTTTGGTTTTCACTAACAGTAGATAAGAATCTGCTAAATCTTGATTCAACAGATTAATTACACCTTGACGTTGTTCTTCTGTTAAACCGATGTTCATTGGACGCATTGCTTTTCATTCCTAGTCAAACTTCTTTACTAAGGTTCACAAACAATAGGCTTTATCATCATCAACCAGAGGAAAGATTATCAAAGGAAATGAGGAGTAGAAAATGGGAAATAGGGAATAGGGAATAGGGAATAGAGAACACACTAACCGCCCACAATTCCATTAACTGAGTTTTGAATGAAAATATATTGGCAGTCACCAATATATTATGGTGACTGCTCAATGGTATCTTGACTTATTTATTACCTGTTACTTTTTCTAGAAAATTCTTCACTTCTTCTTCTACGCTAGTTGAACTTTGAGAATTTTCAGGACGCTTCATTTTTTCAATGTCAGCAGCACCTTGAACTTCATTAAGTCCTTCGTTGGACTTTTTCTGAACCTCTCTCAGTGAAGGGGGTGCAGACCTAGCAACTTCGTCAGTTTTACGTTGTGTCTCTAGCAGTTGTGTAGTAGCTTCTGTAGGTTCACTTTGGTAACTCTCGATGGCAAAAGCTGGAACTGTACTAGATAAGAATAGTAGCGCACAAGTAAAAGCTGCAATGAGAAACTTGACTGGACGCAGGATAGATAAAACAATGTTAAAAATCTTCATTTGTAATCCTCAATAACATTTTCAAAAACTCATAACTCAATTTTTAGGTTGATCATGTCTTGATCAAGTTATGAATTACCAGACCAAATAAAGAAAACATTTTGCTATTATCCTATATAATAATGATAGGTAAATAGTTCATTATTAGTGTGTTCAAAGTCTTCTTTATTCAAGTCTGAGACATGGACTATTTTAACCATGAAACTTTAGGAACCTAAATCGACCTGTGGAGTGAATTTATAGATGTTAGCTTGTAAATAAAATCACTCTCTCGATAGAGCAATAAACTGTATTTTAGTCTGATTAATTATTTGATAAATTAAGCTAATTGAAAATAATTTTTCTGGAAAATAAGGCAGGTTTTGTTATTTTCAGTAAAAATACGTCAGAATTTAAACTGATTAAAACGACTAGATAGTCACCATCAGACATTAAAAAAATATAAAATTTTGCTTTTAGTTGTGATATATTTAGGGGAAATCCGCGATCGCTTCAAATACTGTTCCGCAAATGCGCTGATCATTTCATTATCTATCTTCATAAATTCCGCAGAATCACGGTTACGTTAGTTTGTGCTTTTGATCAAAACTGCGACTATCCAGTTCATGAGGGTGCATTGATGAATAACCCTGTAACTAACGTGATCCGAATCAATCTGGAAAAGGCTAAAGAAGTAGCTCTTAAGTGGGAACAGGCTTCCGGTAGTGAACTCAGTGCTTACTGTTTAGAAATATTAAAGGAAATCGGATGTACTGATACCGAACTCCCAGATAATCTACAAACCCGTGAGCAGCAATTGAATTTCATTACAGGCTTTGCATCTTTTGCTTTTGGGGAGGTACAAAATGTCCAAAGCTTTAATTGAAGATATCTTTTATGATCCCGAATGGTCAGAAGATGCTACTTTCCCTGCAACAGATAATGATTTGTTGATTTTGACACAACAACTTTCTAATCAAGAAGTTCCGCCCAAGGTTTTCTTTCAAGCTATAGCTATTGCTGCTTACGATTGTGCATCTGCTTTTCGCTACGCTAATAATTATTTAGATAGCGTGAAGCGTAAGCATAAGCGTAAAAATATACTGATGTTAAGAAAATGTTGGGATAAATTTGACCAAAATTAATTATTTGATGTTTTGTCAGAACATTAATATTTGCAGGTGTAGGTTTTACTAATCGTCAATTTGGAATAATTTATTTTTTTGTTTTCCCTCACAACTCAACACTCCTCAAGGTGATAAACGCTGAATTTTCCAGCTACCATCATCTAAGTGAGTATAAAGCAGGCGATCGTGCAAACGACTAGAGCGCCCTTGCCAAAACTCAATTTCTCTGGGGATCACCCGTAAACCTCCCCAATGGGGGGGACGAGGAACCTCTTGATTTTCGTATTTATTCTGAAAATCCTGCATCCTTTGTTCTAAAACTTCTCGTTTGGGGATAACTTCACTTTGATTAGAAGCCCATGCACCCAGACGGCTGTTAGCAGGACGACTGTCAAAATACTGATCTGATTCGGTATCAGAAGTTTTCTCTACGCGCCCCACAATTCTGACTTGGCGTTCTAGTTCTGCCCACCAAAACACCAAAGCTGCTTGGGGATTTTCCGCTAGTTCTTGTCCCTTGCGGCTGTTATAGTTGGTGAAAAAAACAAAACCCCTATCATCAAAATCTTTCAATAGTACCATTCTTGCCGAAGGACAACCATCTGGCGTAGTTGTGGCGAGAGTCATCGCATTAGGTTCGGGAAGTTGAGCTGCTAATGCCTGCTCAAACCACTTTTTAAATTGTATAAAAGGATTGGGGTTAACCTCAGTTTCGCTCAAACCCTCCAAGGTATAGTCTTTACGAAGGTCAGCTATGGTTCTATCCATGATAATTTGTGTCCTCAGTATCCGATATATTATTTAGAAAAGTAGAAGGAAAGTGATAAGGGAAGATGTAGCTTTAGCTTCTCTGACGATGGCGTAAGCCTACCCGTAAGGTGGGAGATGGAGACAACAAAAAAGATGATAACTCATGACTAATGACTAATGCCTAATCTCCATTACCTATTGCCCATTGCAAGAGTGCCTATTGCCTATCCAATAAAGGAGTAACAAAAAGCGATTGCGTCAGATGCGCCGTTCGGCATCCCTTCAACGTTTATTATTCTATGGTCTGAGTGGCCCTATCGTCGCTCTGAATGTTTGGCTATTATCTGTACTTTTTCGCTACTTTCAAAGTCCTCTTACCATTTTGAGCTTTGCGGCAATTGTCGCTTTTTTGCTGAATTATCCAGTTAAATTATTTGAACGGGCTAGAATTAGTCGTACCCAAGCTGTAATAATTGTTTTACTCGTTACCTTGACTCTTTTCGGTTTTTTGGGTATCACTCTAGTACCAATGGTCATTGACCAAACTATCCAACTGTTAAATAAAATTCCTGATTGGTTAAGTAGTAGTCAAGATAACCTAGTGCAATTGGAGGCATTTGCAAAACAACGACGGTTGCCTATTGATTTGAGGGTATTGGCTAATCAAATTAATGCCAGCATTCAGAATGTAGTACAACAGTTGGCTTCGGGTGCAGTGGGGTTAGCTGGAACGTTGCTTTCAGGATTGCTGAATTTTGTCTTAGTGATTGTGCTGGCATTTTATATGCTGTTGTATGGCGATCGCGTCTGGTATGGTTTAATCAATCTCCTACCAGCTAATATCGGTATACCCCTCACTAAATCTTTGCAGCTAAACTTTCAAAACTTTTTTCTCAGCCAAATATTATTAGGACTATTCATGGTGGTAGTCCTCACACCTATTTTTTTAATTCTCAGAGTACCCTTTGCCTTATTGTTTGCCATACTCATTGGCATCTCGGAACTCATACCCTTTATTGGTGCAACACTGGGTATTGGGACAGTCACTCTTTTGGTACTACTACAAAATTGGTGGTTAGCGGTGCAAGTTGCCATAGCAGCAATTCTCATGCAGCAAATCAAAGATAACTTGCTTGCTCCCAAGTTATTCGGCAACTTTATTGGACTAAATCCCATCTGGATTTTCGTGGCTATCTTGATGGGGTATGAAATCGCAGGTTTACTAGGAACACTGGTTGCTGTTCCCATCGCTGGCACCATCAAAGGTACATTTGATGCGATCAAAAGTGGCAAGTCAGGTGATTTTATGTCAACAGTTACAATTCCCCATGATTCCGATCATAATTAAGACTGGTACTGTTGATTTTTCTGTTTATCCTACAGAAATATTATTTGAATTTTAAAATACAAATAGGGTAGGAGAAGCCCACCCTAAAATATTACTTCCCTACTCCCCATTCCCTACTCCCTACCTAAGCAAGTAAATTCCAAAATCAAAGCGTTACTATATATGATGTGTGTGACTTTCCGTTCCACCTGAATTTATTCCTATCCTTGTATTTTGTGGCATCACAAAACCTAGGGTGACTCGTTTCATAATCCAGTACAAAACCAGAAGGATAACAAAGGTAACAGCAATAATTATTAAAGGCTGCTTTCCTAAAAGTTCCTCTACCCCTCTGGTTAGTAAAGCATCAGGTTGAGTAATAAAATCCCAACTATTAAAACGTAAGAAACGACCCCAATAAATACCAATGGCACAAAGAGCATGAGTAATCAACTCAACCCATAAAATCCATTGTGTTTTACCAATACGGTGTAAGTAGTAACCTAAATTAATTAAAGATATTACATAAGCTTCAAATCCAGCCCAAATCACCAGTAAATAAACAGGAAGTAACACTAATGTAATCATCCATACAGATTGAATTGTGCGGATGTCATGGATTAAGTGAATAACATCAGTTAATAAATAAGGGGCGTTTGGTAAGAAGGCATAAAAAACTAGAAATCCTAACCACCATACCCAAGAGCGTCCGCGTCTAGTACGAAACAGCCACATACTTAATGCTAAGGGTATAAAAGCTAGGAATAAATTCCAAGTCATCCACCTCATGTTGATACTTAAAACCTGCACAACTCTGGCTATCAATTCTTCTGTCATAGCTGTTGACTCGCAAGATATGTAATTGATATGGATTTACTTTGTTAATGTATACAGGTTGTTAAATGCTTTAATTTGGGCTATCAAGATGATTAATTTTTAAATTCTTAGTATAAGCTAAAAACTTATTGAGATACATCTATCACAAAAAGGAGTTCTTAGTAGTAGTGAATCCTCCTACTAAGAACTTCAGATAGATATTTGTCTCAATCTTGCTCTGTTCCTAGCTATGAGATTGATTACAATCTGCCTAAGTCGGATTCCAGAATTGGAGTATCCCAAATATGGGATTTTTTTAACGCAGAGAGTTAATGAGAGCTAGTTTGCTTGGTATCCGTTAATTAGCGCATGATTACTCGACTGCGAGGGCCAATTGTTTGTTGAGACTTAACACTAGATGTTTCTAAAACACTGGGATTCGATACAGAGGTATTACCGCTACTGAATTCTATATTAGGTTCAGCAGAAGGTGTGACCGCAACAAATGCCTGTGACACAGTTTCTTTGAATGTAGTATTGCCAGTGCTGGGAGTTGATGTATTGGTGCTAGTGCTGGGTTTAGGTGTGGTAACGCTAGTAATCGGAGTGGGGTTGCTGACGTTGGTGTTGGGTGTGGGTGTGGGAGTTGATGTATTGGTGCTAGGGCTGGGTTTAGGTGTGGTAACGCTAGTAATCGGAGTGGGGTTGCTGACGTTGGTGTTGGGTGTGGGTGTGGGAGTTGATGTATTGGTGCTAGGGCTGGGTTTAGGTGTGGTAACGCTAGTAACCGGAGTGGGGTTGCTGACGTTGGTGTTGGGTGTGGGTGTGGAAGTTGATGTATTGGTGCTAGTGCTGGGTTTAGGTGTGGTAACGCTAGTAATTGGAGTGGGGTTGCTGACGTTGGTGTTGGGTGTGGGTGTGGGAGTTGATGTATTGGTGCTAGGGCTGGGTTTAGGTGTGGTAACGCTAGTAACCGGAGTGGGGTTGCTGACGTTGGTATTGGGTGTTGGTGTATTAGTGCTAGGGCTGGGTTTAGGTGTGGTAACGCTAGTAACCGGAGTGGGGTTGCTGACGTTGGTATTGGGTGTAGGAGTTGGTTTACTGGTGTTGGAGGTAGGGGTGGGGGTTGATGTATTGGTGCTAGTGCTAGGTGTAACTAGAGTTGCATCAGCAGGTACTTGGATTGTCAATTTCACCAAAGGAGAATTTTTCATTTGCAGAGATCGGACAGTGGGCGTACCTGGGATATCAGACTTGAAATCAAATACTGTGGGACTTTCGCCACCGTTGCGATCGCTATATCTTGGCCCTTGTCCATTGATCTGAAAAGTACCTTGGTACTGCTGTCCAGTTTTAGGATCAGTAACAATACCCGTATAAAAAGCTCTAGTTAATCCAAATTCATCCTGCACTACACCTTGAAATTTGGTTCCTGGAATTTTCCCTTGGTAGCTGTAATCAGTTAACTCGCCATTAGAAAGCGCAGGTGAAGTAAGAACACCATCTAAAGAGACAACCGGAATACCCTTAAAGTCAACAAAATAGCGTAAACTACCATCAGCGCGTGTTTCCATCTTGACGTAGTTTGACTGGTAGACAGAATTACCATGTCGCAAGTAAGTCCCGTTAGAGTCGGTATCAATCCGAGTCACTCTATTGTTGAAGTTGGGATTAAAGTAAGGAAGTTGAATCGTTCCTGATAAGGTTCCAGTGCTTTGAATTGTCAATTGGGCTGAAGCACTTGTTCCCCCAATCCCAATTAAAGCTGCTGCTAGACTGCTGCTGGTTAAAACTGCATAACCCAATTTAGCGGTTGATGAACGTAGTTGCATAAAAATTGACTCCTGGTTAATTTTTCAATGAAAAAACACGCATAGGTGAGATTGATCAAAATCTCTCCTCTTACGTGATTAGGTGTGGAAAATGTAACTACCATGAGGTTAAATTTTGTTTTCCAAACTTGATTTATGCCTGCGATAGTAGATTACACGCTGGTTGTTTGACAAATTTAAACAGAATCACCATCTAAGTGGTTTAACAACACTTAGTAATTACATTTACAGGAAATTTAAATTAAAACCGGAAGGTTGCCCGCAATGTGCCAACAAATAAAGAATCATTAGCAGCATTATGATCAGGATTCAAAACAACCAAGAAACCTGGTGTTAAAGCTAGATGCTCGGTGAGTTGGGCGCGATAAAACATTTCTATATGGAGTGATGTATCTCGCCTTCCCCCTGGTGTACCACCTTCGGAGAAGTTAGGGAAATTAAAGCCATCGGGTAAGGTACTAGAGGTAATTTTTGGTGGTTGTCCTACTAAAATTCCCCCCAAATTACCAGAACGCAACAGATTAGGAAAAGCCGCAAACAGCATCCAGTTGGTGATGTCTACGCTTCCAGATAGGTTTTCTGGGTGAGAAACAGAATAACCACCCCAAGCACCTAATTGGAAATTTGGGTTAACGCGCCAAGCTACAGTTGCACCCACAGCATGGGTATTAAAAGCTGTGCTATCGGCAAAGGGTGAAATTAATTGAGCATCACCAATACCTGTTCCCAGTAAGTCATCAGGAGAATGGGAGTAGAGATAATGTATGCCGATATCAAGGTTGTTAGTTGGTGCTAGCGTCAGTTGTGTGCCTACAGTAAATCTACCGCCAAATAATCCTCCTAAGCGGTTGTTACCCGGAAAGCTTGGAATTTCACTACTGTAAATGCCTTGGAGACTGATGCGATCGCTAATTTGCCAATCGAAACCTATACCACCAGTACCATTTCCAATAGCCAAAATTGGGTTACGCTGACCGAATAAAGAAATCGCACCGTCACCAGAACCTTCTAAGGGATTGATTCCACGAAAGGTATTAACTGGGTTTACACCTGCTGTTCCTACAACCACCCCTAAGTTATCCGAGAGTGCAAATCGATAAGATAAGTCATTAATTACCAGATTGTTGTCTGTATTGGATTCAAAACCCAAACGCCCCATGTTAGTGAATACAGACGACGCATTAGAACCCAAATTACCCGCAGACAACCCTGTTAGTAATAAATCTCGTCCTGTAAACGAAGTTGCTAACGTTAGTTGTACGCTATTGTTAAAAGTCAAGTTAGTTCTGCCTTGACGCTCAGGTACTCCATCTCTGGGAAATAAATCGACATCGTTACTATTCGTTCCCTGGATGCTGAAAATGGCTTGCCCAAATAGCCTAGTAGTTGTCGAAAATTGATTTGCTGCTATTTCGTTAGTTTTACCCTGGATTCCTGTGACTTTCTGCTGTAATTGTGCTAGTTCTTCCTTAACCTCAGCTTGTAAGCGTTGTAAGAGAATTAAATCCTCTGGTTCTATCGTGTTATCTCTATTGCTAGTAATTAATTCATCAATTTGCTGAAGACAAGCTTCTAAACCTGCGGCAAATTCATAACGACTGATGGCACGGTTTCCGGAATAAGTCTTACCAGCATAATTAACGCAGCCATAGCGTTCCCCTATAGATTGCAAAGCACCAAAAGCCCAATCAGAAGGTTGTACATCATCCAACTGCGACACAGGTATGACTTGAGTCATGGGATCGTCTGACTCTAAAGCATCGGGGCTAGAAATATCATCCACAGATGGAGAAAACTCTGCCCTCATATCCGGCTCATCTGGAACTGCTGCTACAATTCGCAAATCAGTAGATTCTGGCAGTGTATGAGTATTTTTAGACTGAAGTTTTTCTTTAACTTTATATAGTGTAGATTGATACTTTTTATTGATATATGAGCGTGCGGTGTCAATACTGTGATCCACCTGTAGAAATTCCGGTGGTGTGAGATCAGCATCTGGGAATGTTGAAGATGATTCCTGTGTTGACTTTTGTCCTACTCTCTCTGACTGAATAGGAGACTGCACAGATAATTTTTTAGGCACAGATGCTGGCCCGGCAGTCAATACACCAGCCATCAGTAGACTTATGTCACTCATTGTATATCATTTGACTAATATCAATACTACTCTTGACAACAAGTGCTAGTGTTTTTCAGGAAGATTTTAAAGAAATGGTGATAAAAGTTACTGATATATTGAAAATTTTGTAAAGATTGCAACTCAATCCTCAATTACCACAGGATTTATGCAACGAGACTCTTCGCTGGGGGAGGTACTCACAAGTTCCTCACATTTTTTGCCTAACATCAGAATAGATCACTATAATCTAGTGGGATATTTCCTAGACTTTTTGATACCGTTTCACATAATACTTACTCCACTGGCCATATATAGCAGGTGACAGGTGACAGGTGACAGGTGACAGACTGCAAAGCTTCTTCGTGTAACGGTTTTATGTCCTAATCTATATCGCGACTGCTATACAAGCAACTTTGCAGATGAAAGGGTATCAGCCTTGGCAGGAAAAATAGGCTGTAAGCAAATAACCCTAACCTGTTTACGGGGCTGCGGTGTACACACAAGTCTTGGCGCAGTGTATCTACCCCACCTCGGAATCAATTCCGAGTCTCATAGCGCAAGTCCTCTCAAGAGGACTCAACGAAAAATTCCATCCAGTCCACTTGAGTGGACTTTCGCTATTAGCCTAGAACTTTAGTTCTAGGTGGGATATAGGGGAACACCAAAAAATAAATTATTCCAAATTGACGGTCTACTACTTCTTTTAATATACAAGGGTGCGTCAGTGTGAATAATTTCTGGGTACAGCTAGGTTTTCTCCCACTGACGCACCCTACATTTTGGATATTTTTTTATTGCTCGGTTTCTATTCTCTTTTAACAACTTTTTAATTAATCAAGGATAACAATATGCGTCAAAAATTTCAGAATCGGACTGAAGCAGGCAAACTACTAGCTGCTCAGTTAACAGAATATGCTCATCGTCACGATGTTCTGGTTTTGGGGCTTCCCCGTGGCGGTGTACCTGTAGCTTATGAAATAGCTCAAGCACTTGATGCCCCTTTAGATGTCTGCTTGGTGCGTAAACTCGGCGTACCAGGACATCAAGAACTAGCAATGGGTGCAATTTCTACAGGGGGAGTACGTGTAATTAATGAGAATGTAGTCGATTGGTTAGGGATTAACCAACAAACTATAGATGCTGTAGCAACTATAGAAACGCGTGAATTAGAACGTCGTAATCGGATTTATCGAGGCGATCGCCCACTACCGAAAATCACCGATCGCACGATCATTTTAGTTGATGATGGCATTGCTACAGGTGCCACTATCCGAGCTGCGATCGCTACCATCAAAGAGCAACAACCCCGTGAGCTAGTTTTAGCAGTTCCCGTTGCAGGGGTATCCACCTGTGAGGAACTAGCCACAGCAGTAGACAAGGTTGTCTGTGTATTGATGCCAGAAAATTTATATGCCATTGGTATCTGGTACGAAAATTTTGCCCAAACAAGTGATGCAGAAGTTTGCGAACTTCTCACCCAGCAAACACAGCTGATTACTAACCACTCATAAATTGAGGTTGAGTTGAACTGGCGAGTGAGTGGTTCACACGTTATCTGAAGACAGACAGTTTTTAAGTGTAAATCCGCTTCCAGATTCCCGATATTTCTGGAAGCTACCTTTACAATTAAGTAAGAACACTCAGAGATTTCTATCACTGTGAGTTGTCCTAAAAGTTATTTGTGTCAAAGCTTGTGAACTTCTTGATTGGTTGTGCTGTTTGGGCTTATAAAGGCTGGGTGGGGGAACTTTATCCTCCAGATACTCGTGCTACAGAATTTCTTCATCTCTATAGTCGTCGCTTTACTACTGTAGAAGGTAACACCACCTTTTATGCAGTTCCTAACCAAGAGACTGTCAGCCGATGGGCAGCTGAAACGCCTCCAGGTTTTGAATTTTGTCTAAAATTACCAAGGGAAATTACCCATAAAGGCTTATTAGCACCCTACATCCCTGCTGCTTTAGAATTTTTGGAGAGAATGCAGCCTCTGGGTAAGCATCTTGGCCCCATCTTTGCCCAGTTACCGCCAAGTTATGCTCCGACATTAATTGATGATTTAGCTAAGTTTCTTGTAGCTTGGCCACATCAAGTATCACCACTAGCACTAGAAGTCAGACATCCCGATTGGTTTAGAGAACCCCACACCAGTAATCTGACACAGCTTTTAGAAAATTTAGGTGTGGGTCGAGTGCTACTTGATTCGCGTCCGATCTACACTGGAGAAGATGACCCCCAACTGCAATCTGAACGACGTAAACCCAAAGTTCCTTTACAATTTAGCGTCACAGCACCCTTTAGTTTGATTCGATTTATCTCCCATCCTCATTTGTCAGTAAATCAGCCGTTTATGGAAGAGTGGGTAAAGCAGATTCAGCAATGGTTG
The DNA here is from genome assembly GCF_000316645.1 of Nostoc sp. PCC 7524. Taxonomy (NCBI): domain Bacteria; kingdom Bacillati; phylum Cyanobacteriota; class Cyanophyceae; order Nostocales; family Nostocaceae; genus Nostoc; species Nostoc sp. PCC 7524. The sequence continues at coordinate 6,069,858 of NC_019684.1, forward strand.
CATTCCGGAGTGAAAATTTATTTCTTTGTCCATTGTCCCCTAGAAGAGCGATCGCCTGGTACAGCCCGTTATTTCCAACAGCTATTAGAACAGCATGGCGTTGAAGTTCCGCCCCTGCCCTGGAATCAACTTGACGCTCCACCTCATCAACTTAGTCTTTGGTAATTCCTATAATAGCTAAATATAATTCATGGTTTTTTGACTTTTGCAATATATCTCATCAAGACTCTTTTCCAAAAGAGAGATAATAGTTTTTGCAATCATTTTTTGATCAGACTTATTTACTAACATTTTCTAAAAAAAGGGGGTCATACCCCTCTTGTCAAAAGCAATCTCATAGTATTCAGAAAAGCCGAAAATCTATTAGCAGAAATGTGTTTAATGCTGATGGGGATTGTTGAGGCGATAATTGTTTAGGATGTTATATCCAAGGAGGTTCAGATGAGTCGTCTTCTCTATGAAAGCTCAGTTTCATACAAAGGATATCTCATCATTCCATTTATTTTCGGCAAAGCAGATCAATACGAAATTTATTCGTATAAACTCTTGTCAGAAATTGGTCGAAAAAGTCAATTCCATAAAGCTGATAATCCGGCCAAAATGTATGGTAATAGTATCAGCAATATTGTTGATATTGCCAAAGAACATATAGACCAAAATGCAGATTTTGTGAGTCACAGCGATAGCTTTCAATCTCGCTATGTTTACCGCAAAAATTTAATTATTCTCTTTCATAGTAGTGGTAAATATTTCTACGACCATTACCCCCCAGAGTTATTGAATAATATTGCTGCACCAAAATTATTCAAATCTGAATATGAGTGCCTCAAATGGATCAAGCAAGGACTTGATGGGCAATATATGCGGCAGAGGGCGATGTAGGAGGCAGGGGACAAGGGAGACAAATCCCCAGTCCCCAGTTCCTCATTTCTTCAGCAACAGGTAGTATATGGAACCACTACTGACTGTGATCCCGGCGCGATCGCCTGCTAAATCTCCATAGCCTAAGAAATAATCAACTCTGCCGGGGCCTTTGATGGCGCTACCTGTATCTTGATCAAGGACAAAGCGGCTAACTTTCCGGTTAACTAATTTGCCATGACGATCAGGGTAAGGGAATGTGCCATTAATTACAGCTAATGCGCCAGGAGGCATTAAGGATTTATCTGTAGCAATAGAACGTTCTGGAACTAGGGGGACACTAATACTACCTGTAGCGGGTGCGCCATGAGTTTCTTTGAAGAAAATGAAGCGTTCCCAGCGTGGCAGATAATTATCCATTGATTTAGGGTTTTTTTGGAAATAACGTATGATTCCCGGCATATTCAACTCTTCTTTGGAGAGTTTGCCATCTTGAAACAGCAATCTGCCGATACTTGTCCAAGGGTAATCTGTGCCTCGCACAAAACCGACACTGGTTTGAGTCCCATCAGTCAAGTTAAGTTTGGCTGAACCTTGGATATGGATCATGTATGCTTGAAAGCGATCGCGTAACCAAAACATCTCTAAACCCTGCAATCGGCTTTTATTCCCCAGCAAACCGTCTACCCCTTCTAGTTCCACTCGTTTGGGGTGAGGTTTAGGCCATTGCTCAAAGTCTGCGGGTAGGCGATAAATGGGATATTTGTATTGTGCGGTGCGGGTGCGACTGGCTTGATAAATCGGTGCGTAGTAGGCAGTAAACTTGACTGTACCCTGACCATCATCACCCACTGATTTATAAAAAGCAAACTCTCGCTTGACAGATGCTTGCAGTTGTGCAGGTGATTTAGCTGTAGCTACCAATTGGCGAAACCGCCTTAAACTGCGGCTTACTCTGTCGAGGGTAATTTCCTTGATGGGGTAATTATTATAAGCGGCGATCGCTCTTGGTGTTTGTAAATAACTCAAACTATTATCAATAGATTTTAAAAGAGATTGGCGATCTCTTTTTAACCTGCCATGACCTAAAAAAAGCTGCTCATCCCAACCTAAGCAAGCACGCGCAGGTTTACAATTTGTACCAATATCAATCAGCTTTAACGGAGGCGATACCTGAGATGGTGGCGCGGATGGTAAAGGTGTTTTGGAAGATACCTGACTCACAGCTATTGGTAACGGGTTGAAAAGCGTTATTCCCAAACCCAAAGAAAACAAAGCCAACGTTTTATTCATGTTTTACCTCATCTCAGGATCGCGTTATTGAGTTGTTCTCAATCAAACATTAGGACATCAGATCAAAGCTTTAGTTTCCGCACACTATACTAAAAACTCTGAATTAGTAAAAGTTTTTCTGAAATGAGCTAATGTAGTAATGTAGATTATTTCTTGTAGTACATCAAGGGTAAGAAATATGACTGAGTTTGTTGCTGTCCGGGTTACTTTTACCATCTCTACCCAAACTACACAAAGCACAGTCTGACAGGAATAAACCGCAATTCCTCTGTGTAGTTTTGTGTAGCACAAGTAATACACATTGAGGAAATATCAATGAATTTGACAGATTTAGGCTGGAGTGACTTTTTTGCTCACAGCTTTCTACCCTATGGCAAACAAGGATTGAGTATTGCTAGGGTGGCGATCGCCTACAAAAACACCTACATTTTATATAGTGAACAAGGCGAACTCACAGCAGAAGTTACAGGTAAATTCAGACATCGCACCAATAAACCTGAAGATTTTCCCGCCGTTGGGGATTGGGTTGTCATCCAAACGCGAGAATCAACAGCGCAAGCCACCATCCATGAGATTTTACCCAGAAAAAGCAAGTTTTCCCGTAAAACAGCTGGTAATAAAACCGCAGAACAAATTGTTGCTACTAATGTAGATACAGTATTTCTAGTCTCAGGGTTAGATGGAGACTTTAACCCCAGACGCATAGAACGTTATCTGATTCTGGCTTGGGAAAGTGGCGCAAATCCAGTTATTGTGTTGAACAAAGTAGATCTATGTAACTGTTTAGATGATTGGCTAGCAGAAGTAGAAACTGTTGCCCTTGGTGTACCAATCATTGTGTTAAGTGCCACCAACGGGCAAGGGTTAAAAGCTTTACAGCCTTATCTGCAACCAGGACAAACCGTGGCTTTGTTGGGTTCTTCTGGTGTAGGGAAATCTACTATAACTAACCAACTCAAGGGAGAAACAGTACAAGCTGTGCAACCAGTCAGGCGGAGTGATGACCGAGGTAAACACACAACTACCCATCGGGAATTAATTTTACTACCGAATGGGGGCTTAATTATTGATACCCCTGGTATGCGGGAAATTCAGATGTGGGGGAGTGAGGAAAGTTTGCAAGGAACTTTTGCAGACATTGAGGCTTTAGCTGAACAATGTCGCTTTCGGGATTGTCAGCATCAGCATGAGCCGGGTTGTGCTGTGCAGCAAGCGTTGTTAGATGGGAGGCTAAATGAATCTAGACTGCTGAGTTATCAGAAGTTGCAAAAGGAATTCAGTTACCTGGTTCGCAAACAAGACAAACAAGCTCAATTAGTTGAGAAGGAACGTTGGAAAAAGATTCATAAAGCGATGCGACATCATCACAAGGGATGATTAATAATGAGTAATGAGTAATGAGTAAAAAATTTACTTATTACTCATTACTTTTCAATTATTTGCTGTACTTCATAAAAATCGAATCTGCTGTAGTTATTCGCCTCTAGCCTCCTACGGCAACCAAAAATTAGGCAATATAGATTTACCTAAATTACGCACTGTTTGATTAATCGTTCTGGCTACTTGTATATGTGGTTCATCTTCCTCAATCGGTAAAATATTAGCATTTGCACCATTTCCCAAATGAGAAATTACTAAATTCGCTGCTTCCAAACCTGTAACATAGGCTTTTTCCTGTGACCAAGAACCGTGACGGTTAACAATCCAATCACCACTCATAAATACATTGCTAAAACTGGTCTTAGCTGGCAACATATGACGATAGCTACCAGGGGCAAAGTGAGTTACTGCTTGGGGTAAGCGAATCACACTACTATCTATTACTTTCGCTTCCCGAAATCCTGACACGCAAGTAGTTAAATATCCTTGCACTTTAGCCACAATTTCCTCATCACTCCAATTTAAAAACTGATTAGCGTGATAAAAATCAGCTTCAATAACTGTGCCTTCTTCGTGTTGATATTCATCATGTAAAGCATTTAGATCAAAGAATGTCCACCCTGTGGTGTCATCAAAACCAAAACAAGCATTAGAAGGACGGGGGATATCAATTTTACGGTCAAACCACAGCCGTGTTGCTAATACATCAATTGCCCCTAAATTATGCAAATTACGAAATTCTGCATGGCTTTGTAAGCTAGGGCTACTGGAGACAATTTTCTTCATGCCAGTGACACCAACCGCAAAAATTACAGCATCAGCATCAAACACTTCATCACCACAAACTACGCCAGTAGCTTGATTATTACTATCAATTATTAAGTCAGTAACGCGGTGTTTTGGTAACACCTTTGCACCTGCTTTTTCTATGCGTTCCACCCACGGACGGAATATTTTTTCACCAACAGTTCCCCGACACCAAACAACATCAAAATCGGCTTGGTGAGCCAAAATAAAAAAGTACAGCATTCCCAATGTTGCGGCGGCTGAACATTGTTCACCGGGGGCAAATAAACCCACCAATAACATTGGTTCAAATGCTTCTTTATACAGTCGGGCTGACACGCCAAAATCTTTGAATAGTTCCCGCGCTGTTACAAAGTCATACCGCCGCCAAGCTGCATCAGAATTATCAAAGTCAACAACGGCGTAAAGTAAAGGTAAGGCACTGAGACGGTCAATTAATGGTAGACGTTGAAATTGAGTATAAACAAAAGTGCCAAGAGGCGTAGGTAGTCTGGGTAAATCTTGAAAAATTGGTGATTCTACTTCCAAACCAGCCGGAGAATATTGAGCGGAACGAGTCCAGGTAGTGAAGGGATTGATTTCTAGTTCGTTGATGAGGGAGAAAATATTTCTGTAGGGATACCAAAAGCCGTGAATTCCTGCTTCTACAGATTTACCTGCGGTTGTTTGCCAACCTGCTACCAATCCACCAGGATAGGGGCCTGCTTCCAGAAGCGTCACATCATAACCTTGTTTTGCTAAATGGTAGGTTGCGCCTAAACCAGCCCAACCAGCACCCACAACTACTACTCGTTTTGATTGTGCTTCTTCTGTCATGTTGCTCTCCAATGATTGCAGCCCATCAACTAATGTATCTGAAGTTGCGATTTACCGCAGGAAGTTTATAGTGCCGTTTTTCAGAATTTAGTTTTGAGCCTCTTGACATTATGTAGAATACATACTACAAATGTAGTATAGCAAAACCGCCTACTCAACAGGCAAAAATAAATCCTCTTAGAAGCTTGGAAACTGTATAAACCAAACTTTTTGGGGTTGCGATTGGTGTTCGACTGCTCCGAAACCAACAAACGGACGGTTGCAGGATTCGGGTTCGATCCCCGACAACTCCATTGATGACTAATTCAAAATTCAAAAACAGTATTGATCAGAAAGAGGTGATTGTCATGGTTCATATTCGGTTTGAAGGGCGTTCTATTGATGTTACAGAAACACAACTAGGAATTTCCGCAGCTATGAATGATGTGGCTGTCAAAGAACACATTGCTCGACATTTAGATGTGAATAGCGATCGCCTCTCTACTTATATAATTGATCGCCGTCCTAGCGGTGATTTGATTATTCGTCCTGAAGCTGTTTACGGTTAACCTCATGGGAGGCGTAGCCAATTTACTTGCGTAGGTAGGTTACAGGTTACAGGTTACAGGGAAGAAAGATTATCAGTTGTCATTAATTTTTATGCGCTAGCGCAGGCTACGCCAACAAAAATCAAATACGAGTCCTATATCAGTTTTAAATCAATCAATTGGAGGTGAGTTCAATGATGTCCACTAACGCATTTTTAATGACAACTCAATCAATGACAATATATTTAAATAACGTGAGGTATGAGCGAACATCGTTTGAGCGAAATTGTGATTGAGCGTCCTCGAAATGGGATGAGAATTAACAGCAAAAAGCTGACAGGTTTTAAAAAAGCATTACAGAAAATTACCGATGAAGCAAGTCAGGATGGATTGTTTAATTCCTACCTGATTAAACCTAGAAAAAAATCCAAATATCTTTCAGATCATCTTGGACCTCTGCGGCGATTTTTGCGTTCTAAAGTTGGACAGCCTTGGAATGATGTTTACAGCGAACTGTGTCAAAGATTAGATCACAACACAATGGCAGGACAGCACGTTCTTGATCATGTGTGGGACTATGTTGAAAGGTATGTAGAAATTATTGATGGTGTGGTTTACAGGAAGGCTTACCAAAAGTATCAACTTCCGTTAGATAAAAGTTACCGCGATCGCTTCTACATTCATCCTGAAAATGGCATTCTTTGTGCAGCCGAAAAAGTACCTCGCAAGCCAAAGCGCCAGGAGCAAGAAAAAAATATAGTCATCATTGATAATTATCATCAATACCGCAAAATCAACGATATTTGGTATTTAATTACTTTTGCTGATTTTCCTCCATTCACTGATCATGTACAGGATGTTTTGAAGGGTTTAATTCATCGTTCTGCTTTAGCATATGGCAACCGCAAAATTTATGCCGCTAGTAAACAGCAGTGTAGCAAAAAAGAAATTCGATTTATTTTAAATCAAATTTCTCAAAACTAAAATTTTCACTTCGTACCCTAACCGAAAAAGCTTACGAGTCGTGATGCTTGACACTCCCCCGTTTATAAAACGGGGGAGTGTCAATGGTGGATAAATCTGGATCAATGGATAATGCGATCGCTTTTCCCTCTCTCTGCATCTCTGCGTGAGCTGTTCATCATATTTTTCCACTGCACAAAGGCGACTGCAAAAAGCATTACAGATGGGCGGCGGAGAATTACAGCAATTCCATGATCGCGGTGATTATTGGACAGTAGATTGGACAACGACTGATGGTGTGCGCCACAGTAGCGCGATCGCTAAATCTGAATTGACTGTAATTAGTTCTGGTATTTGCTTGAGTGGGCGCGATCGCGATTTTGATCTAACAATTCGCAATTCGCTGCTTGTCGCAATTGAAAATGCGAATTGTGAATTAATTGATTAATTGCCTAACCTTGGAGTCAAAGCCCCCACCATACCGTAGGTTGGTGGTCTTCCCTACGGGACGCTACGCGAACAATTAGTGGTGGGTGCAAGCCCCCATAACCAGTCTTAATTGCGAATTGCGATCTTCGGAGCGGGACGTTAGTCCATTGGTAATTGCGAATTGGAAATGACGCGCTTACATCCCCACCCACAAGGGGATGGGGTTTTACGCGCGATCAATAAAGATGCTGCTTCGTCGCCGTCCGACTTATATCCCCACCTCACATTCGTATAGGTGGGGACTTACACCGATTCTGTTAAACTGAAACAAAGACAGTTCCCCGCACATCTCAGGGTGAATTTATGTTTTATTGCGTGTCTTAGTAAAAAACTTATCTCATCTATAAATTATAACGGTGGAACTAACAGTGACTAGCATTGATCATGACATTTTCTCTTTGGCAGGAGATGTAGCGATTCCCCAGGCTCCTCCTGAGTTTAAATCTGGTTTTATTGGGATTATCGGCCGTCCCAATGTCGGTAAATCTACGTTGATGAATCAATTAGTAGGTCAAAAGATTGCTATCACATCACCAGTAGCACAAACTACACGCAATCGTTTAAGAGGAATTGTCACGACTCCAGAGGCTCAATTCATCTTTGTGGATACACCAGGAATACACAAACCCCATCATCAATTAGGTGAGATCCTGGTGCAAAATGCCAAAATAGCAATTGATTCAGTGGATGTAGTGCTGTTTGTCGTGGATGGAACAGTAGCTTGTGGAGCAGGCGATCGCTTCATTGCCGACTTACTCACTGATAGCCACACACCAGTAATTTTAGGTGTGAATAAAGTTGACCAACAACCCACAGATTACCAAAGCATTGATGATAGTTATCAACAGTTAGCAGAGACTTATCAATGGCCGATAGTCAAATTCTCCGCCAAGACTGGTACAGGATTGCCCCAACTCCAAGCATTATTGGTTGAACATCTAGATCATGGTCCTTTCTACTATCCGCCCGACTTGATCACAGACCAGCCCGAACGGTTTATTATGGGTGAATTGATTCGGGAGCAAATTTTATTGCTCACCCGTGAAGAAGTTCCCCATTCTGTGGCGATCGCTATTGATAAAGTGGAAGAAACACCCAGTATTACCCGTGTACTAGCAACTATCCATGTTGAGCGCGATTCCCAAAAAGGAATTCTCATCGGTAAAGGTGGTTCAATGCTCAAAGCCGTTGGGAGCGCCGCACGGGAGCAAATTCAAAAGTTGATTTCTGGCAAAGTCTATCTAGAATTATTCGTCAAAGTGCAACCCAAATGGCGACACTCTCGCCTCAGATTAGCAGAGTTGGGCTATCGGGTGGAGGAATAAATAAAATGTCTTTGAATGCTGGCTATCCCTTAAATCTGCCAAATGGTGTTTCCCGGTTGCGGGTGTTGATTGTAGAAGACGATCCTATGATGCAATTAGGGTTGGAACAATCATTAATGGCTCACCCGCAGTTAGAAATTGTGGGACAAGCAGAAGATGGTTATTTGGGTGTGCAAGCAGCACTGAAACTGAAACCGGATTTGGTTGTCATGGATATTGGCTTACCAAGGCTAGATGGGATTGCAGCGACACAGCAAATCAAAACTGCATTACCAGAAACTCATGTGGTGATGCTGACATCGCATCAAACGGAAACAGAAATTATTGCGGCACTGTCTAGCGGTGCAGACGCATATTGTATCAAAGGCGCGAGTGTAGAGCGATTATTAAGTGCGATCGCCGCCGCAGTTGATGGCGCAACCTATCTTGATCCTCAAATTGCCCGGCGAGTTGTTGATCATCTTAAACCCCCCATGCCTACGGGAAATACTGCTAACCTGTCAGGACGTGAATTAGAAGTATTGAAACTTATGGTTGAAGGTTTAAGCAACCCAGAGATAGCAGAAAAACTCTATCTCAGTCCCAACACTGTCAAAACTCACGTCCGGGGGATTATGAATAAGTTAGCAGTTGACGATCGCGTACAAGCCGCAGTTGTAGCCCTGCGTTCCGGCTTAGTTTGATTAGAATACATTGGGACGAATTAGATAAATTCTTTCTCTAATGCGTCGCAATTCTTCTTCTACTTGCAAAGCCGTTTTACGTCTTTCCACCAGATTGGTTTCTAGCTCAACTTCAGATGATTTATGGTTAACTTCTACAGACGATCTTTTGTGAGATTCTGCCTGAATTGCAACCCTGTTTAGAGGTTTACTCAAGAGTTTCAAATTCAACATAGCTAATTCTTCCTGGAATTTAGCAACCTCAATTAGAATACGAGATACTTCAGGAAGTAAGCTTCACCCAACGGTTTCACCCAATCGGGTGAATGTTAATCTTTAAACTTTATTCGCAACTATACGAATTCGTCGGTAATCTGCCGTCCAAGTTCCCTGGTGATAAAGTTGCGGTTGTAGGCAAATTTCCACTTCACGAATTACTTTCAATCTTTGTTCAGAAGATAGCTCTACAAAGAAATTACTAGCAAACATTTGTATCCAGTTTGCTAAACCTGCTTCTTGTTCTCCTAAAGGAGTAGGACGATTAAATAAGCTGGCATAAATCACATCAAAGCCTTGTGCCTCCAAGATAGTAACGTATTCACCAATACTGGGAAAATACCAAGGATTCAGTTTTTCTGGCTGAGAAATACCATTAGTTACTAAAGCACTATACAAAGCGGTAATAATTGCTTTGAGATTACCCTTACCACCAAATTCCGCCACAAATCGCCCCCCTGCTTTGAGTGCTTGATATATGCAGCTTACTGCTGTTTCTGGTTGCTGAATCCAATGTAGAGTTGCATTAGAAAATACTGCATCTACAGGCTTTTCTACTAAAAAATTGCGGGCATCAGCCACATCAAAACGCAAATATGGATAGTTTTTTTTGGCTTTTTCAATCATCGTCACAGCACTATCAATTCCTATCACTTGCGCCCCAGTCTGGGCAATTTTTTCTGTTAGCTGTCCAGTTCCACAACCTAAATCTAAAATTATTTCTCCAGATTTGGGATTGAGTAATTGCAATAAGTCTTCGCCATATTGCCACACAAAATTATGTTGATTTTCATACAAGGCTGTATCCCAAAAATTTTTGGTCGTTACAAGATTATTCATAGTTCATTACATTTTTGATGATTGCTTAATCATTAGAGTAAAAAAGATTTTTGATCATGTCCAATATATTTTTCTGAGAAACAGCGACGCAGTTGCGTATTTCGTGCTTTAGACAGGGGATGAAAACCACGATACAGGGTTTACCCTGCCGTGATCAGCATATTCATGAGCCTACCCCAAAAGTTGCGATCGCCATGATTTGGCGCAAACACGAGACATCCCAGACTATACATAAGTTTTTAGAGATAGTTCGAGAGGTGAAATAGGGGCTGGGGATTGGGGACTGGCGATTAGGAAAGAAAATCTCTCACCTATCACCTGTCACCTATCACCTGTCACCTGTCACCTGTCACCTGCTCCCCTGCTTTCTTCTGAATTCTTAACAACCAGGGTTTTTACTAAGTATTTATTCCTACTTTTGGGGTGGTTTTGAGTGCAACAATGACCCAAAAAATAAAAAAAATGCTGAAATCCATATAAATTAACGGTTTCATCTATCCACTTCTGGCTGGAACACCTTAGAATGATTCATTGAAAAGTCGAGTAGATGGGATTTACAGGGATTTTGAGTAGAAATACTCCCCAAAGACGACTTTTGTATTGTTCAAAACAGAGGTTTCGGTAAAGATGCGACATGGTGCATCTAAAAGAAATCTCAAGTAAACCTTAAGGAGTTCCAAATGAACAAGGGTGAATTGGTTGATGCCGTAGCTGAAAAGGCTAGCGTGACTAAAAAACAAGCAGATGCGGTTTTAACTGCTGCTTTGGAAACGATCATTGAAGCAGTTTCTTCTGGCGATAAAGTAACGCTGGTAGGATTTGGCTCATTTGAATCACGGGAACGCAAAGCTCGTGAAGGTCGTAACCCCAAAACTAACGAAAAGATGGAAATTCCTGCTACAAGGGTTCCTGCTTTCTCTGCTGGTAAGCTCTTTAGAGAAAAAGTTGCGCCCCCAAAAGCATAGACTCTGTTGTTAGGAAACTTGATTTGATGCGGCAACCGGCTCATGGGGGAAATTTAGCTTGGGCAGCAGCATTAGCTGGCTGCCTTCCTGATGCTATTGTGGATTTTTCTGCTAGCATCAGCCCGTTGGGCCCACCTAAAAGTGCGATCGCTGCCATTCAATCGCAAATTGGTAATCTCAGGCACTATCCAGACCCAGATTACAGTGACCTGAGATTTGCTCTGGGAAACTTCCATCAACTGCCGCCTGAGTGGATTCTGCCGGGCAATGGTTCAGCAGAATTACTAACTTTGGCAGGCAGAGAATTAGCAGAATTAGCCGCAACTGTGTTAATCACTCCAGCTTTTGGCGACTACTACCGCACCCTGGCGGCGTATAACGCTAAAGTTCTGGAGTGTAAGCTTCTTAGTGCTGAGAACCGAGTTCCGTTAGCGGTAGCGGAGCTTGAGCAGCGTGCTGAGTTACAGTCCTTACTCAGCATTCAGGATTCAGCACTCCTGACTAACTCCGCCCTCTTACTCAACAATCCCCACAACCCAACAGGGCAACTATTCACACGAGAGGCAATTTTGCCTTATTTGCAGCAGTTTGCTTTGGTAGTGGTGGATGAAGCATTTATGGATTTTGTCCCTCCCGATGAGGAACAAAGCCTAATTGACTTGGTGCAGGAGTATGAAAATCTGGTGGTGTTGCGATCGCTCACAAAATTTTACAGTCTTCCTGGACTGAGACTGGGATATGCGATCGCGCATCCCGACCGCCTGCGGAAATGGCAGTTATGGCGTGATCCGTGGCCTGTCAATACCCTGGCAGCTGCTGCGGCTGTAGCTGCCCTCCAGGATATAGAGTTTCAACAGCAAACTTGGCACTGGCTACCCCCTGCACGCCAACAACTGTTTCAAGCTTTAGCCTCCATTCCCGGATTACAACCCCAACTGAGTGCAGCTAACTTTTTACTTGTGGAAACACAACAATCGAGTTTGCAGTTACAACAACAACTACTCCAAAATCACCAGATTTTAATTCGTGATTGTCTCAGTTTTAAAGAACTAGGCGATCGCTTTTTCCGATTAGCTGTACGCTCTGACTCTGATAATCAACGTTTAGTAACAGCGTTAAACTTAGTGCTGGGGAGTAGGGACAATGACTTGTAGAGACGTTGCTTGCAACGTCTCTACAGACTGTTTACTAATGACTAATGCCCAATACCCGATGCCGACTATTGCCTACTAAACTCATGACCATTGACTACGACATAGTAATCATCGGCGGTAGTACAGCTGGACGTTATGCCGCCTTAGCTGCCACCCAATTCAGAGCCAAAGTAGCTTTAGTTGAATCTAGAGTCGATTATGGGCTAATTTATCAACAAGCTATGGGCAAAATTGCCAACCTTGCCCAGAGTTGGGATGATTTACCTGGTTTTGGTATTAACCTCACACACCCTAATACTGCTGAAAAATGCCAAATCTCCGTGGACTGGCAAGAGGCAATGCTATATGCTAAAGGCGTTGTTTCCAACATCCACGAACAGAATTCTGCCGCCGTATTAGCTGCCCAAGGTGTTGATGTCATTTTTGGTAGTGGTCAATTTCAAGCTTCGCCCCATTTGGCATTTGCTGTTAATCAACGCTTACTGCGAGGACGCACTTATTTATTAGCTAGTGGTTCTCGTCCAGCAATTCCAGAAATTGAGGGATTGTCAGAAACTGGCTACTTGACTTTATCCAATATTTGGCAATCTTTTTCAGCATCAACACTGCTTCAAGATTGGGTGATTATTGGTGTTGTTCCCCAAAGTATTGAAGTTGCACAAACTCTGGTGAGACTAGGTTGCAAAGTCACTTTAATTATTCAATATCCTTATCTTCTACCCCATATTGACCCGGAAATTTCCCAGTTACTACAAGCACAGTTAGAAGCTGATGGTGTGCGTATCCTTACAGAAACAGTAGTAACTCAAGTGAGGCGAATTGATGATAAAAAATGGATTCAGGCAGGAGATAAAGCCATTGAAGTTGATGAAATTTTAGTGGCTACTGGACAACAACCAAATCTGGAATCTCTAAATTTAGCCGCAGCCAGAGTGAAATGGTATCCAAATCGTTTGCTAGTCAATGAAAAGCTGCAAACTACTAACTCGCGTATCTATGCTTGCGGTGATGTCATAGGCGGTTATGACTTCCCTAATCTTGCTCATTATGAAGCGAGAATTGCGATTAAAAATGCTCTGTTTCTGCCTAGATTAAAAGTTGATTATCAATACATACCTTGGGGAATATTTTCTTATCCAAATCTGGCACAAGTCGGTTTAACTCAAGTGCAAGCACAAAGAAAATTTGGCAGAAAAGATATTTTAGTGCTACGACATTATTACAAATCAGTAGCAGCAGCACAAATAGATAATCAAACTACAGGTATTTGTAAATTAATTGTGCGACGCAATGGTGAAATTTTAGGAGCGACTATTTTAGGTGCAACAGCCGGAGAATTAATTAATATTATTGCTTTAGCAATGTCGCAAAGAATTAATATTAAACATTTAGGAAATTTATCTGTTATTTATCCTAGTTTTTCCGATATTATCGAACAAACAGCACAGTTATGGAATCAGCAGAAATTAAATAGCAATTTAGCTTTACAAGATTGGCTAGAAGGTTTCTTTTACCTCCGCCGCAATTGGAATTTGTGAACAAGCACCAACCTATGACGTTGCATGGCAACGTCATCTGGAAAAGCAAGTTAATGAAGCACTGGCAGAATTAAAGAAAATAGAAGCAGGGGAGGAGACAGAAGAATGAAATACACAATAATTATTCAATGGTCGGAGCAAGATCAATGTTATGTGGTTTTATTACCTGAGTTTACCAATATAATGCAACCTTGCACTCACGGCGATAGTTATGAAGAAGCATTGAAAAATGCTCAGGAAGTTTTAGAAATGCTGATTGAAACAGCTTTAGAAAATGGTGAATCTCTGCCAGAACCAAAAACGCTAGGACATTCGTTTCAAGTGGCATAAATTAACACAGCGATAAAGGAATTAATATCTTGAATCTACCAGTTTGCCTCGGAATAAATTCCTAGCCTCATAGCGTAAGTCAGTTTTAACTGACTCAATTTTCGCCGCAATTGTAATTTTTAGGTTATCCGTAATCAATTTATTTTTTTATCAAAATGTCTTGAGAAAGGAAGGTAGTTCTAGCACATGATAGTAAACTAAAGCTCCAACTACTAAAGTATAGATTGTTGAACTACCTAGCCCAATTAACACATCTCGTTTGAGGTTACGTTTCTCCGTGTTGAGAAACATATCCATTGCTCCAAACTGCATCATTAAAATACCTAATACATTAGAAAGCCAATAACCAATTAACGTACCAGGCAAAAACCAATTTTGATTGATCAAACTGACTAGATAACCTAACAGCAAAGCAATTGGTAGATTAAAAAATAGATCATTCCACCAAGAAAGGGGAGAGAGCATATAGCCAATACCCATTAAGAATCCACCCCGCAGTTTTTTCCACATGGTCATTATCCTCTTGATTTTGGATGTTTTTTCAAAGTAGTTTGAAAAGTATTAAATTCACTTCGGTCGCTCACTTTTACGCTTAAAGTTTTTTTCCGAAAAAGATACACTGCCAATACCTTGGATAATACCACGACCAATTAAACCTAGTCCTCGACCAACTATTTGTGTCAACACGAAGACAATACCACTACCGAAAAAGGCTAATAGTGATTGTAATCTCGGAGCGATCGCATCTCTAAATTCTAGTAGCAATGTCACTATTAAAGGAATACCAGAAAGCTGTGCTAACTCCTCTCTCCGAGGAGCATAAATCGAAATTGTGGCAATCCCACGAGGTGCAAATACAAATAACTCATAACGGCTTTCAAAAATTTCTTTGGCTTCATTGACATATTTATCTAAACGGTATTTCCAAGATAAATCATTTCTAAATCTCTCAATTTCTCTAGTGGAAATCAATTTACGATCATAAAAATTTTGCTTAATTTGTTCTACATCTGCTAAATAATTAAGTAAGGGTTGTATCACTCCATTAGCTACTTGAATCAATAAATTCTCTAAAATTACCTCTGCTTGTGAATTAGCTTCCGAACTACCTGCTGGATAATAATTATTATCAACTTGCAAGTCTGTTTGGAACAAAAAATAAGCAAATAATTCCGTAATTACAGGAATTTTGTTGAGAATTGCTGTTTGGATAATTACTGGATTTTGTAATAACACATTCACAATTTCTATATGGCGATCGCCTAGGTGAATTTGTGAGAATTTACCAAAAAAATCGATGACTGTAGTTTGCCATAAATCTTTTAAAATCACATTCTTCAAATCTACTAATTGATTATTTGTGATTTGCGCCTCACGCAGTTCATCTAATTGTTGAGCTAATCTTTGTAAAATCAAGTAAAGTAATTCTCGTTTTCTATCTTCGCGCAAGATATCAATTTCTAAAGGAACATTTGACACATTCTTTAATGAAAATTGCAGTTTATTAATACAAGCCGCGAATAAAGTAGATTGCAGTGATCTGGGACTTAGTAGAGGGGGCGAAGTAAATATTGGTTGTGCATCTGAGGGGATAATACTACTACTAGGTGGGGATATAACAGGTAATGGCTGTTGAGATGTTGATGTTAATTCCTGTAGCTGCTCTTGTTGTCTTTCTTGGGGTGCAACCAATAACTGATTAAGTAACCAACGAGCCGCCAAAAGTTCTCGCCGATGTCCTGCTAAAACTGCCCGTTCTAATATTGGTAAACCTGGAATTTGTAATTGTGCTGTAACTTCTTTGAGAGCAGAATCAATGTAACTAATTCCTGATAGATGTAAATTTTGCCGCAACTTTGCCAAAGGCAGACGTGGTAAGACAGGGGGAGGGGGAGGAGTTAATTCTGTGCTAACTTTTTCTTCTAACCAATAGGAATTGCCATTAGCTACTTCTGCCATTACGGTAACTAATTCGGAAACGGGAGTACCTTTAGGACAGTAACCATTGACACCAAAAGCCCTAGCAGCCATTAATATTCCTGGTTCTTGTACAGAACTGAGTAACAAAATGGGCAGGGTAGGATATGAAGCTTTGAGTTGTTGACAAAGTTGCAAACCTTTGCGCTGACTATCTTGGGAGCGACTGTCACCTAATTCCAAAACTACCAAATTCACTTGATTTGGGTCTTGTTGAGCAAGTTCTGCTAGTATCAGCAAAGTTTCCGTATCTGTTGCAGCTTCTGATACCACTTGCAAGTAAGGAATTGCTTCTAAAGCTACCCGTAGCCCTAGCCGAAAAATGGAGTCTGGATCAACTAATAATAATTTTAAAGGGCGATCGCTCATAGTCCACTCAGATATGTCAGCACTAACTTTTCCCCATCTGGTCAAAAGTTAAATTCTTACTCATTGTCTCCTGTTTTCAGGAAAAGTTATGCGTTCTAAGTGGGGCAGGGGGGCAGAGGCGCAGGGGAGCAGGGGAGGCAGGAGAGCAGGGGAAGAAAAATCCTACGCCCAGTCCCCAATCCCCAATCCCCAATCCCCAGTCCCCAATCCCTAACTATTAACTGGCTCAGTCAGGCGATTTAAGTATCTTTCAATGAGTAAAATGGCCACAATGTCATCTATGGGGCGTGGAGGCTGGCGCATCCCTTGGGGAAGTAGTTTGGTTAGCCCTTTGGGGGGGTACATCTGCCAATAGCGATCGCGTGCTTCTAGGGTACTATAACGCTCATCTACTAACACAATATTTAATGGTTCGACCAATTCTTGATGTAATTGCTGTTTCCAGCGTTTGGCTGTTGTTTGGTTCCCCATCACCATCAAGGAAACGGGAAATTGTTGACGTAGAAAGTCAATAGTGGTGATAGCCTCTAGAGAAGGAACAACTTGGTGATAATACAATTGCCGATCTAATCCCATTACCGCTAACCCGCACTTATCTTTCCCAGGATCAAACCCTAAAATAACTGGTTGTGTTGGGGAAAAATTACTAAAAGTCATAATAAATTCAAAATTAAAAGTTAATAGTAGAGACGGGATTAATCGCGTCTGTACAAGAGTCATTAGTCATTTGTTTTGAAAATAATCAGCAATATTTTTTAGTAAACCTATCACCTATCACCTGTCACCTGCCATATTTATGTACTTAAAACAACTTTGCCGTTTTGAATTACTAACAGTTTTACTCTTAAAGGCCCGACTGTATAAGTATCTTCTGCTGCTACTGCTTTAATTTCTAATGGTTGCTCAAACTGACGTAAAACAGAAAGAAAGCGAATAAAAGTACCATCTATTTGTACACCTTCCACAATGCCTGCATTTCGAGCGCGGAATTGGGAAGCAGAAATTAATAAATCTAATCTTTGTCTTAACTGATATGATGTCATGCTTTTCGGATCGGCATTAGTTGTTGCTAAAACTTCACCTGCGGAGAATACTAAGACATTTCTGGCTGCATCCGCAAAAAATTCTATTTGCTTTTCTCCCCTCACATAGTTTCCAGCCGAGAAAATTCTGACTACATATTCTCTACCATCATTTATTTGCTGAACTAGCTGCTCAATCCTATCGGGAGTTAAGCGCAGCAATTCGGTATTGGCTGAATTGGTTCCAGGTTCAGCTAATTCGATGCTAGCATTGCGGTTGGCTTCTTGCAGCAGTTGTACGATCGCCTGACGCGCAGCAGTAGTTTGGTTGACTCGTACTAAAGCAGAAGCTATAACTTGACCACGTACTAAAGCCAGTTTACCTAAACGTAGGTCACGGTATGATTGGTAATATTTTTCTAGTCTGGCGACTTCTTGCTCTAAATAATCCTGTTGTTTTTCTAATTCTTTAAGACGTACTTCCCGCTTGGCAATTACCTGTTCTCGCGCCCTAATTTCCAAGTTGCGATTTTGAATGAGTTTGTCTAGTTCAGAAATTTTACGATCGCGCTGTTCGATGGCGGCTTGGCGGTTAGATAGTTCCCGATCGCGTTGTTCGATGGCGGCTTGACGGTTAGCTAATTCGCGATCGCGCTGTTCGATGGCTTTTTTGGCTTCAGCATACAGCCTTTCACGTTCTGCTCGCAATTGGGCAATGGCTGTCTGTAGCGATTTTATTTGATTGTAAACTTTGCCAAGTTCAGTGATGGCTTGTTGATATTGGTTTTGAGTACGCTGAAGTTTAGCTTGAGTTTGAGCTAAATCTTGCTGCACTTTGATTTTTTCTTTTTTAGCTTCTTCTCGCTGAGTTTCTACTTGTCTTTTCTCAGTGATGGTGGTTTGTAGCTGTTGGTTAGCTTTCTTTAGCTCACTTTCTACCTGGCTTTTTTGTTCTTCAGCCACTTTGAGCTGTTCTCGTTTTTGTCTGAGGTCTTTTTGAATATCCTCTAATTCAAAAACTCCCTTCCGGAGTCCTTCGTCTGCCAGAAACAGGATTGCCAGAGTTGTAGCCGCAGTTAACACCCCAGTGAGGATGGTTATGACTACAGCCGTATTTTTGGGGCGAAGCTTAAAGAGGGAGAGGCGGGCTTTGCCAACTTTTGTGCCGATGCGATCGCCGGCAGTCGCAATTACGCCTCCCAAAATTAAGATTGCTGCTATGAGGATGTACCCGGTGGTCATCTTCAGCTACCGAAATGTTTCCAGATACAGCCTACTACTTTCAGTCGTGGTGTGTGGAGGATGGGAGGTGGGCAATAGCTGAAATTACTCAAGATTTTAGATTAACTTCCAACTTTGGGTGTTATTTGCAATATAACACGCCCCACCTCTTCTGACTCCACTTAATTTTATGTGAACTGTCTGCTGAGAGTCACAGGTTTATGCACAGTAATCTTCTTTTTGTGGATCGAAATCATCTTTTTCTCACGCAGATCCCCTAGTAATCTAGTTACAGTTACACGAGTCGAACCAATTGCTTCTGCGATCGCTTGATGAGATAATTTCAAATCAATTGTGATCCCATCTGCACAAGGAATACCAAAATCACGACAGAGAATTAATAGAAAACTCACCAATCTGGAACCCATATCTCGGTGAGCTAAAGTTTCAATCATCATCTCTGTTTGCAAAATCCGCGAAGATAGACCCCGCAGCATCAACATTGATAATTCTGGATTTTCCTTGAGTGCTTGCTCAACTTGCTCAATTGGTGCCGACAGCAATTCTACAGGGGTAAATGCCACCGCATGGTAAAACCGATCAGACTTGTTTCCTGTCAACAGTGACAGCACTCCAAACACACTATTTTCACGCAGTAGTGCTACTGTAATTTCTTCTCCTGCCTCGTACACCCTGGAAAGCTTGACAGCGCCTTTCAAAAGAAAATAAACTCGCTCGGCAGGATCGCCAGGAAAAAAGATCGTTTTATTGCGTTCAAACGTTTCGACAACTGGCGGAAAAGCTCCAGTTGCCATCTGGCGAAAAACATTTGCTAGGGCCTTATCTTGTGTCACGATCATCTCCCTTCCCCTACCCAATGCCGGAAAAACAAAAAAGTAAAAACTAATTACCTAAGAATACACCTGAAAAATCAATAAAGCACCGTTAACCAGGCTGTACTTTCCTATACTCAAACCTATAACTTCAGAGTTATTTGTTCATAATGATACCTAATTTTTGCTATTTTTAGCTAGCAGTTCTTGATAGATACTTCTGCTTGCTGTAACCATCAGGTTTTTTAGAGAAAAAATTAAGTAATCTTGAAAAAATCTTAAGGAATAATATGTATTTTAAATCGAAAAAACATCATTCCTAATACTATTTTTTGGTAATCATGTATAAAACAAAGTCAAAGGTACCTCAGATTCTAGTATGCTCCTAATGAATCATCACATAAAATCACATCAAAAATTTCTATGCTGAATCTGAATGGAAAAAACGCTCTGGTGACAGGGATTGCCAATAATCGCTCCATCGCTTGGGGGATTGCCCAACAACTGCACGCAGCCGGAGCGAATCTTGGCATTACTTACCTACCAGATGAACGGGGCAGAATGGAGAAGAAAGTGGCCGAACTGGTAGAACCTCTCAACCCCAGCTTATTCGTACCCTGTAATGTCCAAAACGACGAACAGATTCAATCAACATTTGAGACAATCCGCGATAAGTGGGGCAGACTAGATATTCTGATTCACTGTCTTGCTTTTGCTAACAAAGATGATTTAAGCGGAGATTTTAGCCAAACATCTCGTTCTGGTTTCGCTACAGCTTTAGATGTCAGCGCCTATTCACTGGTGCAGTTAAGCGGCGCGGCTAAACCTTTAATGACAGAGGGCGGAAGTATCATTACCCTGTCATATTTGGGTGCTGTGAGGGCAATTCCTAATTACAACGTCATGGGAGTTGCGAAGGCAGGATTAGAAGCTAGTGTGCGTTATTTAGCAGCTGAACTCGGTTCCCAAAATATTCGCGTCAATGCCATTTCTGCTGGCCCTATCCGCACCTTGGCATCTAGTGCCGTTGGCGGCATTTTAGATATGATTCATCACGTCGAACAAGTTGCGCCCTTGCGTCGTACCGTCACCCAAATTGAAGTAGGCAACACTGCGGCTTTCTTGGCTAGTGATTTAGCTAGTGGCATCACTGGACAAGTCCTGTACGTGGATGCAGGATATGAAATCACGGGAATGTAATAAGATTTGGGGAGTAGGGAGTGGGGAGTAGGGAGTGGTGATTTTCTGATCTCTTCCCCCTACTCCCTATTCCCAATTCCCTACTCCCAGTTTGTTATGCAAATCAGCGATTATCCCCAAATTAATTTGTCCTCAGCTCCTCGTGTTGCCTCAGTGCATCGCACTACTGGTGAAACTGATGTGCAAGTTACCGTCAATTTAGATGGCAGTGGCATTTGTCAAGCAGCCACAGGAATTCCGTTTTTGGATCATATGTTGCATCAAATTGCTTCTCACGGGTTAATTGATTTAGATGTCAAAGCCACAGGAGACTGGGAGATTGATGATCACCACACAAATGAAGATGTGGGTATTACTCTAGGACAAGCTTTGCACAAAGCATTAGGTGATAGAAAAGGCATTGTCCGCTTTGGCAATTTTTTAGCACCTTTAGATGAAGCTTTGGTACAGGTGGCTTTAGACTTTTCTGGCCGTCCTCACCTCAGCTATGGTTTGGAAATTCCTACTCAGCGTGTAGGAACCTATGACACACAATTGGTGCGGGAATTTTTCGTGGCATTGGTAAACCATAGCCAAATGACACTACACATTCGTCAACTAGACGGTATTAATTCCCATCACATTATTGAGGCGACGTTTAAAGCATTTGCTAGGGCAGTACGCATGGCGGTAGAAGT
Organism: Nostoc sp. PCC 7524; assembly: GCF_000316645.1. NCBI lineage: Bacteria > Bacillati > Cyanobacteriota > Cyanophyceae > Nostocales > Nostocaceae > Nostoc > Nostoc sp. PCC 7524. The sequence goes on from NC_019684.1 coordinate 6,091,383, forward strand.
AGATCCCCGTCGTGCTGGTACTATTCCCAGTTCTAAAGGAGTGCTTTAAGGGAACACCAAAAAATAAATTATCTATAATTGACAGTTTAGTAGGGTGCGTCAGTGTCAGAGAACCTAACTACACCAAGAAATTATTCATGCTGACGCACCCTACAAATTTTTTGCATCATTTTATTCTAGACAGTCCATTACCGTAAACTTTGCGGCGGATTATGGAGACGTTACATTTCTTTAGCTTATGGGCATACTAACTCTTAAATATCCCATATAAATAATCTGTAAAATGAGGTCGGTTCCCATGAATGCAATCGTAGATACCACCGTTTTGCTACCTGGATATCACCTGATTGAACAGCTGTACGAAGGTTCTAAAACGCTTGTCTATCGTGGGATACGGCTGACAGGGAGTATGGACAACACGCTCGTTGAAAATCAGTCTGTAGTGATTAAGCTACTCCGGCGGGATTATCCCACTTTCAGTGAACTGTTACAATTTCGCAATCAATATACAATCACCAAAAATTTGCATATTCCGGGTATCGTCCGTTCCTATGCTTTAGAGGCTTACGGCAATAGCTACGCTTTGGTGATGGAAGATTTTGGTGGATTATCACTGCGAGCATATTGTCAAGCCCATGCTTTGTCTTTATCTGAGATACTGGCGATCGCCCTACAACTAACGAACATTCTACACAATCTATATCAACACCGCGTCATCCACAAAGACATCAAACCAGCTAACCTGCTGATCCATCCTGAGTCAAAAGAAATTAAGCTGATTGACTTTAGCATCGCCTCATTGCTACCCAAGGAAACCGAAGCAGTCAAACACCCAAATGTCTTAGAAGGGACACTTGCCTATCTCGCACCGGAACAAACCGGACGGATGAACAGAGGAATAGACTACCGTACCGATTTTTATGCTTTAGGCGTGACGTTGTTTGAACTGTTGACAGGACAGTTACCATTCTCCTCAGATGATCCCTTAGAACTGGTACATTGTCACATTGCCCAGCCTGCGCCCTCGGTTTGTGGATTAAAACCAGAACTTCCCTTGGTAATTGGGCAGATTGTGGCCAAATTGATGGCGAAGAACGCCGAAGATCGTTACCAAAGTGCCTTGGGTTTGCAGCATGATTTGGCAACTTGCTGGCAGCAACTCCAGACAACGGGGAGAATTGAGGCATTTGCGATTGGCACAAAGGATGTGTGCGATCGCTTCATCATTCCTGAAAAACTCTACGGTAGGGAACAGGAAGTTTCTACCCTATTGAAAGCATTTGATCGCGTCAGCAAAGGGACATCGGAACTGATTCTGGTGGCGGGTTTCTCTGGTATTGGCAAAACGGCTGTAGTTAACGAAGTCCACAAGCCCATTGTGCAGCAACGGGGCTACTTTATCAAAGGTAAGTTTGACCAATTTAATCGCAGTAGTCCCTTATCTGCCTTTGTACAGGCTTTTCGGGATTTGATGCGGCAATTACTCAGTGAGAGCGATACTCAGTTACAGACTTGGAAAACCAAGCTACTACAGGCTGTAGGTGAGAACGGGCAAGTGATCATTGAAGTGATTCCCGAATTAGAACGCATGATTGGGCAACAACCACCAGCCTTAGAATTATCTGGAAATGCAGTACAAAATCGATTTAACTTGTTGTTCCAGAAGTTTATTCAAGTCTTCACACAACCAGAGCATCCTTTAGTCATGTTCTTGGATGATTTACAGTGGGCGGATTCAGCGTCGCTCAACTTGATGCAAAGATTAATCACAGAATTAAATTCAGGCTACCTGTTGCTGATTGGGGCGTATCGTGACAATGAAGTATCTGCTACTCATCCTTTAATGTTGACGCTAGATGCAGTCATCAAAAAGGAAGCAATGGTAAATACAATTACCTTGCAACCATTGAGCCAAAACAGTCTGAATCAACTTATTGCCGATACCCTCAATTGTCATGCTGTATTGGCGCAACCGTTAACTAAATTGGTGTATCAAAAAACCCAGGGTAATCCCTTTTTTGCTACACAATTTCTCAAGACACTACATCAAGATGGACTAATTATTTTTGACTGGGAAGCCGGAAATTGGCAGTGCGATATTGTGCAGGTACAAGAAGCAGCTCTGACAGATGATGTAGTAGAATTGATGGCGTTGCAGTTGCAAAAATTGCCACCAATTACCCAAGAAATTTTGAAGTTAGCAGCTTGTATTGGCAATCAATTTGATTTAAACACGTTAGTCATCGTGTCTGAACAATCTCATGCTGAAACGGCTGCTGCTTTATGGAAGGCATTACAAGAAGAGTTAATTCTGCCCATTGGTGAAAAATATAAGTTTTATCTGGGACAGGCAGCTCACGATATGGGGCAAGATGTACAGATCGTTAGTTATAAGTTTCTGCACGATCGCGTCCAACAAGCCGCCTATTCTTTGATTCCCGATCGCCAAAAACAGGCTACCCACTACCAAATCGGACAACTGCTTTTCAAACATATTACTCCTGAATCCAGAGAAGACTGGATTTTTGCCATAGTCAATCAGTTAAATTGTGGTGTTTCATTAATCACCAACCAAAGTGGACGGGATGAACTAGCACAACTCAATCTCACGGCTGGATGGAAAGCTAGAGCCGCTACAGCTTATCCAGCAGCTAGTGAATATGCAAAGATGGGACTAACTTTATTAGGCAATGCAGCTTGGCAGCGAAAGTATGAAATCACCTTGATGTTGCACAACCTAGCAGCAGAAGCAACTGCACTGTGTGGTGATTTTGAGCGTATGAATCAGTGGATTGATGCTGTGATTGCTCATGCTAATACGCCCCTAGAGCAATTGAGCGTTTATCTCGTCAAAATCCAGGCATTAGCATCTCAAAATCAACTTTTAGCATCGATATCTACTGGTCAATCAATTCTGCAACAATTAGGAGTTGAACTACTTTATCCCCCCAATCCTCAGAAGATTCAGCAAGCAATACAGGAAATTAATGATTTAATAGGCGATCGCGCCATTGAGGAATTATTTCACTTGCCAGCAATGGTAGATCCAGAAAAACTGGCCATTATGCAGATAGCTGTCAATATCATGCCAGTCTGTTATATGGCAAATTCTCCTCTGTTTCCTCTGTTGATTCTCCTATCAGTCAATTTATCGCTGCAATATGGAAACAGTCCTACCTCAGCCGTTAGTTATGCGGCTTATGGCATTCTCCTGATCAAAATTTTACAGGATGTGACGGCGGCTGATCAATTTGGTCGATTAGCTTATCGGCTGGCTTGGGAGCCACAAGCTAAAGACATTCGCTCGGCAACTTTCTCGCCAATTGGGCTATTTTTATACCATCGCAAGTCCCATCTACGGGAGAGCCTACCCATTTTTCAGGCAGGTTATGAAGTCGGGTTGGAAACAGGAAAATTAGATCGAGCCGGAAATAATGCCCATCAATTTTGTTTATATTCTTATTTATCTGGTCAATGTTTAACGGAACTCGAACCCCAAATTAGAGCTTATCGACAGCAACTACTCGACCTAAATCAAATAGTAGCAGCCAACTATTGTTCTATTTATTGGCACATCACACAATCTCTCATTGGGGATCTACACCAGCAGCAGCAATTTTGGGAAAAGGACGAGGATGGAGAACAGCTAGTAACTCAGGCACTTGCCTCTAAGGATTTAGTGAGAGTATTCTTTTTCTACCTGCTGCGAATGCAATTAAGATTCCTGTTTGGGCAGATCACCTTAGCGGGTGAAGATGCTGTGCAAGCAAGACAGTACATAGCAGCAGGTGCAGGTACAATCTGTGAAGCAAATTTATATTTTTATGATTCTTTGATTGTTCTTGCCAATGGTTTTGAGTCGAATGTGGTAGAGACACAATGGCAACGCATCGCAGAGAATCAATTAAAGTTGCAACATTGGGCAGAATATGCGCCCATGAACCATTTACATAAATGGCAGTTAGTAGAAGCTGAAAAATATCGCGTTTTGGGACAAAAAGCGGCAGCGATTGAGCTATATGAGGCAGCTATTGCTGGTGCTAAGGAAAATGAATACATCCCAGAAGAAGCCCTGGCTAATGAACTAGCTGCCAAATTTTACCTGCACTGGGGCAAAGAAAAAGTCGCCGCAGGCTATATGCAGGAAGCTTATTATTGCTATGCCCATTGGGGTAGCCAAGCTAAAACGGATGATTTGGAAATTCATTATCCAGCACTGTTGTCTCCTATCCTCCAACAAACTACTCAGCCCCTCAGCATTTTAGAAACCTTCGCCAACATCTCTGCACCTGCTAATCTGCACTCTACCTTTAGCCAAAGTTCTTCTAGCCACAGCATCAACAACAGTCTTGATTTTGTGTCATTGCTGCAAGTATCTCAAGCACTCTCCAGCACCATTCAATTGGATGAGTTACTGCAAACCCTAACTCAGACGATGTTGGGAAATTCTGGTGCAGATCACTGCGCTTTGATGCTGTGTCATGAGGATCAATGGCAAGTGCGGGTGATAGCCGACTTAAAGCAAACCAACTTACAATCAGCTCTACTAGACAATCATCCTCATGTTCCCGTAAAACTGATTCAGTACGTGAAAAACACCTTAGAAACGGTAATTATCCATGACTTGAAAACCCAGCTACCGGGTGTGATTGATCATTATTTTGAGCAGTATCAACCCAAAAGTGTCCTATGTTTGCCATTACTCAATCAGGGTACTTTAGTCGGGATTTTATACTTGGAAAATCGAGCTACAAGTGGGGTGTTCACTAGCGATCGCTTCTTCGTTCTCAATTTTCTCTCTAGCCAAGCTGCGATCGCTCTAGAAAATGCTCGTCTCTATCGCCAAGTCCAGACAATCCTAGAGGATCTTCAGCAAGCCCAGGTGCAAATCGTCCAAAGTGAAAAAATGTCTGCTTTAGGCAACCTCGTGGCGGGGGTGGCTCACGAAATCAATAATCCCGTCGGCTGCATTGTGGGTAATGTTAATGCTGTCCGAGATTATATTAACGACCTGTTGGGATTGATTGACCTCTATCGTCAGGAATACCCACAACCCAGTATGAGAATTGAAGAGCAATTAGAAGCCATTGACTTGGAGTATGTACGCGAAGATTTGCCCAAACTGATCAAGGCGATGAAAGACGGGGGCGATCGCATCATATCCATTAGTAAGAGTTTGCGGACTTTTTCCCGTGCCGACAGTGATCAAAAACAACCATTCAACCTACACGATGGCCTTGATAGTACGTTGCTGATCCTGCGTCATCGTCTAAAAGCTAACGAACATCGCCCTGCAATTAAAGTTACCACTAACTATGGTAATCTTCCTGGTGTAAATTGCTTTCCTGGTCAATTAAATCAGGTTTTTATGAATATTCTGGCAAATGCGATTGATGCCCTAGATGAATCAAATCAGGGGCGTAGTTTTGCTGAGATTGAAGCTAACCCCAATCGGATTACAATTAGCACCAAAGTTGTAGGGGAACAGGTACAAGTTGCCATCAGTGATAACGGTACGGGAATGTCAGAAGCAGTGAAGGCACATATCTTTGATCACTTGTTTACAACCAAAGAAGTAGGTAAAGGCACAGGCATAGGTTTAGCCATCGCTAAACAAATTGTCGTAGAGAAACATGGCGGAGCGATCGCTGTCAATTCTTCACCGGGATGGGGAACTGAGTTTTTCATCACATTACCGTTGCTTTCACGCCCCATTCCCCAAAATTTGCAACAATTAACACATTTATAGATGATCGCAGTTATCCTATTGGGTAACTTATCACCAATGCTGTGTTCATTGAACTGAGATGAAGTCTGTAACAGACACCCCTGATGCTCAATTGGCTACTATAGATACCCCACCAGTAGTCATTACTTCTGAGTTAAGAAAAGTCTACCGCACTGGCTTTTGGATGAATCAAAAAGTTGTTTCTCTGAAGGGCTGTTCTTTAACGGTTTATCAGGGGGAAACTTTTGGGTTACTGGGGCCTAATGGTGCCGGGAAAACCACTCTGTTAAAATTGTTGCTGGGTATTATCCGGCCTACGGCTGGTAGAGGTTTGTTGTTAGGTCAACCTTTAGGCGATCGCAGCGTTAAGCAGCGCCTGGGTTATCTCAGTGAAAACCCTTACTTGTATGAGTATCTCACTGGCTGGGAATTTTTACAGTTAGCAGCTGGGTTATTCCAAATTCCTCCGAGTGTGCAACGTCAACGTATTCCTCACCTATTAGATTTGGTGGGTTTATCCCTAGCTGATGCCCAAAAAAAACAAATGCGTCGCTACTCCAAAGGGATGCTACAGCGTGTGGGGATGGCACAGGCATTAATTAATGATCCAGAATTGATATTTTTAGATGAGCCGATGTCTGGATTAGATCCCATCGGACGCTACCGGATGCGAGAAATTATCTTATCTTTAAAAGCGGCGGGGAAAACAATTTTTTTCAATAGTCACATACTAAGTGAAGTAGAACAGATTTGCGATCGCATTGCCATTCTTGCCCAAGGCGAATTAATTTGTACTGGTTCTCTGGGTGAACTATTGGGTAGGGATGAAACATATCACGTTAAAGGTAAAGGCGGTGATGGAGCGATTCTCCAGAAATGGCTACCTAATTTAGTATTTGAACCTGATGGTTCTTGGCACGGCACATTACAAGAAGATTACTACGATTTTCTGTCTAGCCTCCGTTTGATGGGCGGACAAGTTCTTTCCATGCAGTTATCTCGCCAATCCTTAGAAGAGTTTTTTCTGCAACAGCTACAAAAACCACATAATTAGGGTGCAGTTAATAGGCAATACCCAATACTTAACAGCAATAATAATTAACCGCTTGTACTCTTTTTTGAGTGTGCCATTTGCGTCAAAATTATTAATACTCTTGATATTTAGCCTGGAAAAAAATCAGTACAAGCTAAAAATATTTCTTCCCTATTCCTGATTATTCCCTACTCCCTGTCAAGGAGAGTAATTTCAAACACAGAGGGAATAATTATTTTTACAGCCATACAACACATCTAGTAAAATATCTAATTCTAGAGTAAGATTGGCTGTTGTTTTTAAAGTCAGCCTGTGCAACTTTAAGCTAAATTTACTAAAAATTCAAAAACCACAAAAAATATTATTCCGGAAAAGATTACTTTTCGAGGAAAATGAGATTGTCGGGAAACTTAAATACTTAAGTATAGTCAAAAATAAAATGTTTAGACAATACTTTACCAATCGTAGTCTCAGAGTTTAAGGTAAATATGCTTAACACAGGTTCGCTGAAATTTCTAACCCAGCCAGCTGTGGGTGCGGCTTTGTTAACGGCTGTTCATCTCATTGTGCCGTCTGCCAGCATAGCTCAGGGACAACCAACCTCGTCAACTCAACTAACAGTATTTCCTAATTTACAAACTGTACCTGCTAGTAGAGCGCAAGTATTCCCAAATACACAAACTGTACCTCCGGCGAGCCAACCAGTATCTCCACAAATACAACAACCAGATACTAATTACTTATTGGGCGGCGGCGATCTTATCCGTGTAAATGTATTTGAAGTACCAGAATATACGGGTGAATACCAAATTCCCCCAGGTGGAGCGATTAATTTACCTTTAATTGGCAGTGTGACTGTTCAGGGTTTAACAACTGAACAGGCAGCTGACATTATTACTGAAAGATACCGCAGGTTTCTCAAACGTCCCCAAATTTCTATCAATCTTTTATCCCCACGTCCTATCAATATTTTGGTCGCTGGAGAAGTAACACGTCCAGGATCTTATACTTTAAGCTTGCAAGGAGGTGCAGGTAATAATCCAGGGGTACAATACCCAACTGTCTTAGCTGCACTGACTACAGCTCAAGGTGTTACCTTGGCAGCAGATGTCACCAAAGTTCAGCTCAGGCGCAAAACAGCCCGTTCTGGTGAGCAACTTGTGACCCTCAATCTCAAGGATATAATTCAAACAGGTAATACAGCCCAAGACATTACCTTACGGGATGGAGACGTGATAGTTGTACCAACTGCAACTACCTTTAACGTCGCAGAAGCACGTAATTTATTTGCGGCTAACTTTGCAGCTAGCCCAACCGCACCGCGCACAGTAGCAGTAATTGGTGAAGTATATCGCCCTGGCTCCTATATTGTCACCGCAGGTGGTACAGAAGGTGGAGGTGGTTTGCCCAATGTGTCACGAGCCATTCAATTAGCAGGTGGGATCACATCACAAGCGGATATTCGTAATATTAAGCTCCGCCGACCTACCAGAGCAGGTACAGAACAAACTGTAGACATCAATCTTTGGCAATTGTTGCAAAGTGGCGATGTTAATCAAGATGTGATTGTGCAAGATGGTGATACTATTGTTATCCCCACAGCTACGGAGATTTCCCCAGCAGAAGCTACTCAATTAGCTACGACTACTCTATCACCTGCCAGAATTCAAGTTGGTGTAGTGGGTGAAGTAAAACGACCAGGTCCTGTGGACTTACAACCCAATAGCTCTTTAAACCAAGCACTACTGGCAGCTGGTGGATTTAATGATGCTAGAGCGCGTAAGGGTGTTGTAGAATTGGTTCGTTTGAATCCTAATGGTTCAGTTACTAAGCGAGAAGTCAAAGTTGACTTGAGCCAAGGAATTAATGAGCAAACTAATCCTATTCTCCGCAATAATGATGTTGTGCTAGTCAACCGTTCTACTCTTGCCAGAACCGGTGATGGTCTCAATATCATCGCAGGGCCTTTAGGTATTGTCGTTAACCTTTTGAGATTGTTCGGATTTTAAGTTTACATATACTGAGCAATTGGGGACACAAGTTAAATCTTGGAGTCCCCATTTTTTATGGATATAGTTTTTTGTAGATTCATGGAAGAGATAGAGCGATCGCCACATCTTTCTTCAGATTTTTCCCTAAGTAATATCTTTGATCCATTGCTTTCGCTACATGAAAACTGGCAATGCCCTTTATAATTATTGACTACTCAGTGTATAAAGTTACCAGTTATAGCTGTAGACAAGGCGATTAAGACATTATTAGCTCAAACTCATTCATGGCATACTATTGCCTATTGCAAGAGTGCCTATTGCCTTCTGCTATACAACTCAAAACATGAGATTTAAATGTAAAACATGGTACTACCATGTCCTATAAACTAAAATCTCCTTAAAAGCGAACAGGAGCATATATGGAGCCAATTATTGCTATAGTCTTAGCACTTACAGGTTATGCCTTGGCATCTACAAAAATTATCAACGAAGGAAATGCAGCCCTAGTTGAACGCTTGGGCAGAAAACATCGCACATTGAAGCCTGGATTAAACTTTATCGTGCCTTTAGTGGATCAGGTGGTGATGGAAGACACCACACGAGAACAGTTCATAGACATCAAGCCGCAGAATGTGATCACCAAAGATAATATTTACCTAGAGGTTGATGCTGTACTGTTCTGGCGGATTAAAGATGTTGAGAAAAGTTTCTATGCCATTGAAGACTTGCAAGGTTCGTTATCACAGCTAGCTACAACTACTCTCCGAGAAATTATTGCCCAAAACACTGTAGAAGAAACCAACGTCTCTAGAGCCGAGATGGACAAAGCTATCTTAGATCAGTTGAATCACATAACGGCAGATTGGGGAGTTGAGATTACTCGGTTAGATATCCAAAGAATTACACCACCAGAAAGTGTACGCAAATCAATGGAGGAGGAGCGAGCTGCTGAAATCAAAAAACGAGCATTGATTACTGAAGCTGAAGCAGAAAGACAAGCTGCCATCAAGAAAGCAGAAGGAACTATGACCTCAATGCAGATAATTGCTGAAGGATTGCGAGGTAATCCTGAGAATAGAGAAATTTTGCGTTATTTGGTAGCTCAAGATTATATTAATGCTAGCTATAGACTAGGAGAAAGCCCAAATGCCAAAGTTGTCTTTGTCGATCCAGGCAAAACAGGTGAATTAGTAAAGGAAGTAATTGCTGATACTGCAACTACTGAAGTGAATGGTAGCAATGGTGAACATGGGTGAACAAGGGAGTAGGGAGTAGAGAGTGGGGAGTGGGGAGTAGGGAGTAGGGGAAGTCAAAAGTATTAAACCTCCTAACTAAGAATTAAAGAAACACTCTCTTTCCCTCTTTGCTGTCACCTGTCACCTGTCACCTGTCACCTGTCACCTGTCACCTGTATTGCTTCAGATTCTCGAAACAGTGCGTCAGTCACCAGCGATACATCATGTATTTCCCGAACATCGTGAACTCGCAAGATATCAGCACCATTGAAAATGGCAGCACAACACGCCGCCGCCGTTCCCCAAACTCTTGCTTTTGGATCTGGTTGGTTTAAAATCCGACCGATAAAACTTTTGCGGGATACTCCCACTAAAATAGGACAATTAAGCGATCGCAAGGTACGTAAGCGGCGCAGAATTTCTAAATTTTGCTCATAGTTTTTAGCAAAACCAATACCAGGGTCAATCATGATTTTCTCAGGATCAATACCCAAATCCGTAGCTATCGATATCTGTTGAGCTAAAAAACTAGAAATTTCTGCGATGACATCTTGATAATCAGTCATTTGTTGCATCGTTTGGGGTGTCCCTCGGATGTGCATCAACACAATCGGCACACCTAAACTAGCCACCGTAGGCAACATTTGGGAGTCAAATGTGCCGCCGGAAATATCATTAATTATATCTGCACCAACTTCTACAGAGGCTTTAGCGACAGTAGCCCTAGTCGTATCTACTGAGATGGGTACGGAAATTTCTGATCGTAATACCTGAACAACAGGCAGTACCCGCTCTAATTCTGCTTCCAGGCTGATTTGTTCGGCTCCTGGTCGAGTTGACTGACCACCGACATCAATGATATCAGCACCAGCAGCTACCAAAGCTTGCGCCTGGGAGAGAGCCGCAGCTGTAGTATTAAATTCACCACCATCACTAAAACTATCAGGTGTGACATTTAAAACACCCATTAAATAAGTACGCTGTCCCCAATCGAAACAGCGATCGCGTATGATTAGCTTGCTACACATAGGGAATTAGTCAATAGTCAATAGTCAATAGTGATTTAAACACAGACTATGGACTATGGACTATTGACTCTTTACTGATAGTTGACAATGCGGGCAAAACTTGCAGGTTCTAGACTTGCTCCGCCTACAAGCACACCATCAATTTCTGGTTGAGCCATAATTTCATCAATGTTATTGGGCTTCACCGAACCACCGTATTGAATGGGGACATCAGGATTTTTTAGCTGGCTGCGAATCAATTCAATGACTCGATTTGCTTCTGTGGCTTCACAAGTGTCACCAGTACCAATCGCCCAAATTGGTTCGTAGGCAATCACCAAATTTGTCTGATCAACATCTACTAAGTCTTTATCTAGTTGGCTAGTAATTAGTGATTCAGTTTCCCCAGCATCTCGCTGTTGCTTAGTTTCGCCTACACACAGAATCGGGGTTAAACCATACTTTTGGGCAGCCTTGAGGCGCAGATTCACAGTTTCGTCTGTTTCCCCAAAGTATTGCCGTCGTTCGCTATGACCGACAATCACATAACGTACACCAAGTTCTACCAACATGGGGCCAGAAATTTCACCAGTGTACGCCCCACTTTCCTCCCAATGGACATTCTGCGCTCCTAGTTGTACTAGGCTACCATGTAAACTCTTGGACAAAACGCTCAAGTCAGTGAAAGGAGGACATAGTACCACTTCCCGTTCTGGAAGCGTTTCTTGTAAGGACGGCAGAAACCCTGTTAAAAACTCTTGTGATTCTGCCTGGGTTTTAAACATTTTCCAGTTACCGGCAATAACGATTTTCCGCACAGGTGATTTAATCAAGTTCTTAACGCTACTAGATGCACTTTTCACTCTACTACTTTTTCGGACACTCCTTGCCCATCCAGAGTTGAAACTGTTGATTTGTAGCTCATTATTCCTAATTCACCCTTTCCTTGTCTCCAAACCCCTGCTAAAAATGACTAGGATCGGAATCAGAGGTAAATCTAAAATTGACATGACTTCGATACTGCCCGAACCACATCACAGTGACTCACCCAACTGGGAGGAAGAACTAGATAGTGCCATTTTTAGTTTTGAAGATATTCAGGCGGAACTGAACTATAAACAAGCACAAACGGCATTACGTAACTTAGTCGCTAGTCTTGACCTTAGCCCCCAAGAAAAAGCGGGTTTAGAGTCAGAAATCGCTGATTTGGAAACTATGCTGACCAAATTAGACAGTATGGTAGTCCAAATTGCAGCTTTTGGCATGGTAGGGAGGGGCAAGTCTTCCCTCTTAAATGCTTTGGTGGGACAATCAGTGTTTGAAACTGGGCCTTTGCATGGTGTTACCCGTACGGCTCAAAGTGTGAATTGGACGATTAGTGAAGAGGCTATTGGCGAAACAGAACGGGCTTTCAGGGTGACTTTACCTAGTGTTGGTAAATCACAGGTAGAATTGATTGACACCCCAGGCTTAGACGAAATTGATGGGGAAACTCGCACCGCATTAGCAGAACAAATAGCAAAACAGGCGGATTTGATTCTGTTTGTGATTGCGGGTGATATGACGAAGGTTGAGCATGAAGCTTTATCTCAATTACGGGAAGCAGGTAAACCGATCATCCTGGTATTTAATAAAGTAGACCAATATCCAGAAACCGATCGCTTGGCAATTTATGAGAAAATCCGAGACGAACGGGTACGGGAATTACTCACACCTCTGGAAATCGTCATGTCAGCCGCATCACCTCTGGTAAAGACGGCTGTATATCGTGCTGATGGTAGTAGGGGCGTACAGTTACGTCCGGGTGCGGCCCAAGTGGAAGAATTGAAACTGAAAATTTTAGAGATTTTGCAGCGTGAGGGCAAAGCTTTAGTGGCGCTGAACACGATGCTGTACGCTGATAATGTCAATGAGCAACTGGTGCAGCGCAAGTTGAGCATTCGGGAACAGAACGCCAATCAGTTGATTTGGAAAGCAGTCATGACGAAAGCGGTGGCGATCGCACTCAATCCAGTCACGGTTGTAGATATACTGAGTAGTATAGTGATTGATATTACTTTAATCTTGGGCTTATCTAAACTCTATGGCATCCCCATGACCGAAGCTGGTGCTGTACAACTACTCCAAAAAATCGCCATTAGCATGGGTGGGATCGGTGTGAGTGAATTACTGGCTAACTTGGGTTTAAGTGGGCTAAAAACTTTACTGGGAATCTCTGCATCAGCCACAGCTGGCGTTGCCCTTGGCCCCTATATCTCAGTCGCACTCACCCAAGCCGGGGTAGCTGGTGTATCTTCTTATGGGATTGGACAAGTTACTAAAATTTATTTAGCCAATGGTGCAACTTGGGGGCCAGATGGGCCAAAAGCCGTAATTAATCGGATTTTGGCAACTCTGGATGAAACTTCAATTATCAATCGCATCAAAGATGAACTACGTCACAAGGTAAAATTTAAGAAGTAACTAAGACTTACGTGATTTTAATAAATTTTTTGTTGGGGCGGTTAATAGTCAATAGTCCAGAAAAACTTGATTTTTGAGTATAGCCTCAAAATTTGAATACGAATTACAGATTACTTTATGAATAAATCTAAGATTTTCATTGACGGGGAATCGGGAACTACAGGTTTACAGATTTACTCGCGCCTCAATCAACGGAATGACATCGAGTTAGTTAGTATTGAGCCATCTAAACGTAAGGATACGACTGAGCGAGCCAAATTACTGAATGCTGTTGATGTCGTTATTCTCTGCTTACCTGATGATGCAGCTCGCGAAGCTGTCAGCTTAGTGATTAGTAATCAAGTAAAAATTCTGGATGCCAGTACAGCCCACCGCACGGCGGCAGATTGGGTTTATGGCTTTCCAGAATTAAATCCAGAACAACGAGAAAAAATTGCTAATGCCCAGTTTGTAAGTAATCCCGGCTGTTATCCTACAGGATTTTTGGCCTGTATCCGTCCTTTGATAGCTAAGGGAGTTATTCCTGAAAATTTTCCCATCACAATTAATGCTGTGTCTGGTTACTCCGGTGGTGGTAAGAATTTAATTCAAAAATACGATCGCTTTCATGAGCAGCAAACAGGAGCAAATTCACTGTATCCTTACGGTATCTATGGTTTGCAATTTGGGCATAAGCACGTCAAAGAAATGCACCAGCATTCTGGATTAGCATCACCACCATTGTTTATTCCCGCAGTCGGAGATTTTGAGCAGGGAATGTTAGTCCAAATTCCTTTACCCCTATGGACACTAGAAAATCCCCCATCGGGTGAAGCGATTCATCAGGCGATCGCCCAATACTATGCAGGTGAAAAATTTGTCCAGGTAGCTCCATTCCAAGATGCTACCTTACTGCGAGATGGTACATTTTTAGATGTCATGGCAATGAACAACACCAACATTGTGCAGGTGTTTGTGTTCGCCAACGACGCAACCCAAGAAGCCTTGCTAGTAGCACGTCTCGACAACCTAGGCAAAGGCGCATCAGGAGCCGCAGTCCAGAATCTCAACATTATGTTGGGTGTTTCAGAAGACTTAGGTTTGTAATGGGGGACTGGGAAAAAACTATTGCCTATTGCCTATTGCCTATTAACTAATAACTATGCCCCAAATATTGGAACAATCAATTCAAATTAATGCCACAGCCACAACAGTAGAACGGTGTTTTACGGATTTAACACTGATGCACCGTTGGCTGAACCCTGTCTTGAGCTGCGAACCATTAGGCGAAACTTGGAGTACAGATATAGGCAGTAAAAGCCGCTTTTTGATTCAAATTCCTCTAGTGCAACCTACCTTGAACAGCGTAGTCGTAGAACGCCAACCAGGCTTAGTGGTGTGGGAATTTCAGGGATTTTTCCAAGGACGCGATCGCTGGGAATGTCAACCTACCCAAAAAGGCACATTGCTAGTCAATCGCTTTGAGTTTGACATTCCCAACCCCATAGTTAGTTGGGGTTTTAACACCTTTGCCGCCAAGTGGACACAAGAGGATATGCAAGCCCAGCTACGTCGCCTGAAACGAGTCGCTGAAGAAGTACAGATTGGTCTTTAGAGGGAACAGGTTAAAGGTTACAGGGGATAGGAAAAAAAGAAGTCAAGGAAACTGGGTGATAACTATGGACTAAGTAAGTCGGTGCAATAAAACCAAACTATGTGAAGAAAAGTAAATAAGACTCAAACTCTTTCTCCCCCTGCTCCCTGCCTTATTCCAACAATAATTGTTTACGCCGACCTACTTAATGACTAATGACTAATTTGAGAATATTACAAGCTGGGGATGAAATGTTGCTAGAAGACTTCCTCTTGCAACATACTGACACTTCCATGTTTTTGCGCTCAAATTGGCGAACAGCCGGGCTAGTTGATCAAGGTGAAATGTTCCAAGGCATTTATGTAGCCGCAATTGAGGATAACAAGATAGTTGCAGTTGCAGCCCATTATTGGAACGGCATGGTAGTTGTGCAAGCACCTGTTCATCTAGAGGAAGTGGTGCAAGCAGTGGTAACAAAATCTGGTAAAGCCATCTCTGGGATTGCTGGGCCAGCCTTACAAGTTGCGGCTACAAAACAAGCATTAGGACTGGCTAATCGATTAATTCAAAAAGATGAGCGGGAAATTTTATTTTCACTAGCACTACAAGATTTACACATACCCCCAGCTTTAGCATCGGGAAAGGTGCAATGTCGTTTACCCTATCCAGAAGAGTTAGATTTACTCACCGATTGGCGAGTTGCCTATAGTGTGGAAACCTTGGGACAATTAGAAACTGCGGATTTACGAACAACTTCCCGTCAAAGCTTGGAAGCACATCAAGCCATAGCTAGCCATTGGGTATTAGTAGCAGAGGATACCCCAGTTGCATATTCTGCCTTCAATGGGCGTTTACCTGACATGGTACAAATCGGTGGAGTTTGGACACCTCCAGAATTGCGGGGTAGGGGTTACGCTAAATGTGTAGTAGCTGGTTCACTGCTAGAGGCGCAATCGCAAGGTGTTCAACGCGCTATCTTATTCACCAGTCCAGACAATCTAGCAGCACAAGCAGCATACCGAGGCATTGGCTTTAGTCCTACGGGTGAGGAGTTTGGTTTAGCATTGTTTCAGGAAACTACATGAGAATCTCTGAAAATTAAAGATTTGCTCAAGTCAGGATAATTGCGATCGCAAACAGGGCATAAATAAAAATAGTTGCTTCTATCGTGGCTATTTTTTAGTTATTTTATGACCTATTGCCTGAGAATTGCTGATATTCCTGAAAATGAGCGTCCCCGTGAACGGTTAATGACCTATGGCCCCAAAATTCTCGCCACAGCAGAGTTGATAGCAATTCTTTTAGGCACTGGACAGGGGCCAGGCAAACTTTCAGCCGTTGGTTTAGGGCAATATATTCTACAAGAATTGAGTAAACATCAACGTGACCCCTTGGCGGTATTGCGAGAAGTCACACCTGCTGAGTTAATGCAGATCCCTGGAATTGGCCCCGCTAAAGCCACAACTATTTTAGCCGCCATTGAATTAGGTAAACGTGCTTTTCAATCCCGCCCCTTAGACCGTACACCCATTGATAGCCCCAATGCAGCGGCCGCAGCGTTGAGTCAAGACTTAATGTGGCAAGCACAAGAACGTTTTGCTGTGCTGTTATTGGATGTAAAAAATCGCTTACTGGGTACACAAGTCATTAGCATTGGGACAGCCACCGAAACCTTAGCCTCTCCCCGTGAAATTTTTCGGGAAGTCATCCGCCAAGGTGCAACGCAGGCAATAGTAGCCCATAATCACCCTTCAGGAAACTTAGAACCCAGCCCAGAAGATATAGAGTTAACACGTCAACTTTTAGCAGGGGCGCAATTATTAGGCATACCGTTGCTAGACCATTTAATTTTGGGCAATGGCAATCATCAAAGTTTGCGAGAAATTACCACCTTATGGAATGAATACTCCCAAGGGGATTAATTCAAAGGGTATTTGGAACAAAAACTTCCTTGACTACTCCCCGAGCTGAAGCAACGGGGAATCTAAACTGTTACAAAAAGCGAGGTTAAAACCGTCGCTTTTTGCGTTTTACAGTTTTTTTCCCAAAGAAAGATCCTTGGCGGGACGGTCAAAAGCCCCCTAACAACCTTGGCTAAATCTAAAATTATATTTAGCTGTGTTGATACTTTAATGAGCATATTGGCACTGGCGTTTAAATCAGCAGAGATTTGTTTACCAGTTGCAGTGACAAACAAACCACGTTTTACTCGTTTTCCTGAAGATACCCACCCTTCCGGTTTTTCGCAGAACTTAGGTATTGTATCGCCATCTAAAAACGAAGATTGGCTTGTATAGCTCTCCTCAACTTCATGAAATTTGATGCTGTAGAGTTCACATAGTTGTTTAATCCTCGCTTTTAGCCTTGCAGTTGGTATCTGTACAATAGTTTGATTATTTCTTCTACCTAATTCAATACTGTCTTTATGGCGTTGATTCCAGCCAAACACTACATTTCCAATCTTGTTTTCTAAACAGTGATTGATGACTATTCTGGCGGTTTTATTTACTGCATCCCTTACCTGCCGATTACGTTTTTCTGTGATGTATGCCAGCTTTTTACTCCAAAAACCTTGAGGTTGATTGGTTTTAAGTCTGGCTACTTCTTTGTTGTACCACTGGTTTAAGCTTTTAACTTTGCGACCATCTACAATTAAGCTAGTTCCCGCATTAGAAATACAAGTTAGCCAATTGTCGATACCATGATCTATCCCCAATGCTAACGTGTAGTCTAAATCGGGTTTTGATGCTTCTAGCTTGTAGATAAATTCAGCGTAGAAACAACCGTTACGGGGCAATATTCGTAATTCTTTGATTTTTAGATAATCTAAATTACTAGGCATTGGTATGGTGAATGAATCAATACCAAACCAAGTTTTTATTAGACTACCCAAGGGTATGCGAATTTGCCCGTTAATCAGTTTTAAATGTTGTTTGGGGTAAGCGAGTAGAGTTAAGCCACCTTTCTTTCTGTAGTTAGGTAATCTAGGTTTTTGTTTTATCTTTCCCTCAAAGTGAGCTTTTCTGAGTTGTTTGAATGATTGAAATGATTCCCCTACTGTGGTTAATACTTGCTGTGCTGCTTGTGAATACAACGCCTGAAAGTGTTTATTTTGCTTGTATTCTTTATGCAAGTCAAATTTACTGATGATTTTACCAGTTTTTAGAAATACTTGTCTTGCTAAATATATGCCGCAATTAGTGAGTTTATTTGCTTCACTACAAATAAACTCAAGGGTTGCAGCAAGTTCATTACTTGACTTAATTAAAACTTGCTGGCAACCGTACATTACACCACCACCACAATAGCTGAAATGATTTTTGATTCGCTGATGTAATCGTAATCTCAAATTATTTTTTTGTATATAGATTGTACAGTAAGTTTGTACCAAACTCAAGACTATGCCACTGGCGGGATAAATCCCGCTCTTTCGCTTATATCCCCCACTTAAAAGACATATGAGGCACAAAACCAATAAGTTTTGTGCCTCATACTTGGGGGCTTTACGCATCACGACTCGTAACTCGATTAGCATTTCTACTGAGTTAGGGGCAAAATTATAGTGGAAGGACTGGTAATCATCAAGTTCTCGAAAGTGCAGCGAACCGAACAATGGTGCAATGATTAGACCAAACTCTTGGAAAAATCGCCTGAGTGATGTCTGGAACAAGACAGCAGGAGATTTAATGCAACGCTTACCTGTAGACAAAGTTGCACAGACAGTAGTGCAATGGTTTAGCGTTAGCGAAACTGAAATTACCGAAATTTTAGATAAAGTCCGTAAAGAACTACCAACTACAGAAGCTTTATTGATTGGTAAGCCGCAAGCTGGTAAAAGTTCTATTATTCGGGGATTAACAGGAGTTTCGGCGGAAATTGTCGGTCAAGGATATCGTCCCCACACACAACACACTGAACGTTATGCTTATCCTTCCAATGAGCTACCCTTACTGATTTTTACAGATACAGTCGGATTGGGAGATATCAATCAAGAAACCCAGGCAATTATTCAAGAGTTGGTAGGAGACTTACAACAGGAAACTAAACGCGCCAGAGTCTTAATTTTGACAGTCAAAATTAACGACTTCGCCACAGATACACTGCGCCAGATTGCTCAACAGTTGCGTCAGCAATATCCAGAAGTTCCCTGTTTACTAGCAGTTACCTGCTTACATGAAATTTATCCTGCCAGTGTCTCTGATCATCCAGCTTATCCCCCAGACTATGAGGAGTTGAATCGGGCTTATACTGGGATTCAAGAAGCTTTTGCCGGACTGTACGATCGCTCACTCTTGATTGACTTTACTTTAGAAGAAGACGGTTATAATCCGGTATTTTATGGTTTAGAAGCACTCAGAGATAATCTAGCAGAATTACTTCCCGAAGCCGAAGCCCAGGCAATTTATCAGCTATTAGATAAGCAAGCATCTGAAAAACTCGGCAATATCTACCGGGATGTGGGTAGACGTTACACCTTATCATTTGCGCTGATGGCAGCTACCCTGGCGGCTGTACCCTTACCTTTCGCTACCATGCCCGTATTGACTGCTTTGCAAGTGTCGATGGTGACTCTACTGGGTAAACTCTACGGACAGAACTTGTCCCCATCCCAAGCTGGTGGGATCGTGAGTGCGATCGCAGGTGGTTTTTTTGCCCAAGCCATTGGACGGGAGTTAGTGAAATTTATACCAGGTTTTGGCAGTGCGATCGCGGCTTCTTGGGCGGCTGCGTATACTTGGTCTTTAGGGGAAACAGCCTGTGTTTACTTTGGTGATTTAATGGGTGGTAATAAACCCAATCCCCAAGAAATTCAGTCTGTGATGCAAGAGGCATTTGAGAAAGCAAAAGAACGGTTTAAGGGCATCAAGGGTTAATCTGACTAAACTTTTTCTTTTGGTGGCGGTACAATTCCACGCTGATTTAAACCTTGATCAATCTCTCTGAGAAGTTGAAAATCTTTCTCCGGTAAGGGATAACTATCACTATTAAATAAACCAGCACTGACAGCAGGTTGTTTTTCTAAAAAAGAGAAAGCTTGGCGAAACTGGCGCGGTTCGGCTTTGATGGGTGCATCAAAATGACAAGGAATAATCCATTGAAAATCCCAACTTGCTACTTGATTAGCCCAGTTAATAGTTTCTCTAGGTGCGCGGTTAAGAATCAATGTCTGTAATATAGGTGCGACGAATAAACGCCCATCCCCCCGTACAGCCTCAAAAGATCGCAGCCAATCTTGCTGCCATTTGAAGGGAAATAACCCAAAATAAGCTTTATATGACCGTTCTGGGGCTTTGAGAGCCTCACGGAATACCTCACCCCATCTGGGGACTTCTAACACGCTGGGACGGAAATACAAAGCAAATAAGGTGATACGTTGCCATCCTTTACGGCGATTGGCTTGGTTATCTGCAACGACATCCGAGGCTTTGTCTTTGGCATGAAATAGTAAGGCGTAGGGATCTAATTGGACGATCGCCGGCGGATTTTCTGGTACTGAAATCACAGAATCTGTAACTAATAACGTGTGCGATCGCTTGTGGAAAAATGCCACTTCTGCAAACTTACCAGAGCCAAGATCAATAGTATCTAATATGGCATAGTCAAATTCGTCGGCGAAGGGTGCTTGACTGCTATCTGCTGGTAGTACGTAAGTGCGTCGAGGAGGTAAACCCAGCCAACTTAATGGTAAATTTAGCGGAAAACTCCATTGATTAGGAGCTACAAATACCTGTGCTTGGGGAAAACATCTGGCAAAGGGGCCAACAAAGACTTTATGTTCTAAACCGGAAATCGTAGGCAGAATGATATATTTCACATCTCCATGTTCCGCCACTAATTCATTCATCAACCTAATACATTCGGGAGTCGGCGCAACGGGAGCATATACCAACAGTCCCCCCGCTTCTAACTTCACAACAGTCATGCGAATGGGAACAATAACGTAGAAAATCCCCTGCATCTGGTCAAAAGTCCAGATTGTGTCTTTAATTATTTCTTGACGCAGTGTTCGCCGCTTACCGTAGGGGTAAAGTGGCAAAGTAAACCAAAAAGGCCAGGTAAAGTCTCTCTGACTCAGATTTTCTAAATTTTCTGTCCGCTCGTCATGCACCACTCCGCGACTGCCTCCCACTTCCCAAGACACAAACTATTTTTATTTGAACTCCAAACCCTGGAGTTTAGCAAATATTTTGGTATCTTTGGTGATGAAACATCTCCTAAAAAATGTAGAGACGTAGTAGTGTTACGTCTCTACTATCGTTTTCTTGGGGAATAGCGATCGCAATTAATGGTATGAGATATGCCAGTCACCAAATAGATTAGGACATCGAGTAATCATAAAACCGTTAAACGAACACGCTGTCACCTGTCACCTGTCACCTGTCACCTGTCCCCAGCCATATCACGCTGCGACTGGCTGCATTTTCTGACAACTTTGTTGTAACAACTCCGTGATTTGCTCAACAGGAATAGGACGACTAAAGTAAAATCCCTGTCCTTCTTGGCATCCACGCTGTTGTAGATACTCAAGTTGTTCGGGAGTTTCCACTCCCTCGGCTGTGATTTTCAACTGGAGACTCTTGGCTAAAGCAATGATGGCATCAGTCACAGCAGCACTATCAATATTAGATACCACATTCTGCACAAAGGAACGATCAATTTTCAGCATATTCACAGGAAAGCGTTGCAGATAGTTGAGCGAAGAATAACCAGTACCAAAATCATCTAAGGCAAGCCATACGCCTAATTTTCGCAACTGGTTTAAGGTTTCTACAGAACGATGAATGTCTGTCATCAAGAAACTTTCTGTTACTTCCAGTTCTAAGTATGATGGCTGTAAACCAGTCTCTTGAAGAATTTGACTGACAAGTTCTACTAAATCTGCTTGCTCAAATTGTCGAGCTGACAGATTTACCGACATCCGCATGGGTGGAAGTCCAGCCAGTTGCCAAGCACGATTTTGAGCGCAAGCAGTTCGCAACACCCATTCCCCAATCTGTACAATTAAGCCATTAGCTTCTGCAATAGGAATAAATTCGGCTGGAGACACTAAACCGCGTGTGGGATGTTGCCAACGCACCAACGCCTCAACTGCTTTGATGTTGCCACTATCTAAATCAATCAGAGGTTGGTAATAAACCAGCATTTCGTTGCGTTCTAATGCCCCATATAATTCATTTTCTAGTACCAATCGCTCTTGCAGTTGGGCATTAATTTCTGGGGAATAAAATAGGGATTGGCTACGTCCTTGCTGCTTGGCTTGATACAAAGCTATGTGAGCCTGTTGTAAGAGTTGCTCGGCGTTATTGCCATGATCGAGTTGATTGAGTGTAATGCCGATGCTAGCTGTGATATGAATTTGGCTGCCTTGGATAGAGAAGGGTTTAGCTAGTGTACTTAGTATGAGTTGGGAGAGTTTGATGATGCTTTCCAAGGAATGTATCTCTGTACGAGCGATCGCAAATTCATCTCCATGCAAATGCGCCAGGATATCTGTTGGTGCTATGCAACTATGCAAACGCTTGGCTACTGCTCTTAACAGTAAGCTAGATTGCTCAGGATTGAGAGCATGACTCACATCTGTGAAATCATCAATACCCAAAACGATGACAGCTATGAGCTTTTGACTATTTTGCGATGAGTATAGACTTTGTTTGAGGCGATCGCTCAATAGCTCTCGATTGGGTAATCCTGTGAGTTTGTCGTAATTGCTGATTTGGTCAATTAACTCATCTAATTGCTGTAGAGTTTGTGCGGTATCAGCCATTAGCGTACCCGCTTCATCAATAAATTCTGTTGGCAGATTGGGTACAGTTTTCGTGTCGAGATAATCTTGTAGAGCTTTTGATGTCAAATTGACTGGCGCAAGGAGGTGATGCAGTGCATAGAGTGTAGCAGCCGTACCTATTAACGTAGCTATCAAAGCAATGACTAAAACTCGAATCGCTATTTCCCAAGAATAGGAGTTAGAAATGACAAAACTGAACAGTAAAGTTAACAGTGGGATGTGAGTACCTAGAAAAGCTACCGACATAATTTTGGCGGTATAACTTTTCTGTAGCCAGCGAAAATTAGCCAAAGATGAGTATAGGTAAAGTGTTTGATTCATCTGCATAGATTTTTGACAGTGCTTGATATTTAGCTGGCTATCCCTTGCAACGATTATTCAGGGAATAGGAAACGCACTACCATCAATAGGGAGTAACCCTTTTTTGTCACTCTAGGAAGAGGTTTAATAGAATTTAGGGTTAAGAGTTCCCTACTTCGATGAGCAGGTTTCTGTTCCACCAGCCAGTAGACGCAAATCAATATCAGGTCATATATTATCTTGCCCAATATGACCGTCTACATTATAAGTAGCTCAGTGTTAAAAATTATCGCTATGGCAAGGCAGGAGGCAGGAGGCAGGAGGCAGGAGGGAAGAGGGTTTGAGCCTAGTTTATTTTTCTTAACATAGTTGTGTTTTTTCCCACCGACTTACTTAGATATTGAGTTATAGTTTCTATAAAGCCTGGCTTATAGCCAGTTATTATCTTAAAATTTATCTGTGTATAAATGCCGAAAAAATTATGAAATTTTTGTAAATTAAATAACTATATTTTGTTTGTTGCTAAGTGCAAGGATAAATTTGTCTCACGCACAGACGCTTCAGACTCAGAGAGTCAGAGTTTGAGAGATGTCTAATTCATGATTGCTGCAACAGTTCCTGAATTTGATTTGGATTTAATTGCTCGACATTACTTAAAACTACTGCTGCACCTGCTGTTAGCAATGTCTGGGCATAAGCTTCACTACGGGCTGGGGTTTCCTGCACATGAGGCGGTAAGATACCAACACCAATCCAATGACGATGAGGTTTTAGTTCTCTAGCCTTGCTGACGGTGTACATATCTGCCACAGTATCACCTACGTAGACTATGACTGATGTTGCCTCTAATTGATTCTCTAGTTTGTTAATTGTGGCAAACAGTCCTGTGGGATCTGGTTTACCCGGTGCATCTTCCATTGCAATCAATACCGGAGACTGTAAACCCAAACGTTTCTCTAAAACATAGGTAGCAGAAGCACGGGTTGCACCACTGAAAAATCCCCAGGCTATCTCAGCTTGTGTTAATTGCTCTAAGTAGCTGGGTTGTAATAATAAGGGTTCATCACAAATATATCCCGTCCAATTATGGGGATCTGGGCCGCGGTAACGGGATTGAAAAAAGGCAACTATAGTTTCGTAGTTCAGTTGTAGTTGTTCGCGAGGCTGGTCTTGGTTGGCAAAGTAGCGATAAATTAATTCCTGGGATGCTTCCCAATCGTTATTCCAAATCCCTTCTGATTTGAGTTGGTCAATTTCTAGGGATGTGGGACGATAGGCATTGTTAGTAAAATACTCTACCGTGTCTGCCAACGCCCGACGATAAGAACTGCCAACATCGCGGATAACTCCATCGATATCAAATACAACGATCGCTTTTGTTGATAATTTTGTAGTCATAGAGTTATTGGCAGCTATAGATTGAGCTAGTATCAGCGTAAGGCATCTTCCAGCTAATTACTTTTTTCTGGGTAATCAATAAATACTTTATCGCCTATTTTTACCCCTTGAATGATTTGAGTTTGGTTGCCCACAATCACGCCAACTGTAACAGGTTTAAATTTGGGTTTATGATTTTGATCTGGTACGAGAACACCAACCCGTCCATTTTGGGTTAAAACTGCCACACTGGGGACTACTGTTGCATTGGGAATCTGGTTGCCCAAAAAAGTTAATTCTACATTCATTCCAGATCGGAGTTTATCTTTACCAGTATCAATTTGAACTTGTACTTGAAACAAAGTCACATTTTGATTACGTACAGCTTCAGGGGCGATTAATCGTACAGAACCCATAAATACTTGTTTGGGATAAGCATCACTGGTGATTTCTACTTTCTGCCCCAGTTGAATTTGATTAATATCTGCCTCTGGGACTTCAGCGAGAATTTCTAAGCCTGCGGCTAAAGCTACTATGGAGGTGGAAGTGGCAGAGGCACTACTAGAAGCCGAGGTAGTAGGCGTTACAAAAGCTCCAGGATCAGCATAACGCTGCGTAATTAAACCAGCAAAAGGCGATCGCACCACAGTATCTCTAGCTCGTGCTTTTACAGTCTGTAATTGGGCATAAGCTTCATCAACCGCAGCCTGTGCCTGTGCAATCATTTCCGGTCTAGTGCCATTCTGTAGCTGCTGTAGTGCATATCTAGCTTCTGTGACTGCGGCGGTAGCTTTGATAATTTCTTGATGGCGCGGACCATTAATTAATTGCGTCAAATGGTATTGTAACTGTTTGACGTTGGCTTCCAAATGATGTTCTTCCGATAAAGCTTCATCCAGTTTATCCTGAGCAATTGCTCCTTGAGCTACTAAGTATTCATATCGTTTGACTCTTTTTTGTGCCAACTCTTTTTTTACTTGCACTGCTTCCAATTGGGCTTGTGCTTGGCCGATTTCTTCAATACGGCTACCAGTTTGAAGTTGAGTTAAAGAACTTTCAGCTTGAGTTAAACGAGAACGGGCTTGAGCGATTTCTTCAGGCAGATTGCCAGCTTTTAGTTCTGCAAGGCGGGCTTGTAAACGATTCAGGTTAGCTTGAGCTTGCATAACCTGACTTTGGATCTCCTCATCTTCCATGCGAGCAATGATGTCACCTTGCTTGAGGTAGTCTCCTTGTTTGACATATATTTTAGCTAAACGACCAGCAGTTTTAGGGCTGATATTAACTGTTTGATTTGGTCTAACCCTGCCGTTGACTTGCACCTGCACTGTTAAGGTTTGAGAAGTTACTGCTGTTACTAAATTACTAATATCTACTACTTGGCTAGTAGTATAGCGAGAAACTAAATAAGTTGTCGCACCCATGCCTAATATAGCCGCAGCGACTACGCTAACAATTTTAGGAACAGGTAACTTAACTTGATTAATTAGGGGAATTTGCATTCTTTTTTTGATAAAAAAATTTATATAGGACTCGTATTTGATTTCTGTTGGCGTAGCCTGCGCTAGCGCATAAAAAACTCAGTACACCCCTACTCTCTCCTTTCCTATTGCCTATTGCCTATTGCCTATTGCCTGGCTACGCAGATAATTTTAGAAATCAAAGCGGATTCCTATATAATCGTCTAACTGTTGCGTAGAGCCACAATTGAGTCGAGTTTGGCAGCTTGCCGAGCCGGAAACACGCCAAAAAATAGCCCAATACCACCGGATACACAAGTAGCTAGAGTAATAGCGATCGCTGAATTTCTCACTTGTAAGGGAGTAAAGGCTGCTATGAGCAAATTTCCGCTAATTCCTGTCAATATACCTACTATTCCTCCAGTCACAGAGAGAATTACAGATTCAATTAAAAATTGCATTAAAATATCTTGAGAAGTTGCGCCAATTGCCTTACGTAAGCCAATTTCTGGGGTACGTTCACTGACAGAAATCAGCATAATATTCATGATGCCTATCCCTCCTACCAGTAGGGAGATACTAGCGATCGCTGCCAACATTAAAGTTATAGCCCCTGTGACTTGATTGGCAGTTTTCAGTAAATCTTTTTGACTCTGCACCATAAAACCATTTGTACGAGTCGAATTTCGGCGATTCCGTAATAAGTTTTCTACTTGAAATTGAGCTGCTTTTACCCTAGTTTCATCTTGAGCCGAGAGAGAAATAAAAGATAATTGTATTCCATAGGGAGATGTTCGCCCAATAATTTGATGAGCAAGAGTAGTGATAGGTATCATAGCTACATCATCTAAGTTAGTGCCTAAAACCGAGCCTTTGGGTTGCATAACTCCAATGACTAAAAAACTCAGGTTTTTAATTCTTACCCTTTCACCAATAGGGTTTTGATGTTTAAATAACTTCGCTGCTAAATCGGGACCTAAAACCACAACTCGGCCATTTCTTTTTAAATCTAAGTCTCTAAAAAACTGTCCTTGGGCAACATCAAAACTACGTACTGATATATATTCTGGCGTGGTTCCAATCACACGAGTTTGCACATTTCTATTTCCATAACTTGCTAGTTCTAGCGATTGGATTTCTGGTGCAACGGCTTTCACCGCAGGGACTTGGTTAGCGATCGCCAAAGCATCTGCTAGCACTAAAGTTCTCGGTCTTTGATTGGTGACTCCCCAAGCATCGCTGGTTTCAGGTACTACAAATAAAACGTTTGTTCCTAAAGATGCAAATTGTTCAGTAGCTAAATTTTGGGTTCCTTCTCCCACACCTACTAAAGCAATAACTGAAGCATTACCAATAACTATGCCTAGCATGGTCAGACTACTACGGAGTTTATTACTTAAGAGTGTTTGCACTGACATTTTGAAGTAATCGAAGGTTCTCATGGCGATTATTTAGGCTTTTTTTTAGTAAATAAAGTGATTCGTAAAAGTTTAGTTAAATAAGATAGCATCAAGATGCTAATAACAATTACGACGGTAGAACTCATAAAAGACTGTAAAATTTTGATATCGATTACAGGAGGCCAACGCCAAAAATGAGATACTAAATCATTAACTAATGATGGATATTTCCATAATTCCTGCCAGAATATGGGAATTACTACCCATAAAAAATAGCCCCAAATAATAAAACTCAAAATTGTGTAAATCATTAAAATCCCCATTACCCAAATCGGCCAGGGAAATGATTTCACTTTGCGACGATGGCATCGATCAAGATAATGACGAAAAATACGTAATGGTTGTTGACTGAGATTAGTTACACCCAAAGTATCAGCCATTACCCAGTAACCATCAAATTTAAAAATTGGGTTGAGAGTAAACAAACAACTACCAGCAATCATAATGAGTGCTAGTTTTAGGGGTACCCAACCAGTTAAGCTGTAGGCAACAACATATATAGCTGCAAAGATTAATTGGAAAAATACTCCTGCTACATCAACAATTACTCTTTGCCAACGTTTTAACCTCCAAGCATCGCTAACATCGCTGTAGAACGCAGGCCAAATTAAGTAAAGAGTAAAACCGATGTCACTAGGTTCTGCTCCATAACGCGCACAAGCACTAGCATGACCTAGTTCGTGCATCATTAATGAAGCAAAGAATAATAAGTAACTCCATAAAAAACCCGTGACAGAGGTATCAATGTGGAAGTCATGTTGTGGAGCGATCGCTGCACTTACAGCCATAGCTAATAATAGACAACAGGCTACAGGCCAATAAAATGCGATAGAAAGATAAGCCGCAATAGAATTAACTATCGCCTTGGGTAATATAGTGAAGCGGAAAAAATAAGGCGACGCTTTGCGATGGGAATTTTGTTCAATCTTAGTAATTCGCTCAATGACATCGTTGTAAGCCGTCTCTACTTGATCTGAGGATATATACTTGCCTGATTGACTGAGTATTTCCGCTAAAGACTCAAAGGAGATGCCTAAACTACGCTGCTGTAATAAATAATATGAGGTAGGCGAAAGTCTAATATAAGTCAGATTGTGACCTACTGCTAGCAAATACACTGGTTGCCCTTCAGAGGTATCAACAACTAGACGTTCCTGGAGTCCTTGTAGTGTCTGTAGTTCTTTCATAGATTCACTCTGAAGCAACAGGGGTTTAGAGAAGAAAAACTAATAATTAATAACTAATAATTATTCATTACCAATTTCAGACTTGGTACTTGAGATTGAAGATGATTTTTTCCTTTTGGACTGGTAATGGCGAGTTTAATTAATAAGTCGGCAGCTTGTTCACAACCATTTACTTTGCTAAATGCCTGTTGTAATACTTGAGAATTTTGTTGGATTTGTCGGCAGTTTAAGAGTTGGTGAACAGCTTGTTCTATGGTTTGATTTGTAATATGATTAGGCGATAAACAAATAGCAATTCCGGCGGTTTGGCAACGTTCAGCAATTTCTTCAGTACCACTACCATTAGGTATTAACAAACTAGGCACACCATGTTTAATTGCTCCCAAAACAGTAGTTGTATGCCCACTAGAAATCACTGCTTTGGCATAGGGTAGTATAAGTCCTTGGGGAATATGGTCACGCACCAAGAAGTTTTGTGGTATTTCACCTAGTTCGCTATCCATACGGCTAACTACAGCAACTACTCGCACTGGTAAGTTAGCTAATACCTCAACTAAGTTTGGCCAAAATCCAGGTTTGCCAAAAGATCTGCCTGGTTGGACATAAATTATCTGTTCACCAGAAGCGATCGCATCATTAAGCCAATTCATCAAATCTGGATCAAACACAGGCGGTTCCCACAGACAATCCCCAATTAAATGTACTTTTTCTGGTAGTTGATCTACATCTGGTTCTAATTCAGGAAGACTTTGTAACAAGAAAAGATCACCCAATAAGGGTGTATCTCTATAGTTGCAATGGATCGACGGTAAACTCCAGAGTTGACGATTGAGATTATAGAGTTTCATCATCTCTTCATACCGCCACAGCAGCCGCGCTTCTGTTTCTGAAATAGGGGGACGTTCTAGAACAGATGTAGAAGTAGGTAACAGATAAGCCGCACCACCTAAAATACAGATTGGTAGATTATATAGTTCACCAACAATGAGTACACCCAGAGTTAATTGATGTGTTACCAATACGTCAGGTGCAAATTGATCCAGAGCATACTGGATATGTTTAATTTGCATCGATACACCTATCGGTTTAGCCCATACTCCTACCTGGAAACTAGCACCATCCTGATTAGTTCGGGGAATCCGCTCTAATCCTGCTTGTTGTAAAATCCCACTAAAAGCAATATCTGTAACAAAAGCTACTTGGTGTTTTCTGCGTTTGAGTATTTGAGCAATGCCTATGGACGGATAAACAAAACCATGACTGGCTAATGGGCAGAACAAAAATTTCATAGCTCATATCTCCTGGTCCCATACTTGCCAAAATTTTTATTCAAAGCGATGGTAAAAAACAAAACATCCACAACAATAGCTGTGATAGTGTAAACCAGCTCTGTCTTAGCACTGAGGTCTTGGGGAACAACCAAAAATCTAGTAAACAGCAGATTTTGTAAGCCGTGGCTGAGAATGGCAGGATATACACTACCAGTACGGATACGAATCCCACACCAGGCTAAACCATCAGCAATGAACAAAGGAATCCATAGCGGTTCACCTAAAGATAAATGCAGCAAACCAAATAATAGGGAACTAATTACGGCAGCTACTATCGGGCGTGAAATCTGAGCTTGTATTCCAGTGTAGAGTAAGCCTCGAAAGTGAATTTCCTCCGCAGCTGCATTTACCAATACAAAGAATAGTAAATCTGAGATAACTACTGGCAATGGAAAATAGCTGATATTGACAGGCAAAAATGCTATCCAAATAATTGACCGCAGCACCAAAAATAACAATGCCCAAGTAAAATCTGATAATTTGGGGATACCTTTAAGGCCACAACTGGTCAAGCCGTAAAAACGATGAATGAGATACAGACTGACTAACAACTCTCCTGCATATATGCTTAGTGGCAAAGATAAACCGCTTTGATGCAGTAAATAAGGTGGGAGAGCTAAAATAGCACTTCCCAATAAGGGCAGTAAGAAAAGTATGCTGATATGCCCAATTTTCTGTAAACCATGATGTTTTTCTGACTGAGTTACTGACATAGGATAGCTATTTGATTTTGAGTAATTGGCCAGCTTCACTTATGCACAGTCATTGCTGATTAGTTGATGCCACAATAAGGCCGCTTTCAATACAAAGGCGGTAGTAACGGTACTGCTGCCATAAGAAAGGACTTGAAGCACTTTACCAGTAGCGCGACCGAGTTCCATCCGAATCAACTGACAATTTGGCCAAGCTTGGTCACTATTCTGGCTACTCTGGAGATATGTGAGTGCTTTTTGTGCTATTGTGCGATCGCTAGCAACGCTACCAGATTTTTGCACCACTGCTAAACCCAACAAAGATAATGCAGTATTGAGGGCATCACTCTCATCATTCAAACCCCAACCACCATCAGCCAATTGACTGTGGTGTAAAAAGTTTAAGGCACGGGCAATAGCAGGTGATTTGGGTTTAGCAATAGCCAATAGCCTTAAACAGACATAGGTGCCATAATACGGGCCGTGATACCAAGTACTCAGCCAACTACCATCGGGTTGCTGTTGAGATTCTATGTAATTCACCCCTTGAGTAATGTTTTCAGCAAAACGCCCGTGATCAAATAGAGTCAGTGCATAAAATAAATTGGCAATCACATCGGTGTCTGAACCAGTTCCCCAAGCGCATTTGATAAACTCAGCTTGGCGTTCCTGTTCTGGTGTTAAGTTGGTAGTAGGTACTAACCAAGTCTCAAATGAACCATCATCGTGGCTACAATCTTTGAGAAGTACATCTAGGGGAGCTTCACAATATTTTTCTACTGCTGTCTGATGACCAGCACGTAAAAAAACTTGCATTACCTGTGCTAAATCATCAGCATCTGGTGGTAATTCTGGCAAATCTGGGAAGTAACTCCAACCACCTACTCCTGTAGTGCATTGGCGACTAAGTAAGTAGTTGACCTCTTTATCTAAGATTGGTTGCAATAATTGGCCCGGGCTGATATTCGCATCGCATAAAGCATCAGCAATTAATGCCCGTTGAAAAACATCACCATACTGATACTCTTTTTCTGCACTGAAACCTTGATCATGAGCAAATTCCATGATGTGTCGTGCTTCACCAAAACCCAGTTGCCATTGTTTGACAACGAAGCGTACCCCATCCCACGCTATTTGTTGCCACTGACTCTGTGCAGGTGGCAATGTGAAAACAAACTTAGATTCTGCACGTACACGCTGTAAATTTCTACTAATAATTTGGTTAATATCATCAAGGAGAGCCTGACACTTGCGGCGTAGCTTGGCAGTGATATTCCACCAGAGAAGGTTCGGTAAATCAGCTTTGAGTATTTCTGCATCCTCAAGAAACTGTAGCGACATCTCTAAGAGATATGTAGCATGACCACCATAATAAACTTCCCGTTCTAATTGCTTTTTGAGTAGTTCTAATTCTTGCTGTGTACCATGAACTGGCCACTCTTTCAAGAGACGAGACAACAGTAAGGAGGGAATTTGACACCGTAAATCATCTTTCCAATCCAGCAGATCATCTAGCATTTGATTGGCAAGATAGAAGTGATCAATTGATGCCGTCAATGGAATTAAGAGTTCATCGTTTTGTGCTAGTTCTACTAATCCTGCGATTGTACACTTAGCTACACCTGTTTTGCCTTTAATAATTTCAATTGCCAGTGCTTGTGTATATTCAGACCAATGGCGTTTCCCTAATGCAAAATATTGCTCCTGAAGACAAGCGTCGGTATAACCTGCATAATAATTACGAAAGCGGCTCCAAAAGCTAGCATTTGGTAGAAACAACTGCTGTAGGAGTTGGTAAGCTTCAAATTGCATTGCTTGCATACCTAAAATTCTCTCTGCCTCTGGATAGGCAACTGCTAGAGAATCCATCATCTTGTCGCATAAAACCAATGAACTGGCAAATATCTGACCGGCAGATGTTAAGTATTCCAATTGAGTAGGTGTGATTCCCACAAAAGCACTGATAAACAGTTCAGGAAAGTAATCACAAATGTTTTCCCGTTCATTAGTTAAGGTTTCGATATAAATTCCACTCGGCCAATACTCTCGCAAAAAGTTTCTAGCAGGAGTGACCGCGCTTGTATCTTGTCGAATAAACAATGTATCCATTGTTTTAAAAATCTGATAAATTTAAATTGGGTGTCTTCAGTAGTAAATTAAGAAAAAAATTGTATATGCAGTACCGTCACTTCATCTATTGCTGTGTTGGTTTTTCCCGATGACTGCACTGCACATACATTACTTTTGTCAGTTAGGTATACAACCCTGGTATTTCCTCAAGATGCCAGGGATATACCATTTCCTAAGATATTGAGTCCTTTAGTTTGCAGTGGTGGTATCAGTGGTAGTCAATAATGGTTCTTTTGAGAATCCATCACAGTTACTACCACAACTTCCTCCCCAACCGGCAGTTGTAGCAACTGCTAGTTCTAAACGTCTTTCTAATTCTTCTACATCCATTTCTTCAAGGTTGAGGCTTTCAAACTCATTGTTGGGATTTTCAATGTTCTGACTCATTGGTATCTCTCCTTATGGATAAATAAACAGCAAATAGTGGAAATACACAGCTATACAGATGAAGACTTTTTTAAGCAGGACATACTTCTGGTTCTAACTCAACAGCATCCTCAGTCCTGGCAATATGATCTAGATAAGCCTCAGCTACACTGGCACGGAAGCGATTAGCAAAGCCATCACAATAATTTGTGTGAAATTTGTTTTTATGGCTCATAGCTAAGGCAGCACAACCTCCGCCGCAAGAAAATGCGTAGCGACACTTGCGACAGACGGGATTTGAAACTACTGTACGATTTCGCCAAGTTTGGTTTAACTCTTCATTCAAAATCACTTGGCTGTCTTCGGTAATGTGACCAATGCGAATTTTTTCATCACCAGTTTTTTCCCAACACGCATAGATGTCGCCAAAGGAATCAAAGATGTACATCTTATTGTGTGCTGAACAAAAACTAGATTTAAAACTTGGTAATGGATCTCGGTGTTGTGTGAACAACTGCTTTGCTTTTTCTACTAGACCATCATTAGGGCGATAAATTACTTGCATATTAGGATATTGATGGCGCATTTTGTCTAATGCCTGATTTAGCTCCCACGAGTTGAAAGTTGTTTTGACACTGGTTTGGGAATTGCTGGCGTGAACTGGCGAAGTATAGGCAGAAAACTTTTTGTATTTATGCCATCCCCTGGCAATTATTTCATCAGCTAAATCAGGTAATGTCTCAATATTATTGCGGTCAATATTCATGCGTACACTGACTTCAACTCCTAAGCTTAAAGCCATGCTAATATTTTCCGCAATCACCTCAAATGAGCCACTACCATCTGCATAGATTCGTCGTTTATTATGTTCATCTGGTGGGCCATCAAGAGTAATTTGTAGTCTGGAAATTTTGTCAGGACTTAGCAAATCTTGGTACGCTGTTAACTCAGTAGCATTAGTCACAGCCGAGAATGTAGCTTTACCTAAAGATAAGGCCTTATTGACAATGTAATTAACAATAGAATGGCTGGCTTCTAATAATGGCTCTCCACCAAAAAATGTAATATGTCTTGGTAAATCTGGATTGTCTAATATGCCATGACCGGCTTCAATCTTAGGCATAGCAGCAAAAATCCTATCTACCATTTCTGGCTGCATTGTTTGCAATAAATGTTTGAAAGCAGAATTTGTCCTCATGTGATCTTGGAAGCAATAAGGACAACGTAGATTACAACTATAGGTAGGCATAAATATATATCCAGGCATCAAACGGCTCTGGAAATAATGCAATTTTGTTGCCACCTGAGAAAAATATTCCTCTTCTTCCATCACTGTCATTTCAGTTAAGTAACCGCGTTTTTTGAGTAACTCGATAGTGACATTAGTAGGAGGAACTACTTTACCTGTAATTGTTGGTTCAGGACTCCAGTCTCCATAAAGTGGTTTAGGAGGATGTTTATGTTCTAGCGATCGCAAATAGGTAGCTACACGTTGAGAAACTTTATCATAAGCTCCTGTGTAGCCATGAATAATCAACATTTCTTCTTGATTGCCGGGTAAGTCTACATAAATTGTGTAACTGCTTGTACGCATCATATTTTTGTGTGTTTTCAATAGTAACTAGAGTATATAAATGCAGAAAATATTACCTGTGTTTTCTTTGCTAATCAGTGGTTTTAGCTCCAAAAATATTTAATTTTATAGGTTATTTATTTGGTTGATGCTTGCGCTTTTCTTCACAAATTCAAGACTAAAATTCAAAATTTAATTACTGCTTATAACTGAATTAACTTTTGATTAATTTCCATATTTAAACTACTTTATTTAGTTTTGTAATTAATAATAAATTATTAGTAATAATTAGCCAATAAATTCGTAAAAGCATATATTTTTGCTTGAAAATTTATTTATTAAAAAAATATTGATTATGTAAACACAAGTAAATTAATAATTAATAAATATTGAGAGAGTATACAAAAAGTTATATGGCAATCTGATTTGATTCCTACAATTATTTGCATAGGCCGGGAGTAGGGAAATCTTGCCCTGTTCCCTGTTCCCTTTAATACGCGGTCTTAGGGCTTCAGCTGGAATTTCGAGTTGAACTAAGCCCCTGCTTTGTAGATGATTAAGTGATTGCCCCATCTAAACCTCCGGGGTACTCCCGCCACATCTGTACTCAGATGATTACAGGCCGATTCAAATCCTCAATTCCCCAACCTATTTTGTCAAGTGGCTGAATATTGGGTTAAAATAAGCGATCGCAAACTTTGTAATTAGTAGCCGGATATTCCCCGGAGGTATAATTGTCCAAGTTCATTTTGAAAATTCTTTGGCTAGACGAGAACGTTGCCCTGGCAGTCGATCAAGTTGTAGGCAAAGGTACAAGTCCTTTGACTAAGTATTTTTTCTGGCCCAGAAATGATGCCTGGGAAGAGTTAAAGAAAGAACTCGAATCTAAACACTGGATCTCTGATATTGATCGCGTCGAGTTGCTCAACAAGGCAACAGAAGTGATTAACTACTGGCAAGAGGAAGGCAGAAACCGCCCGATGGCAGAAGCACAGTTGAAATTCCCTGAAGTTGCCTTCACTGGTAGTGCTTGATGAGGTATTGGGGATTGGGGATTGGGGACTGGGGACTGGGTAAAATTTTTACACCCAGCACTCATGACTCAATTGCCATAATTTAATGGTTTTGTCTTTACTACCACTGGCAATTAGTTGTGACACTTGACTGGTAGCGATAGCAGTCACTGAGTTTACATGACCGGAAAGGGTAGCAATCTCCTCGGTTGTGCTGATTTTCCAAAGCTTGATTGTTTTGTCCCAACTTGCACTAATCAGTGTTTTGCTATCGGCAGTAAAAGTTACTGCCACCACTGACCAGGAATGGCCTAAAAGTGTGCCAATTAGCTGACCAGTGTGAATATCCCACAATTTAATGGTGTTATCATCGCTGCCTGTGGACAGAATTTTACCATCTGGACTAAAAGCGATCGCTAAAACTGCCCGTGTATGATCTAACAAGGTATCACACGGGCAGTTTTGTATTTCTCCCTCAGACTCAGTAATTGCTTTCATCCGCCATAGCCGTATTGTTCTGTCAAAACCAGCACTGGCTAAAAGTTGCCCTTGGGGACTAAACCCTACTGCACTGACTTGTAGAGTATGTCCTTTTAAGGTGTGAATTTCTTTACCTGTGTTGACATCCCACAATTTGATGGTTTTGTCCCAACTACCACTGGCGAGAATTTGTCCATCGGGATGAAAACTCACTGATTTGACGGCGCGTGAGTGTCCAATTAAGGTGTACATTTCTCTTGATGTTTTGAGATGCCATAATTTGATGGTGTGATCATCGCTGGCTGTGGCTAAAATGTCTCCGTTGGGACTAAAAGCAACTGATGTTACAGTTTGGGAATGTCCCGATAAGGTATTAACTATTTTTTGAGTATTTAAATCCCATAATCTAATAATTTTGTCTTCGCCACCACTGGCTAATGTATTACTATCAGGACTAATGGCTAGAGAATTAATAGTATTGGTTGTGAGAGTTTGAACGCATTGCCAGGGCGATTTTAAATTACTACTGCTGGTGTTGTATATATTAGCAATACCCATTAATTGCATGACTTCTTTTGCTGATTGGAAACGTTGAGAAATAGCTTTTTGTAAGAGTTTTTCTATAAGTTGTGTCAGGCGATCGCCTATTTTATTAGTAAGATATTGTTGCCACACCCAGCAATCATTGGCAATGTCAAATAAGTCAAAGGGTGAAATCTGCGTTAGGAGATAAATACAAGTGATACCTAAGCTATAAAGGTCACTAGCAAATATGGGTTGACCTCGAATTTGCTCTGGTGCGGCATATTCGGGATTACCATGAATATTTTCATTATGCTTTATTCCTGAAGCGATTTGAGCAGTACCAAAATCGACTAATACTAAATTTCCTGAACTGGTACGAATGATATTTTGGGGTTTGATATCACAATGAATAATCTGGCGATCGCTAATAAATTTCAATACTGGTAATATATCTTTTAAAAGTTGCCAAATTTGAGCTTCATTAAAAGTTCCTTCTTCTTCAACTACCTGAGCTAAATTTGAGCCTGCAATAAATTCTTGTACTAAATAAAAGTGTCCGTTTTCTGGGAAGTATGCTAATAAAGCTGGTATGTGTGGATGTTGACCTAGTTCCTTTAATAGCTGTGCTTTTTGTGTAAATGTTTCTGGTGTGTAGTTGTGAGTCCATAATTTTTGGACTACGCAACGCACAGGAGGCAATTGACTCTCATCTACAGCCAGGTAGGTTTGACAAAATCCTCCTTGACTTAACAAAGTTAGTAGACGATAGCGGTTTTGTAAAAG
Source organism: Nostoc sp. PCC 7524 (assembly GCF_000316645.1). Lineage (NCBI taxonomy): Bacteria > Bacillati > Cyanobacteriota > Cyanophyceae > Nostocales > Nostocaceae > Nostoc > Nostoc sp. PCC 7524. The sequence continues at coordinate 6,128,876 of NC_019684.1, forward strand.
CATTATTGGGGATTGGGGATTGGGGATTGGGGACTGGGAAAAGTCTTCCTCATCTTCCCTCACTCCCCCATCTCCCCTACCTTATTTATCCTTCGGTAATTCTACAAATAGCTGAGGAGTCCCATTCTGTGAGGCTGGTGTAGGTATTGGTTGTGGATGTATGGGTGTGACTTCACCAGTTTTATTGGTTTGATTCCATAAAATCATGGACAATAACCCATCAACTAAGCCGTTGGTGCTGCCGTTGCTGCCGCCTACTAAGATATCGGGAATCAAACGGACGTTGCGATCGCCTATAATCTGCATCAGTTGCATAGCGGTATAACCTTGTGTTCCCAAGGCTTCCACACCAGCGCGGTAGGTTTCGGCTTTGGCGTTACCTGTTGCTCTAATTCCTTCAGCTTCCGCAACTGCCCGTAGTTTGGTAGATTCAGCTTCCCCATTGGCTTGCTTAATGTGGGCTTGGGCTTTCAGTTCCGCAATTTGCACGCTTTGCTCTGATTTCACCATTTCTTGCTGAATATCAGCCAAAGCGGTTTCTCTCACAAGTTTCTGCCGTTGGGTTTGTGCCATCTGCTGCACTTCGTAAGTTTTACGTTCTTCCTCAGCAATTTTGCGGTCTGTTTGAGTCTGCATCAGCGATGCTGGCGGTTGAATGTCACCAATCAACGTATCAATTGCTTGCACATCGTAAGTCCGCAATGCTGTTTTGATATACTCCGAGGCTTCAACTTGGCGTTCACTCCGAGCATTCAAGAAGTCTAGTACCGTGTAATCTTGGGCTGAGTTGCGGAAATAATTCCCAATACTTGGTTCTAAGACGTTATCAACTAAGTTTTGCATTGAACCAACGCGAGAAATGACCTTTGGCGCATCCAACGCGCCGACATGAATAATTTGTGAAACTTCTAAATCAAAGGCAAAACCATCTTTAGAACGTACCGTTAAAGATTCTAAATTTGCGTCGTATTTGTGTCTTTCTGTGCGTCCTGACCAGTTCAAAACTATGTTAGTAGTTGGTACTAATTCCACTTTCATGATGCGGGTGTTAATAGGGTGTTTACCTGGATACAGAGGTTCAACCCAAACACCTTTATGACCAGGATTGACTAAGTTACCGTGGGTAAAAGCCGCACCACTCACATCTTCTTGGGCTTCACCCACAAAGGAAATTACTACACCAACATAACCAATGGGAATTTCCGTCATTGGTACTTGTTCAACATTTACCAACCAGGGATTGAGATTCCAAGAACCAGAAAGCAGAATCTGCTCTTGTAAACCTCTGCGTCCACCACCGTCCAAAAACTTCTGACCACTTTGAAAGTTATCATGTCCTGCAATCACCGGCCCGGCGATTTCACCCACAGGAATCGGCATCCCGTCCAAGGTGGTGACAATACCCACTTTATCAGAGGCCACGGTATACACCCGTAACTGTTCAGGACTCATGCCCTGAGCCGTGGCGTTAGCAGCCATGATGATTTTAAACAGGGCAGTGTTGATGCGGTATGTACCAGCCGTGAGAAACCCCATTTGTCGCCCTTTTTCACCACCTTGGGTGAGGAATTTCCGGGCATCTTGGAAGTTATCACAATCTATGATTTTACCTAAAATGCGCTCTGGTGGAATAGAACCGCCATCAGCAGCGACAAGTAAGGCAATTTCACCTTGCGGCACTACAACCACGGACTCCTTCCGTACTGAATACTGCCAAGGCCAGTAACCCCAGTGCCACCCAGGAGCAAGAGTATCTGCTTGTAAACCTGCTTCACCGTTGAGAGCAATCAACCGTCCGGCTGGTAGTCCCTTACCAGAAACAGCAAATTTTTTGACGACAATACCAACTTCCCGTTCGCCAATGACGACCAATCCGCCAAAAAACAGAGGAAAAAAGATCACCAAACCGCCAACTATCACAATCGGGACAAGCACCAGAGGATCAACCGCAGCAGCTCGATATTGTGTTGTGCTGATTGGTAATTGGATAATATTTGGTTTTGTTTGCTCCAGTGATATTACAGTAGATACTTTTACATTCGTAGCCTGAGCAGAGTTAACACCACCAGCTAATGCCAAAGAAGCTATTAAGGTAGTTGCAAAACGAGCTAATTTATTTTTTTCAGTCTTACCAAAGACAGATGAAAAACTTTTCATAATTTGCGCCCTTCTGGGCAACTAATTATCTAAAGTATCACTTCAACCGAACTGAGCAAGATTTCTTAAACTTAGTATTATTTTTCCTCTCTACTCTGCGTTTAAAAAACCCATAAACAAAATAGGGTGAGCCAATAGCCCACCCTAAAAAATACTTACTTAGGATACTTTTAAGCCAAACCGCCAGCCGCTTGAAAGCGAGCGCGAGCGCGTTTAAAGGCTTGATTTGCCTGAATTTGGGCTTGCCGATCGCCTGCGGGTACTTGGTTCAATTTTGCTTGTGCTTGGCTATAAGCAGCACGAGCTTCTTCTAGGTTAATGTTGTCGCCACGTTCAGCACCATTCACCAGAATAGTAACTTCGTTCTCTTCAACTTCAGCGAAACCACCTAGAAGGGCGATCGCTTGCCAATTTGTGCTTTTGCTGGGGCGTACTCTGAGTACGCCTGTATCCAGTGCGGTTAACAGTGGTGCGTGTCCACTGAGGATACCTAGCTGACCGGTAGTGCTGGGTAAAACCACTTCATCAGCTTCTGCATCCCACACTGTTTTATCTGGGGAAATTACACGGACAGTTAGGGTCATGTTGCGGTTATGAACTATCAGTTATTAGTGATTAGTGCTGAGTGCTGAGTTAAAGGGTATTTTAAAAAGCACATCAGCAACAAGTAAGGAGACATTACTCATTACTCATTACTCATTACTCATTACTCATTACTCATTACTCAGCACTACTGTTTAGCCTTTGAGTTTTTCGGCTTTGGCGATCGCTTCGTTGATGTCGCCTACCAAGTAGAAGGCTTGTTCTGGTAGATCATCTAACTCACCAGACAGAATCTTCTGGAACCCTTTGATGGTGTCTTCCAACTTCACATACTTACCAGGAGAACCGGTAAATACTTCTGCTACGAAGAAGGGCTGAGACAAGAAACGCTCAATCTTCCGCGCCCGTGCTACGGTGAGACGGTCGTCTTCAGACAATTCATCTAGACCCAAGATGGCGATGATGTCTTGCAATTCTTTGTAGCGTTGCAAAGTCGCCTGTACAGCACGCGCAGTGTTGTAATGTTCATCACCAACAATGTTGGGCTGCAACATGGTAGAAGTTGAACCCAGAGGATCAACTGCGGGATAAATACCCTTAGCTGCCAAACCACGAGACAGTACGGTTGTACCATCTAGGTGAGCGAAAGTAGTTGCTGGTGCGGGGTCGGTCAAGTCGTCCGCAGGAACGTATACAGCTTGAATTGAGGTAATAGAACCTTCGGTGGTGGAGGTAATCCGCTCTTGCAGTTCACCTACATCAGTACCCAAGGTTGGCTGATATCCTACAGCAGAAGGCATCCGACCTAACAGCGCGGATACTTCAGAACCTGCTTGTACGAACCGGAAGATGTTGTCAATAAACAGCAGTACGTCTTGCTTGTTCACATCCCGGAAGTATTCTGCCATTGTCAAACCGGACAAACCAACCCGCATTCTCGCTCCGGGTGGTTCGTTCATTTGACCGTACACCAGCGCAATCTTAGACTCGTTGAGGTTGTCTTTGTTGATTACCCCAGATTCAATCATTTCGTTGTAGAGGTCGTTCCCTTCACGGGTACGTTCACCCACACCAGCGAACACAGACACGCCACCGTGCTGAGTAGCGATGTTGTTGATCAACTCCATCATGATCACGGTTTTACCAACACCCGCACCGCCGAACAGACCAATTTTACCGCCACGACGATAAGGGGTGAGCAGGTCAACAACCTTAATTCCGGTTTCAAACACGGAAGGTTTGGTTTCCAGATCAGTTAGTTTAGGTGCGGAACGGTGGATGGGTAGAGTTTCTTCGTTGTTGACTGGCCCTTGGTTGTCTACAGGTTCGCCAAGAACGTTGAAAATCCGACCGAGGGTAGCTTTACCAACGGGTACGCTGATGGGAGCGCCTGTATCAACAACTTCCAAACCACGCACTAAACCATCGGTAGAACTCATAGCAACGGCGCGAACTTGGTTATCGCCCAAAAGTTGCTGTACTTCGATGGTGAGGTTGATTTCCTGTCCAGCTTCGTTAGTGCCTTTGATGGTCAAAGCGTTGTAGATTTGCGGTAATTTTCCGCCGGGAAATTTAACGTCTACAACCGGACCAATGATTTGGGTAATGTAGCCAATGTTTGTTTTTTCTGCGGTGGTGACCATGCTGCGCCTAATGATTGAAGCTATATTTCAGAATGGGTCTTAGAAGACATAAGATTATGCAATGTCATCTTTCACTCTAACACCGGAGGGGGACAGAGTTCCGTTAGTAATTCCTTAAAAAACAGTTCGGCGACTTTATTCCCACCAGCTTGACTGAATGACCCAAGTGTTTATCATAAATTGATTCTTAAGATTTAAAACGCAGAGGCGAAATTAAGCTAAGTCTGCATCCCCAGCAATGGATGGGGATACACTTAGTATTTTCGGAAACCTGAGCAATCAATGGCGCGATCGCGTATCCGCCTGTTGTAGGCGATCGCTAAGGAACGGCACGCTACGCGTCGCTCATTTTTACAAAAAGCTCAGTATAATTACCAAGTTTTTGGATTTGCTAAAAAATTATCTGGGGGTGGATTAACTGATATCCGGCTGCTTTGATTTTTTGGTTAGAAACTTTGGCATTATAGGGACGTGTACTTTTGCTGGTATCATCCCACGATACTTTGGGCAAATTATATGTTGATAACAGCGTATCTAGTAATTCTTTACTGGTGAGATAGGCATCGTCTACTAAATTATAAATGCCTTGTAATTGGTGTTGTCTGACAAACTCTATGGCTGCCACAATATCATCTAAATGAATCCAGTTGGTGACATCACTACCATTACCAGGACGAGTTGTGCCAGGAACACGGCTAAAGATTTTCATCAGTTCTCTACCATTACCATAAATACCTCCCAATCGCAAGATACAAACGCGAAGATTTTCATTAGATGCTGCTAGTAAAACATCTTCTGTTTCTTTCAGAATTTCTCCGTTCCGATTGCCGGGTTTAGCTGGGGTTTCTTCATCTACCCATGCGCCATTATGATCGCCATAAATGGAATAACTGCCTGTATATATCAGTTGTTTAACATGAGAATTTTCTTGTAAAACCGAAACTAAAGTTTTAGCAGTATTTAAATAAGTTTCTTCATAGACATCTGCACCTTTTGCACCAACACTTAAAAGTACAACATCTTGATTTTGTAGTGCTGCTTTTAATCCTTCTAAGTTATTGCCTTTAGTAACTACAACTTTATGAGCTAATGTTTGTAGTATGGGAACACGCTCAGGTGTAGTGGTGGTGACGGTAACAACAAAAGATGAATTTTGCTGCCAAGATTTAGCAATGGCGCAACCGACATAGCCACAGCCAATAATTGTAATGTTCATGGGGATTGGGGATTGGGGACTGGGGATTGGGGATTGGGGATTGGGGGAGATAAGGAAGTCAAACTATTGCCTATTGCCTATTCCCTATTGCCTACTAACTAACGATGAATTACTCCATCAGGCATAATTGCACCGCTTAAGTTTGCACCGATTAATTTTACCAGTAGGCGATCGCCTGAACGAATTCGCGCCCCTGTTAAGTCAGCGCCACGCAAATCCGCGCCACTCAAATCCGCGCCAATTAGGTTAGCCGCACGTAAGTTTGCTTCTCTTAAATCAGCTAAAAGTAAATTGGCTCTAAATAAATTAGCCTCTGATAAATCTGCACCTCTAAGAATGACTTTGTGCATGAAAGTATCACTGAGATTAGCACCGCTTAAGTTAGCATAACTGAGATTTCTACCAGATAAATCTTTATTACTGAGATTTGCTCTGCTGAAATCTTTACCACTTAAATCTGGGTTTTGTTTTGGTGGCTGATAGTGAGTTTCGGGTGTTTTTTGAGGTTGAGGTGATGGAGAATGATAAATATTTTGAGCTTTGCCATTGAAAGAGCGCAACCTTTCACGCGCTTCATTAATGGCTTTGAGTTTTTCTTGTGCTTTCTGTTGTAAGCGGAGATTATCTTTAGGTAGACGATCTGGATGCCATACAAATACCAAATCTTTATAAGCCTGGTTGATTTCCTCCAGGGTGGCTCCAGGTTCCAATTCCAATACCCGATAATACCGCTCCAATTCGCTCATAGGATGTTTTTAATGGAGAATCAACTTTATTTCAACAGGTGTAGCCCTCCATATATTTAAATAGGGACTGGGCATATCCTTAGTAACTATTTGTACAGTTTGATTCTACGGTAAAAAGTTAGCACTCAGATATTATATAAGCCTATCGCAGCCAGCAAAGTCGATCAATAACTTTTTATACGAAAATTCAGAGCGATCAGATCGCCCCATCGTAGTTGAGTACCATACTTTTTTTAAAATGTACAATTCTCGATTTTAATTATCTTTCCATCTGTCGATTTCTCCATCTATTCATGGCTCGCAAATAAGCAGATACAGGTATTTGATAAACTTCGATAAAAATCCAAATAATAATTGATAAATGCGATAAGAAAGTTAATATCGTCCAGATATATGGCAACCAAGTAATCGGATCGTGAGAACTTGGAGGGAAATAATAAGCTACTATACCAATTAAAAATGTAGGTAGCAAAATAAAAGTAATTGCAGCTAATCCATAACCCCAACCTAGTTCTACACCTTCTAACTGCACCTCTGACCAATTAAAACCATTCCATCGCCAAATCAAAGGCGGTTGTCGAGAAGGCATTTTCAGTTGTTGTTGTTCAACATTAACAGTAAAAATTTCATGGCAGAAATCACAACCCATTGCCTCCATCAATGGTATGTGAGAAATCTTACCTACCCGACAAACTGGACAGGGATAAACACCTTGAGGATCAAAAGGTTGAGTGAAGATTTTAGTCCTGGGCATAATTAAACTAGGTTGTGCTTAACAGTTGATGAAATAGATGCACAATTGGGTTAAAATTATCACAACGGTATATTTTTCCGTCTAGTTTCGATAATCCTCATCACCCATTAGTTGAACACAAATATATAAATCTGGTGTTATGTAGCTATATCAGCAACAAGTTTTGCTTGCCAGATTTGTAATGAGTTTATCGTTTTTTTTAGATGTTGTGCTGGTCTTGACGCTACCAAATCATTCTGTTATGTTTATTCTCATATAAGACATTCATTAGTTTTTTTAGCCTATCATCTTAGAAATGTTCAGCAGCACTCGTTACTTTTATTTTTGGTTTAAGGCGGTTCACCGGCGGTGAATTAGTTTCCGAATGGAAACCGCCCGGTGAACCGCAGAGCCAACTCTGCGGTTTTTGTTTTTTCAGGAGCAAATTTTGATCGTGATGACCTATTTAAGTAACTGGTTTTATGGCTTTTACTTTTGGCCCAGAGCAAGTTCCGGGTAAATAGCGTCATGCCGATAAATCATACGCGCCCGGAACTGATAAGGTTCTGGGCTTTTTTTTTCGAGATGAGGGAGATGAGGGAGAATTTTTCCCAATCCCCAATCCCCAGTCCCCAGTCCCCAATCCCCAAATTTAGGAGTCTAAAACCATGATTAACGCCAAACTTGTAGCACAATCTCATCCCAACCACCAAACCATCGTCAAGCTTTCCGAAACAGTTGCTTTCGGTGGGGAAGAACTGGTAATTATCGGTGGCCCCTGTACAGTGGAAAGCTTAGAACAAATGGAGACAGTCGCCGAAAATCTAGGGGCTGCACCTGTACAAGCCTTGCGCGGTGGTATTTTCAAACCACGTACTTCACCCTATGCTTTCCAGGGGATGGGTGAGGAAGGATTGGCAGTTTTAGCCCAAGTGCGATCGCGCTACAATATCCCTGTTGTGACTGAAGTCATGGCTATCTCTCAAATTGAGGTAGTCGCTGCCCATGCGGATATGCTACAAGTCGGTAGCCGCAATATGCAAAACTTTGACTTGCTCAAAGCCTTGGGAGCAGCTGGTAAACCGATATTACTGAAACGGGGTTTAGCCGCCACTATTGAAGAATTCGTCATGGCGGCGGAATATATTGTTAGCCACGGGAATCCTGATGTAGTGCTGTGTGAACGAGGTATCCGTAGTTTCGATACTTATACCCGCAATGTTTTAGATTTAGCGGCTGTAGCCGCACTCAAACAAATCACCCACTTACCTGTGATTGTAGATCCTTCCCATGCCGTCGGTAAACGGGAGCTAGTAGCACCTGTAGCGAAAGCGGCTATAGCTTGTGGTGCAGATGGCTTAATTATTGAGTGTCACCCAGAACCAGAAAAATCCGTATCTGATGCGCGTCAAGCTTTATCTTTGGAAGACATGGCGAATTTAGTTGCTAGTTTAAAGCCTGTAGCGGCTGCCGTAGGACGGAAAATATCAAACACAAAAGGGGTGGGTTTACAACCTACCCCTATTTGTTATGCAGCTTAAAGTTTATAGTGAGGGCTTCAGCCCTCATTCCGAACATAGAGATTGCACAGTTAAATCCTTCAAAGTAATAGTAAAACTACGCTGTTCTTTCGTAGCGATAAAAGAAAAGATTGCCTCATACCAATTCACGAAAATCTTGAAACAGATCCAAATCCGAAAACCCTTGTCAAGTCAGGATTTCTCAATTGCGAATTGCGTTAGCGGAGCGGGACGTTAGTCCATTGCGTAGGCGTTAGCCTTGCCGTAGGCTATTGTGAATTGGTATCACAGGTTACAGCCACAGTTAACATTACCAAGTTTCGCGCCAGTGGATAATCACACACATCATCATTCACATCGGAAGGAACGCGATTCTGCATCCTAGCAAACTGAATCTAAATTATTTGCTTAATTTTGGATTTTGCATTTTTACTGCTTCGGCCAGCGCCAATTATAGCGGTTCCATTCGTATATGCCTTGAATTTCATACTCAGTGCCGTTATAGAAGCGAACAACACAGTTAGTAGAACAATCATCATCGTGATTAATCTCATCAATCTGAATCACGATAGAAAGAAACCATTCCCGTTTGCAGGGTCCATCTTCCTGCACCCATTCCCACAAAGCATTGGAAACTTCAATGCGATCGCCTACTCTCAGTTTTAGGGCATCCTCAAAATAGGCATACTTGTCAAAGTGATACGACTCCACACGATTTAACCATTGCAAACCGTAGCGATCGCGAATAAACTGTACTTTGCCGGAATCATTATTATGTAGCCAGTCGTTAAGTAGTTGCACTTTCCAAGTCCGGTTTTGCTGTTCTTCTATCTTGACAAAATCTAAAAATGTTTCTAATTCCTCTGGGGTAAGTTCATCTAAAGGATTAGGAGTATCTGACTTCCCATGCTTAGATTTCTTGTGAATTTCCTCGACCAATTGCAATAAAATCTCTTTTTGCTTGTCAGTGAGAGGACAGCTGGCTGCATCACAACGATTAAATGCTGTTTGCAACGCTGTTGTTATCTCATCTGGTGTCATAAGTTAATACTAATCGAGGTTCTGATTTAATAATTATTACAAAAGTTAAATAGAAGTTTCTAGTCAATAGGCAATAGGCAATAGTTATTCTCCTCTGCTCCCCTGCTCCCCCATCTTTCCCAATCCCCAGTCCCCAGTCCCCAGTCCCCAATCCCCAATCCCCAGTCCCTATTCTCCATTCCCTCATCACAACGGTATAAAGTTTAGTTAGGTTTCCTTGCTACCTTATACAGTTATGGAAAAGAAAATCAGAATACCACTTAATTTAAACTACTCCAGATTGATGAGGGCGATCGCTATTTCTTGCCTCATGATTTTGATATCGTGGGTATGGACTCCTGTGGCTGTCGCCTTGACCCAAATTAAACTATCTGATTTGTCATATCAAGAATGTCCACCAGAATTAGCTCAAGGTGCTGTCACCAGTAGTGGTAGTGGTGCTGCTAATTGCTTTATTGTCACTGGGAAGGCAGAAAATAGCACTTATAAAACCGTCTACGATGCAGATATCTATGGGCGCATCTATGATGCTAACAATGACCCCATTTTACAAAATCGCACCCGTCTTGGTTCTATTGCGGAAGTTCCACCAGGAGTTAGTGATTTTGAATTAAGAATTTCTGTACCTGCCAATCAGCCTTTACCTCTGAAGCTGAAGCAGTTTAAAGCTTCGGGATTTAGTGCGACAGTCCGCAGGTAAATAAAAAGACAAAATTTGTAGAGACGCTGTTTGAGTTTCACGTCTCTACAAAGATGGTTTGGCGTGTCGATTAAAATCCCTGTACAAATGGCAAGCTAGTTAGAGTTCTCAAGAAATCACTGGTTAAAGTTAGTACCAAAAAGGCGAGGATAGGGGAAAAATCCATACCACCCAAGGGAGGGATGATAGAACGGAAGAGATTAAGATAGGGATCTGTAATTTGGCTCAAAGCCGCAAATGGCTGATTATACCAGTTGACATTGGGGAACCAAGTCAATAAAACCCGGATAATTAGCAAGTAGCTGTAAATAGATAAGAAAGTAACTAACGTAGTAATCAGTAAATTCATGGATTGGTTGGTTTCCTACTAAGTGTTAAAAGCGGTCTTACTATAGATTTTAATTTAGTCCATGTCAGGGCGTATGCTGAAAATTACCGCATTAACCGACTTAATTAGGGAGTGGGGAGTGGGAAGTAGGGAGTGGTGTAGTAACATCAAATTTGAAACGCTCTCACCACAAGTAATCTAAGAATCTTGGCTGAGGGAACGGTCATTCACAGATTGAGTGGAACCACCGTTAACATTACCAAGATGCTTTCTGACTTCATCGATGGTGGCATTCAACTGGGCAATTTTATCTTCTAGCGATCGCCTAGCAGTTTCTATTTCCATGCCTTCACTTTCAGAAGATATCATCTGACGGCGTTTGGTGGACACTTTTTTATTTTCTGTGGGGCTATTCATTAGTTCTGTAGCCTCTTCCACGATTTCGTCATCACGGCGAGAAGCAATCACAGCGCCCAAAATCCCCCCGACTACGCCGCCAAATATTGCCCCTGCGAAAAACCCACTGGCGAAACCATCACGCTGACTCATAACTTTACCCCTTCAAGCAACTTTGCAACCTGTACATCAGTTAAGCGATTGTTCTTCCCTAGCTGCATACTAACTTAAGTGCCGAAGATGCGATCGCCTGCATCTCCTAATCCCGGTACAATATATCCTTTACTATTGACCGTTTCATCAATTGTGGCAGTGTAAATTACTAAGTCAGGATAAGCATTACTCAATTTTTGTAAAGCTGGTGGTGCAGCTACTACGCAAACAATCCGTGTTAAGGCTGGATCAACACCCCGTTGAGTCAATTCTGACATTGCTGCCATAATTGATCCACCTGTAGCTAACATCGGGTCGGTAATCAACACTCTGGTTTGGGGGTCAAACTTTTCCGGCAATTTATTGAGGTAACAGGAAGGTTCTAGGGTTTCTTCGTTTCGCACCAAACCCAAATGATAAATCGAAGCTAAAGGTAGTAAAGTTTGCGCTCCTTCTAATAACCCCAAACCCGCCCGTAAAATCGGCACAACTGCCACAGGTATCCCTGGATTAACAACTGTTCCAGGGCAACTATCCAAGGGACTTTGCACCATGATATCTTGGGTGGCTAACCATTCCCGCGTCGCTTCATAAGTTAGCCAGCGCCCTAACTCGGTCATGGCACTACGAAATAATACTGAAGGCGTAGCAGCATCACGGGCAACTGCTAGCCAGTGCTTGATTAAAGGATGGGGTGGAACGTAAACACGCAGTTGTACCGCCATAGCTGAAAATAGCCGCTTTTTATTCTACAAGAACTGAAACATCATCATACTCTTTCCTGCGTAATGCTAACAGCTAAAATCAGCACTCACAAATTTTATTGCAAAATATTTGCATTAATAGTTGACATATATTCTCAATCAAGGTTATATTATTAATCAGTGTTCTCCTCTCTTTAAGGATCGGCAGACGGGATTAGTCGGCGGTAGCAGACTCGTCCCTCTTTTTTGTGTAAAAGAAGGGAGTGGGGGTACTAGAGTAAAAACTAATGACTAATGAATTGAGCAAAATAAAAGTAATATATAATACGATTCTCTTAGTTAATTTTTTGTATTTCCTGTCCCTATGTTGCCCAATTTCAGGACTTCCCCATCTTTTTCATTTGATGTGATTGTGATTGGCTCTGGCATTGGTGGCTTAGTAACAGCAACCCAATTAGCGGCAAAAGGCGCTAAAGTGCTGGTATTGGAAAGTTATTTAATTCCTGGGGGTAGTGCCGGCTATTTTGAAAGCCAGGACTATTGCTTCGATGTGGGAGCATCGATGATTTTTGGATTGGGACACAAAGGTACTACAAATTTACTTACTCGCGCCCTCAGTGCCGTTAATTCTAGCTTAGAAACTATCCCTGATCCTGTACAGATTCATTATCATCTACCCCAAGGATTAGACCTGAAAGTTGACAGGGATTATGACAAGTTTTTGCAAAATCTTATTGCTTACTTTCCCCATGAGTCTAGAGGGATTCGTCGCTTCTATGACGAATGTTGGCGAGTATTTAACTATCTCAACAAATTTGATTTACTGTCACTAGAAGAACCTCGCTATCTGCTGCGGACATTTTTGCAGCATCCTTTGGCTTGTCTTGGTTTAGCTAAGTATCTGCCACAAAATGCGGGTGACGTTGCCCGTCGCTACATCAAAGACCCCCAATTATTAAAATTTATCGATATGGAATGTTACTGCTGGTCTGTAGTTCCAGCAGATATGACACCAATGATTAATGCAGGCATGGTCTTTTCTGACAGACATTACGGTGGTGTGAACTATCCCAAAGGAGGGGTAGGACAAATTGCCCAAAAATTAGTGGCAGGTTTAGAAATGTCTGGTGGTACGATTAAATACCAAGCTAAAGTCACCAAAATCCTCACCCAAAGAGGCCGGGCTGTTGGTGTGCAATTAGCTAATGGCGAAATTTACCAGGGTAAACGCATAGTTTCTAATGCTACGCGTTGGGATACTTTTGAAAAATTACTACCCGTGGAGAAAATACCAAGTAATGAGAAAAATTGGCAGCAACGCTATCAAAAATCACCTAGTTTTTTGAGCTTACACATGGGGGTAAAAGAGTCGGTTTTACCTGGGGGGACGGAGTGCCATCATATTGTCTTGGAAGATTGGGCAGATATGACAACACCGGAAGGTACGCTGTTTGTATCTATTCCCACCTTACTTGATCCAGATTTAGCTCCAGAGGGACATCATATCATTCATGGGTTCACACCCCACTGGGTTAATGATTGGGAGGGAATGTCTGCAAGAGAATATGAGGCGAAGAAAGAAGATGCAGCTTGGCGAATTATTGACCGCTTAGAGAAGATTTTTCCAGGGTTAGATGCAGGTTTAGATTATTTAGAAGTAGGGACACCGCGCACCCATCGCCGTTTTTTGGGACGTGTAGATGGGACTTACGGGCCGATACCTCGGCGTAAGTTATGGGGGTTATTGGGAATGCCGTTTAATCGCACGTCTATTCCAGGGTTGTATTGTGTGGGTGATAGTACATTTCCAGGTCAGGGTTTGAATGCGGTGGCGTTTTCGGGGTTTGCTTGCGCCCATCGTATCGCGGTGGATTTGGGGTTGTAACGGGCATTGGGTATTGGGCATGAGTATTAAAAATAAAATCTTCCTCATCTGCCACCCTACGGGTAGGCTTACGCCATCGTAAGAGAAGCTGACGCTACATCTCTCCTTACTCTCCTGCCCCCTGCCTACATAGCGATGGGATATTTCTTTAGTTGGAAGTCGCTTAAAACCGTTGACCGATGCCTAAATGTACTCGACTTTCCCCTTGGTCATTAATGCCGTAGTCAGCGCGAATTAAACCCAAAGGCGAGTCTACCCGGACTCCAGCACCGTAACCAAAGCCAGCACCGGGTTTATTCCTGACACCTGCGGGGTTGCCGAGAACAGTGTCACCAGAACCTAAGTCTGAGGCAAAGTCAGCAAATACTACACCCCCAACAATAGGCAAGATGGGAAAGCGGTATTCGGCGGTGGCTAGTACATAACTGCGACTACTACCGACATTTCCAGCGTCGTAACCCCGCACGGAATTAGAACCGCCTAAGTTAAAGGCTTCATAAGGGGGCAAATTACCAAGGACAGTACCAGCTTGCACATTCAAAGCAAATACTTGGGGTGTTTGACTGTTAAATAGCTGTACTGGCACATACTGACTGTAATTGGCGGTGAGGCGATTCATGGAGATGTTACCTTGACCGATGGGTACAGATTGTTCTGTACTGAGTCTGAGAACAGAACCTTGGGTGGGGTTGATAGGGTTATCGCGTTGGTCTTTCGTAGCTGTGAAGGATACGGTAGTGAGGTCATCAACGCCAGTACGGCTAGCGGAGAGGGGATTTCCTTGGGCATCGGTGGGGGTGATATTGCCTTGGCGATCGCGGATGCTGGTACGAGTATAATTAAACCCTAGGGAGGTATCCCAATCATCAAGGGGTCGTTGTAAGCTAATACCTGCGCCAATCTTACCTTCCCGGACTTTATCACCGTTAGCTAGTTTAATCTCATCATCAAAGGTTGCCGAAATTTCTCGACTGCGGAAGGCTTTCACGGTGTAGCCTAGACGGTCAGGATTAGTGGCACGATAGGGACTAATAAATTTAGTATCAAACTGCAAATCACGGCTACTTAAACCGAGATTCACATTGAAAATATCATTCTTACCGCCAATATTTTGGTCTTGATAATTTAAAGTCCCCATTAACCCTGTATCAGCATTGTAACTACCACCCAAATTAATCGCACGGGCCCCATTTTCCTTAAGTTCGTAAATCACATCAAGGTTGGTAGCATCACCTTCAAAGGCGACATTAAGACTTTGAAATAAGCCAGTACGATATAACTGTTGGACATCTTGCCGGACAATATTTTCTTGAAAGACTTGCCCTGGTTTGAGTTGGAGTTGTTGTTTTAAGAAATCTGGTTTGGTACGTCCCCCGATGGGATTACCATTGTTATCGACGGTTTTACCTTCATCATTTACAAAACGGAACTTGATATCATTCACCAAACCTTCTGCGACATTGACGGAAAGGATACCTGCATCATTGGGTTGAATTGATAGCACCCGCGCCAAGTTATAACCATTATCGGTGTACCATTTATTAATTTGTTGGACTGCTTGTTTGAGTCCATCTGGACTGATGGGTTTACCAATTTGGGATTGAAAAGGTTTGAGGGCGACTGGATAGGTGAGGGCTTTAGCACCTGCTAGTTGGAGCGATCGCACTACCACTGGTTGCACCTGATACACTACATTTAAGCCAGATGGAGTAGTGCGGGTATTGACGTTAGCATTGACAAATAAACCAGTCTGCAAAATCGCCTCTACATCTCTTTGTAACTGGCTTTGGCTGGTTTCGCCACCAGTTTGGGTTTTAATGACTTGGCGGATGATTTCCTGTAATTCAGGAGTTGCGCCCACTATCTGCACATCGATAGCTGTCACAACCAAAGTGTTTTCAGGCGTGGTAGGCTTGGAGGCTGACGGAGTTGCAACCGAAGGTACAGGAGAAAGTACAACAGGTTTTTGAGCTATGACTGGAGATTGAGAAAATTGGGGAGTAATCTCTGTTTCTGGTGCAGCTACAGCCTTCAGAGGTGCAGGGTTTTCTTCCACTACTGGCACTACTAAATTTTGCTCTATCTCAGCCGGAGTTGAGGCGTTAGTCGATGCAGCCATAGTTTGTTGAGTGGCATTGCTAACCGCCAAAGTAGCTAAAGTCAAGATTGTAGTAGAAGAAACACGCATATGATTTAGGGAATTGGGCATAGGGAATTGGGCATGGGGACGAGAGATGTTCATCCCCATTGTTGTGTGATTGTTCACACGGCTTTATAGCTTCCGCAATAGCGGAATCAAGAATCAAAAATTACGAATTACCTAAACAGACAGCCAATTTTGTTATTTTGTTTCTTATGCACAACCCCCACCATCAACTACCCCTCCAGGAAACATTGGTTATGGAAGAGATAACGAAGTGGGGGGAGATGAGGAAGAAAAGCTTCCTTGTCTTGTTTCCAGACCCTAATCCCCAGTCCCCAGTCCCCAGTCCCCAATCCCCAGTCCCCAATTCATGAGCGATATATCCCAGTTATCCCTAGCCAATTCACCAACTGCCAGTTCTCGGTTGCAGTTGTTGGTATTAAGTAATGGTCATGGGGAAGATGTCATTGCTGTCCGCATTTTGCAAGAATTATTACAACTATCCCACCCACCAGATATCTTTGCTTTGCCTCTGGTGGGTGAAGGACGGGCTTACCAACAGTTAAATATTCCCCTCATTGGTGCAGTCCGGACTATGCCCTCTGGTGGGTTTATATATATGGATGGGCGACAATTGGCGCGGGATGTACGAGGTGGCTTGGTGCAACTGACTTGGAGTCAAATTCAAGCGATGCGGCGGTGGGTGCGTTCCCAAAAAAAATTAGGCAACAAGAACGCTGTTTTGGCAGTGGGGGATATTGTACCGTTATTGTTTGCCTTTGTTAGTGGTACTCAATATGCTTTTGTAGGAACGGCGAAGTCAGAATATTATGTGCGGGATGAAGTGGGAATCCTGCCGAGAAAATCAAAATCTGCCCGTTGGGAAAATTTTTCTGGTTCGATTTACCATCCTTGGGAGAGGTGGTTAATGAGTCGTCGCCGTTGTCGGGCGGTGTTTCCTAGGGATGGGTTGACAACACAAATCTTAAATCAATGGCCGATTCCGGCTGTTGATGTGGGAAATCCGATGATGGATGGTTTACAACCCAGGTTTACTACACAAAAATTTTATAGTGCTGATGCCCAACAACAAGAAATAGCTAGACCTTTGGTGATGACTCTTCTTCCTGGTTCTCGTCCACCGGAAGCTTATCAAAATTGGGAAATCATCATGATGGCTGTGTCTGCATTAATGGCAAGTTTCCGAGAACAGAACTCATTTGTACACAGTTCTGGTAGTGTAGTGTTTTTAGGAGCGATCGCACCCAATCTAGATATGCAGATCCTAGCTCAAAGTGTCCAGTCTCAAGGCTGGCGACCCCATACAGAATCACCTCTACCTCTACCCGATGCTGAGGCTTTAATATTCCAACAAAGAAACGCCTATTTCATCTTGACTCAACAAGCATACAACGAATGTGTGCATTGGGGAGACGTGGCGATCGCAATGGCTGGTACAGCTACAGAACAGTTTATCGGTTTAGGTAAACCTGCGATCGCTATTCCTGGGGAGGGGCCACAATATAACCCAGCCTTCGCAGAAGCCCAAAGCCGACTGTTAGGCTTATCGTTGATTTTAGTGGAAGAACCAGCACAAGTGGTGCAAGAAGTGCGATCGCTTTTCACTAATCCTGACAGGCTGCATATCATTGCAGAAAATGGTATGCGACGTATGGGTAAAGCCGGTGCAGCCCGCCGGATTGCTGAGTGTTTGCTGGAGAGATTTGAGTAATTGGGCATGGATATTGGGGGCTGGGGACTGGGTAAGAACTTAAATATTTATGATTCTCTTCTGCTCCCTCTGCTGTCTGAATGTGCAGATTATTACTCAGATGGTTGATAGAATCGTCTTTTTGCAGCCAGTAATAAGCTGATGTTTTGACTATTTAAAGCTGGGGAAAACAAGTGTCCTTGTGCTTGGTCACATTGTAATAATCTTAACTGTACTAACTGGCTGATTGTTTCTACACCTTCAGCAACTACACTCATACCCAAATTGGAAGCTAGGGTGACAATGGCTTTCACAATTGCTAATCTCTCGCCATCCCGGTCAATACGATTCACAAAAGAACGATCAATCTTTAAAACATCAATGGGAAAATGATGTAAATACGCTAAAGATGAGTAACCAGTACCAAAATCATCAATACACAACTTGATTCCTAAAGCTTTAAATTGCTGAAGAATGGTAGCCGCTTGTTCAGGGCTGGCCATAATGGCGCTTTCAGTAATTTCTAGTTTTAAACTACTGGGTTCTAGGTCAACATCTCGTAAAATTTGGACAATTTTTTCAACTAAATAAGGTTGAGAAAACTGTTTGCCGGAAAGGTTGACATTCATGCTTAAAGGTGGAATGTTAGGAACTTCTAATTGCCACTGCCGTAATTGTTGACACGACTCCCGCAATACAAATTCACCAATTGGGATGATGAGTCCAGTTTCTTCGGCTATGGGAATAAACTCGGCTGGTGAAATTAGCCCTCGTTCTGGGTGTTGCCAGCGTACTAGGGATTCAAATCCTGTAATTTTCCCTGTAGCTACAGAGACAATTGGTTGGTAGAAAACTTGTAATTCCTGGCGCTCAATCGCCCAGCGTAAGTCAGTTTCTAGTTGCAAAAGTGCTACAGCCCGGTCATACATAGTGGTATCAAAAACTATATGCCAAGCTTTACCTTGCTCTTTAGCACAATACAGAGCAGTATCAGCATCTCGCAGCAAATCTGCGGGTTGAGTGTAGCCTATTGTACTGAGAGCAATGCCAATACTCGTAGTAGTAAATACTTCATATCCATTGAGGTTAAATGGTGATTTCAGTACCTGATGAATATGTTCGGCGATGCGGGTAGCTTCATCGATGGAAGAAATTTGAGTCAACAAAATTGTAAACTCGTCTCCACCTAGGCGAGCAATGGTATCTTCAGGACGCAAGCAGTTTTGTAAACGTTCGGCAAAGCTTACCAGGAGTTGATCACCAACAAAGTGTCCTAAACTGTCATTGACGACTTTAAAACGGTCAAGATCCAAAAATAATACAGCAAATAATTGGTCTGGGTGTTGTTGTATTTGACCTATGGCCTGCTCTAGCCTGTCCATAAATAAAACTCGGTTGGGCAGCCCAGTGAGATGATCATAGAAGGCATGACGCATTAACTTTGCTTCCATGAATTTGCGTTCGCTAATATCTGTAGCGATGCCTTCGATACGGATAGGTTTACCACTTGCGTTATAAATTACATGACTGCGGTTATGCAACCAGCGTATCTCGCCATCGGGTCTCATAATCCGGTATTCTAGGTCTTGACTGCCAGTTAACAGCAAAGGCTGAATTGCCTGACTAACTATTGGTTGGTCTTCTGGATGAATTACCTCAAACCACAGATTTGAGTTTTCCACAAATTCAGATACAGAGCGGCCATAAATTTTGACAACGGCGGGATTAATATAGAGAGTCTCAAAAGTCTCTGCGGAAACTGACCAGACTACATCTTCCAGAGAGTTTAAAATCTCGTCGAGACGCTGTTTACTCTCTTGTAATGCAGCTTCTGCCCGTTTGCGATCGCTGATGTTTGTCACCATACCCAAGGCTCCGCTATAATTCCCTAGATTGTCAAACAATGGCGCACAGGAAATAATTGCCCATAGGTCTGAGCCATCCTGACAAAGAAATTTAAAATCGTGGGTTTCATTAATGCCTTGGTGACGGCGTTCCAGGTATGTCTGGGCAATTTCTAAGCCTTCGGCATCCATAAAGGCAAATAGCGTTTTACCTAGCATCTCTTCCACGGTGTAGCCCAACATAGCTGCCATTTGTTGATTGACGAAGGTAGTCTGGTTATCTGGATTCAGTAGCCAAATACCTTCAGTAGCTGTTTCCACAATGCGACGATATTGTTCTTCTCGCTCCTGTAATGCCTCCAAAGCCTGTAGGTGTTGAGTAATATCGTTTTGTACACCTATAAAGTTAGTTAAACGCCCAGAGTCATCAAACACAGGCGCAATGTAGAGTTCATTCCAAAAGGGAGTACCATCTTTACGATAATTTTTTAAGATGACATGGCATTCCCTCTGCTCTTGCAAGGCCTTACGCAACTCCTCAATCCCCAGCTGATCTTGAGCATTTCCTTGTAAAAAACGGCAGTTACGGCCAATCACTTCCTGAACAAAGTAGCCCGTTATGCTTTCAAAAGCAGGATTGACGTAAATGATGGGATTGTCTGGTTGAGTAGCGTCTGTCAACACAATCCCATTGCTGCTAGCAGCTAGCGCCCGTTCCATCAGATGTAAACGTGCTTGGGATTGTTGGTAGTTAATCTCACACGTAGAATTTACATTTTCTGGGGTAGTGGGGATAGCGATCGCATCCTCCGTTACTGGCTGTTTTTGCAGAGGTTCATTGATATCTGTAAAAACCAATAAAGCTGCTAACTTACCTTGGTAATTAACGGCTTTCGCTGAAATTCTGGTTACAACAGTATTGTTAAATACATTGACTTTTACTGCCAAATTACTAACAGACTCACTGCCTTTGAGACTACTATTTAACCATTTACATAAAGTATAGTTGTTATAAATATCTGCAACTAAATTATCATAATTTTGACAAAAATTAGCCCCAAAAACTTTTTCTACTAGCTTATTTTTAAATAAAATTTCATGAGTTTCTAAACAAAGAATAACAATAGGAAAGGGGCTAACTTCTGCTAAAAAAGTGACTATTTCTTGCAAGTTTAACATTGACATTTTTTGAACATCAACTTCTTGCACTAATCCTAAATTCGTACCATTGCCCCCAACTGTATGATTTTCTTCTACAGCTATCAAGGCTCTATTTTTATTTTGAATACTATGCTGATTTTTATACACTTTGCCACGAGTAAAAACCATTGCCAGAGTTATGTAAACTGCTGAGGATATTCAATAAAAAATGCACATTTAACAGTTGCTTTGACACGTTAGCTTATAGTGCTTGTACACCAGTAAATAGGACAGCAATGATTTAGCAATCTGACATCTGTATGAATGAAAGTTTGTTTAGCCAAAGTTTCCGTATTATGACAATATTCAGATTGAAAACCCCATATAAGTTCGGGGTTAAGTGTACAAGAATTAGTAGGCACTAACTATTAATAGTCAAAGCGATTTATTAAACTATTTTTAACTTTACCCCTTGAGATAGATGTAGTTACATTTTTTACTGAAACTTCATATAATATTGAAATATTTCTTAATCTTGATGTGATACGCTATTGTGAATCAATTGATATTCACAGCTATAAGTATATACCGCCAGTATTTGGTATAGGACTTACGCTTTAGTAACTAAAAATTAAGGATTTGGGTTGGGTATTGGGCATTGAGCATGGAAAATTCGCCAAAGCCCCATGCCTCATACCAGATATAAAGGAATAAGCTTGTTATGTAAGTCCTAAGTCCAAAAAACTACGTAAAGGCGTAGCACAGCTACGTCTCTCTCAAAATTTCAAGTAACGCATAATTAATTTGTGGATATGTCTATTAGAGATTTACATAGAAGTACAGTAAATCTCTAGTTCCCAACTGCCCTAATCATCAACAAACCAGCAAAACCTTAAATTTTGGTTTGCTTTATTACTCTGGCTTAATCTATTCTGTTGAAAATATAAACAAACATTAAGACAAGTGGTGTGTAAAACGACATGATGCAAATGTTGCTTGCAAGCTTGACTGAGATTGAGGCCAGGTTACAGATTAATTGGGAACTGGTGAATTCTGGCTTACAGTTTACCAGTTGGGGATTCTTCTCTGTACTGCTAGCAGAGATATTGAGAGATAGCTATCACGCGTTGTGTCACAAAGTCAATTGGTTAAGCAAATGGCACAACAAGCACCACATGGCATATCGCCGGGATTTATCAGTTGTTTCTCTGAAAATTTATCAAGAATCCCAGCTCTACAACGACATTGTAGAATCAAGTCTGTTGGTAGTAGTATTAGCGGTAATTGCCTTAGCTGTGCAGCAAATTGGATTATGGTTGGGAGTAGCTTATGCTAGCACTTTTTTGTTTGGTGCATCCCGGCGATATTTCTTGGGAATTATTGACACAGACTATAATCACTTACCAGGGCCTCTAGAGACAGCTCCTTCTGTGTGGTTTGTGAATCGGTCTTACCATTGGCGACACCATTTCGATGATGTTAACGCTTACTACAGTGGAGTATTTTCCTTGGTGGATAAAATACTGGGAACATCACTTTCTCTTAAGGGTAAAACTATCGCCATCACAGGTGCATCAGGTGCTTTGGGGCAAGCATTGATGGCGGAATTACTCAGGTATAATGTCAAAATTGTAGCATTAACTACTAATCCAGATAAATTACCTACGGTCGCAGGGCTAAAAGTAATTTCTTGGCAGTTAGGTAATGAAGCTGAAATCAAAGACAGTTTAGAGAAAGTAGATATTTTAATTATTAACCACGGTGTTAATGTTTACAGCGATCGCACATCACAAGCCATTAACTCTTCCTATGAAGTGAATACTTTTTCGGCGTTACGTTTAATGGACATATTTTTGACAACGGTGACAGGGCCACAAGCAAAAGCAACTAAAGAAATTTGGGTAAATACTTCTGAGGCTGAAGTATCCCCAGCTTTAAGTCCTCTCTACGAATTGAGCAAACGTACCTTGGGAAATCTAGTAACTCTGAAACGCTTGGATGGTAATTGTGTAATTCGCAAGTTAATTTTGGGGCCGTTTAAAAGTCAACTTAATCCTTATGGTGTGATGTCAGCACAGCAAGTAGCTCGTGCCATCTTGTTTTTAGCACGCCGTGATTTCCGCAATATTATTGTGACGATTAATCCTTTGACTTATGTACTGTTTCCTGTCAAGGAAGTTAGCACTTGGCTATATTATCGAATTTTTAGTAAGACACTGAAGAATTAAAATTTTGTGTCTGAATTTTTTGGTAAGATGATTCGTCAAAGCAGTTATTTGTCATACAAACAACTGCTTTGGCACGGTTAAATCTAAATTTATTTATAGATTTTAATCAAAGTATAAGGTGAATTTAAATAAATAAATAAAAAGTATAAATAGGAAATTAGTTGTACAGTAATTGCAGTCAGTAAGTTGCTGCAATAATAAATTAATTCACAGAAGCTATGTCCCAACCAATTCGCATTCTGTTACAAACTACAATTCCCACAACTGAAGATGACTGGAGCATTTTTCGATTTTCACTATTGCAAGAATACTTAACATCTATCAAAGATGAAGTAGGCAACCAATTATTTAAAGTTATAGCACGCGATCGCACCTCAGATTCAGAAGGGAATGACCCTGTTTTAAGTACCTTAGATAAATCAGATTATGACGAACTTTGGCTATTTGCTTTAGATACTGGTGATGGTTTAACGGAAAAAGATATTGCTGGAATTAATGCTTTTAGAAAACGCGGTGGAGGAATTCTTTCCACACGAGACCATCAAGATATGGGCTGTTCGATGTGTGGCTTAGTTGATATTGGTGATCTTCACTATTTCAATACTCAAAATCCTGATCCTGATGATTCTCGCTGGAGTCGTGATGATCCTCACACTACCTATATTTCCTGGCCAAATTACCATTCTGGAGCTAATGGGGACTATCAAACAATTATTCCTGTAGAACCAATTCACCCACTTTTGCAGAATCCCAATTCAGCTTCTGGATTAATTGAATTTTTTCCATCCCATCCCCATGAAGGTGGTATTGGTGTAAAGCCAGATAATCTTAATAGTCGTGTAATTGCATTAGGTGAAAGCCGAGTTACAGGGCGGACATTTAATCTAGTTGTAGCGATGGAACACTACACAGATACCCAAGGCAATCAGCTAGGAAGAGCAATAGCTAATTCTAGCTTCCATCACTTTGTTGATTACAACTGGGATATTGAAAAAGGTTGTCCTTCGTTTGTAGATGAAGCACCGGGAATGGGAATGAAAACACAGCCACAGGCTTTAGAAGATATCAAAACTTATGTGCATAATGTGGCTTTGTGGTTAGCAGGTTCGTAAAAAGCAAAGTTCAGGGGGCGCATTCCTGAACTTTGATGATTTGAATCCCTAAAGTGAATATAGGAATCCTATCTGGGTTTAGAATTCAAAGTAGAGTGCTATCTCTAAATTTTATTATTTTTCCTAGCCCAAGCTGTTCCCTTCCAAAAAGTAATAAATAAAGCCGCAGAAATTAAAGCACCTAAGTTCCATTTCACAGAACTCCTAAACAAATTCAGACGACCAGTAGCTTTAGTTGTTTCCACTCGTGTTTTCAACTGCTGTTTCGCTTCAGTAATTCCTAAAGATATTTGGTTTTTAATATCTTCAGTATTTCTATTACCCTCTAATCTGACACCTTGATTTCTCAGCAAATTTTCTATCTCTTGAGGTGTAGCTTCACTCAATCTTTTTTCTAGCTGATTAGCTTGGGACAGTTGCTGATTATATTGGTTAGTAATTTGTGTAACATTATTGTTATACAACCTCATGGTATTCACTATTCCTACAGGAATCAGCAATATATACAATAATCCCACTAACAAAGTTAAATAAGACAAAAATGCTAACAGGCGTGGTTCCCATCTAGCTCGCCTTTCTAATTTTCCTGAGAAGACAAATACTAACCCAATCAAAGGTACAGCTACTCGTTCTACTATTCTTCCCATAGTTTGGAATTCCCAACCAGGGTTCATAAAGTTGGGTGGGACAAATGTCTCAACTAGATCGAAAAATGCTAGTAGCAACATACCATAACCAATGATTCGCCACAGACCGATAAACTCTAGTGAAGAATCTAAAGAGTCTACAGATTTTTTTAGCTTTGAAAACTCTGTTTCTATTACTTTGGAAAACTCAAAATCAGTCATATTTTTAGGAAGTATTAAACGATTTGTATTGGATGAAATTTAAGGTTTAGGAAATCTAGGCTGCCACCATTGATACCACGAAAACCAAGCTTGTTCTAGAACTTTGTAGGCATTGTCTGGGGAAGAATTTTGTAAAGGCATAGACAAATGTACTAAAAGACAACGCTTATCTATTAATGCCTCCTGCCCTTGCAAAACAGGCAGTAACCGCTCGAAACTGATGTCTTGGGAATACCGATTATGTCTATATTGTGCATGAGTAAAGGTACTACCTCCCCTTGGATTGATACAGGCACTAAGATAAGCATTTTGTTTATCTAACCCAAGACCGTAATAGCCTACCCCATCTTTGTAACGTACAATATTTGAAGGTTGCTTAGTATTATCATGCTTTCTTAAAATAGTAACATCAGCAGGATAGAAATTTTGTAAATAACGCATATCAATATTCAACTTGAAGTCATTTTTGATATATTGATAATTGATGCGAGATAGCAAGTCTGGATACTTTTCTGCTACGACTTGTATAGACTGATAATCACTCAGTTGCCATGGTTTTAGAGGTACATCTTTGGGGAATATAAGAGTTCTATTCTTAGGCTTGCCAAAGCTGGGGAATAAGATTGATATTAAAGAAACTAATAAACCTATGCTAAAGGTTAAAGTTAGAAAATAAATACGAGTTTGTTGCCAGTACATTGCCCTTAGCTATCTGTTAAATTTTGTTCTTTGCGTTGATTGTTGCTCAGTAATACCCAACAGAAACAACAAAAAAGAAAAGCAGTAATCATAGAAAAGAGTAGAGAACCATCACCGTCATGCCAGTAATCAAATGCTTGTTTATCTCCTTGTGCTACTAAGAGTGCCATAAGACAGACACGTATTCCATTGATAATAAATGCCAGGATAGCAGCTACTAATGGTACGATAATTTTTTGCTTTAAATGTAGCTCAAACATGAAAAGAAAAAGTATGGCTAAACTCAAAGTGTCTAGAATTAGAACTATACCAGAGCAGCCATGATAAACTTCTACAGTTCCTGTTGGTAAACTAATTGTTAATCCAGAACGATTCACGTCAAAACCTGTATACCAAAGCAGAAAAGCAGAAAATTTGGCAGTAATAATGGATATGTCAATACTATTAATTGAAGGTATCCATGTGCGTAGACTAAAAAACAATATTGTCAGTAATTCTATGAAATATTGTTTTAAACCAGAAAAACCAGAAGCTATAATAGCTAACGCAAAACCAGATATAAACGGAGAAAATGACAGTAAAATCCCAGAGTTTAACTGATATATGCTATTGATAAATATAAATAGCAGCAGAAAGAAGCCTAAAAAACTAGATATAATTCCGCTTTCTAACTTTAAACTGTGCTGCTTTTCTTTAAGCTGAGAACATACAGTTGCTAAAAACAAAAAGCACAGACAAAAACTGACAGAATCTTTATATCTCCAGAATAAGCTGAGGTGGATGGCTATTAAGCTTGCACCTATCCCTATGAGCAAGAATTCAGGATTTTTAATTAATACGTTTGTTTTATTTCTAGTGTGTTCCATTTCAACTTAGTAGCAGCTATTTGTTGAACAATTTAATTAAGTCATATTCCTTATATTAAAGCTCATGCGATCGCCTACGATAAGGGATAGTGTATCGTACGTAAAATTACACAAGTTTATTATGGCCTTATGGAACACACTGAATGCCTACCAGATAAAATCTAGTCAAGATGGCATAAAAAGCTGAACAAGGACTTAAATAGATAAATTTAACTTTCTACAGATAGGTAGATGTTAAATTTATCTAGTATCTTCTAGATAACCATAATCTCATCGACGCATCAGTGAAATTTCGGTAAAGTCATGTTGTTTTATTTTAAAGACCTAGAGTACACAGTATAATTTAGCAATCAGTATTCATTAATCGGCGATAATTGGTTAGGTACTACCACTAGAACCTACAATCCGATTAACCGCACAATTACGGTTCTTTACCTACGAATAAAAGTGTTTATAGATACATATAAATTTTTGTACCTCTGCGGTAAAAACACCTTTTGAAACGCAGAGGCACAAAGACACCAACAAAAGAGCTATTTAATGTTTATTCCGACGACGGAATAACCATCCGAATAAAGGTACAATTCCTAATCCCACCATGGCACTAGGTTCAGGAACTAAAGCAGCACGTACTTTGAAGGCTGTATCTGGGTTATCGCTGAATACACCATCAAGACCAGTATTGTAAAAACGTCTGTATTCCTCTTCAGGATTACCTTGTAAATTGGCAGGTAGGAAGACGTTTTCATTACGGAATGTCCAAGCGTGAACTATCAAGCCTGCTGCATGAGCATCCTTAACCAGAGTAGTAGGAGATGCTAGATTACCACCCACTCTCGGAATAATCAGGTTTTTGTTAGCTCCAATACCATCAGCATAGGTAGCAATTTCTGCCAAACCCGCAGGAGTAATTAAATCAGCGTAAGTACGAGTATCTCCACTGACTACAAAATCATAGGGTCTACCACTAGGGCTAATGAGTTGTACTAAAGAGACATCGGTTAATGTGTTAAGGTCTTTGAGATTGCCAACTTCAAAAGATTGAATGTAAACTGGTGCAGTTTCATCGATGTAGCCGTTAGCATTTAAAATCTCCACCAATGGCTCTTCCATGGATAAACCAATGGAATCAAAATAGGTTGGGTGCTTAGTTTCGGGATAAATACCAATCGTCCGTCCCAAAGCTGCGCTGTTGGCTTTTGCTAAATCAATAACTTCTTGCAAAGTAGGAATTTCAAACAGTCCATCAAAAGCTGTGTTATCAGGACGAACAGCCGGAATTCTTTCAATGGCGCGGAGAGTTTTCAACTCAGCTAAGGTAAGATCCTCTGTAAACCAACCTGTGATAGTACGTCCATCAATAACCTTAGTGGTTTTGAGAGCAGCAAATTGTGGACGCAGATAGATATCTGTACTGGTGTCTGTAGTATTGAGCGTACCATCAGGATTGAGAATTGCTAACGCGTTTTCGTGGCGTGCTACCAAGACACCATCTTTGGTGGCGACTAAATCAGGTTCAATATAATCAGCCCCCATGTCAATAGCTAGTTGATAAGCAGCTAAAGTATGCTCTGGACGATAACCACTAGCACCTCTGTGTCCAATCACAATGGGGGGTTGACCTGTTAATGTTCCCGCTAGGACTTTTTCTGTTGGCATAACAGTTATTGTAGCCATTCCCAGCAAAAATGCTCCCAAGAAATGCCGCATGATTTCTCCTCACAAGTATTTGATTACAGGCGAATTACTTCAAGTAGCTAAGTTTGTGAAGTTGAGCTACTGAGTAAGTTTCAGTAAAAACACTTGAATAGGGTAGGAATCCAACGTTAACAAGTCATTAATCTTTAATTATGTATGTTTTAAATTTATCATCAAGCAAAAATAACCCTGGTTTCTTTAAAAAACCAGGGTTATGAGTTGGTAGTAAGCGGCTCTAGGTTTGATTATTAAATCTAAACAGGACTAAAATCCTTACTACAAACTAGGTTATTTTAAAATCTCATTCGCCAGTAATTGATAAGCCATCAACCCAAATTCTAGGAGCTACACCACCAGGGGTTAACTCTACTTCTTTCTCTACATAAATAATTGACTTCAAAAGTTCCAGAAAATCACCAGCAACGGTTGCTGATTCAATACTTGTTCTCTCACCTTGGTTAATTAACCAACCATCAAAGGGCAAAGAAAACGAACCTTGTAAAGATTTTACTCCAGCATGGAGAGCGTGTAAATCATCAATTAAAATCACGTTTTCAGCAGTGGCTAAACTCAATTCCTGATCAGAGCTTCCGGCTGAAAACACATGATAAAAATTCGGACTAACGCTCACCTTCGCCCCAATACTAGCATTACCTGTTGGTTGAGCATTTAACCTTTTGGCAGTGCCTGCACTGTGCAGAAAACTGGTTAAAACACCATTTTCGATTAACTTCACCTGACGAGTAGGTGTACCTTCACCATCAAAGGTTTCTGCGCCTATATTAGCTGGATGTAATGCGTCATCGTACACTGAAATTAGAGGTGAAGCAATTGGTTTACCCAAATCATCGGGAGTAGATAAGCTTTGTTTATCTAAAATACTTTGGGCATTAAACAAATTAGAAAATGCACCCAATAAGCTTAAAAAAGCCTCTGGTGAGAACACTACTTGATATTTACCAGTCTTAACTTTTTCGTAGTGCAAATGACTAATAGTTTTTTCAGCAGTTTCCTTGATACAACCATCAATATCTAAATTGTCTAAACTGCGGTTAACTCTATAAGCACCTGCACTGCGGGGTTTTCTATTTTCTTCCTCGGTTTTGCTGTAAAGATAAATCGAAGACAAAGACAGAGAATCTTTTCTCAAAGCACCATCACTATTGAGATAAAATCTATCAATGTCTCTTTGCGCTAAACCGTTATAAGGTACTCCTTTAATGGCTGGATGAGCCGCTAGTAATTCTTTCTCAGCTACTAACAGTTGTTCTATTAGTTCCGATACAGGTGCTTGGGGAACTTTTTCATCTAATGTTTTGGCTATTGGAACTGTCGCTTCTGGACTAAAATCTGGGACGTGTTCTTTGACTCCAAAAAAACTAGCTTCGTAAGCAGTTTTTAAAGCTAATTCTAATCCTTGGGGGTCTACATCGGTGGTACTGGTGATACCGATTGTATTGTCTTCGTTCCAAACACGGACAGTTACACCAGAGCGATTAGAGGCTTTAACTTGTTTTGGCTCACCTTGGTCAACTTGCACGCTAGTTTCATCAACGATTGAGCCGTAAATGTCAAATTTTTTAATGCCAAGTTTCTCGGCATTATCCTTGGCGTAAGCAGAAATTTCCTGAATATTTGGCATAACAATTCAAAATGCAAATTGATAAGTTTGTAGTGAGGACTTTAGTCCTCATAATTTTGGGGACTGAAGTCCCCACTACGAACAAATTGAAAATCTCAAATTTTTTAGCGGCCACCGACGGTAATAGAATCAACTTTGATATGGGGTTGTCCGACTGTGGTGTAAATACTGCCACTAATGGAACCGCAAAAACCAGGAGCAAGATCCAAATCTTGGGAACACATGGAAATTTTGTTCATAATTTCCTTAGCTTCACCAATGAGGGTAGCACCTTTTAATGGCTTGGTAATTTTGCCATTTTCAATTAAATAGGCTTCATCCACACTAAAGTTAAATTGACCAGTCGCGCCTACACTACCACCGCCCATTTTCTTACAGTAAATACCTTTATCTATAGAGGCGAATAAATCGTCAATTTTGTAATCACCAGGAGCGATGTAAGTATTACGCATCCGGCTAGCCGCAGCAAAGGTATAATTTTGACGGCGGCCACTGCCAGTTCTGGGGTGTCCAGTCCGCCAAGAACCGGCTCTATCTGCTAGGAAGTTCTTGAGAACGCCTTTTTCTATTAACAGGGTTCTTTGAGCAGGCATCCCTTCGTCATCCATATCAATTGTACCGAAGGCATTATCTGCACGTCCTTCATCCCAAGCTGTCAGGCTTTCGTGGGCAATTTTTTCGCCTTTTTTATCGGCAAAGGGTGAGGTGTTGCGCTCAATTTGGGTTGTTTCTAGTAGGTGTCCGCAGGCTTCATGGAAAATCACGCCACCAAAGTGATTGGCCATGATGATGGGGTAAGTACCTGATTCTACATAATCGGCGTAGAGCATTTTCCCGGCGGATTCTGCTATCTGTTCGGCAGCTTGTTGATAGTCCCAAGTTCTCAGGAAGTTAGCATCACTGGTATTACCAGCTCGTTCACCAATGGAGGCGCGATTGGCACCATCAGCACACAGGATGTTAAAACCCACCGATTGAGTCAGGCGAATGTCACGGGCAAAAGTGCCATCACTAGACGCAACTAAAACTTCTTGCCAATCACGGAAATAGCTGGCACGGCGGGATTGCACATGGTTAGCTTTGCGATTTAAGTAGGCAGTACCATCCAGGAGAATTTCGCCCATTTCACGGATTGAACTGCACAGAGGTAGCCAACCGTCTTTACCTCGTCTGGTGGCGTAGTCTCTGAGTAGTTCTAGGTTAATTTCTGGGATAAAAGCGTTGGGGGCTGGGAGTTGTAAGCCGAGGATGGAAAGCCCTTTTTCTAAAGCTGCTTTTAAGCCAGAAAATGATAAGTCATTGGTGCTGACGTAGCAATCAGCTTTGCCGCGAAATACTCTGACTCCCGCACCTGTGGTAAGACTAGGTGAAATACTGGTAATTGTGTCGTCTTCTGCCAAACTACTAATATAGTTGCGACGTTCTAGAAAAAGTTCTATAAAGTCAGCACCAGCTGCGCGTCCTAAACCCAGGAGGGTAGCCAGGGGGGCTTCCCAGGTTTCATCGAATCGCTCTGGTGTAGATGAATATTGCAGCGTGGGGAGTTGATTTGAGAGAAGTAGGGTATTTGTAAGCATGAATAGCCTCGTCTGCTGGCGTGATCAGAGATTTGACTGAAAAATCCTGGTGTCATCAGTCTAACAAATCGGTGAAAGAGGCAGTTGGCAGATAAGCGGTAAGGTTTACCCTACTTGGGAGCATAAAAAGATTGAATAACAAAAGCTTCGATTTATCTAATCGGGACTCTGAGGATGGCGGATGGCGATCGCTCACAAGTTTTGATTTACGGTCTACTACTTCTCTTAATATACAAGGGTGCGTCAGTACGAATACATTCCTGTTACATCAAGGGTTTCTCTAACTGACGCACTCTACTATAGGAATCCGGTTTGATTTTTGAAATTATCTGTGTAGGCAGGGAGTAGGGAGTAGGGAGTGGGGAGTAGGAAAGAGGGATTTTTGGGTGTACGGATTTTTTTTCATAAATCAAATATGAGTCCTATAGCAGGCAATTTGGCATAATCTGTTTTTGGTTTTCCCTTGTTAAAATTATATTACTAAGATTCTTTTTGTAGATGCTTCCTAATAGTTTCAACATCTAGTTCTAAAAAATCAGCAATTTCTTGAATACTCATACCTCTTTCAATACATTTAGGAACTAATTTTAATTTTGTTTCTAGTTCTGTTTCTGGCTTGGTCTTGGCTAAGATGCTTTTGTATAAACGAGTATTTTTGAATTCATCTAAATCAAGCATAGCTTCAATTTCCTCTAAGTCCAGGTTGGGAAATTTATAAAATACAATGGCTTGGATAAATGCTAGCACTTTCTTTTGCAGATTTTCATCAGATAAGTTTTCTCTTGCCTGAGTTATGAGCTGTTGTGCTAGAGTAGGAGCTTTTGTCGGTAACTCTACAAATAATTTGGCAATTCCTATACCCAAGGAGTCATCAGCACTTACTGCAAGTTCATTCAGATAAATACAGCGCAAATGTGATGCTATTAAAGCCTGATAGCGGTGATGGGGTGGGATTTCATTACTGCGTTTGTCGTAAATAACTATTGCATACCAATCTGAGTTGGCTGGTTGATATTGACGGAAGTAAACGAAAATTTCCCCAAAAAGTCGTTCGTAAAATTCTTCGTCTTTGTAAGTTTGTAATTCTACAAAGTATAAGGGTTCATGTTCAAATCCCTCGATGGTGTAAAATAAACCATCTAAACGAAATGACTGTTGTTTGACTTCCGGTGCTGTAAATATATAGATATTGGGATTAGTATCAGGTTTCCCAATCAGTTCAAAAAATATCTGTGGTAGTTCCTTAATTAATTCATAAAAAATTACGTCTGTTTTCATTGATGCTTATGATGGCGAACTATACAGCCGTTTTTCTTTGGATGCAATATATTGTAGCTTTCTGAGGATGCGGTAAGTTGTAAATATATAGATCAAGTTCTCCGAACTCAGACAAGTGAATGGTGAGAGTGCAGGGTTTATATCACCTATGATAAACAACCAAAAATAAGGTGATTCGGAAAAAACTAGCCTACGATCGCCTGACTTGTCTTTTGTGCAAACTAAACATCTGAATCAATTGTCAGTAGACAACAGGAGATATACCTGATTTATCCCAACTCACCACAGGACGTACTCGTAAATACACGTAAATATAGATTGAGGGAGAAAGTTTTTTTACTGAAGTGATAGATCACAGATCACAACTGGGTAAGTTCTTTTTAGAACAGAGCGATCGCCTACTACTTACCCCAAACTTCAGGAGAAACCCATGCTCAAGCCAGAATTGCAAGCTAAATTCCTCAGCCACCTCAGCAATCGTAAGAATAGAGAAGAAGAAGGTTTTACCTTAATTGAGTTGCTAGTTGTAGTAATTATTATCGGTGTACTTGCTGCGATCGCGCTACCTTCGCTACTAGGTCAGGTTAACAAAGCTAAACAATCAGAAGCGAGAAACTACACAGGTACGGTCAACCGTTCTCAACAAGCTTTCTTCTTAGAATATCAAAGATTTGCTACTGATCTCTCTGAGTTGCAAGTAGGTATTAGAACAGCATCTGAGAATTACAACTATAGCGTCGAAACTGCTAATGGTAGTGGTAGTGTTGCTAGTGTTGCCCAATTTAAAGGAATTGCTAGTAAAGATGCACTTAAATCTTACTATGGACTGGTAGGTACGCAACTGGGAGATAGTGCAACTAAAGAAGCACTGACAATAGCAATAGCTTGTGAGACGAAAGCCCCTTCTAAAACAGTAGCCAGCATCGCTACATTTTCTGAAACCTGTGCTGATGATTTTGTCTCTTTATCTAGGTAGAAACATATAAGAGTTTGTCTGCTTATCCTTCTAAGCAGTATCAGATAAAATTTTGTTCGATTGGGTAGTGTTTCTACACATTACCCAATTTTTGCAATTTGCTTACCATGACATTACTTATCCAATTTACATCCCAACATTTTTATCCACTATCACTATGCTTTCTTTAACTACTCCCAATGAATGGCATTATCGTGCTGAAAAATATTTACTCACCGGAAATTACTCACAGGCGGCTAGTCTCTACGAAGAAGCGATCGCCATAGAACCTGATGTTAAATCCTACTATTGGTATCTAGGATTAATGCTGCTGTTGCAAGAGCAAGATGTGGAAGCTCAAACAACTTGGTTGATAGCGATGATGGAAGGAGAACCGGAACAAGTTGAGCTTTGGAATAGTGAATTAGTAATAGTTCTGCAAACAGAGGCAGAAAGGCAGGAAGAATTAAAAGAATATTCAATTGCCAAGAAGATTCGTCAAAATATTAAAGAATTTTCTCCTCAAGATATTCACAATTTATTACATCTACTACAGCTAGCTATCAAGCTAGATGTCTATACAGGTGAAGATTTACAAGAATTAGGAATAATTGAAATTCTTCAATCTCAATCGATAGTAGAAGTCAATTTAGAACTATTGTTGCAATCTCTCCAGAATCTTCTAACTTATGATCCACTTCATCCATTAACGCTAAATTTTGTTGAAGAATGTTTACCATATTGTAAAAATAATACCCAAGATTTACTAATTATTTTATTACCAGCAGCCTTAGACATTGGTTATTCTCAAAAGCAATTTAGTATAGCAGTGAAACTGTGTGAACTATATTTAAATTTAAGCCCTAACAATACAGAATTTATCAGTCATTTGTCTAGCCTTTATCAAAATATTGGTCAATATGAAAAAGGTATAGCATCTGCTAAATTATTATTTTCTTTAGTAGAAGAAGTCGCTGATAAAGTTTTTGCTAATCGCCAAATACTCAGAGGATTAATGAGTACAGGAGGTCATTGGGAAGAATCTTATTATGTATATCAAAGACAAGAAAAATTAATAAAATTTCTCATAGAAGATAATCATACACAACTAGATGTCTCTAGAATAGCTAGATTATTTAACGCTAACTTTTTTACTCCTTATATTGAAGATAATCCTATAAACACTAGAAATATTCAAAATCAGTTATTGCAGATTTGTCAAGTCAATATAAATAATTTGGAGCAAGAACACATAGAGAAGTATTCTCAGGGAAATCTGAACAGAAAAACACAAAAACAAATTAATAAAAAATTGAACATAGGATATCTATCTCATTGCCTGAGAAGTCATTCTGTAGGTTGGCTAGCACGATGGTTATTTCAACATCATGACCGAGATAAATTTCAAGTCAATGGTTATTTTATTAATACTAATCCAACTTTAGACCCTTTGCATGAATGGTATCTTACCAAAGTTGACAAAACTTATAAATCAAACGACTATTTGCAACTAGCTGATGAAATCTACCAGGATGAAATTGATATTTTAATCGATTTAGATAGTATTACATTAGATACTACTTGTGACATCATAGCCCTGAAACCAGCACCCATTCAGGTTACTTGGTTGGGTTGGGATGCTTCAGGAAGCCCATCAGTTGATTATTTTATTGCTGATCCCTACGTTTTACCAGAATCAGCCCAGGAATACTACACAGAAAAAATTTGGCGTTTACCTCATACTTATATAGGAGTAGATGGCTTTGAGGTGAGTGTCCCTACAGTTAGACGTGAAGAATTAGATATTCCTAATGATGCAATAGTCTATTTTTGTGGGCAAAGAGGCTTTAAGCGACATCCAGATATAACTAGACTGCAATTGCAAATTATCAAAGAAGTTCCCAATAGCTACTTTTTAATCAAAGGAATGTCTGACGAAGAATCTACTAGAGTCTTCTTTGAAGAACTAGCAGACAAAGAAGGTGTAGAGATATCCCAACTAAGATTTCTTCCAGGCGTGATTTCAGAATCAGTTCATCGGGCTAATCTAGGAATTGCCGACATAGTATTAGATACCTATCCCTACAATGGAGCTACAACAACCCTAGAAACTTTGTGGATGTGCATTCCAATGGTAACAAAGGTAGGTGAGCAATTTGCGGCGCGTAACAGCTACACCATGATGATGAATGCTGGTATTACAGAAGGTATTGCTTGGACTGATGAAGAATATGTAGAGTGGGGTGTGCGCTTGGGTAAGGATGAAGCTTTAAGACAACAAATTGCTTGGAAGTTGAGACAATCAAGAAAAACATCACCGCTATGGAATGGTAAGCAATTTACCCGTGAAATGGAGAAAGCTTACACCCAAATGTGGGAAATATATACAAGTTCGTAGTGAGGGCTTTAGCCCTTACTACAAACTTTCTCAACAAAGTATTAATTTTATTTTTAAAAATAAAATTAATACTTTTTTATATGGTATTATTTCCCCATCAACTATCCGATCAATGACCAAGCATCGTAATATAAAAATAAGAAATATAATCATGGATAGATATGTCTGCTAGAGATATCTTTCATCAAGTGGTCAAACAAGCTTTACAGAAAGATGGTTGGTACATAACTCACGACCCACTGACAATTAGTGTGGGTGGAGTGAATGTCTCTATTGATTTAGGAGCAGAAAAACTAATTGCAGCAGAACGGGAAGGAGAAAAAATTGCAGTCGAAGTCAAAAGTTTTTTGGAGAAGTCATCTGCAATATCAGAATTTCATACCGCATTGGGACAATTTATTAACTATAGAGCGGCACTGAGGCGACGACATCCAGAGCGTGTTTTATACTTAGCAGTACCTTTGACAACTTATAAAACATTTTTTCAACTTGATTTTCCTCAAGAAATGATTGAAGAGAACCGAGTCAAGATGATTATTTATGATGTAGAAAAAGAGGTAATTGTTACATGGAAAAATTAGCTAAATATCGTAAAATTATACAACAAATATTACAAGATTATAGCCAACAAAAACCTGATAATGGGAATATAGAAGTTGAAAATATTTTTGATACAGAACGTGATCATTACCAAATAGTTCATGTGGGTTGGGAAGGACAGGATTGGATACATAGTTGTATCATCCATATTGATATTAAAAATGAAAAAGTTTGGCTTCAGTGGAATGGCACAGAGGATGATATAGCAGCCAATTTAGTCACTATGGGAGTTCCAAAAGAAGATATTGTTTTAGGTTTTCAATCTCCTTTTATGAGAAAATTTACAGAATATGCAGTTGGTTAACTCCAAATCATCTGCAAGTCTAAAGTAAAACCAATTAATATGTCTTCTCCAGATAAACTAGTAGGAGATTCTAATACTTCTTTTGATTGTCCTTGACGATAAATTTCTACACGACGGGTTTTTCTATCTATTAACCAACCTAACTGTACTCCCGCATTCATATATTCTTCCATTTTGGCTTGGGTTTGATTCAAGCTATCAGATGGAGACATTAACTCTAAAACAAAATCGGGAGCAATGGGAGGAAATTTTTCCCGTTGTTCTAATGCAAGTGCATTCCATCGGCTAATTTTTATCCAAGAAACATCGGGAGAGCGTTCTGCACCATTGGGGAGTTTAAAACAAGTAGAGGAGTCAAAAACTTCACCTAGTTTTGTTTGCTCATTCCACAAAACAAATCTTGTTGTAAGTTTAGCGTTATATCTTCCAGTTTCTCCCCCTGTGGGTGGCATGATGATTAATTCTCCATTGACATTGCGCTCAAATTTTACATCGGGATTATCCCGACAAAGCTGATAAAATTGGTCTTCGCTGAGTCTAATTACATTGTTCAAGTTAATAGTAATAGCAGCCACGGCGATATTTTAAGATAGGGGTATAGTATTGAGATATAGAACTTCTAGCCTTAATCTTAGTTTATCAGTACAGACATCAAAACAATGAAACTGCGATCGCATATAAAGAGTTTCGTAGTAAGGACTTCAGTCCTCGTTTAAGGGCTAAAGCCCTTACTACAAACATTACAAATCCCAATCTTGACCATAATCTCGCACTGGATATTTAACCCAGCAATCACGTAACCATTGTCTTCCGCAAACTTGTAAATACCAGTTCACACTACTTTCAACCCAGTCATAAGGAGATGTCACTAAACCATGTTTGACTGGATTGTAATGAATATAGTTAAACGTTGTATAGTAATGTCTTTCAGAACGAATAGCGCGATCGCTCCAAGAATACCAAATTTTTCGCTTGGTTACATTATCTTCAAGGTTCCATTGGCGTGAAGTCACACCATGTATCTGGCGAAATAAGTCACTCAAGGCATCAAAATTTACAACCTCAACCAACAAATGATAATGATTCAGCAAAACAACCCAAGCACAAATAGTTATGTTCGTAGTAAGTGCTAAAGCACTTTCTTCTTCATCTCCACCATCACCAAACCTATCAAAAATCATATTGAGTAATTGCTGACGGCGAGATTCAGTGTGCATATAACACTGATGTTCATAACAAGTAGCCGTCAACAAATAGAGTCTTTTATCTTTTACTGGATATGGTGGCGCGTGCGGAGGATAGCCACGTTTCACGCGCTCTTCAATAAGTTCAGCTTTTTGTTCTGGCGTAAGTTTGCGATATTCATACATAGATATTTAAGCACTGAAGTGCTTACTACAAACAAAAGTTTGTAGTGAGGACTTTAGTCCTCATTACTACTAAGACAAACAAAAAGAATCTTTCTCTTGCGCCTGACTCAAGCTTTCTAAGTTATAGGTTAATAAAGTTTCTGCTTTAGCTTGAATGAGTGCATCTTGGTTTTCATATTGCAAAGCAATGCGGGCGTGAATACGAGGTAATAAAGCTTGCCACTGAATATCACTCAAACTTTCCACAAGAGAAATTTCTAATCCCTCAGTTACATCTAAATCTTCTTCCATCAGCAGATTCATTGCCACAGCCGATAACAATAGTTCAACATCCTCAACAGCAACATTATTAATGTTGATTAGTAACGTGGTTTTTTCACTATTAGGATGAGTTGCCACTGCCTTAATCACCTGTTCCAATTCTGAACTAATCAACTCTTCTGGTTGCAACCAATCAGGGAAAATAATTAAGTTGATATCTCCTAAGCGTAAATTTTGACTGAGAGTATCAGCCATATAATTACTGAAGAGTTCTTGGAATAGGTTTCCTATTTTAGCTGAGTAAGAGCGACTATCTAAAAAACTAGGATTACTCTGCATTTTTTCTTTGATTTGGACGCTCTTTTCTCGCCGCAATTCCGAATTTGTACCTAATGCAACTGCTAACTCAATGTAAGATTCTTCACTATCTGCAACTAAATTAGGAATATCCAATGTTTGTATTATCGCTGCTCCCATTGCAGAACGAAAACAATTTCCTTGTCTAGCGATGACAGGTAAATTAACCTGTAGTGGTTCTATTAATGAAGTTGTTCCGGCAAATGGATAGGAATCTAAATAAACATCGGCAATTTTATAGTATTCCTTCATATCTTCCCGATCTGGGACGGGTTGAGGATCTAAGACTATTAGGCGTTCAGTAGCTAACCCATGCTTAGAAAATATAGATTTCAGGTGATGGATAAATTCTATTTTTGGATAATTATTTGACCAATTTAGCCCAAATGGTAAAAGAACTAAAACAGAATTTGAAACTTTAGAGATAATTTTAGCCCATGTCCCCATCAATTCTGGAACTGTTTTAAAGTAATTAGCACCAGAGATAAAAACAACAGCATCTTCAGGAACTCCTAAACTATTCCGCTCAACGGGAGTTGTTAATTTTCCTTCTTCAGTACCATAACTAAAACAGTGAGCAGTTCCTTCTAGTTTGATTAATTTTTCTTGATAGTGGTCTTGTGCTGTTGGTGAAGGATCAGTTAATGTACCGGAAATATAATAATCTACATTTCTCATTCCAGTTGTCACAACAGAACCGCCGCTAGTTACTTGTATTCTAGCTAATCTATGAATTGCTAATAGGCAGATTTGATTAGTTACTGCGGTTACATTAGTTGCAATGAATAATATATCTAAGTCATCACTACGAATTGTATTAATCTGTTCCGATAAATTTTGTGGTAACAGTTTAAAAGAGTTTGCAGACAATTGACAATATTGCTCTAATCTATGACCTGTTTCGATAAGTGAGTACAAAATTACTTCAAAATCTCGACTGATATATTCATAAACAGGAAGATAGGCAAACGTTTCGGCTGAGGGTGTAAAATGTGCTGCTAGGATACCCAGCCTAATTTTTTTTCGGTTTACAGGCGTATCTGTAAATTCATAATTAATTTCTTGTCCCTTGAGTTTCAATAAATATTCTATTATTTCTGCGCGTTTAACATATATATTTTTTAAATTTATCTCGTTAAAGTAAGCTTGGATAAAATTGACATTTTGGGCAAAATGCTCAACTATTTGATTCCATAAATCAGAATCAGAATTACTGAATGTAGATGCGTGTAGATAATCAAGTGACTTCTGTAAGTATTCAGAGTAATTATCTGCCTCATCAATTTCTAGGAAATAAGGTTTAGGAGAAAACAGAAATTTTAAATAACCATTTTCCTCAATTATCTGCTGATATTGGTGAAAAACTTTAGCATTTACATTAATTTGATTTTCACTTATATCAGATATTGGTTTAACTACACGTAATTCTGCTATAACATGAATGACGTTACCAGGAGATTCTTCCTGTTCAAGTTGCACAATATTAAACTCACCTTTAAATCCATACTTTCTACAAAGCTGTAGATAAACAGGGAATTCACTACAGTAGTAGAGGAAAGAATTAATATTCCAAAAACTGACGTGAGTTGGATCTTGAAAAGCACCTCTCCCATCTGTAGATGGTACTCGAATATCAACTTTTGCACCAGGTTTACAGACTCTCCAAATCTCATTCATTGTATGAATTCTGTCTTGGAGATGCTCAATAATATCATGCGCCTTTAATTCATCTACAGAACTATCAGGCAATGGAAATTTTTTATTTAAATCTGCAACAATATCAACGGATGGATCATTACAAATATCAACTCCAATAAACCCAA
Organism: Nostoc sp. PCC 7524; assembly: GCF_000316645.1. Classification (NCBI taxonomy): domain Bacteria; kingdom Bacillati; phylum Cyanobacteriota; class Cyanophyceae; order Nostocales; family Nostocaceae; genus Nostoc; species Nostoc sp. PCC 7524. Next base: position 6,169,495 of record NC_019684.1, read on the forward strand.
CACTCTTATTAGCCCCACAGCCTAAATCAATTCTTACTGTTTGTCTATTTAACTGTTTTAAATAGCTAGAGATAGTATCTTGATGTTCATGTTCTTGGTTTGAAACTTTATTTTTTTTCTTTATTATTACGATAGCATCACTATAAATTTCACCAAATTGTCTGTCTTGGCTATCATAAAAATGAATAAATTCAATATTTTCTTGAATATCCTTTAATGTCTCAATTTTTAAAAATTGGGTGTCATTAATAATTCCATTTTCTAGAGATTTAAGAATCTCTTTAGTGGTTGTAATTCCTGGATATTCTATCTCACATGGCTGATAGTGTAAGTCTTCAATAATATAAAATCCACCTTCCCGAAGATGTTTAAACAGATATCCTAATGCTATCTGTTGATGATGAGAAGCATGGCTAGCATCATCAATTATAACATCAAATTTTGACGGATTTTCTTGCACTAATATTTGAAGATCGGATATTTTCCCCATATCACCACGTATAATTTTGACATTTTCTAAAGGTAGACATTTAGAGAAATCAGCAATATCAAAACCTACAATAAAGGCGTGAGGGAAATATTCTCTCCACATTTTTAGGCTAGGCGCATCATCATAAGGTCCTCCTGGATTTCTTTTTTGAACATCATGCCGAAGAAGACCTAGTTCGAGCAAATTTATATTTGAATCTTTATATTTAGAAAGATATTTTTGATAAATTGAAGCATAACCATGACAATTATAATATAGACTTCCTTTGTCAGTCTTATACTTATTGGCTATAACTTCAAGCTCCCATATGTATTTTCTATATGGTAGCTTCTTGTAAGCTCCTATTTCTAAATAATGTTGTCTTGGTGACATATGAGAAGTTGTCACTTCTGGATTCAACCATGAATAAATTTCATCTTTAAACCCCGGTGGTAGCCGAGGAATAGTTCCTTTAGGTGCTAACCACTCAATTATAGGATTAGATATCAATGAGCCATTAAATAACGAATATTTAAAATTCCGATGCCAAGCAACGAAAGGAAAAGATAGCTGATCTCTTTTAGAGAATCTTAGAACATGGTTAAACCATTCTTCTGTTAGTTCTATCAATTTTGTGTCTAAATGTTTACGCAGTAGTATTGTTCCTGCAATTAATCCTTGATGTTTTGGAAATCCTTGTAATTGATAAAAATCTAGTTGTTCTCTAACTCTACACTCATCTTCTAGTCCTGAATGAATTACGACTTCTCCTTCGTCATATATACAATCACGCCAAGGATGATTAAAACAAACAAGTGAAGATTGTGAATTTATATACTTCTTGAAAATATCTAACGGATCTACTTTAAAATCTATGGTGTTATCAATATATAAACTATGTTCAAAATCAGATAAAAAATGATGTGGTAACAACTTTGGTCGCCGAGATTCCCGTTCTGCTTTCAGGCTATGATTGTCTATAAGTACAATTGACCAATCTTTAGATTGCAATTCTGGATTATCTGTGAAACAAATCCTTTCATAACCAAAAGAATCATTTGGGAAAGGATTTCTAAGATTTTCTTTATAGCCAGTGAGAACTGTATAAACAACACATTTATTTTGATTCATTGATTTTATTGATATTTGTATAATTTTGATAACTTTTGCTTATTTCAATATCCTAAAAAATTTGTATTTTACTTAGTTGTATATTTCTTGTTCATATCCTCCAATACAGTTTTATAATCTTGTCGAGCAGGATGCTGTTGTACCAACTTTTCCATTAGCGCGATCGCTCCCTTATGATCTTTCAAACGTAAGCGGATAATAGATAGCTTTTCCAACGCTTCTTGATTATTTGGTTCACGTTGTAAAACTAATTCGTAACCCTTAGCTTGTTCTGACAATAAAGACTCAGCAGATGTAGTTGTACTTACTGGCGGAGGACTATAGATAGCCCGTTGAACAGTTGAAATAGCTCCAAATGCTAATGAACCAAAAAAAGAAATCATCGAAACTGTCGTTAATATTCTTTTTTTCCTATCAATCTGTCTTTTACGGGCTTTCAAATAGTCTTCGCCTGATCTAGCCATATTTGAATCGGGATTGCGGTAAATACTGAGTTACAACAAGCTTCTAGATAAGAGATTACCCATTACCTCACAGAAACTAACATCTGAACTAAAAATTTTTTATGCTGGAATGAGGCTAAACGTGAAGATATGTTATGCACTGACTACCACACGTTGATGAGTGTCGCGCTACTGCCCAGCAAAGTTACTTACTCATAAAGTTACAACATACTTAAGTAGGGGCGGGTTTAACAATTGCACCAGTGAGTAAACATAATTCTGGATAAACCCGCCCGTACAGGGTTAGGAAGTATGAAAATGAGGAAGATCGGGCAGAGCAATTAATCTCCAATCCCCAATCCCCTACTACTACATATCTGCTTAATCTCTAGAGAAAAATTAAATATATATTAAGATTTGCGATGATTTGATTTAAGTCTAGATGTTTGCGTTATTGTAGATAACGGTTAAATCTACAGAGTAAAAATTCTCTCACTGTTGTTTAACATCTTCAAATCAGCCATTAATTTATGGGCTTTTTAGCAATTGCACAGATTCTGATCAATACAAAACATAAGATTTTACAAATCCTCTCCCTTTTGTGCTGTTACTGCAACCTTCAGGGCGACTAATTTTTTCGTTGAGCATTCACCATGTCTGCTGGGTGAGATTTGAGTTTTGTGGAGTAATTACCGTACAAAGCCGAATTTCATCGCTGATGAGAAGAGTTTGTTATGGTATAGTAAAAAAGTTAAGACTAGCTTTGCCAAACACACACTCTACGCATTGTTGACATTTGCAAGGCGGAAAGCAGTTTTGATTAAGCATTTACCCAATTAAATTTTGAATTGAATTGAGAGTTATGACTCAGCAAGTAATTCACCCAATGGTGAAATTGCAGCGTAATGTGCAATCACTCGTTGAATCGAATATTATCAAGCCGACTGATAGCATTTGGAAGATTGCGCTGCTCTATGGCAACGATTGGCAGCACTGGAAACAGGAACTGCTCGACTTTGGTTTTAGTATGCAAGATCCAATAGGCGATTTACTCGCTGTGGAAGCATGGGATGAGGAATAGGGGCTGGGGACTGGGGACTTTTACGAGATGTGATGCGTAAAACCCCGGATTCATCCAGACGATATAAGCGAATAGTCAAATTTATTTGGCTTTCTTATATCACTACGAAGCGGGGAAAGTCGTAGCAACAGTAATATGAAGATTCCTTCTGACGCTATTATTGCCGATGAAAAAATCACACGCTACTTGTTAGTACCAAGAGAACAAGACGATAAATCAAAGTTTCTCGCCCAGGCTGGATTCACAAAAGAAAACCCAGAACTTTTAAAAGCAGCAATTCGGCAACTGGTGGATTCAACAACAGCAATACAAGATAGGGATAATGAATATGGGGTGTTCTATCGCGTCACTGGCGAATTAATCGGCTTAAAGGGGCGAAACTTAGCAGTGATTACAGTATGGCTGCAAAGGTCTGTTGATGGTAAGTTTCAGTTTATCACCCTCAAACCTAACAAGGAGTCTCCAGATGAACTTTGAACTATACCAGCGTGTTGCTTTAAATCGTGACTTAAACGAATATCAATTAAAAAAAGGTGATGTGGCAACTTTAATTGATTTTGTTCCTCATCCTAGCAATGGATCAGAAGGATGTGTTCTAGAAGTATTCAGTGCTACTGGTGAATCAATAGCTGTTGTCATCGTTCCCATGACTGATATTGAACCGTTAAAAAATAATGAGATTTTAAGTGTTCGCTCTTTGGTGGAAATTTAGGTCATGCAGTTATCCCATGCCCAATCCCATCACTGACAATTAGCTAATGCTTGCGCTAGTTCTTTGGCAGTTTGATAGCGATCGCGTGGCAAAGGTTCTGTCACTCGGTCAATAATCTCCCTTAATTGGGGTGTCACAGTGGGAATTTTGCTCACATCGAAGCGAAAGCCTCGCCCCTTTTGGCGATAGAACTTAAAAGGGTTTTCGCCAGTGAGGAGAAAAATCAACGTCGGGCCGATCGCATATAAATCAGATTGTGTTAAAGGTTGTCCCCGTTCTTGTTCAGGGGCGCAATAACCTTCAGCACCGATGCGCGTTCCTGGGGTTGTACCAATTTCCTTAACTGCGCCAAAATCTAACACAACTATTTCATTATTCGCAGTCCGCACCATTAGGTTAGCGGGCTTAATATCACGGTGAATTAACGGTGGTTCTTGGCTGTGGAGATAGTCGAGAATTTCACAGGTTTGAATCATCCAGGCGATCGCTTGCTTCGGTGTCACAGGACCATTAGTATAGATGCGTTTTTCCAAATCCTGCCCGTGAACTAATTCCATCGCTAAGTATTTTTTCCCACCCTCCACAAAAAAGTCGTAATACTTAGGAATACCCGGATGATTGAGGGACTTGAGGGTATTTGCCTCTCTGACAAACAATTCCTGAGCCTTGGCAATTTTCGCCATATCAGCATTCATTTGCTTCAACACCAATAATTGCGGGTGTCTAGCAATCAAACCGGCTGCATCCCAAGCCAGATAAGTAGTACCCATACCTCCCTGTCCCAGAGTCCGTAAAACTTGGTAATAGCGAATCGTCTGCTGTACCGTAAGTGGTTGTCCGCAGTGGATACAAAACAGATTTCCTGGAGAATTACCTTCATGGGTGCAACTGGGGGACGTGCTAGCTCTTTGTGAAGTTACTGGTACAGCAACATTTTCTAGCACACTACCCACGGTTGGCGATGCCTGATGATCTGGTGGTGTCGCCTCCTGAATTTGGAATTGTAAAATTGGCCCTCCTTGCGCTAGTTGCAGCAAAGCATTGTCCGGTAAAGCACCCTGAATGACTAATACACCATTGAGGAAAGTGCCATTTGTGCCTTTACTAAACACTTGCCACGCAGCACCATTCTTAGCAGAACTGACTTGCCGAATTTCCAAATGATGGCGGGAAACCAAACTATCAGTTAACACAACATGATTATCCGCCGCTCGACCAATCCGAATCACGGCGGAATTTTCAAAGCACCACTGTTTGAGGGGTGTTTTTTGCTGCGGTTCTAACAATGTCAGAGTAACCACAATACAACCTGGATAATGAGGGACTGGGGATTGGGGATTGGGGATTGGGGATTGGGGACTGGGGATTAGGGATTGGGGATTGGGGACTGGGGACTGGGGACTGGGGACTGGAGACTAGGAATAATAACTCTCTTCAGCTCCCCTGCTCCCCTGCTCCTCTGCCCCTCTGCCCCTCATCTCCCACCCTACGGGAAGCAAGCTACATCTCCCTCATCTCCCACCCTACGGGTAGGCTTACGCCATCGTAAGAGAAGCAAGCTACATCTTCCCAGTACCCATCTCCTACTCCCTACTCCCCACATTCGGACGCACTTTCGCCCGGACGAGTATAGCAGTAATGTTGTCATGACCATTGTATTGGTTGGCCAATTCAATTAATTCTGTAATGCCTCCTTCCAAGCTAGTACCAGAACTTAAGAAGGGTAGTAGGTGGTTCTGCCAGTGGGTTTCTAGTAAATCATTATCTGATAACCCATCGGAAACTAGAACGAACAGACTATCTTCATTGATCTCGAAAAACTCTACATCGGGGTTAATGGCAGTTTCATCACGCGGCCCCAAGGCTTGGGTGAGTTGGTAAGCATCAGGACGCGCGTAAGCTATATCAGGTTCTACACCTCTGGCTATTTCTCGTTGACCAACTTCATGATCTACTGTGATTTGCTCCAAACCTCGTTTACGAGTGACGCGGTAGCAGCGACTATCACCAACATTAGCAACTGCGGCTTGATTACCTTGAATTAGCACCATCACCAAGGTAGTACCCATCCGTCCCACCCCGGAACGGGCATCTTGTTGATTTTGTTCAAAAATTGTCTGATTAGCTAGATAAACTCCCTCACGGATAATATCTTCCGTTGGCAGTTGGTTTGTAGTCCAGTGTTTCTGAAAGTATTGCCGTAGGGTGTTAACTGCTAATTCGCTTGCTACTTCACCGCCAGCGTGTCCGCCCATACCGTCGCAGAGAATATATAAGCCTCGCGCTTGCAAGATGCGGTGTTTGGGCAAGTCTACCTTCTCAATTTTAGTTTCAATGCCAAAACAATCCTCATTATGTTGTCGTTGCCGACCGACATCAGTTTGTCCAGCATCTTCTAAGCTACTTAGCTGTACGGACAGTACAACTGTTGGTAAGTCATCAGATTTACCAGCAGTATCTTCTGACTCATCTCTTTGCAAAACCGTAGGTGCAGAGGTGTTTTCTTCTTCCATTGGTTCAAAAATAGGGGATGTGGTTATTTCTAGTTCTGTGGCTACTGCTTCTAAGCGCGATCGCAACTGTGCAATGGTCTGAATATTACCCTGTTCTAAATCATCCAAAATCTGCACGACCGAACCAAATTGAGTCCGTTGGGAGGATCTAAACAGTGCCTGCCATACTCGACCTAATGCTGTCAGAGTCAAAGGCTGCTCAAGTTTAGCCGGCGTTTCTGCATTCTCATCTGCCTGGAGTGCGATCGCCAAATCACGCTCCGGTAGCTGCACGTACAACCGTTGTAGCACCAGCGTTTGGTCTTCATCCAATCGTAAATTTGCCAAATCTAGCAAACTGTAATGAAAACCCAGTGGTTCTAGTAATGCCCAAAGTTGGGTCATTTGATAACACCAGTGTAAAATTTGTACCGTACTGGTTGTTTCTGCTGACCACAAATCCAGTAAAGACCGCCAATGAGAACGGTATTCTATCAGTAATACTTGCAAATCACCCTCCAGCCACGCATCATGAATCTGTGGTATTTCTGGGTAATTGGCAGATTGTAAAGCGAGGTAAGCTTTAGCCAGATGAGGAATTCCACTCGCTTCTACAGAGGGCGTGAGTAGACCCTGTTGCTGATTGGTTAAAATTGCCTCAAATGGTGATATTTGATACGGTTGGCAATCCAAAACCCTGGTACACACTTCACCATTTTGGACTGATATTTCTTCCAACAACTGATAACGCTGCTCTTTGTCTAAATATGAACCCACAGAAAACTGTGAACTAGAAACTGGAGCAGTAGAAATAGGGGATGGGTGAGGGGGTATCGTCTCCCCTCCGCTTCTCTGTTCCCAGTCTCCAGTCCCCAGTCCCCAATCCCCAGTTCCCTCCTTCCCAAGAATCGCCCACCATACCGTTCCACATTCTGCGCCACAGTTATGACAATTGAGAGCATCAACAGGTACATCTGTACCGCATTGATGACATACTTTGTGGGACAAGGAAGCACCACATTTTTGACAGAATTTGTTAGCGTTAGGGTTTTCAAATTGACACTGAGGGCAAATCAGCATAGTGGAAGTTCCTTAATTCCCGTTCCAAGGTGCTTCTAGCCACTAATATCCAAAGTGCCACAATCCGCCGCTTCTGCCTACAGTAGACCTACAAAAAATTGTGGTTTCACCCGTGAATTTTGGTGGCAGTATTAATTGTGACGCATATTCGCTAAATATTTCAGACATCGGCAAGATAAATTGGGGATTGGGGACTGGGGATTGGGGACTGGGGATTGGGGACTGGGGATTGGGGACTGGGGACTGGGGACTGGGGATTGGGGACTGGGTAAAAATTCTACCTTTTCTACCTTATCTCCCCTCACTCCCTCATCCTCCTCATCCTCCTCTGCTCCCCTGCTCCCCTGCTCCCCTGCTCCTCTGCTCCCCTGCTCCCCTACCCCTATTCCCGACTCCCTACTCCCTACTCCCCATTTTCATCAACTTAACTTCCGCAGCAGTCAAGTTACGCCATTCACCTAAAGCTAGACCATCCAAGCATAAATGAGCAATACTCACCCTGATTAAGCGCAAAGTCGGAAACCCCACTGCGGCAGTCATGCGCCGTACTTGGCGATTCTTACCTTCGGTTAGGGTCAATTCTAGCCAACCTGTAGGCACATTTTTACGAAATCTAATTGGCGGATCGCGATCGCACACAGGCGGATTTGCTGGCAATAAGCGCACTTTTGCTGGTCGCGTGCGATAATCTTGAATCTCTACCCCTGTTTGTAATTTGTTGATAGCATCTGCATCAGGAATCCGCTCTACTTGTACCCAGTAAGTCCGTTCATGTCCAAAGCGTGGATGAGACAGACGATGCTGTAACCTGCCATCGTTGGTTAATAACAATAACCCTTCGCTATCCCAATCCAACCGCCCCACCGGATACACATCAGGCACATCAATATAATCTTTGAGGGTTCTATGTTTGGGAGTTTCCTGAGTAAACTGACTCAAGACACCATAGGGTTTGTGAAAAATAATGTAGCGATCGTCAATAGTCATTAGTTATTAGGAATCGACCCTGACCAATTGTAGACAAAGAGCGATCGCCCTTGCCAGTAAAGCCCAACTTCTCTTTTCCTCTTCTTTGAGTTAAATGCCGACATAGCACATCACCCACCCCATCAGGAATTGTTAACAACCTTGCACCCAACCGTGAGCAAAGTGGTAAAATCTACATCCATGCTAGGGGTGCCTAAACCATCAGGCTGAGATCACACCCTTAACACCTGAGTCTGGATAATACCAGCGAAGGGAAGCTGTTTATTGAGGAATTTCATATGCGGAAAGAATGGGTTGCTAAACGGCGTGGGCAAAGCAATGTAACTCAAATGCACTACGCACGTCAGGGTGTCATCACCGAAGAAATGCACTACGTCGCCCAAAGAGAAAATCTGCCAGATGACCTCATTCGTGAGGAAGTAGCACGGGGACGGATGATTATCCCTGCAAACATTAATCATACCAACCTAGAACCAATGTGTATTGGCATTGCCTCCAAATGTAAGGTAAATGCTAATATCGGCGCTTCACCCAACTCTTCCAACCTGCAAGAAGAAGTTGATAAGCTGAATCTAGCGGTGAAGTATGGTGCTGATACTGTGATGGACTTGTCAACAGGCGGCGGTAACTTAGATGAAATTCGTACCGCTATCATCAACGCCTCACCCGTTCCCATTGGTACTGTGCCGGTCTACCAAGCTTTAGAAAGCGTCCACGGTAGAATTGAAAACCTCACACCAGAAGATTTTCTCCATGTCATCGAAAAACACGCCCAGCAAGGGGTAGATTATCAAACTATCCACGCTGGCATTTTGATTGAGCATTTACCCTTAGTGAGAAACCGCATTACCGGGATTGTTTCCCGTGGTGGCGGTATTTTGGCGCGGTGGATGCTGCATCACCACAAGCAAAACCCCCTATACACCCACTTCCGCGACATTATCGAAATTTTCAAGCAGTATGATGTTTCTTTCAGTTTAGGGGATTCTCTCCGCCCTGGCTGTACCCATGATGCTTCTGATGAAGCCCAATTAGCAGAACTCAAAACCCTCGGTCAACTCACACGCAAAGCTTGGGAACACGATGTACAGGTGATGGTAGAAGGGCCTGGACACGTGCCAATGGATCAAATTGAGTTCAATGTCAAAAAGCAAATGGAAGAGTGTTCTGAAGCACCCTTCTATGTGCTGGGGCCATTAGTCACAGACATTGCTCCTGGTTATGACCACATCACTTCTGCGATTGGGGCGGCAATGGCTGGTTGGTACGGCACAGCTATGTTATGCTATGTCACACCCAAAGAACATTTAGGACTACCCAACGCCGAAGATGTCCGCAACGGCTTAATTGCTTACAAGATAGCTGCCCATGCTGCTGATATTGCCAGACATCGCCCAGGTGCAAGAGACAGAGATGATGAACTTTCTCAAGCCCGGTACAATTTCGACTGGAATCGTCAGTTTGAATTAGCACTCGACCCCGAAAGAGCGAAAGAGTACCACGATGAAACTTTACCAGCAGATATTTACAAAACTGCTGAGTTCTGTTCTATGTGCGGGCCTAAGTTCTGTCCCATGCAAACTAAAGTCGATGCTGATGCGCTGACAGAACTAGAGAAGTTCTTGGCGAAAGAAGCTGTAACACAAAGTTAAAAGTTTGGAGCCATACAAAAAAGCCTGCGATCGCAGGCTTTTCATATTGATACTGTCTCTTGGGATGGCATTTTCTAGAGAAGATACATCAATTAATGACATCCGCCTTTGAGGGTTCCGAAGAGACATAAGTTGGTTTAATCTGGCTTTGAGAGATTTGAGCATCTAGGTTAGGAGTAGGAATATACTTCATCTCCCAAGCTTTCAGCAAAATCAAATATTCGTAGAATGCCTGTAATGTACACCAAGCCAAGCCGGCGCGTCCATCTAAACAACCGCCCAAGAGAAAATACATATACAAAAAACGCAGAAACGGTCTAGCAGGTAAACGCAAAGACAAATCTTTCAAAGCACGTCGCCGTTCCACTTCAGACTGGCCAAAGAACAAATCTCGCCAATTAACTTTACCTTGCTCTAATTGATACAATGTTTCTTTGGCTTCATCAGTAGAATAACGGTTATGTTTTTCAATCCAACGGCTCAAACCCTTGCTACAAGTATAGTGGGGATAGGTTTCCTTTAAGAAACTGGTAGCACCGTCACACACTTCCCGTTCAGTATGGCCGTAATCTGTAAACCAAACTTTACCATGACGGAACAGACGCAGTTGGTAACGGGGATATTGAGTGCTGCGACGAATCCATTGATTCAGAAAAATCACACGTTCTGCAACGTAATAACCGATGTAATCTGGATTTTGCTTTGCTTGTTCACATTCAGCAAACAATTCTGGTGTCATGCGTTCATCGGCTTCCAGGATATATACCCACTCATGTTTGGGGGGGATAGACTCCAGCATCCAAGTGCGTTGTCGTCCGTGGCTTTCAAAAGCGTGCTGCACAACGCGCACAGGATAGCGACTGGCAATTTCTACGGTGCGATCGCTACTACATGAATCCACAACGATGATGTCATCCGATAGCATCGCTGACTCTATACAAGCTGCGATATCTAATTCTTCGTTATAAGTCAATATGTAAATTGAGAACATTTCCCAGTCTTATAGAGATTTTACTAACTGCTAAGTATATTTTTATTATCGGATGAATCACGGTCAAAGGCAGTATAAACTGTCAAAAATTGTTTGATATTTTATACTGCCTAGTGATGATTAAAGTTAACGTGCTGGAACTTTACCTTTAGGCTTACCACCTTGAAAAGCACCCATACCTCTTAATCCTGTCCAACCGATGATGATGTAACCGATAGATAATAGTAGGCTGCTCATCCCAATCCGGAGTCCAGATTTCCAAGCATTATCTTTAGCTTGTTTAGCAGCATCTTCTTTACGCTGACGAATTTGGTTCAATCGTTGATTAGCTAGCCCTTGAGGATCTGTTTGCTGGGCAATAAACTGATCAAGCTCTTGGGGATTGGCTTTAAATTTTTTGAGTAGTTCTTTTTGGGCTGCTGGAATTTGGGGATTCCTTAGTGCTTGTTGATATTTCTGCTCATCTTGAAGCAGATCAGTAAATTGAGCTTTAGCTTGATTGCGTAATTGTTCTAACTGAGCTTTTCCTTGATCATTATTTAGTTGGGCTTGAAATTGGGATAACTGATTTTTCAGTTGGTTTTCTGCTTGTTCTGCATCTTGGTTAATTTGATTTACTGTTTGATCACTTGCTTGTCTGACATTATTGAGGTGCAAGGGAAAAACCAGTAAGAACATTAAACCTAAGATGCTAGAAAGCACCAAAACTGGAAATCTTAAGTCAAAACCTTTCGATCCGCCCTCACTAGCATCTTGCATCCAATAACCAGTAAACAAAGCTCCCACACCAACCAAGGGTACAATACCTCGGTCTACGAGTGCTGTTGTTAGGTTAATTTGCCATAACCGATCTGTTGGTTGAAAGGGCAACAACAGAACTAAAAAGTCAAGCAAAAAGGACAAAATTAAAATTATTCCCACCACTTTCAGGGTGAGGGCGGCATTTACAGAATTAGAACGGTTAACCATAGTTTCTCAAACTTTTGCTCAATTCAAAGTAATTTTCCAATTTCAGTTACTTGAATATTCCATAACGTTGTTTGTTATGCGAAGTATGACTGTACATACTGAAAAACGTATGCCATCATAGTACAGAATTTTTGCCCTTGAGTTTGAAGCTACACCAAAGTAACATTTGTTATTCAGGGTGTCGTCGGCAAAATAGCGTATTCTAGGATACAAGGGTAGCCTACTGGGAATTTGCCTTTCTCATCTTAACTTCTGTATCCAAAATCCGTTGCCAAATCGGTAAATCTTCTGGGCGGTCAATATCAGCTAAAGTTGGTAAGTAAAAATACGAGATGTTAAGTTGATTGGCAATATCTATAGTTTGTTGTAATACCTGAGAAGTTCCCCAAGTAATGTTACAAAATAATTCCGGGATAAAGCGACGTAGCCCAATCAAGTAGTAGCCACCGTCAATCGCTGGGCCTATTACCAAGTCAAAAGCTTGCAGTTGTGCAGAAGCTTGAGTGAGAATCTGAGCATTAGCTTCTGGACAATCAGTGCCAATTATAATTACTTGTTGTGCATGGTGATCGAAAGCATCAGCTAGCGATCGCACCATTCTCACACCCAAGTCCCCTTCCCCTTGACACTGATATAATAAGTCATATCCTAACCACTGTTGCATAAGTTGCAGATTACCACCAGCAAATCTCACTTCTATAGATACGTTCTTTGACAATTCTCCAACTTGAGATAGCGTGTACTCTGTCATCTGCTTTTGCAAGTTCGCAGCACCAACACTACCCAAAGCTGGTATCAGTCGGGTTTTCGTCTTCCCCGGTTCTGGATAGCGAGTAAATATAATTAAGTGCCGTTGAGCAATTTTAATTGGTTTCAGAATAAAGTACCTAGTTGGAATTGAATAAAAATATATTAATAGCAATACTTACCATTTGTGTTAGCTTTAGGATTTTCTTTGCCCCTCCTTAGTGCGCCTATAATCGTAGAAACATAAACACAACGCTTAACTTTAGAACTCTTTTGACTATAGAAAGTTACTTGGCTTAAGGTTCTAAGTGATGTCTTAGTACACTCATCTTCAACTTTGTAAACGGGACATCCTTGGTAGTTAAATAAAATTCGCCAAACTTGCTGCGAAGATTGTTTTGGAATAGTAGTTTCGTTTTTATCCTTATTATTTTTTTCTTGATCAATCTGAATATTTGGATGCAGATTGTGCCATATGTGATCGTTATTTTTAACAGCATTAGGAATAAAATTTTCTGCATCTGCTGCATGAACAGTCCATTGCACAATGCCGTTGTTTTCACGCAAGCTGACTTGATTGGTTATTTTGTCTTTAGTGGCTTGGCTTTGGGCTTGGCGCATAGCCCAAAAAACCTTGTCTTGAGCATCGTTAAGACGGCGAGTTTCTACAAAAGCTTGCCAGCTAGGTAGTGCTAGGGCAGCTAATATACCAAAGGCAACAACTACTACTAAAAGCTCTATCAGTGTAAAGCCACTGATAGAACTATGCGTACAGGAATTTTTGGTATTGCTGAGAAGCCAAAAACGTACTGAATATTTATCCATGCACCCCAAATAATAGCAACACGAAATTTGCTAATATAATCTTTAGATATTTCTTTGAAACAAATAAAAATCGCTTAAGATAGACAAAGGATTATATATTGTTTGCATACTTATTTGTCAAAATACCCATTTCTCCACAGATAAAACGGGCTAATAAAACTACTTAAAAATAGTTGCATTTCGCAAGCAGCTACTAAATCTGTCTTTATCTTGAATCTATATTTAAGTAAATGTAATGATATTTTTCTGAGATCATTGAGAATATAAGCTAATAGAGCAAATGGCTTAATCCAAGGATTTATGATTAACATTCTAGTCACATAACGGCTTAATCCAATACCTCTAAAAAACGGAATTAAATACTCCTTATTTAATCGTGAACTCGGAATTTTGTGCAATATTTCCATTTCTGGATTATACCAAACTTCCCACCCAGATTTTTGAATATAAGATAACATTTCTAAGTCTTCACTGGTGAGCATATTACCAGTAACTCTACCAGTTAAAATTGGATTGTTTGGGACGCTATCTAACCAAGCTTGACGACGCACAACCAAACCAGCAGAGGGAGGAAGCAATTTTTTAGCTGGTTCATACCTTAAAGGCAAATTACCGCGTTCTGTAATTGCTAAAAATGCAGCAATACGTTGAAAATTTTCTGGTGGTTCTATTTCCCAATCAGGATGTATCTGACTACCATAAGCACCTGCTTGAGGATATTTATGAGCAAAATTATAAGCAGATATTACCCAATTTAAGTGAGGGTAGTTATCATCATCTAGAAAACCTATTAATTCACTTTTGGCTTCTTGAATAGCACGTTTTCTAGCGTATGCTGCGCCCTGTTGGGGTTCAAAATAATATTTTAAAGGATAAGGAGATGACCAATTTTCTTGATAACTTTGAATAACTTTTGCTGTGTCATCGCTGCTGTTATTATCTACAACAATAATTTCCCAAAAGAAATTTTCAGTATGAATTTGATCACGTAATCGTTCCAGTAGTTCAGGCAAACGTTCTGCCCCGTTATAAGTTGGAATAGCTACAGTAAAATCAATACACATAATCATCTACAAAAACAAAAGCTAACTAGATTACGACTTACGCAGGTGACACACCCTACAAATGTGCCAGTCGCGTAAATCCTCTAGATATATCGATTTTTAATTATATTCATCTGTATAGCATTCAGTGAATTCACTGAAATTTATTTTCAAATTTTTATGACTATATTTTTAACCGCAATCACTATCTTTCGCAATTTTTATTGAACCTAAGAGAGTTTTGATAACTACGCATCTTTTGATGTTAGTTGCTTGAGTTGGATTCCCAGGTTTAGCCACAGCAACAGAGACAATTAAGCCTTTATACTGTTTGGTGGTACTATCATAACCTAGTTTGTTTTGTTGCACCGATGTTAATCCGTCAGTTTTTGTTTTGACTGACACATCTAAAGCACCTGTGTAGTCAAAGGTTATTGTTTGCGCGGTTGTTGAACCATAAGTAACAGATGTAGTGCTAGTAGTCTGATTATTACTTGTGAGATTTGTACCAATTACAATTTGTCCTGATGCAATGTCGAAATTTTGACTTCTCACCTTCCAGTTGTCGTCAGTGGGTGTTAAACCTTTAGGATGTACAACAACTTGTGGAATATTATTGTTGTTTCTAAAACTCACACTGTAACTGAGTTTGTTGCGTTTAGCTTCTTGTTGAGCTTCTTGGATAGCAGCTAGAACAACATCGTTAGTTTTACTGGCTCTTTGTCTATTCACTAAGGCTATCCAATTAGGTGCTGCGATCGCTGCTAAAACACCAATCATTAATACTACTGCCACAACTTCAATTAGGCTAAAACCATCATTTTTTTGTTCAAATTTAGAATTATTATTCGCTTTCAAAATAAAAAAATTCACAAAAATTCTATGTGATATTTTACCTAGCGCAATAGCATACATTGCAGATTCACCTTTGTTGGAATGAGAGTTTTAAACACCAGTCAAAATTTTCAGACAATTTATATATTATTTCTAATTACTGAGTAAACAAGAAACCAATCCCTCTTACTCGTGATGTTAAGTCAGGAAAATACATTTTTAAGCTTGTATTATCTTTATCAAAATTTATGTTATTACTTTGAATTCGGGCTAAGGCATTACCACGTAAATGAACTTCTGCTACAGTTTTATCTGAGTCTACACAGACATAGAAACCACGGGTTTTCACATTACCTGTAGCAACACTATCTCCACTTCCAGAATATTTTGGAATCATATCCCCAGTAGAGCAGGTGGGTGCGGGATTAGTAGTAGTATCTGTTGTAGTTTGATCAATATAATCAACAAGGGGTAAAATATCTTGTGTATATGCTTCACTACTATTCTTGACCCATTTATTCATTTTTGTTTTTAAGTCGCCTTCATCTTGCAAACTAAATAATTTAAATCCTGCATCCCTAGTATTGTTGATCTCAGTTTCAGTGCTGCCATAACCATTACTAATTTGAAATCTACCAATCCTAGCTGCTTTAGACCAAGTAGAGTCCCCATCATTAATTATATAATAAGCTACTAAAGAATAGACGAAAGTATCATCATTGCCGACGGTAGTAGCTCCACTTTTCACAGCTAGTCCACCTGAAATATACTGTCGTTTCCAAAATACTAAAACGGGAAAAAACTGTGTTTTATTATCTGATTTGGGTAATTGATCTCTAATCTCAGCTATACCTTCAGAATCATATATGTATACTGCCTGCTGCAAATCCCTGGAGATATAGTCCAGTGCTGCTTTGATTTCTTGCTCTGTATTTGTCTTAGCTTGTTCCTTGCGATCATTTTCCATAATACTGATCATAAATCCCATTAAAGGTGTGATTACAAGAAAAGCTAAAAGTAGACCTACCAATAATTCAATTAAAGTAAATCCACCTGTTTTTTGCTTTACCTTAGAGATTTTTAGCTGATGACTTAAAAGCCAAGTTAACAGTTTCATAATGCTACATTTTCTCCTGGAAGTTGTAGATATTTAGCTGCTAGCTACAAGTAGAAGCTGTATTGCTAGTATTTTTGAGCCGGGTACACAAATCACTGAATGTTGTTCCTTTTGTGATTTCTGTAGTAATTTCTATTAAGGGTGTTTTACGATCGCCTATTCCACCGGTAAAGGTTGTTTGTTTATTCGGTGCTTTTTTCAAAACGCCACCAGCACTAGAAAACCCATCTGATCTGTAAACACGTATGCCTAACTGATAGCCTTTTGTGGAGTCAGTAATATTGGTTGTGCTTCCCCCGGTAGTCTCGGTGGCTTGGTTATAGCGAATTGCTTGAATCACATAGTTGTTGGTACTAGAGGTGGTACAGTTAGCTCCATCAACAGAGACACAGTACAAATTAGTTGCAGGTACAGAACAGTAACTATTGGCTGTGCAGGTTAGAATTCCCACTGTAGGTGCAGGGTAATCTGCTAAGGCTGTGCCGTCTGTAATGGGGGAATCAGGAGCAGCAATTGTTCCAGAACGAACCCCATCAATGTAGCTTCTAGCAGCATCACTAGCTCTCTCAATTCGTTTTGCTTGTACTCGTGTCGCCACTGAGATGACAATCACAGGTGAAACTGCTGCTAGTAAAATAGCGGCAACTAAAAGAGCTACCAATGACTCAATGATGGTGAATCCTGATTCTGTAGATAAAGATGCTGGTTGCGGTGTGTGATGAATCATAATTCAGCAGTTGAGGTAGGTAATATCATGGGCAACTAGGACGTTGATCTGAGCTAATAGCATATTTATAGTTAATTGCTGGAATAGCAGGGGTACCAGTGGTAGTATTAGCCGGAACAGCTGCAACATTATATTGGCTAGCTGCGTTGTCATAACCGCCAGTAGTGCTAACTTGAGCAGCGCATAACAAAGTTTTCACCCAATTGTCATCTCGTGGCACTTCCCTATAGAACTCATTGGGAGCATTGGTTGCTGGTGCTGTAAAGCGTTGAGAGAATAAGTCAGGTAACTGAGTCAACAAGGCGACATCATAACCCCAAGCCCGGTTAGGTGTGATGTAAAAGGGTGAACGACCTCGGTTTTGCCCACTAACGTTATTTGAATTGACTCGATAACCTTGTGGGTAGCCAAAAATTGTTCCTGAAGTGCTGTAGCCCAGATTGTCAGTATTAAAGTTAGCAATTAAATTTTGCCAAGGTGCTGTGGCATAGGAACTCCGTTTAAACTGAATAAACGAGCCACGCGCTGTTAAATCTCTCCCTGACCAATTTTCTAAGAAACGGATAAAGTTTTCCAAACCACCGCCAAGTTCACCAGTATCAGAAAAAGTACCTGATGTTGCTCCTGGAGTTGGTGGGCGACTGGGAGTATCTCCTTGAGCGAATACAACATTTGTTTCGGTAGCTGTAGCGCGTTGAAACCAGTCACCATTACTAATGACTCTATCACCGTTCTGATTTTCAGTGAGAGTAGCTGTGTCTTCTGGCGTTTTAAACGGAAACTGAATTTGTAATACTGGTACTAGAAGAGGTTGTGCTGTAGCTCTACTTCCAGTTAGGCTAGTGCGATTTAAAATGAACAGTGGATAGTTAGCCGCATAGTTACTAACACCAGATACGCCTGTCTTGTCGGTTCTAAACCAAAGAGTGTTACCTGGCGTGTCGGGCTTGTTAGTTGAGGAATCAAATTTAGTATAATCAACGCTGTTAATTGTGAGGGTATTAGTGAAAGGCAGATACTTGACAGATCCACTAACTATACCCAGAGGTACTGGTGTTTTGTCGTTATCTAATACTAATTTGTTATCTATGGGACTAGATGGAACATTTGTTAGAGCAGTACCATCTTTTCTGACAACATTTGCAACGGGAAGATTCGCACTACTGTATCTCAAAAATGCAACTCGTCTTGGGTAAAGTTGGATCAACGGATCACTAGAATCTGTCGCAGGCCTTTGTGTAGTACCTGCCCAGAGTTTGGTTTTATCAAATGACGCAATACCAACTAATTGATTTGCCTTGATTGTTTTGTCACCGTCATAACCAACCACCCAATCATCAGGTTCACAAGCTGTGATTGTTCGTTTCGGGCAGATTTCCATGACGTACTCAGAAAATGTCACACGACGTTGAACTGGTGTAACAAAGTTGTTGAAGTAAGAAGAATAAGAACTAGATGAGAGGCTTCCTGGAGTGCTAGATGTTGAGGCGTAGGTACTATCTGTAAAGTTACGACTGGTGACAAAGTTGTTATCCCAAAAACCGCTTAACCTTGCTGCTACTGTTGCGGTGATGTTGCTTTCATTAATACTGACAGCAGTGTCAGCCATATCACCATCACCATTAATATCAGCTTTCAGGACTGTTTCATTTAATTGGGTAACTCCTGTATCACTCGTCTGATTGAGATTGACATCAAATTGAATCGCTGTTTCATCCAGCGTTACTGCTGTCCCTGGATCAATATTGCCATCGCCATTGAAGTCAAAACCTACAGGATAATTACCGTAATTATCATTCAGGTCATAGTCACCATCATTACGCCACCCTAATTGGAAATTACCAGACAGCACGGTAATAGAATCAGCAAGCACTGTTGCGGGTCGCCATGATTCACCAGTGGTACAAGTGGAAAACTGACCGTTACGGCAAGCAAAGTTGGGATTGAGTCCACTAGCAGTGGTACTACCACGGGTGTAAAAGTTACTCCAATTGCTGGTTAGATTTTCCAGGAATTCTTGCTGAGTATGTTGATTGAAGTTACCTCTCATATATACAGGCAGATTGGTAGCTAAGATTAAGCCTTTTTCCTCTGCTTTATAGGTTGAAGCACGACTTAAGTTACTACCATTAATCAACATAATGCCATTAGGTCGGCGAGTAGGATCTAGCTTAAAGTCTTTGGAACTTAAATCTATATCTGCACTGGTAGCAGAGTTGGGGTTACTAACACTGCTGGCATCTGGTAGAGCATCATCACGGGTAGCATAAATAATCCCACTATTGGGGAATAAAAACTCTCCACCAGTCTTAGATTTTCTTCGCAATAAATCCAAATTTAAGGTAGTAGTACGAATTTCTAAAGGTTGGCGTAACTCTATATCCAAATCGTACTTTGTAGCACTTGAAGAGTACGGCTTATCAATTGCCTTTATCTGTCTGGCATCAAGAAGTGAGGTTTCTATGATGGCACCATGCGGAATGTTGGTATCAACAGGGCTACCAATAGTACCATCCAAAATTTTTAAGGCACACATTGCAGAATCAATAGCCGATTTTTGGGAAAGGCTAAGGTTTCCAGTATTAGCTAAAGCATCCTTAAGTGGCTTATTTACCCAACGTCCGTTAGGATATTTCAACTCTGCTTGGTAGTCCAACACTGCTGTGTAATCAGTTGTTGCTAATGAAGAAGCTGAGTATACAACACCATTGTGAGAATTACCGCCACTACCTGTAGGAATGTTGGACAACCCTGTTAAATCTCTACCAGACGCGGGAAATTGTGGAAAATCTGGCAACCCTTCCTTATTTTTGGCTGTGGTGCTGTTGGTGGGGTCGTAGTAAGTGGCAACACAGGCTATGGGAGCTTGATAACTACTTGGATTCTTGGGATCGTAAGATGAATCTTGATAGTGATAAACTGCCGTAGCTCGCATTTTTAGATAGGGTGTTTCAGCTTTAGGCAAGCCATTGCTAGTGCTAGTAACGCCCATTGGCATACTATCAGGCCAGACTTTATCTGTAACCAGAAGATCAGCATCAAATTCTGCTTCAGTGCTGGCGGGAGTACGATTATCAGGTAAATAAATTCCCGCACCCGTGACGACACGCAAACCCCCGACTACATCCAGAGGTCCTGTTGGTTTTTGAGCAGCCGCCTTTTCCCAGAAGCCATCCCGTTCTGTAACGCCCAAATCATCTAATAAGTTAGCTTGGGTGAATCGCTGACGAGTAGTAGTATTGTTATCCCATTGCTTAGTAGAAATATTTTGTCCTTTTTCTGAACTGACAAATTTGCTACTGCTACTGTCGTACCAATATTGTGGTAGGTTGTTGCCTACTAAAATGCGATCGCCAATTCTTTGTTCTTGTCGCGTAGTCAAGCTTCTCAAAACTGCTGGATCTGTGGCTGGTAGATTAATCTTATTAGCGGTACTTTGCTCATAAACTCCTATCCCTGCATAACCACCAGTCTCAGTTGTTCCATTGCTGGGATCAAAGGGGAAAACCCATCTATCTATAGGTCTTAGAGAATCACCACTTCCTTCAAGCGGACTAAGCGCACTAGTTGATGTGTAGTCATAAGCTCCAGTTCCAATTCTAACTAGTGCATTGACACCAACACCTACTTCTGTGTAGGGAACACGCCGTGTTCGCTTCTTGAAGTAAATCGTTAGCTGCTGTGTTTTAGCATCACTGCTTGAGAGTGTAGGATCAGCTTGTTGAGCAGAGGTGATTCCATCTTGAACTTCTGTAGGCAGCGATGTCGTAGCTATACTATTAGCAGCCTCTACTAAGCGGTTAATTCGTTGAGTATGGGCTGCATCATTAAAACCTGCTTGGTTTCCATAAACACTACTCGGTACCGTCTTATTAGTGTTGTTGATGTTAGCAGCTGTGTTGGGGTCACTACCAGTTGTGGCAGTTGTGGGAGAGTAAGGTCTAGCATCTTTATAGAAATCTACTACTACGCTAGTAGAATTAGATGTATTCGTAGTTTCACTGATTCGGGTATTAACCACATTGCCAGCAACAAGAATTTTGCTGTTTTCCTCAGTGTAATAGCAAGAATAGGGACTGCTAACTTGATAAAAGTTAACTGTATTTCTAGTTAGCAAATTACCATTAGTAAAAACACGTCCATTGATCCTAATCCCACCTCCAGGTGAAATTTCCAGATCGTTTTCATAAATGACCGCATTATTAGTCAGTGGAATCCGTTCCCGATCTTGTTGATACTCTAAAGATACAAAGCCTTTATTTCCTGTAAAAGTTTCATATTGGGTATTATCTAGCCCTGTAATATCTGTAATAGGTACGTTGGTGGTGTAGACAAAAATACTTCTTTTCAACTTACCACCAACTTTATACCAACCTTGGCTACCTACCAAATCAGCACTAGTAGCTACATTACTTGAGCATCGACCACCAGAAAGACCTTCATCCATCGGCTGCGCTCTTGCTTCTAGCTGACTTCTAGCTCTGGTTGTGCTAGGAGTCCTAAAATAAATTCCATATAAAGTAAAACTATCAAACTTACCATCATTATCAGTATCAATAGGATATTTCCAAGCTGAGTAGAGAGTTTCTTCGTCTTGAATACCACTTGTACTATTGAATTCCTTAACCAATTTCAACTGAGTCTCATCACCAAGGGTAAATTCGTTAATATTGTCATTAATAACCTGAGTCAACGAAAAATCTGAAGGTGTTGAACGTGGTAATCTAGGGTCTTGAAATAGCTTGTCTAATTTTGCTTTTGCACGATCAAGGGCTGGTGCTGCTGCTCTAAGCACAGTCTCATTTACTCTGACATTACTAGCATTTTTAGAACGCTCAAAAGAGCGAAATAAAATAGCTGTAGTCAGTAAAACTACTACTAGAGCAACCATTACTACTGTCGGCAAAACGAAACCAGCATTTGCAGAACTTCGCCGTTTTTTAGTTACAAACAAATTCCGCAGCAGCCAAATAATAGGCTTTTTAATTGCAGAAAAAGACTGCTTACTCAGCAGTTTTATCTTTTTAAACAGTTGTCTTCTTGCTTTGAATAGCTGGTGTTTGGGCGACATAGCTACTTTCCTGTGAAGTGTTTTACAAAGAATTGGAAAATGCTTTTAAGATTGAATAATCATGACTGTTACGTAATTTAATTGATCAGTCATGATGAAACTTAAAACTTCTGTAAATAATCACCCTGTGTTAGCAACACTAAACTCAGTAGCAACACAAAATATTACGATGTGTTCAAGTTATATCATTGAATAAGTTGTTTATCTTATTCGGAAAATACTGATTTTACTGAATTACTTGAATTAGTATCAATTCAAGTAAACAACACCGTTAATTCACATTAACTTGTCAGAAGTTTATTTCATTAGACAAAGATTTTATGAAGATATTCATAACAGATTAAACTTATATTACCCATCTGCTCAAGAAAACATATCAATTTGATAACAACTTATAGCTGTAGCCAATGAGATTAGGACATCAGGAAATCATAAAACCATTACCATCAGAGGCTTTTAAACCTGTCACCTGTCACCTGCTATATATAAAGAACCTTTAAAATCAAAAACCTCCCCATAATGGAGAGGTGGCAGAGTGATTATTCTTGTGTTTAGGTAAATGACCAGTGATTAATTTTGGCAGTGAATACTTCTGTTTAACAATTGTAACCACTTTGATTGGTGATAGTGCCTTTTGAAGTATTTAACTACCAATTTATTAATAAAAGAGGAGCTTGTGAGGGATATTAACCTCACAACTTTGGCAACCTGGTATTAGTAATGATTTAGATTAAGACCAGCTTCTTTCGCCATTGCTTCTATCCCTCTCTTCTCTAGGGTTTTGATGGCTTTGGTAGACAGTTTCAGCTTTACCCAACGGTTTCCACCTGGCCACCAAACACGCTTGCTTTGGAGATTGACTTGCTGAAGGCGCTTGGTACGACGATGAGAGTGAGAAATTGCAAAGGCGTTATTTGCTTTTTTACCAGTGAGTTCACAACGGCGAGACATAGTTAAGTATCTCCTGATTTGGAATTTCTGTACAACCTTTCTATTTTAGAAGCTCTAGCGCGAATATTGGGGTGAGAGTTGCTGGAATGTTTTGTATTTTTTTAAAAAATAGACTGGTATGTTTGTAGTAAGGACTTTAGTCCTGAGAACGTTAAGGACTAAAGTTCTTACTACAAACTTTTATTTGCTGGCTTGTTCTGTGAGTTTAGTCAGCACTTCATTGGAACGCTCAACAAAGGACTTCATCCCTTCAGCGTCAAATCCTTTTTGAGACATCAGTGCCAAATCATAGACGTGTTGACAAATTAAGTTCACCAAGGGATTTGTCGTTGACTGTCCATCACCTTGAATGATGGTACCTTGATTGAGACTGGTGAGGTTTTGGATGAGGGGATGGGCAGTGTTTACCAGTAAGATGTGATCTTCGGGAAACTCTGCATTTTGCTGCTGCATCATGGCGTTCATTTCCCGCAGGCGGCGCAAGATTTCTGGTAACAGAACCATTGCAGGTGGTGTACCTTGGGGATCATCTGATTTTAACGCCTCGGTGCGGATGTTGACTTTGGGTTTGTTGAGGGCTTTCTCAAATAACTCTTTCACAACCTCACTTTTAGTTTTATTGGTTGTGGGGTCAACAATTTCTCCGGCTTTGTCTTGATCGAGCAGGGTATTATCTAAGTCAGAGTCTACCCGTGTGAATTTGACATCCTGATATTCGCGTTCCAGGAAGTTAATAAAGTGGGTGTCGATAAAGGAGTCCATAAATAGAACTTCCAAGCCTTGGTTTTTGTGCAGTTCTATATAAGTGGCTTGGCTAGCTTCATCGGTGCTGTATAAGACGCGGTTTTCGTGGCGTTCTTTGTTGCGTTCTAAGTATTCTTTGAGCGTTGTGTATGGGAAATGAGAAGTGGAGGCTGAGGAGTCGGGGGAAGACGTGACATCTTGCCAGACATCATCTTCACTAGATTGCACTTGTACTGAAGGAGTTTCGCTACTCCCTACACCCGATTCCCTATTCCCTGGATTCTGGACAGTGCTGCGGAAAATGATGATGTCTTCGACTTGTTTTTTAAATTTTTCGTCGTTGAGAACACCGAACTTAACAAAAGTGCCTAGGTCTTTCCAAGCAGTAATGTATTGTTCCCGGTCTTCGCGGTATAATTCTTTGAGTCTATCGCCAACTTTCTTAGCTATATAATCGCCGATTTTGCGGACGGTGCGATCGCCTTGTAAGGCACTACGGGATACATTGAGGGGAATATCCGTACTATCAATTACCCCCCGCATCGGCATCAGAAATTGAGGAATAATTTCATCGCAGTTATCGCTAACAAAAACTTGGTTGCAGAATAATTTGATTTGCCCTTTCGTTACATCTACATCGGGGCGCATTTTGGGAAAGTAGAGAATCCCATTGATAATAAAGGGATAGTCGGTATTTAAATGCACCCAAAGTAAAGGTTCTTCTTGGAAAGGATACAAATAACGGTAAAACTCTAGGTAATCTTCTTTTGTCAGGTTACTGGGAGACTCGCGCCAAGGTGCTTTTTGCTGGTTTAATACTTCACCATCTAGTTTGATGACAACTGGCATGAAGTCGCAGTAAGTTTTGACAAGATTTTTAATCCGCGCTGGCTCTAAATATTCTTCCTCATCGGGTAAGAGAGTCAGAGTTATTGTAGTACCGCGAGTTGTGCGGGTTGACTCATCCAGAGTAAATTCTGGTGAACCATCACAACTCCAGTGAACCGCTTGCGCCCCTTCTTTGTAGGAAAGGGTATCAATTTCTACCTTCTGCGCCACCATGAAGGAGGAGTAGAAACCTAAACCAAAATGACCGATAATTGGTTGGTCTGCTTTGCCTTGATATTTGTGAATAAATTCTTCGGCACTGGAGAAAGCTACCTGATTGATGTATTTCTTTACTTCTTCAGCAGTCATGCCAATGCCGTTATCGCTAATAGACAGGGTTTTGTTGTCTTTATCGATGGCAATTTGAATTTCTGGTTCCTCGACTTCTCCCGCATATTCGCCAGCACGGGATACCATCTTCATCTTTTGAATTGCGTCTACAGCGTTAGATACAAGTTCCCGCAAGAAAATTTGATGATCTGAGTACAGAGATTTCTTGATGATTGGGAAAATATTCTCAGTATGAATAGTGATAGTGCCTTGTTCTAGCATGATGGTAATTTTCGATGTTAGTCTTGAAATCTATGTTTTCCGCCGATAAACACTAACCCTCTGCATTCAGGGGTTAGATGGGTCAGTACGAGAGGGAATTATACCAATTAGGATTTTAAAGACATAGTTTAGGCGATCGCTCCTCGCTTGCGGGATTGTTTGCCCCCAAGCCAAGATTCGGATTTCCCTACTAAGTAAATTTTCTTATTTTTTTATTCAGGAATATTTTATTTTCTTATATAAGACATGATAATTTTATATTTTATTTTTAAATTGGATTAAATAGTAATAAATGTGAGAAAAATAAATCTTGACTAGTGCTATTGATAAAAGTTTTATTTGTTTGATAAAAGATGGATCATGAATGATACATTTCCAGAGAAATTTAAGTGCTAAATAACTATTCTGTTGTGCTGGATTTGCTTCCAAGGCTTTAAAAGTTAAATATCGATACAAATAAGCAAGACTACGTTTTTTTAAATGTTGCAATGCTAAAGCTTTTGGTTCAGAAAAAGCACGCTCAATCACAATTAATGACGCTGATTCTTGCCTTTTAAGATTTGTAGACATAGAGTTCAATGATATTCGATATAATATCTGAACTTCTGGAACAATTACAAAATCGTAATGAGCAGCTAACCGCAACCACATATCCCAATCTTCAGCCGCAGTAAGTGATTCATCAAAACCACCAACAGTTGCTAAAGCTGATCGACGAATTAAAGGATTGGAACCGTTTTCTAAAAAATTAGATATCAGTAATTTACTATAAACATCACCAACATTTGTAACTCGTCTACCTGATTTTACTATTTTACCGTTTTCATCAATATAATCTGTCCAACTATATGATACAGCAGCACTCTCAGAAGCAAGTATACTTTTTAGTTGACTTTCTAGTTTATTTTGTGTCCAAATGTCATCAGCATCTATAAAAGAGATAAACTCACTATTGGCGTGTGATACACCACGATTTCGACTAGCAGGCAATCCTGCGTTTGGATAAGAAAATATTTGTAAACGTTCATCAGAGATATTTTTGACAATTTCCTCTGTGGAATCACTTGAGCCATCGTTAATGACTATTATTTCCAAATCTTTCAGGGTTTGTGATAAAATTGAATCTAAAGTTTTTCTGATTGTCTTTTCACCATTGAACACAGGTATGATTACAGATACTAATGACATACGTGTTGTTTTTAATAATTTAAAACATAATTATTATCTTACGAATCTAAAAAAGGCATTTAGACTATATTTCGCCATACTTAACATATGCTAATATAGTGCTAGTATTTAAATTATTTTTTGTTGTCTCTAAAAACTGAAAATAATTATTCTGAGCCATTAAGTTAATAACTATTATCTTAAATAATAGTTTAATAAAAGCTTTTGTTCTGATTATAGATACATCATATTTGGCAATCATACACAAAAATTTGATAGATAAATTTAAGAATTTATCTGGTGATGAGCTTTCCAAAAGTTTGTAAATTAAATATTTATATAAATTGCCAATACTATAATTTTTTAAACTCTGTAAAGATTGAGGGGCATGATTAAACGCTTTTTCAATAATTTTTAAGGAAGCTGCTTCCATTTTTACTATATTAGAAGACATAGAATTAGAAGTAACTCTGTATAAAACATGGGGAAAGGGGACAAGTACAAAATGATAACTACTTGCTAAACGTAACCATAAATCCCAATCTTCAGCAGGATTAAGCGATGGTTCAAATTCACCTACTGAAAGCAAGGCTTGCCTACGAATTAAAGGATTAGAACCATTTTCTAAAAAATTTCCTACCAAAAGTTTAGCGTAGACATCACCATTGGCGCTAATGCGACTACCATTGCGTAAAAAATGGCTTGATTCATCAATATGATTACACCAACTATAAGCTACAGATGCTTGAGGGTTTTCTTGTAAAGCCTTGAACTGACAAGCTAGTTTATCAGGAGTCCAAAGGTCATCAGCATCAAGAAAAGCAATATAATCACCCTTGGATTTTATGATACCACGGTTCCGGCTAATAGCTAGACCAGCATTGTAAAAAGAATATACGTGTAAACGGTGATCAGCAAACTCATTAATAATATCTAACGTAGTATCTTGAGATCCATCATTAATTACGATTAATTCCCAATCAATAAAACTTTGATGTAAGATTGATTGGATAGTTTCTTTTATTGTTTTTTCCCCGTTATAGACAGGAAGAATTATAGATATTAATGTCATATATTGTTGCCCATATTACTTATGTGGTAAGGTATGCGGATCTGTAATTATATAACCTAGTAAACTACTTGTGTTTTTAATAGAAGGAAATTTGGAAAATATTTTATTATTTATATTTCGAGTAAATAGAATAATTAATATTAGTTTTAATAATGCTTTATAAATAGTTTTTTTAAACAAAATAGATGGATCAGTTTTGATTGTATAGATAATAAATTTGGTAGTTATCTGAATTTTACTTCTATCTGAATATCCTTCAAGGGATCTATAAAGCAGATACTTATAGAGATTAGCTAAACAGTATGACTTAAGATACTGTAACGATGCAGGAGCATGACTAAAAGAGCGTTCAAGAACCTGTAAACAGGCAGATTCTAACTTCCAAACATTAGCAGACATAGAATCAGTGAGAATTCGATATAAAACTTGTACTTTTGGTACTGCTACAAACTGGTATCGTGCAGCTAACTTCAGCCATAAATCAGAATCTTGTGCATTAGTAAGAGATTCATCAAAACCACCAACATCTTTGAATGCCTGATAACAAATCATAACATTAGAACCATTGCCAATAAAGTCTTCTAATAAAAGATGTGGATAGACATTACCTGTGACTGCAATAGTGCTACATTTACGCAAGAATTTACCTGTTTCATCTATACAATTTGTCCAACTATAAGCTACAGCAGCTTCAGGATATTCTACTAAAGCTTTGTATTGAGCTTCTAATTTATCAGGAGTCCAAAGATCATCCGCATCTATAAAAGTTAAAAACTCACCAACAGCATAAGCAGCGCCCCGATTACGATTAACTGCTACATTTGCTTTAGGATAGGAAAATACTTTGATACGTGAGTCTTGGAACTGTGAAATAACATCTAAGGTAGAATCTGTAGAACTGGCATTAATAATAATCAGTTCAAAATCATCAAATGTCTGCTGTAAAACAGATTTAACAGTTTCTTGAATGGTTCTTTCGCCATTGAATACTGGAATGATGACTGATATTATTGGCATATAATAGTCTGTCATATCTGTATAAACAAATGATTTATATATTAATAATTCACATATAGTAATATCATCAGTATAATTTCATAATTTTTCTCATTCTGACCCATCCTAAATAAAAAGGACTAATAAAGGTGGCAAAAAGTCTTTCTAACTCGCAGCTAGCAACTGTATCAGTTTTCAGTTGGGTATAATAAGAAATGTAATGAAGTGTTAACTTATATCCGTCATTTATTAAATAAAATAAAGAAAACAGAGGTCTTTGCCACTTTTGTAGAGCAAGCATCCTTAAATGATAGCGACTCAAACCAATACCACGCATCAAAGAAATTAAGTAACTTCTTTCTAATCTCCAATGCGGAATAATATGTTCTACTACCATCGCCGGATTATACCAAATTTCCCAACCTGCTTGATAAATGTAGGACAAAGCTTCTGCATCTTCACCTGCTAACATTGATGTTCCCACCCTACCTACTAAAAAAAGACGATTGGGTACACAATCTTTCCATACTTGGCGACGCACCACTAAACCAGCACCAGGGGGAAATCCTTTTTGGCGAGGCTCATATAGCATAGCTTGTGAACCTCTTTCGTTAATAGCAAGGTAAAAAATGATTGGCTTGAGTTGTGCTGAGGGTTCAACTTCAAATAGTCCATGAATCTGACTGGAGTATGCACCTGCTTTGGGATACTTTTGTCCAAATTCATATGCTGAAATAACCCAATCATTTGCAGGTAAATTATCGTCATCTAAAAAGCCAATGAATTCTCCGTTAGCTTCTTGAATTGCTTTGTTTCTGGCAAAAGCTAATCCTTGCTCTGGTTCAAAATAATAATGTAATTTTAAATAACTAGACCACTGATTTTGATAATCTTTAATAAGTTGAGATGTACCATCTGTACTATTGTTATCTATAACAATAATTTCCCAGTTGATATTATGTAGGTCAATTTGATTTCGTAACCTTTCTAAAACTTGAGGTAAGCGATTTACACCATTGTAAGTTGGTATCGCTACAGTAAAGTTGATAGACATAATAGCTCACTTAATATTGATATCAATACCTCTAACAGCTTTAGTATTCCCAAGCAAGCTATTATAGTCAATAATCATCAGTGTATTGCAACAATGAAATGTCACCCCACCTAAAATCGAAGTTTTTTTAGGATGTTTAGGTGGGAACTGCCGTAAAATTCAGAGCAAAAACTAGGTCATAATCTGTGGCACTGAAACCTTAACTGGTGCTTTATTGCTGAAAGCCAACCCATTTTCACCTTTGTCAATGTAAATGGTGTCTCCAGCAATAAAAGTATTTTCCAATAACTTGGTAGCAATAGGGTTTTCAATTTCTCGCTGAATGGAACGTTTCAGGGGACGTGCGCCGTAAACTGGATCATAACCACGTTCAACTAAGAAATCACAAGCGGCTGGGGAGATTTCAAAGGATATTTTTTGCTCTCGTAGCAGATTTTCCACACGCTTGAGTTGAATGCGGATAATATGCTGCATTTCAGAACGGCTGAGGGTGTGGAAGAGAATTATATCATCAACGCGGTTGAGAAATTCGGGGCGGAAGTGCGATCGCAAGGCATCCATTACCCGATTTCGCATTGTCTCATACTGGGAATCATCACCAGACACATCTAATATATGTTCACTACCAATGTTACTGGTCATCACAATCACTGTGTTGCGAAAATCTACAGTTCTTCCCTGAGAATCAGTAATTCTTCCATCATCTAACACCTGTAACAAGATATTGAACACATCGGGGTGGGCTTTCTCTACTTCATCCAAAAGCACTACTGAATAGGGATGACGGCGAATAGCTTCTGAAAGTTGTCCGCCTTCTTCGTAGCCTATGTAACCAGGAGGCGCACCCACTAAGCGTGAAACTGAGTGTTTTTCCATGTACTCGGACATATCGAGGCGCACTAAAGCATCATCCGAGTCAAAGAGAAATTGGGCTAAGGCGCGGGCGAGTTCGGTTTTACCGACACCAGTCGGCCCCATGAATAAAAATGAACCGATGGGGCGGTTGGGGTCTTTCATCCCCGCACGGGCGCGACGAATGGCGGCGGAAACTGCTTCTACGGCTTCCTGTTGACCGATCACACGTTGATGTAAATGGCTTTCTAATTGCAGTAATTTTTGCCGTTCTGATTCCAGGAGGCGATTAACGGGGATACCTGTCCACTTAGCAACGATTTCTGCGATGTCGGCTTCGGTGACTTGTTCGCGTAGGAGGGTAGAACCTTGGCTTTGTAATTCTAACAGCTTCGCTTCTTTCGACTCGCGATCGCGCTGTACTCCCTCCAATTTGCCATACTTCAACTGAGCCGCTTTATTCAAATCGTAGGCGCGTTCGGCTTGTTCAATCTGAGTTCTTAAAGCTTCTTCTTCTTTCTTTAAAGCACTGATGGCTTCCAATAGTAGCTTTTCACCTTGCCATTGATTGCTTAAATCCTGTTGTTTTTTAGTTAAATTAGCAATTTCTAGCTCAATGCGCTCCAAACGCTCCTTAGTTTGGGCTGGAACTTTCTCTTCCCCAGCTAGAGATAGCTTTTCCATTTCTAGCTGCATCAAGCGGCGGTCAATGGTTTCTAATTCTGATGGTTTGGAGGTAATCTCCATTTTTAACTGGGCTGCGGCTTCATCTACCAAATCAATGGCTTTATCTGGTAAAAACCGATCAGAAATATAACGCGCCGATAAAGTCGCCGCCGCCACCAACGCCGAGTCAGAAATTTTCACATTGTGATGGACTTCGTAGCGTTCCTTCAAACCCCGGAGAATCGAGATTGTATTCTCCACACTGGGCTGATCAACATATACCTGCTGAAAGCGACGTTCTAGGGCTGCATCTTTCTCAATAAACTTGCGGTATTCATCGAGGGTAGTCGCCCCAATACACCGCAGTTCGCCCCGCGCCAACATAGGTTTGAGTAAATTTCCCGCATCCATCGCCCCTTGTTGATTTGAGCCTGTACCAACAACTGTATGCAGTTCATCGATAAACAGAACAATTTGACCGTTGGATTCCGTAACTTCCCGGAGAACAGCTTTCAGACGGTCTTCAAATTCACCCCGGTATTTTGCCCCAGCGATTAAACTACCGATATCTAAAGAGATGAGTTGCCGATTTTTCAGAGATTCTGGGACATCACCATTGATGATACGTTGTGCCAGAGCTTCGGCGATCGCAGTCTTACCCACCCCTGGTTCACCAATCAACACCGGGTTATTCTTACTCCGGCGAGATAACACCTGAATTACGCGGCGAATTTCATCATCCCGCCCAATTACTGGGTCTAACTTCCCTGATTTTGCCTGTTCTGTTAAATCCCGACCAAATTTTTGTAGGGCTTCATAGCGGGATTCTGGATTTTGGTCTGTCACTTTTTGACTACCGCGAACTGCTTTAATACTGGCTTCTATTTTGATATTGTCTACATTAAAACCTTTGAGTACCCGTCTACCAACACGCTCATCATCAGCAAAAGCTAACAGAATATGTTCCACAGAAATATAGCCATCTTTCATCCGCGCCCTAATTTCTTCAGCGCGGTCAAGCATCGTATCTAAGCTACGACCGAGGTAAAGCTGATCACTTTTGCCAACTTTAGGTTGACGTTGAGTAAAAGCTTCTAATTGCTGTTGTAAGCGGACAGGATCAACTTCTGCACGAGCCAAAATTCGGATTGCTAAACTTGTAGGCTCTTCTAATAGCGCAATAATTAAATGTTCAACATCTAGTTGCTGTTGTTGATATGCACGAACTATATCCTGAGATTTCACAATTGCTTCCCAGGCTTTATCAGTAAATTTATTAGGATCTGTAGGCTGCATCTTTACGATTTTTGATGTGGAACTTTAAGATTTTGTAGTTTTAAGGTAAAAATTGAGTAATGAGGAAGAAAGAGTTTAGAGGTGAGAAGCTAGAGGTTAGTATTGTTACGCAGCACTTTTGCCAATTTCTACTCCCCAATCAGTAATTCCAATATTTTCAACTTGTATCCGCGTATTTATGTTGCGGCAGTCAAGGACATAGCAACTAAGTTATAGTTTGACCCACTACCTATTCCCTAATTTAAAACGAAAACATCATCATGAGGTGACTTTGCCAAATGGGATTCGGGAAAATATTTAGTTTGGTAGACGGGTAAGAGGGATGAGGGGGATGTAGCTTGCTTCTCTTACGATGGCGTAAGCCTACCCGTAGGGTGGAAGATGAGGAAAACAAGGGAGCATACGGGAAAATTCAATCCCCAATCCCCTGCTTCCCCAATCCCCAGTCTCAATATGAAAATTACTGAGTTACCAGTTGTTCTGACGATTCCTGTTTTTGTGCTGAACCTTGAGTTCCTAGTTGAATTAACTCAATTTTGTATCCGTTTGGATCTTCTACAAAAGCAATGACTGTAGAACCATGTTTCATTGGCCCTGGTTCTCGCACTACTTTACCGCCACGATTTTTAATTTCTGCACAGGTAGCGTAGATATCATCTACACCAAGAGCAATATGACCGTAAGCATTACCTAATTCATACTTGTCTACACCCCAGTTGTAGGTTAATTCTATGACTGTGTTATCGCTTTCGTCGCCATAACCAATAAAAGCTAGTGTAAACTCTCCACTAGGATAATCCTTGCGCCGTAGTAGTTTCATCCCCAGAACATCACAGTAAAATTTCAAGGACTCTTCCAGATTGCCTACCCGCAACATTGTATGAAGTAAACGCATAATTACCTTTGGTGTTGGCTCTGTAAAATATTGATTTCTGCCAACATTGTACAGAGGGAATGGGGAGTGGTAAAAATTACTCTCCTCTGTTCCCTGTCATCTGTCACCTGTCACCTGTCACCTGTCACCTGTCACCTGTCACCTGTCACCTATCACCTGTCACCTGTTCCCTTTCAAAGACTATTGACTATTGACCAATAAATAATCCAAAATCCAAAGTCCGCCCATTTAACCCAATCTCTGGAAATCTTCATTTAATCTCAGCCGATAGTTCGCCTCAGAGCATATGCTAGCGATTGGGTTGAGCTACTAGATTTTGTGCGATTAACGGTAAGAAGGAGACCAAAAATCAATGAGTAACATTGTAGATACAGCCATTGAGGCAATTGTAGCCCGCGAAATTCTCGACTCACGGGGTAGACCAACGGTAGAAGCAGAAGTACATTTACTCAGTGGTGCTGTGGGACTAGCACAAGTTCCTAGTGGTGCTTCTACTGGAACTTTTGAAGCCCATGAACTACGAGACAAGGACAAAAGCCGCTACGGTGGGAAAGGGGTACTCAAGGCAGTACAAAACGTTAATCAGGTACTGACCCCGAAATTAATTGATTTAGATGCCCTCGATCAAGAACTGATTGACAGAACAATGATTGCCCTGGATGGTTCGGCGAATAAATCCAACTTAGGCGCAAACGCAATTCTGGCAGTTTCCCTGGCAGCAGCAAGGGCTGGGGCTGAGTCTTTGGGAATTCCTCTGTATCGCTATTTAGGTGGGCCTTTAGCGAATTTGCTACCTGTACCTTTGATGAATGTCATTAACGGTGGGGCGCACGCTGCTAATAATGTAGACTTTCAAGAGTTTATGATTGTCCCCATTGGCGCGTCTTCTTTCCGGGAAGCACTGCGCTGGGGTGCAGAGGTGTTTGCTACCCTCAGTGAAGTATTGCATGACAAAGGTTTATTAACTGGTGTGGGCGACGAAGGCGGTTTTGCTCCGAACCTAGAATCAAACCAAGTAGCTTTAGAATTACTGGTGGCTGCCATTGAAAAAGCTGGTTACAAGCCAGGGGAACAAGTGGCTTTAGCTTTAGACGTAGCTGCGAGCGAATTTTACAAAGATGGGCAGTATGTCTACGATGGTAAGCCTCATGCACCCACTGAGTTTATTGATTATTTAGGTCAGTTGGTTGACCAATACCCGATTGTGTCCATTGAGGATGGTTTGCATGAGGAAGATTGGCAGCATTGGCAATTACTCACCCAGAAAATTGGCTCAAAGGTGCAGTTAGTAGGGGATGACTTGTTTGTAACTAATGCTACTCGCTTACAAAAAGGCATCCAAGGAAAAGCCGGTAACGCCATTTTGATTAAACTCAACCAAATCGGTTCTTTGACTGAGACTTTGGAAACAATTGACTTGGCAACTCGTAACGGTTTCCGGTCAGTTATTAGCCATCGTTCTGGTGAAACAGAAGATACAACAATTGCGGATTTAGCCGTCGCCACCCGTGCAGGTCAAATCAAAACCGGTTCTCTGTGTCGTAGTGAACGGGTAGCCAAATACAACCGCTTACTCCGCATTGAAGATGAACTAGGCGATCGCGCCGTGTATGCTGGGGCTGTAGGTTTAGGACCAAAGTAGGTGACAGGTGACAGGTGAGCCACTGCGGTGGACGGGTTCCCCGGCATATAGCAAGTGGCGAACCCCTTTAGGGGTTACAGGTTACAGGTTATAAGAACTGTCACCTGTCACCTGTTCCCTGTCACCTGTTATGGATAAAATCCCAACTTGGGTAAACCCAATGTCTCATCCCAACCCATCATGAGGTTGAAACACTGAATTGCTTGACCCGCCTGGCCTTTAATCAGGTTGTCAATTGCTGACATCACGATTATCCGGCCAGTACGGGGGTCAACTTCTACACCGATGTAACAAATATTAGTACCACTAGCCCATTTAGTATGGGGGTAAACGCCGCTATCACATATATTTACCCAAGGGGAATTGCGATAGAAGGCTCGATAAATTGTGGTTAAATCATCTCCTACTAAACCAGGATCGCGGAGTGTGGCGTATACCGTTGCTAAAATTCCCCGCACCATCGGCACCAGGTGGGGGGTAAACTGTACCGTAACTTCATGGCCTGCCAGTTCGCTACAAATTTGCTCAATTTCTGGGGTATGGCGATGACGGGTAACACTATAAGCAGCCAGGGAATTATCAGCTTCTGCTAGTAATAAATGAGTTTTAGTTTCTCTACCACCAGTTGATGCACCAGATTTAGCATCGATAATTGCCGTTTCGGGTACGATTAAGCCTTGCTTGAATAGAGGTAAAAGTGCTAACAGGCTGGCAGTAGGGTAAGCACCAGGACAGCCAACTAACTGGGCATCAGCAATGCGATCGCGATAAAGTTCGGGTAATCCATACACGGCTGTGGCGACGGTAGCGTGATCACTCCTTTCTGTACCATACCAACTGGTGTAGGTTGCCAAATTCATAAATCGATAGTCTGCACTTAGATCGATTACCTTACATCCTTTTTCTATTAATGTGGGCGTAATTTGGCAAGCCAGACCATTTGCTAGGGAAAGAAACACCGCTTCACAACGATGGGCAATAGTTTCTGGTTCTACAGCCTCAATTGGTAATTTCACGACATTCGCCAATTGAGGGTAGGTAGCAGCCAATGTCTTTCCTAAATTATTTTCTTCACCTAAATAAACTAATTCGACTTCTGGATGTTCCAGTAGTAATCGTACTAATTGCAATCCGCCATAGCCTGACGCGCCAACAATCCCAACGGGTACGCGTCTAAAATTACCCATGATCTCAAATCCCCATCCGCTTTTGGTTAATCTATTGTTATTTGTCAACTACTAGCTACCAGAGGCGAAATTGATAAACCGCCACAGAAGACCAGCACCAGAGCATATTCAACGACACAGCACTAAAGCCCAATTTTAACGGTAGAACTGACGCACGAGGATGAAAAATCATTGGCAATCTTTACAACCGCCCACAGCGAAGAAGATTTTTGCGCCAGTCCTGATTGGCAGAAATTTCTCCATGCGATCGCAACATTGCTAGTCTATATCTGTGCTGCACAAAGGAGCTACAATCTAAGATAAGAAATTGTTAAAAAAATTTACTATTCCTTAGTTAACATTCTCTGTGTCACAGTCTAAAAAT
This sequence comes from Nostoc sp. PCC 7524, assembly GCF_000316645.1. Lineage (NCBI taxonomy): Bacteria > Bacillati > Cyanobacteriota > Cyanophyceae > Nostocales > Nostocaceae > Nostoc > Nostoc sp. PCC 7524. The sequence goes on from NC_019684.1 coordinate 6,206,192, forward strand.
ACACAGCAGCCAGAAAACGCTCCCATTCCTGGAGATGATCCCAACATGGATATAGCTCCTCAAGTAGAGGAGATGAATCATGGTATTAGCCCTGCAACCCCAGATTTTATGTTTGATACTATTGATGCTGCCTTGAAAGAACTTAAGGCTGGTCGCGCCATTGTAGTGGTAGATGATGAAAATCGAGAAAATGAAGGCGACTTGATTTGTGCAGCCCAATTTGCCACACCCGACATGATCAATTTCATGGCGGTAGAAGCTAGAGGCTTGATTTGTTTGGCGATGACGGGCGATCGCCTAGATGAACTCGATTTACCATTAATGGTGACAAATATTACCGATCCTAATCAGACGGCTTTTACTGTCAGTATCGATGCGGGGCCACATTTGGGCGTATCAACTGGGATATCTGCCGAAGATAGGGCGCGTACCATTCAAATAACTCTCAACCCAGCTACCAAACCTTCAGATTTACGTCGTCCTGGTCATATTTTCCCCTTGCGAGCTAGGGAGGGTGGTGTTCTCAAACGTGCTGGACACACGGAAGCGGCTGTTGATTTATCTCGATTGGCAGGATTGTATCCAGCCGGGGTGATTTGTGAAATTCAAAATCCCGATGGTTCAATGGCGCGCTTGCAGCAGTTAGTTGATTATGCTAAACATCACAATCTCAAAATTATTAGTATTGCTGACTTAATTAGTTATCGCCTCAAACACGATCGCTTGGTATATCGAGAAGTGGTAACTAAGCTACCTAGTCAATTCGGTCAGTTTGATATTTACGCCTATCGCCACACCCTAGACAACACAGAACACGTTGCCATTGTCAAAGGCAACCCCGATAACTTTAAAGATGAGCCAGTGATGGTGCGGATGCACTCAGAATGTCTGACCGGCGATGCTTTGGGTTCTTTGCGCTGTGACTGTCGGATGCAATTGCAAGCCGCACTGAAAATGATTGAAACTGCCGGTCAAGGGGTGATTGTCTACCTCCGCCAAGAAGGACGAGGAATTGGCTTGATTAACAAGCTCAAAGCCTACTCGTTGCAGGATTTGGGATTGGATACGGTAGAAGCTAACGAGCGTTTGGGATTCCCCGCCGACTTGCGAGATTATGGGATGGGGGCGCAAATTCTCATGGATTTAGGGGTGAAAAAGATTCGCCTAATTACTAACAATCCCCGGAAGATTGCGGGAGTTAAAGGCTATGGGTTGGAAGTAGTTGATCGCGTGCCATTATTAATTGAAAGCAACGATTACAATTCCTATTACCTAGCAACTAAGGCGAAAAAGCTGGGTCATATGCTGTTACAAACCTACTTAGTGACAGTAGCCATTGATTGGCAAGATGACCCGCAATTGGTGACAAAACGCTATGAACGTTTAGAGAAACTGCGGCATTTAGCGAAAAGTCATGATTTATTGTTACAGGAAGAAGCCCGGCCATTAGCGATCGCCTTATTTGATGAGCCATCGTTAACAGTACACCTGGGTTTTGACCAACCAACAGTTGCTAGTTCTGACTGGTATCAGCAAAGTGGTCATCCCTATCTCCAAGCTATCTTGCAAATTTTGGATAACCTAGTCACTTTGCCTTATGTTCAAAAGCTAGAGTTTCTGATTTCTCCTGGTAGCGATCCTCTGAGTAACTTGCAAGTCCAACTAGATAGGCAAACAATTGCAGACGGGGAATTGCCTTCTGTGGTAGGTGATCGCTTGGAGACACAAAAAATTTATAGTTTTACTAAAAAATTAGACTGATGGGCTGTGCTTTACCTCTAATTTTTGTAGTCACACGAAAGTATCCGCGATCGCACATCTTAGGTGAAAAGCTATGTCAGACACAATCCTAGCTACACCAGAAATTCAACTTCCACCAACCCAGACAGAGTTACCCTACGATGATGGCATCCCAATGGAAAGCTCACGGCATAAAGCCCAAATGGATTTGCTCATTGATGCTTTAATCCCTTGGTTAGAACTACGAGAGGATGGGTTTGTCGGTGGTAATATGTTTGTTTACTACAGTCTGGCGCAAGTGCGAAACAAAGACTTTAAAGGGCCAGACTTTTTTGCAGTGTTGGGAGTTCCTAAAGGAGAACGACGTAGTTGGGTGGTGTGGGAAGAGGGGAAAGCACCGGATGTAGTGATTGAGTTACTTTCTGACAGCACAGCCTCAGCAGACAACAATGAGAAAAAGCTAATCTATCAAAATCAAATGCGTGTATCGGAATATTTCTGGTATGACCCTTTTAATCCTGATGATTTAGCTGGGTTTGCTCTCCAAGAAGGCCTTTATGTCCCCATCACAGCAAATACTCAAAATCAATTGGTTAGTAAATCTTTAAGGTTAGCATTGCAGCTATGGCAAGGAAATTATCAAGGTACTGACGCAACTTGGTTACGCTGGGCAACTTTGACTGGAGAATTACTGCCAACTCCTGAAGAAAAAGAACGTCAACGCGCAAACAAAGCAGAATTACAGTTACTACAAACTGCACGTAATTTACTTGAATCCGGGATGACAGTCGAACAGGTAGCTAATTTAACAGGTTTGTCTGCCTCGGAAATAGAAACAACATCAGGGTGAGTTTAATATACAAGGGTGCGTCAGTGCAAAAAACCCTAGCTATACCAAAAAATTATTCATACTGACGCACCCTACTAACCGTAAATTTGGGATAATTTATTTTTTGCTGTTCCCTTAAGAATTACCAGCTCGATACACAGGACTGATTTGGCGATAGGTGTTAAGCAAGCCGAATAATCTGTCACTATCAAAACTGAAAGGGTCAGCTCTTTGTCCAGAACGATCTACGGCTTTGTGCGTGGTAATACGATCTTCTGGTACTTGGCTTTGGGCAATTAACCAAGCCAAAGATTGATACTGCACCTCTGTGTAACCACTATGAGATGTGATGTAATTATTTCCACGCCCATCTGGGGGTGTTTCTAGGGAAACGTGGTAAGCAAAATTATTTACAGATGGTGGTAAATTCGGGTTAGTTTTGACAGTTTCGGGGCCATCTGCACCATCAAATACAGAGTTAGCTGCGCCAAACGCCCGCTTATCTGGAGGGACAAGATAAATTACAGTCCCGTCTAACTTAATAATGGCGTGATAACTTGCTTGCACATTTTCATCTTCATGAGGTGTCTGAAAAAAATTAACTGCACTAGCAGCTGAATTAGCGGTTTCGTGAATAACAATAATTGGTTGATTATTTAAAATTACACCGTTAGCATCTTGAATATATCTGTCACCGTAGTTGCTGGGGTGTACAGCAGCAATTTCGTATCTAGGTCTATATCTGTTAAAAGCTTCAGTGGTTATGTATCTGCCAGAGCTATTGTTCGTTTTAGTTGGAGATGTGAGTAAATCTTGTTTTTGCTCAACTTGGGCTTGAACTGCTTGAACTTGCATTGGTGGATATTGATTCCAGGTGGCAATCTCTTGATTTGATGATGTGGTTGTATTATCTGGTAATTGTGTAACTTTCCCCACGCTGAGTGCAAAAACTAAAGCAGATAACATGAAAAAAATGATTGATACTCTGCTCGCCCAGGTTCTAAATTTCATTTTTTTATGCTTAATAAAGCAGTTTTAATTAATATTAATATATTCCTGCTTTATATAAAACAGAATACCAATATAATTTCGTCTACTCACAGAAATATTTCTCTAGGAAGAGATAAATTTAAGTTAAGTATTTGTTAAAGTGAGAAAATCATTAACAAGATCAATCCCAAATTATTGTTGACACCAGATTCCACCTTCAAATGTCTTGATCTGGTAAAAATAGCGTGAATTGACTGCCTACCCCTAACGTTGATGTGACTGTCACATCACCGCCATGTAACCTAGCTAACTTCTGTGTTAAGGCTAAACCTAACCCAGTTCCTTCATACTGACGATTTAATTTACTATCTAGCTGTTTAAATGGTTCAAATAAAAATTGAAACTGGCTTGGGTCAATGCCAATCCCTGTATCTGATATTGTAAATTTCATGCCTTTTGGCACTTTTTTGACTGATAAAGATACCTCACCTTCTGGAGTGAATTTAATAGCATTGTTGAGCAAATTGATTAACATTTGCTTGATGCGACGTTCATCTGCCGTGCAAATAGCTGCTGCTGAATCAATTTCACAGGTGAGTTTTAAGCCTTGAGCGATCGCGCGATCGCGCACTGTTGATAAAACATAATTGCACAAATCTGGCACTAGGATAGGCATCAGAAATAATTCTTCCTTGCCAACCTCTACCTTAGATAAATCCAAGATATCGTTAATCAGCGCCAGTAAATGTTCGCCACTGCTATATATACAACTTATATATTCTTTTTGTTTCTCATTGAGAGCGCCGACTATTTCTTGTTGTAGTAACTGTGACAAACCCATAACGGCATTTAGTGGTGTCCGCAGTTCGTGGCTCATGGTTGCTAAAAATTCACTTTTAGCTCTACTTCCCGCTTCGGCTGCTGCTTGGGAAGCACGCAGTTTTAACTCTGTTTGTTTGCGTTCTGTAATATCTTCAACGATTACCAAATAAAACTCAGGTTGATCATCAACATCTGACAACATAGCAACCGAAAGTTTAGTCCAAATTAAGCTACCATCTTGATGACGGAAATGTATTTCGGTGGCTACATATCGGTTTTCATCAGTCTGCTGGAAACCTGTGCAAATTGTCGCTGTTAGTTGTTGATAACTATTTAAATCTTCTGTTGGCTGAGAAATATAATCTGTAAAATACTTACCGTATAAATCTTCTAGACTGTATCCCAACATTTGACACAGGGCTGGATTTGCATCTACTATCTGTGCCTTCATATCTAACAGCCCAATACCCATTGCAGAATGCTCAAGAATGGCTTGCAATTGCATTTCACTCTTTCGCAATGTTGATTGTATGGCTTTGCGTTCTCTTGTCTCTATGGCTAGGGACAAAAAATCAGAAATTGAACTGACAAAATTTTCTTCTTCTAAAGTCCAATGACGCACTTCACCACAATGTTCATAACACAAGATTCCTACTAAACAACCTTCTACCCAAATTGGTGTATTGAGCAACGATACAACGCCAAATGCAGAATAATACGTAGATAATTCTTGGGTTCTGTAGTCATTGATCACATCATCTACTGCTATGTTGCGTTCCTCTGCTAAAACTTGAAAATAACTTGGGTAATTCTCTTGTAATAAAGATTGACCATAAGTATGTTCTTGTGTACTCAGATCATATAAATCGATACACTCAAGTGCAGAGCGTTCTTGATTGTAGAACCATACGCCTACTTGCTTCACGAATAGTGTTCTAGCCGTAGCCTCCGTAATTTCTTGAAATACAGCATTGAGATTACCTTGTTGAAATGTCTTGCTTGTTGCCAATTGCACTAGGGTCTGACTTTGTTTACGTCGCTCTTTTTCTTGAATTCGCAAAGCCTCTTGGGCTTGCTGGTGTTGTGTAATATCTTTAACCACTAGCACCTGCATTTGTTATTCCTGAAAAGAAATTACTTTGGTTTGCAGTTCTCAATTCAGATTGAGAACTGTCTTTATAGATACAATTTCCTCAGATAGTTTTACATAACCGGAAGGTATATTTTTTTGTAGAAGTTTGCCATGATGATGTGATAATTTGAACACTATTTTGAACATCAGTTTTCTAACTTCATCACCCACCACTATAATTGTCGCATTGAAAGCCAGTGATACGCTACGCCATATATTCGGTAATCGCACTTAAAGTACATTTGTTAAGTTTAAAAATTATTTCATATAAACTTCAATGCAGCTAAATTTATAGCTGGATTCATCTAAGTGAGATCAATATAATCAGTATTTCTGAATATACATTTAATAAAAATACTAATTGTTGCTTAGGCATTATCCTCTAGAAAGATACTTGCTAAGTTGAATTTTGCAACAATTAAATTAATGTCAGAGTAGCTATTGCAAAGGTGTTGCAATGAAAAATGATAATGTCAGAATTATTTCTTTGATTCCCAGTGGAACTGAGATTTTAGCCAGCTTGGGGTTAACGGATGCGATTGTCGGGCGATCGCATGAATGTGACTACCCGCCAGAAATCCAAAATCGCCCTATTTGTACGCAGCCACGCTTAGACAGCAATGCTCCCAGCACTGAGATCCACAATGAGATCAATAATTTACTGCAATCTGCTCTCAGCATCTATCAAATTAAGACAGATGTGGTTGAGAGGTTACAACCTACCCATATTTTGACGCAAGACCAGTGTGATGTTTGCGCTGTGAGCTTCCAAGAAGTGGAAAAAGCCGTTGCCGAACTCACCCATAGCTCACCTCAGATTGTGTCTTTACAACCTAATCTGCTAGAGGATGTTTGGAATGACATTGAACGAGTCGCTGATATATTTGGTGTAGATGCTGTCAAAGTCATAGAAAACTTAGAAGCCCGTGTCAAAATTTGCCAGCAAAAAATCCAAGGGCTTTCATTAGCAGAATTACCTACTGTCGCCTGCATTGAGTGGACAGACCCTTTGATAGTAGCAGCAAATTGGATTCCTGAATTAGTCAACTTAGCTGGTGGACAATCACTCTTTTGTGTAACAGGTCAGCCTTCCCCTCATTTGCGATGGGAAACACTGTTAGTCAGTAATCCAGATATCATAGTATTTATGCCTTGCGGTTTTGACTTAAATCGCACTCGTCAAGAAGCCAAATTATTGACACAAAATCTAGATTGGCAAAATCTTCATGCCTTTAAAACTGGTAGAGTCTACATTACTGATGGTAATGCCTACTTTAATCGTCCAGGCCCCAGACTGGTAGATTCTCTGGAAATTTTGGCAGAAATTTTACATCCAGAAATTTTTGACTATGGCTATAGAGATACGGCTTGGGAACGATTGTAATCTCAATAGGCAATAGACACTGTTGCAATATTCATTAGTTAAAAACAAAACTAATTGCTATTAACTACCTGTAATTTTGTTGTGGTGTACCAGTTACGTAAGTCCTACTTATCTAGAATTTGCTGCTTGATTGAGCCATGCGATGAGAATACTTAAAGTGTTAGATAATGCGGCTTCACTTATAGTTACTGTATGCTGTTTACCATTTTCTTTTACAGTTAACCGATACTGAAAGCGATCGCACTGAGGATCAGGAGAATTAATCTGTTCAGGTAGGTGAAAAAAATCGGCGGCTGTTACCAGTTGAGAAAGTTCCTCTGCCGCTTTGGCTGGTAGATTATCGGTGTCAATGCTGAGTGACTTCCTGATGCCAGCAAAACCACCCGTGCGTTCCCAGAATATCTGCATTGATGACTCTCCGTGGCAAGCTTGAAAGGAAAAACATCAAAACTGGAAGATGAAAATTTTCACCTTCCAGTTTAGCAGTTGAAAAGAGGGGACTGGGCAATATCAATATATCACCTCTGCTTTGTCTGCCCTCCATTCCCCATTCCCTACTCCCCACTCCCTACTTCCAGAACTCCTACCTGTTGCCAAGCATGATGTACTGCTTGATGTTCTTTACTGCCATCCCCGTAAAGTTCGCTAGCTATTTGCACAGTCACCTCAGCAGCTTTTTTAAAATTCGCCTTAGCACGGAGGCGATCGCATAAAGCTATGTACCAGATTTTACCTGCTTTTTCCCAGGCATAGCCCCCGATTTCCATAGCTGCTAGATAAAAAGCGCGATTAGGAATACCTGAGTTGATATGTACACCACCATTATCTGCCCAGCCAACATATTGGTCTTTAACGTGTCCCGGTTGAGGATCTTTACCTAAAACGGGGTCATCGTATGCGGTTCCTGGCTCCTTCATAGAGCGAATGCCAATACCTTTGACAGTTGGCATTAATAGACCCTCACCAATTATCCAGTCTGCTTCTTCAGCTGTCTGGTTTTTTACCCTTTGTTTAACTAAGGAACCAAACACATCAGAAAACGATTCGTTTAAAGCTCCTGATTCGCCATAGTAGAATAAAGCAGCCTCATACTGGGTTACGCCGTGAGTTAGCTCATGGGCAATGACATCAATACACTTAGTAAAACGTGAAAATAGTTCGCCATCACCATCACCATAAACCATCTGATCGCCATTCCAAAAGGCATTTTCGTATTTAACTCCGTAATGAACTGTGGAATCTAAACGTCTTCCCTGATTGTCAATGGAATTACGCTCAAAGATTTCGTAAAACAAATCATAGGTATAACCAGCCGCGTCATAGGCTTCATTTACAGCTTCATCGGTGCTAGGGGGATCACCTTCATTCCGCACTAAAGTTCCTGGTAGTATCTGCATATTTTTAGCATCGTAAATGGAGCGGCGCTTTTCTCCAGGTGAAGGTGCAAAAGAGATATTGCCAACGATGTCTCTGCGTCCGCGTAATTGTGCTGAAAGATTTAATGTCTGAAAAGCCCAATGACGCTGTTGAGATGTACCATTACTCGCAACATTTTCTAGTATATGTGGCGGAATAATACAACATATAGGACATCTAGTATTTAGTGAATGATCACACTTAAAACTAGATGGTTTTCTGTTTTTTCTAGCCATCTAATGTAATCTCCTTGGGGAAGTAAGGAAGGTTCAACAGTGGATTCAAATCCACTGTTGACAGGAGCAGTAAATTAATGAAGATGGCAGATCCCTGGTTAATACTCTAGTGAATATTTTCTAATCTTTATTGTCCAATGAAAATCTGAAAAATAAACGGCATCAACATGATTTTATTGTCTATAAAATCACTATACAAAATCATTTTTTCTTTATATTCTTGTTTTGGTAATTTTAAAAATTTTGGTATTAATAAAAAACTACTAGATAGCAAAAGTTTCAAAAAAAGCTAGATATTTATCAATAGTAAATTTACGTGAACTCTTGAAACTATAAAAAAAAATTATATGACATAAATCAGCATCATCTCTGATACTGACAGAATAGTTTTACATCGCAGGTAATGTTAAATTTAATTACGCTCAATTTTGATTGAACAGTGAGGCTTGAATTTGGATTGTGAAGAACGTTTGTTCTAGTTAGGGGCGATCGCACCCATACCAAGCCCATACAACAGTTGTTTTTGCTCAGAGAGATATGACTCCCTGCGGTAATGAATAGCGAAGCAGCAAATTCTGAAGATAATAAAGATAGTTACTAATTAGGAGACGATCCATTCCCATCTTTGGGAAACAATATGCTACAGCTTATAACTACCGTAATTGTTGTCATTCTGGGTTCAGCGTTGTGTTCTAGTGTAGAAACGGCGCTGTTTTCTGTTTCTACGCTGAGAGTTAGACAATTAGCACAATCAAATAACCCTTCAGCATCTGCACTTTTGGCGATTCGGGAAAATATGAATCGACCAATTGCGACTATTGTCATCCTCAACAACACTTTCAACATTATTGGCAGTATTGTCACAGGGGGCGTTGCTACTCAGTCGCTAGGATCTCAGTGGCTGGGCGTATTTTCCGCAGTATTAACCTTCCTGATCATTATATTTGGTGAAATTATTCCCAAAACTATCGGAGAGCGATATTGTGAACAACTCGCTATGCTGGCAGCTCTACCTGTAACAGCACTGTCAATTGCTTTTACACCCTTAGTGTGGCTTTTAGAAAACGTAACTGCACCGTTTTCTAGAGGTAAAAAAAGACCAACAACTAACGAGGCGGAAATTAAGTTATTGGCGAATATCGGTCAACAGGAAGGGATCATTGAAAGCGATGAAGCAGAAATGATTCAAAGGGTGTTTAGACTCAATGATGTCACAGCAGCCGATCTCATGACTCCCCGGATTATGCTGACACATATACGCGGCAATCTGACCATAGCGGAGGCGAAACCAGATATCATTGCTTCCCAACATACCCGGATTATTGTGATCGATGAGTCTATTGATCAAGTGATGGGATTTGCTTTAAAACAGGAACTGTTGACAGCAATGGTGGAAGGGCAAAAACACCAAAAAATCTCTACCCTGACTCGCAAGGTTCGCTTTGTTCCAGAGTTAATTCAGGCAGATACACTGTTGAAAAACTTTATAGAAGCCCGTGAACATTTGGCGGTAGTAGTAAATGAGTATGGAAGTGTTGCTGGTGTCGTCACTTTGGAAGATGTCCTGGAAGTAATCACTGGAGAAATTGTTGATGAAACTGATAGAAGCGTTGATTTGCAAGAGATAGCTCGCAAAAAGCGGGAGAAAATGTTGCAATCTATCAGTATTAAGTAGTTGGGAACTGGGGACTGGGGACTGGGGACTGGGGACTGGGAAAGAATTTCTATCTTGTCTACCTTATCTCCCCTCACTCCCACCCTACGGGTAGGCTTACGCCATCGTAAGAGAAGCAAGCTACATCCTCCCCTGCTCCTCTGCTCCTCTGCTCCCCTGTTCCCCTACACCCCTACATCCCTACTTTCTTGCAACTGCTGGGCTGCACCACCCTGTTGTGACATGATGAGAGTTATTCCAGCTACTGCCAACATTCCCATCATTGCTAAACCTAAGACAGCTGTTTGTCTTCTTAATCTTACAGATGCCATGAATGTTTCCATCGCATTGGCAGCACCAGTTACTGGTATTAGTTGTAATGCCACCAATGCAGTAGCTGCATTAGCATAGCGATATTGAGATTTGGGTTCTACCATTCTCCTTAACCACAACCCAAAACGGGGGTGAATGTGGGGAAGCAATTGCTGAAAATTAAAACGGTAATTAGGATCAATTAACTCGCCAATATCTACAGAACGGGTAGCGGTAAGTAAGCAAATCAGTGTCGCGCCTAAACTATATAAGTCTGAAGCAGGGGTGAGATCATCACCGCGTTGTTCCTCTGGAGGCATAAAGCCTGGGGTTCCTACTGCCAAGCTGCTCAGAGCCATTTTCTCACTCTGTACCTGAGCCAAATCAAAATCAACTAGGTAAGCATTCAATTTCTCATCCACTAAAATATTCTCTGGTTTAATATCCCGATGGATAATTGGCTCAACTTGCTGTTGCAAATAAACCAAAATTTCTAAAATTGACACAGCTATCTGCTTAATTTCTTCTGGTTGAAAGTTGCGTTCTGAAGCCAAAGAAGGAGCGTTTTTATACTCTTGCACTAAATAAAAACCTGTAGGCGTGGCAAAAGAATTGAGATAGTGGGGAATCCGGGGATGATTGAGTCTTTGCAGAATTTCCACTTCCCGTTCATAGGCTGTTACACCCGACCAATCCGCACCTGTATGGGAAAGACTAAACCCTTTAATGACTACCTGTTGAGAAGAGTGCCGGACATTGGCAAGGTAAGTGATGCGTCCACCTTCCTGATTTTGTCCCAGTTCTCGGATCACTTCATAACCTAAAGCAGAAAAATCTGGATGGTGAATTAAGGGAATTACCCCTTTATTACGGACATCAAGCTCCATCACACACCACCTGAGTTTAATTTTGTCAAGGTGCAATCACAAAATTATAAAGATTCTCCCAGATTCTTACCTGCCATTTTGGCTGAATACACACGATAGAGTGCTTAGTCATGAGTCACCGAAGTTCAGATGTCTGAGGACAAGCCGCTTGTGCGTCTACGGCAGAGCCGACGCTCCGACTTCTCACTGGGTGCTGAGTGGGGATTGCAAAGAAAATTCTTCCTTGTTTACCTTGTCTCCTTTGCACCCCTGCACCCCTAATCTTCCTAGCCTCTAACCTCTAACCTCTGTGCTAGCCAATCAACAATCTGGGCATTGACAACATCTGGCACTTCATCGTGAGGGCAATGACCGGCTCCAGGAATGGGAACAATTTTAATATCTTTGCCATTCTCCAGTGCCTTTTCGTAAATCTTGACCCCCGTAATTGGTGTCCAAGGATCATCAGCACCCCAAATTACCAATAATGGACGTTCTATTTTGGGTAATAGTTCCTTTGGTTCTGGCCCTGGAGGAGCTGAGAGGATGGAGGCAAAAACCTGTTGCGCTCCAGGATCACAGGAGGGAGTATAAAGTAAATCAACTAACTCATCAGTAACGGCAGAGCGATCGCGGTAAACTTGGTAAAGTGTGCGGCGAATTTGGGATTTTTGGCGGATACGGTTAAACACAAATTTACCAGTCATAGGCGATCGCACGACTCGATTAAAAGCCGCCATGACAATTCTGAGAGGTGGGTTCAATTCATGGGGACGATGACTTAAACCACCAGCTGAGTTAATTAACACACCACCAGCACTAATCTCTGGATGTTCTGCCAAGACAATCAGGCTTAAGAGTGCGCCGATGGAATTACCGATAAATACCGCAGGCTGTTGAATCTGGTCTGTCCAAAAATCTTTTAATAGTTCTACCCAAACTTCTGTACTGTAATCAATGGGCGCTTTATCTGAACCGCCAAAACCCAAAAGATCCACCGCAAAAACTTTGTAGCCAGCACTTGCTAAGACTGGGATATTTTTGCGCCAATGTCCAATGGAAGCACCAAAGCCATGCACGAGTACCAACGGTTGTCCAGTCCCCATGACCGTATATTGAATTTTATGATTGCGCCAAGTCCAAATCAGTTTTTCAAAATACGTTGTAGTTACTAGCTGCTGAGTCGTTAAAGTCATTATTAAGATTCATAAACTGTTGCTATATATAGTAAAGTGTTTCACCTCTAAACATTCAAAGCAAAATGCTATTTTGAAACCAGGAAACATACAAATCTCCCAGGGCTAACCATAAAAATATTCTGAATTGGTTGTAAAACCAACATCAAAACTAGCGCCCAATACCCAAGATTCAAAGTTATACGTCGAGATGTTAGTTTCAACTTCACAAAGGGATTAATAAATGAAGGAACGATGAAGTTCCCGTCAAATTTAACCATTTAATCCGGTGTGAGATGAAATATCAGCATCCTCGTTCCCTAACTCACCTTAGCAAAGCCTTTCTAGCCGCCACGTCATTAGCAATATTTTTTCCTCTAGTTCCTGCTGATGCAAATCCAGGTGTCTCTAGCACCGTTCCACAAAGACAGATCATCGCCGACGAATCTCTCAATAGTGAAGCTGATAACCTGCCAGAATCCATTCGATTAGCTGTACTTCAAGATATTTCCCAGCGTACAGGTTCAGAAATTGCAAATTTACAGATTATTCAGGCTCAACAGCAAATTTGGTCAAATGGTTGTTTGGGTATAAGCACTGGCGCAAGTTGTACTCAAGCGCAAGTTCCTGGTTGGCAAGTAATAGTTACTAATCAAAGACAGGTGTGGGTGTATCGCACTGATGAGTCTGGGATGTTAGCCAAACTTGATGAAGGTGCAACTCAGTTTGTCACCAGTATGATACAGAGTCAGGAAACTGTCTCGCGGCGAACTACTAGCCGCACTGCTCAACAACGAACTATGACATCTCAACGCAGTACGCAGCTAACTGCTACTAACACTGCTGTCAAAGGGAAAAAGACAGGTTTTACCTTAGCAGTTTTGCAACCGACTGGTAACTTTTCTGATGTAATTGCCCGTGTTTCTTTTAAAGGGAAACGTCACAAGGGTTTTTTAAAAGAAAGATTTTTGGGTGATTACAAGTATAAGGTGAAGCAGAGGGCGAAATTTGTCAAAGGATTAAAAGCAGGCGATCGCGTGGTTGTGCGTCTGTATAATCCTCAAAACCGCTTTATTGGCTATAGCGAATTTGAATTATTATCAGCACATACAGCCGTTAACCTAATTTTGTCTGGTGATCCAACAGAATATCACGTAGTTCGCACTGTGTATGGTGCTGATGTCAATCAAGATGGCATGATTGATGCAGGTAGCACTTCCTACGACTATTTCACCAAGGTTAGCGGCGAACGGGTGACATTTTTGAATAGTTCTCAAGCAATCGACACCAGTCAGTTCCAAACAGAAAGTTTCTCCACAGTTGCGACAAATAGCGTTTATCCTACCTCTTTTACTACAGGTAGTTTTGCTTTAGTAAATCAGACAGTCAGTGTTTTTAGTTACAACTTAGCAGAAGCTTTAAAGGTTGAACCCGGTCGATTGGTAGAACTCAATCAAATCAGTGATGATAATTCTATCTATGATCTCGGTCAGATGATGATGAGTTATCGGGAAGTAGGAGTAGCCAACGGTATCCAGGTGAAATTTACCGATGTCTCCGTCAATCACTGGGCTAAAGATTTTATCTCTGAATTAGCCGCATTGCAAATTATTCAAGGGTTTCCTGATGGCAATTTCCGCCCTGATGAACAGTTAACTCGCGCCCAGTTTGCGGCAATGCTAACTCAAGCCTTTGCGAAGGCGAAAGTGCGTAATCCTGTCAGTTTCAGAGATGTTTCTACCAGATACTGGGCTTACAATGCCATCCGTGAAGCTTATGCCACTGGCTTTTTAGGAGTTGCTGGTAATAGATTCAATCCCACCCAAAGTCTGTCTCGCGTGGAAGTTCTGCTAGCTTTGGCACAAGGACTTAACTACACTTTTAGCGGTTCGACACAGACGATGTTGGCAGTTTACAAAGATGCTAGCAGCATTCGTAGTGATGTTCGTAATGCGATCGCTGCCCTTACACAACGGGGTATTATCGTCAATTATCCCCATGTCCAAACCCTCAATCCTGATAAGGTAGCGACTAGGGCAGAAGTTACTGCTTTAATCTACAAAACTTTAGCTAGCACTGGTGAAGTAGCTGATATATCGTCTCAATACGCTATAGACAGCATACAACAGCGAGCTGAGATTGATAAATTCAATCAAACTGACGACGATGATGATGATGACGATGACGACGATGATGATGATGACGATGATAAAAAAGTCCGTCGTCGCCATTGTAACCAAGGTATTGGTAATGGTGCTGAAGGTTGTGATCCTGGTAATTCTCGTCCCCACGGTGGTAGTAACGATGAAGGTGGACGAACCCCAGTCCGCCCAAGATAGCATTTCTCAGTTTTTAAAGAAGCAATAATTTGCCTCTTTACAAGTTCACAGTAGGATAAAAACCAAGGGTAAAAGGTAAAAACCTATCTACATTTTTTACTTTTTACCTTTTTTAAATTTTATACTTCATTGAAAATAATTTTCTTAAATTAAAGATGTTGCAACATATAGGAATCATATTTGATTTTTGAAAAACTCAGTACACCCCTAACTCTCTTCTTTCCTATTGCCTATTGCAAGAGTGCCTATTGCCTACCTACGCAAATCATTTGGCTACGTCACGTTACACGAGCATTAATCAAAGCGGATTCCTATATAAATTTCATGCCTCATCAGAATTAACATTTTCTTTGATATAAACATCTTGAATGGGGAAAGGAATAGAAATATCTACTTCTTGATAACGCTTGTGCAGTTTTTTAATAAATAAATGTCTCCCAATACGTTGATCAAAATATTCACTCACACGCATATATAAAGTAAAATCTATACTAAAATCACCAAAAGTATGAAATCTGATGTATGGTTCATTGGCAATTAATTCTGGTGCAATTTCTTGCATGACTTCCTTGGCAACTTCTACCGTTATCCTTTCCACTTGTTCTAAATCGCTATTGTAACTCACTCCTACATTCATAGTTAAAGTGATTTCCTTTGCAGGTAGATGATAATTAGTAAAAATCGTTGAGCCAAGCTTAGAATTAGGGACGATGACAACATTATTAGATAGCTCTCGAATTGTTGTGTTGCGCCAAGAAATATCTATTACATATCCCTCATTGCCATCATCTAATTTAACATAATCTCCTGTTCTCACCTGCTTAGAAAGAATTAGATAAAAACCAGCAAATAAATTAGCTAAAGTGTCTTGTAATGCTAAACCAACTGCTAAACCACCCACCCCTAAAGTTGTGATAATCGGGGTAATGGCAATACCCAAAGTTTGCAGAAGAATTAAACCTCCTAACCCTAAAACAGCAGCTTTCGCAAGGTTAGATATGAGTGAAGCTGTGCCTCTTTCTGCTGTTTGAGTATATAGACTCACAAAACCAGCAGTAAGTCTGGCTAAAACTAAAGTGATGGACAAAAGAAAAGCAATTGTAGTCAGCTTTTGCAATAAAATAATAATGTCTGCTTTAATAGGTGCGCTCACAACTGCACCAGAAAAACCCGCAAGCATAAACCAAACAAAAGGCATACGTCGCAGAGATTTAAATATGATATTGCTGCCGGGAATATGTTTATTAGTGGCAAACTTTTGCAGTCGGTTGAAAATAACTTTTTCACCAATAATTCCTGCCAGCAAGCCAACTAAGATTAATGCTAGAGGTAAAATCCAGTCCATCATTATCAATTTTGAATTTTCAGCAAACGGATGATTACTGCAAGATTTTACATCATGACTACACAATCAAAAACCTCCAGGCAGATTTAATACAACAGTTCGGGTAAAAATAAATAGTATGGATTTACCAATTATTTATCATCCCGATTACGTAGCACCATTGCCTGAAGGTCATCGCTTCCCGATGCCAAAGTTCCAAAAACTCTATGAGTTATTATTAACTGAAGGCGTAGCACATCTAGAACAATTTCATACCCCCACGAGGCCAAACTCAGAGTTAATTGAGTTAGTCCACACTCCAGACTATGTGCAAGGTTACTGTGAAGGTACATTAGATCCTAAAGCACAGCGTCGGATTGGTTTACCTTGGAGTCCAGCATTAGCAAATCGTACCTGTGTCGCCGTCGGTGGGACAATACTGACAGCACAATTGGCATTAAGTCAAGGTTTAGCTTGTAATACGGCTGGTGGAACCCATCACGCCTTTCCCTGTTATGGATCTGGTTTTTGTATTTTCAACGATTTAGCGATCGCTTCCCGTGTTCTCCAAAAACAGGGACTGGTGCAGAAAATCCTGATTGTTGATTTAGATGTCCATCAAGGAGACGGTACAGCGTTTATCTTCCAAGATGACGATAGTGTATTTACTTTCTCCATGCACTGTGAAGTCAACTTTCCTGGAACTAAGCAGCAAAGTGATTTAGATGTTCCCCTACCCGTAGGTATGGAAGACGACGCTTACCTACAAACCTTAGCGAGTTACTTACCAGATTTGTTATCTGAAGTCAAACCAGACTTAGTATTGTATGATGCTGGTGTTGATCCGCATATAGGCGATCGCTTAGGTAAATTAGCTTTAACTGATACTGGCATATTCCGTCGAGAAATGCAGGTGTTAAGTACCTGTATCAGTGCAGGCTACCCCGTCGCCTGCGTCATTGGTGGTGGATACGCTGATGATCTGAAATCTTTAGTTTGGCGGCATTCTCTCTTACATCGGGCTGCCAGTGAGGTTTACCGCCAATATATGTTGTGACCTCCTACTATCTAAATCAGCATTTGTGAGAATATAGTAAATACCAGAATTTGAAGAAGTAGTCAGAATTCCGCACTCAGAATTCACAATCCAATTAGTCAGGAATTCCCACCCTTCACTAATTGCAGACCACTCCATCTTTTTTATCTCTGGGTAGCAAGCATTACTATGCAAAACTACCAGTGAGGTTGTTTGTCAATACAACTAATATCAAATCATTTAATCTATAAAAAGTTAAGTAATTAGTAAACATGATTAATGATGAATGGAGAGTATTCTTGACATTCATGATTTTCTGTTGATGAGGTAACACACTTGTTCACCTCTGCTTCAGGTTCGATAATTCTTAACTTTTAATTAGCTCTGATAGTCGATGTAGAAAACCGTCTGAACCGATACAATTTATAGGCTGGGAGAGCCGAGGAGAACGCAGTGGTCTTATTAAAAGGCTTTGAAATTGAAATGTACACCGGCACGCCTCAAGGTGAAATCGTCGGTCTCTCGGATAAAATTGTTGCAGCATTGGACGGATTTGTGCGAGAACCAGATAGCCGCAATGTAGAATACACAACCAGTCCATTACAAAAATATGAAAATCTTTTGTGCGCCTTGCTTCGTCCCCGGCGCGAATTGCGGAAATACTTAGAAAAATTAGGAAACTACACCCTCATTCCCGGTAGTACCTTATCTCTAGGTGGGAGCGATCGCTTTTTTCGTTCTGATCCAACTAACCCCTATCACGACTATATAGAAAATACCTACAACACCAAAGTAGTTACCGCTAGTGTTCATATCAATATAGGTATTGATAATCCAGATGTATTAATGCGGGCTTGTCGGCTGATTCGTTTAGAAGCACCCCTATTTTTAGCTCTGAGTGCCTCGTCTCCCTTTTTAGATGGCAAAGTTACCGGTTATCACTCCACTCGTTGGGGTACATTCCCCCAAACGCCAACCTATGTACCACTGTTTGAAAGTCACGCTCATCATATCGAATGGGTAGAACAGCAGTTGGTGGCTGGTACAATGCAAAACGTCCGTCACTTGTGGGTATCAGTCAGGCCAAATGGCGATCGCCGTCCCTACGATCTCAATCGTCTAGAACTGAGAATTTGTGATTTAGTAACAGATCCCATCGCTTTACTAGCGATTACAGCCCTATTAGAAGCGCGCTTATTGCAAATCATCGCTAATCCTGAGATTGATCCTTTAACCCAAAGTGTCTTTACCCCAGAAGAACTGATCGCCATCACCACTAACAATGAACTAGCAGCCGCTAGTGCGAGTCTGGATGCTCAACTACAACATTGGCAAGATGGCCGCAGTATCATCGCTAGGGATTGGATTGCTGAACTATATGACGAAGTGTGGGCGATCGCAAAACAGCAAGGTTTTAGCTGTTTCCTCTCACCTTTACAAAAAATCTTGCGAGAAGGTAATGAAGCCCAACACTGGCTACAATTGCATGGGGTTGGTTTTGATTCCCAGCGAGTGATTCAGCAAGCAATTACTGCTACCCACGAACGTGAAATCGAACTACAAAACAAATTGTGTTCGCCTTTAGTAGCTTAGAGATTGTTTGTATCTCTCCGTAATTTCCTAGAACACCTAACATTCTAGGAAACTACATTAAGTGCTTTGACAAAATTAAATTTACTTAAACGTATTTTTATCTCCTGACAGTATTATTCCCTACTCCCTACTCCCCACCCCCTTTTTGCAACTGATTTTTTTGTTTTAAAAATCTAATCTGTAGGTATTGCTTGATAATTATTAACAAAACCTATGGTTAATCTCTGTCTATTGGTAGATATTACATGGTAAGAATATTTTTTTATACAAATAAAATTTCTACGGACAATGCCCCAGGTAGTTTTAGTTAATCCGCAAATTCCCCCAAATACAGGTAATATTGCCCGTACTTGTGCTGCTACAGGTACAGAGTTGCATCTAGTGGGACCATTGGGATTTGAAATTAGCGATCGCTACCTCAAAAGAGCTGGTTTAGATTACTGGCCTTACGTGAAATTGCACTATCACAAATCGCTAGAGTCCTTTCAAATCGTGCATCAAGAACGAGGTGGCAGATGGTTAGGCTTCTCTGTTGGAGGCAGTTCTAACTACATCCACTACCAATTTCAACCCGATGACTGGTTACTGTTTGGTAGTGAAACTACTGGTTTATCATCCGAGGTGCTGTCAGCTTGTGATGCCACCTTACACATTCCTATGGCTCAACCGGGGGTTCGTAGCTTGAATCTTTCAGTCAGTGTGGCTATAGGCTTATTTGAAGCTCGTCGTCAGTTAGGTTATTTACTGTAATGCTTAAACATATTTTGTATAAGCAAAATTGCCTATACAAAATATGTACTTTTATTACGGAATCAAGGTTATTGCCTAATCAAACTCTAGTATCAATAAACAATAAACGTATCACCTGATACTGACAATTATAATGTCAACTGTAATTATATTGAAAATACTTAAATGTCGAGGTTGGTTGATATAAGAAATCTGTATATGAAATTCCATCCTATATCGATTCTGAATGATAGATTTTGATGAACTCAAGTTATCTGATTTTACGGAACAAAAAGTTTCAAAACCTTTCTAATGAAGCGTTTGGACTATTTTTCTCGTAAAAAAATCTCTAGGGAGCAAAATAGTTGATGAGAGTTTGTACGGTTGTCTTTTGGGGAATAATCAACGTAAAGTCTCGTGTTGGGAAGACGGATCAGGGAAAAAAACCTTGAATATATCTACAGCAGGGGGCATCGCTTTTCCAGAAGTCGTAGCCAAAAAAATTGCTGATAGTGGCAGTGACCAGAAAAATATCTAGTTATTTTCTAGTTACAACACAGGTGGCAAGGCAGGCAGAGGCAACTGCGAATAGCAAACTGTTTGAGGGTGTGAGGAGCGAAACGGACAAGTAAGCATAGCAACTTTAAGTTTTGCTAACAGGTGTGAACTTGTCTAAATCAGAGAAGCAAGCTAATCTTGCGTATGTATCTCTGGTGAATGTGATTTTGATATATCGTGTGATGTGATCAAAATCATTGACTAGTATCAGACTGGAAAATCTAGGTCAGTTAAGCGCTAGTGATCATAGGAGGTCGTCTTTGAAACGAGCATTGAAAAAAAGAGAAAAAGCTGTGCTGAACAATACCCCTAGCAGCGATGATGCCCCGGCAGACCAGCTAAACGTAGCTAATACTAAAATGAACCGTCGGGCGCGTACACAAGCCGCCATGATTGGCTTGGCCATCTCAATGGGAGCAACCAGCCTCTTGGTGACTCGGCAAAGCGATCAAGCCCAAGCAGCAGCCCCTGTAGGTAGCCAAAAAGCCGCCTCAACAATTCCTGCTGATGCTGATCAAGAAGTGAAATTTGCTGCCACAAAGCTGGGAACTCCCCTAGTTCTATCAGCAAGTGTGCCAAATAACCCGGTCATTATGGAACCGACAGCAATTTCACAGTTGCCTGGGCTTGAAGCTAAATTGCAAGTTCTGGCAAGTGGGATATCTGTACAGCCTTCTAACCCAGAGAATTTTTCCCCAACAACTGTTAATAAAGAACCATCTCAATTGGCACAGACAGAGGCTAAAGTCGCTAAAGACTCTGTAGAGCAGCTGGCTAGTGCTAATGGTGATCAAACTAAATCCATAACAACCCAACCACAAACAGACGTAGTAGATAGCACATCTGCCAGTGGTGAAATTAATGCTCAACTTAAGGCGCAGCAAGAATTTGCGCTCAATCGTTTACAAGAAAAATCGAACCGTTTAAGAAAAAGTCTGGCGGAGTTGCGGTCTGAGGAGTCCAAAGATTTATCAAAAGCTACCACGCAGTTAGCACAGCCA
This sequence comes from Nostoc sp. PCC 7524, assembly GCF_000316645.1. NCBI lineage: Bacteria > Bacillati > Cyanobacteriota > Cyanophyceae > Nostocales > Nostocaceae > Nostoc > Nostoc sp. PCC 7524. Next base: position 6,227,328 of record NC_019684.1, read on the forward strand.
ACGACTGTGGCTAATCAAATGCCCCCTCTCAGCACAAGTGGTACAGTCATCGAACAGTCGCCAAATTTGACTGCTGGTAGCCAAGAAAATCTGGTATCAAGTTTCAATCAGCCACAGGCAATTAATATACCTGTACCTGTACAGCCAGCAGCAACTGCACCAGCTACCTCTAACATTGCTGCCTCATCCCATCAGACAACTTACGAAGTTAAACCTGGCGATACATTAGCGGCGATCGCTAACAGACACAATACTTCTATCTCAGAGCTAGTTAAAGCAAATAGTCTCAAGAATCCCAATCAGCTGCAAATCAGCCAGCAACTTGTGATTCCTGCGGCTCCAGTTAACACTGGGATCACCGTTCAGACACCAGTAGTAGTTAATTCCCCCAGCGTACAGTACGGTAATAATCCTGAAATAGCTACTGTCCCGGCTAACACTACCGATGTTAACCGCAGATCAACTACTTCACAAGCATCAGTTCTAGCTGATAATAGCCGTGTCACAGTTCCGACACCAGTAACTGACAATAGCCAAACTCAGACAGATGATGATGTAGTTGCGCCAGAAACAGCAGCTAATAACATCAACTCTCAAGGCGTGGGTGGTGATACTCCAGTACCATCAGCTTTTGTGGAAATACAGCAACCTAAAAAACCTGCTGATAAAATTGCTAGAGCCAAAAGCGATCGCCTCCGCAGTTTACAAGCAGAAATTCAGAGATTACAGCAAAAATACCGCGCTCAACAGTCTGGGAATACTGCTGTGCCAGTAGCTGCAAGTGAAAGCGAAAATGCTGCTGTACCAATTCCCGTAGCTAGTCCCAATAGCTTGAGAGTATCTAGACCCAGCTCTAACGGACAAAATATTGCTATACCAATTGCCGTACCTAGCCCAATCACACCTAGCTACGCCAATGAGCCGGTTAAACCACAATTCCGTGCTACTCGTCCTCTGAATAACGAGGCAATTAATCCAGAGTTCTTACCTAACAGTGCAGCTAGTCAGTTAAACCCCTCCCGTAACACAGCCGGTACAAGGATAGCAGCACCGCCTACAGGTCTTAACGCTAACGATTCTCTAGGACAGATGCGGGGAACAACTGTATCTCCCGGCAAGCTCCCACCTTTGGCAGCAGTAGACCAGTATTTACCACAACCAATTGATGAGACAACACCACCTCCTTCAGGTTCTTCTACCACCTACATTTGGCCAGCTAAAGGTGTACTCACCTCTGGCTATGGTTGGCGCTGGGGAAGAATGCACAGAGGTATTGATATTGCCAACGCCACTGGTACACCGATTTTCGCCGCTACTGACGGCGTAGTTGAAAGGGCTGGTTGGAACAATGGTGGCTTTGGTAATCTCGTAGATATCCGTCATGCCGATGGTAGCTTAAGTCGTTACGCTCACAACAGCAGAATCTTGGTTCGAGCTGGGCAACAAGTGCGCCAAGGTCAGCAAATTGCCACAATGGGCAGCACTGGTTTTAGCACTGGACCCCACCTCCACTTTGAGATTCACCCAGCAGGTAAGGGGGCCGTCAACCCTATCGCTATGCTACCAAGCCGTGGACGTGTGTAATTAGTATCTGTTTTCCATTAAATCATCTGTTAGGAGGGAGTTTTACTCCCTTTTTTGCTTTTAAGATACAGGGGTTTGACACTCCCTGAAATTCAATTTTGGGGATTCCAGTGAATTTACCCACCCGGCGCGAACACTACGCGAACAGTAAGGGACTTCCAGAGAAAAAATATTCCCAATGTAGGGTGCGTCAGTATGAATAATTTCTCGGTGTAGTTAGGTTTTCTGACACTGACGCACCCTACTAAACTGTCAATTCTGGATAATTTATTTTTTGGTATTCCCTAAGTTTAATAAATTTTTTGTAAACCACAGGTTTGTAATTTGCTTATAACATTTATAAGCATAAATTATATTAAAACGATTTCTTTCAGTATTGTATTTTTTAGATATCTCAGTATAAACCGCTATAAATTCAGAATATGAGCAGGAATGTCACTTAATTTTTAATGGCTTTTTCTCTCTAAATCAAAGGTTTTGCTTAAATACTGAATAATAAAATTACATTATTTCCTAGACACAGCTTGTGAAGTATCTATTCGTTTTCATGGGCAACATTTCTTTTATTTTGTTAATCTTTTTAACGCAAGATGTGTAGAAATTTTACTAGATATGCAAAGAAGTCTTCTTTTATTAAGAATAATCATAACTTTGATTGGTAATTAGTCAGTTTCATAACTACTTATAAGTATAAGTTTTTACATTTATTCATATATTGAAGATTATATAAAGTTTAAAATTACCAGAAAATCCGGTAAATTAAATAAATACTTCCCAATATTCCCATAAAAAATAATTGAAGTTCGGCTAAGATTCAATTTCAACACTTACTATTTTTAGAAAAGAGGACGTTGATGTTGATAATTTTCATGAGATTTTCTGTTTAAAAGCGCAAAAATGTGGTTTTCCTGAATAAATCTGATAAAAAAGATGCGATAGAATTCACAAAACCACAGAACAATACAGCAGATTCGATGTTTATGAGGTACAGCAAATAATTGAAAGTAATAAGTGATAAGTAGTGAGTAATAAGTAAGTTTTTTACTCATTACTAATTACTCATAGTGTACCTCACTTACTTCAAAAGTGCTGTATATAGTTCCAATCTACAAATCAATACAATTTAGTTAAGGCTAAAAACTAAGTTAATAAAAGTTTAATAGGATTGGAAACTTTACTTCTTATAGGCAGTGTATTAATACGATTCGGATAAGAGTACTAGTAGCGACTGTCTTAAAACTAAACTCAACAAATGCTTACAAATGTTGGGTTACGCTCCGAGAAGGCTGTGCCTACGTGCCTCAAACCAACCTACACGTTGTGATTTTTTAGCCTTAAACTAACCATATTAGGCATTGTATTGCCAGTTAAATCGCAGATCTACTTCTTGGGATTAGCTGGACTTCACTGCAAATTTCGTCAGCGTAACTGGGCGCAGCATAGTTGTGTTGCCGCTAGACTTCCGCTTGCAATATTGCAAAATATTTTGCATAACATTCAGTCACCTGATAAGTGTATCGACTGTCAGTAAATAGCTCTGTACTTATTACCACTGCCCTAAAAGACTGATTTGGATCTGACACCAACATTCTCATAGTGTACCAAAGGAAAGTCCGCGTAGGCTTTTTACTATCACCAGATATGGATATATTGACATCAGTATTAAGAATTTCTCAAGAGGAAACTACTTTTGCAAAACGTGGGTTTTGTGGAGATGATACTCAGATACAGCAGCACCTAGAAAATATTGGGTGGATATTTTTACAAGGTTATCATGCAGCGATCGCCACAGATAATCTTGAAGCACTTGTAGCCCAATTGAATACAGTAGAACCAGATGGGCGTGGTTTTGCGTTTGAAGGGGCGGCAATGGGTTTAGCCTTGTTAGATTTCCTGACACCTTGGAAACGCGATCGTCTGCAAAACTTTTTGTCTGGTGCAGGCGCAGCCCACATTTATATGGTGTATGTCGGGTTGGGGTGGTGTCTAGCTCGTATCCCGTGGGGAATTGAGCGATATCTAGCCAGATTGGGACACAAGCCCTTTCCTGATCCCTTACTCGGATGGCTAGCCGTTGACGGCTATGGATTCCACGCAGGATATTTTCAACCCCGACACTATATAGACTTACAAATTATTCATCAAGCACTATCTGACGATGCAAGACACGTATTTGATCAAGGTTTAGGACGCAGTTTGTGGTTTGTTCATGGTGCTGATGTGGATCGTATTGGTACCACTATCAAAACTTTTCATCCCAGCAGACAGGCTGATTTGTGGAGTGGTGTAGGGCTAGCCTGTACCTATGCTGGTGGAGTAAATCAACAAAGTCTAGAGACATTAAGAATATTGGCTGGCGCATATTTGCCCCATCTGGCGCAGGGGGCTGCATTTGCTGCCAAAGCTCGTCAAAGAGCTAACAATATAGTTCTACATACAGAGATAGCCTGTGAAGTGCTATGTGGAATGTCTGTAGAAGCTGCTGCAACCACAACAGATATTGCCCTTGAAGACTTACCAATAAATTCCCATTTACCTAACTACGAAGTCTGGCGACGAAGGATTCAAAAGCAATTTACAGGTTTAACTGTCACAGCATCATAACTAAGTTGCGCTCAAATACAAGCTTTTTACTCCCAAATCTCAGACAGTTGCATATGAGTCAATTACCAAGATTCACCCAACATTATCTAAAGCGACTGGTAGCCATTACCCTTGTGATCATTCTATTTTGGTTTACCCGCTTACCAGTCTTGTCCGCCACACAAAAAGAAGCGATCGCCTCCCGCTTTCACTTCACATCCTTACCATTACCGGAATTAACAGACAAATCACCGCAGTTTTCGCGAGATGTTCACCCTAGTTTAGAGCGTCATTCAGGTTGGATATCCGCAGTTGGTGCAGCTATAGCTTTGAACGACTTAGATGGGGATGGATTATCCAATGATACCTGCCATGTCGAAACCCGCACTGATCAAGTGATTGTAGCCCCTGTACCTGGGACTGGTAATCGCTATACACCCTTTGCCCTAGAAGCAAATACCGACCTCTACAACGTTCAGACTATGGCTCCAATGGGCTGCTTACCGGCAGACTTAAACGAAGATGGACTAATGGATATCCTCGTTTACTATTGGGGACGCACACCGATTGCTTTCTTGTGTCAAACAGAAACTACCCTTACCAACCATAGTTATATCCAGCAAGCCATTATCCCAGGGGATGACAGATGGTTTACTAACGCCGCCACCTTATCTGATTTAGATGGGGATGGACACATAGACCTACTATTCGGCAACTTCTTTCCAGACAACGCCGATATTCTCAATCCTCAAGGTAGCGGTATAGAGGTCATGCAACATTCTCTCAATCGTGGTGACAACGGTGGTAGTCATCACCTACTACGTTGGATAGCAGCAACATCCGGTGAGCAACCAAGCGTACAATTCCAAGAAATCCACGGCATTCTGGATGATTCAGAGCATCAACCTTGGGCTTTGGCCATTGGCACAGCTGATTTAGACGGTGATATGTTGCCAGAAATTTACTTTGCTAACGATTTCGGCCCTGACAAACTGCTGCATAATCGTTCCCGACCTGGAAAATTTCAGTTTGTCGCCCTAGAAGGTCAGAAAACCCTAACCACACCGAACTCAAAAGTCCTTGGTCACGATTCCTTTAAAGGTATGGGTGTAGACTTTGGTGATGTGAATGCTGATGGTTTGTTAGATATTTATGTCAGCAACATTGCTGGTGAATATGCCTTAGAAGAGAGCCATTTTCTGTTTGTTAGCACTGGCGAAGTCGCAAAAATGCGTCATGGAGTCGCGCCTTACATTGACCGCAGCGAACCGTTAGGAGTCTCCCGTAGTGGTTGGGGTTGGGAAACCAAATTTGGTGATTTTGACAACGATGGTATTTTAGAAGCCCTACAAGCCACCGGCTTTATGAAAGGAAACGTCAATCGCTGGCCAGAATTGCATGAGTTAGCAATGGGTAACGATGAAATGGTGAGTATTACCCACAGTTGGCCCAGGCTGCAAACCGCAGCAGGCGACGATTTGAGCGGTCATGATCACAATCCCTTTTTCGTCCGTGCGGCTGATGGTCGGTATTACGACTTCGCTAAAGAACTGGGGTTAGATCAACCTTATGTAACTCGCGGAATTGCCACAGCAGATGTTGATGGTGATGGGGATTTAGACTTTGCGATCGCAAACCAATGGGAAGCTTCTTATTTTTATCGCAATGATAGCCAGCAATTAGAAAAGTTTTTAGGACTGCATTTATTTGTACCAACTGCATCTCCAACCAGTAAACGACCTGCAATTGGTGCAAGTGCAACTGTTCACCTCCCGGATGGACGACAACTGGTAGCCCAGGTAGATGGGGGTAATGGTCACTCCGGCGCACGTAGTCCAGACCTACACTTTGGGCTAGGACAAGTAGCCATTAATACTAATTTGCCTGTGGATTTACGCTGGCGAGATGGACAGGGACAAGTCCACCAACAAAGTTTGTTGTTGTCACCGGGTTGGCATACGGTGCTACTAGGTGAATCGGCAAAACCGTTTCCTAACTTGAGCTAGAAGAATTTTCACCTTTAATCACACGTTTATTCAGGAGAATCAAATAATGAATTTATTTAGTATTGGTATTAATCGCACAGCATCAGTTGTAGGGGTTTTGGGTTTGAGTGCGATCGCGTTTATGGGTAGCGTAGAATCTGCTAAGGCTGTAGATATAGGTAAGGGTTCGGATTATCTTCATACTCCGGCTGGGTTTTCATTTTTTGAATTTCCGGGAATTGGTAGAGTTGATTTTGTTGGTCTTCCGGTGGGGATAGGAAATACCGACACTATCATTGAGCGACAAGCAGATTGTATTTTCGTGAATGGTTCTTGTACAATCCCCATTGAATTAACACTGTTATCTATGAAGAGTGTTAACCCTGTGGATGTGGGCGGTTCATTATTTGATGTTTTTGTTGGTCTTACGCCCAATACCAATTCAACGGGGACAATGACCATCAACCATGAATTTCCTGACAATGATACTCCTGCACCAGAGGGTACTTTTACATCAGATTTCACTGTCTTCTTTGATGCTGTATTTCAACCCATAAATAATGGTCAGCAGTTTACAGTTTCTGACTCTGCTACGTTAATCAATTCAGGCTCATTTTGGAGCCATGAACCCCCACCAGGAGCAGTATTAGTCAGGGGAATAGTGGGAGATCAAGCAGCTAATTGCCATGATCCTATCAGTCCCCTTTGCGCTCGTGGTAACTTACGTGACTTCTTTCCAGTGAGGACATCTCACGGCAAACCTGGCGGTGATCACACAACAGATATAGCCACAGTCCCCGAACCCACAACCATGCTTGGTTTAGGTATAGGATTAGGATTCAGCACGTTCCTCCGCAAGAAATACTCCCGACAAGGTAAAAAACAGGCTGTCTCTTAGTTCCAACCAAAAATGCTGTCTTATGTAGGCATTGCCCATCAAAAATCCGCCTACATAGCTACTCAACCCATCTCAATATCACCGCGCCCCTCTGCGTTTTAACTTATACCAATTCTATGATTGCAGACAACATTTGGGACAAATCCCACCGCCTCGCAGGATTGCGCCGCTTTGCGATCGCAATTACCATACTCAACCTTCTAGGGCATACCATTCTAGGCTTTGAACAATCTTGGATACAGCCCTTTGTCGGAATATTTACAGCCTATAGTGTAGAACTGCTCCTAGAAATCATAGATAGCAAAATTAACCAACGTTCTCCGCATTTTAGTGGAGGATGGAAAAACTTAGTAGACTTTCTCCTATCTGCCCATATTAGCGGTTTGGCAGTGTCGATGCTGCTGTATGCCAATGAGAGACTGTTACCCATAGCCTTTGCTAGTGCCGTGGCTATTACCTCAAAAGCCGTCTTTCGTGTTCCTGTCGGTCAGCAAACACGACATTTTTTAAACCCCTCCAACTTTGGTATTAGTGTCACCCTTGTATTATTTCCTTGGGTGGGAATCGCTCCCCCGTATCAATTCACTGAAAACCTGAGTGGTGCAGCAGATTGGATATTACCAGCTATCATTGTTTGTTCTGGCACATTTCTCAATAGTCGCTTTACCGGGAAAATCCCTCTGATTGCTGGTTGGGTTGGTGGTTTTATAATCCAAGCATTCTTGAGAAGTTTGATATTTAGCACACCAATTATACCTGCATTAATACCGATGACTGGTGTGGCGTTTGTATTATTCACCTTTTATATGGTGACAGACCCAGGCACAGTACCGAGCAAACCATTACACCAAGTTATATTCGGTGCATCTGTAGCCGCTATTTACGGACTGCTGATGTTGAATCATATAGTATTTGGGTTTTTCTTCGCTCTGACTACAGTCTGCATATTACGGGGAATCAACCTTTACATAACTAATTATCTAGAATCAACAAGATTCTTCACCAACACCCCAAAATCTCCCATCTCTCTCATACCAACGAAATAAGGGAATACCAAAAAATAACTTATCCGAAATTAATAGTTGGGTAGGGTGCGTCAGTATAAAGAATTTCTGAGTATATTTAGGTTCTATCGCACTGACACACCCTACAGTTTGGATATTTTTATCTGGAACTCCCTAATCCACCCTCCCCCCCAATTACAAATTACGAATTAGCAATTACGAATTACCTATGACACCTGCGATCGCAATAGTGGGGATGGCTTGCCGTTATCCAGATGCAGCCTCACCGATAGAATTATGGGAAAACGTCCTAGCTCAACGTTGTGCTTTTCGGCGAATGCCAACGGAACGGCTGAATTTAGCTGATTATTACTCTAGCGATCGCCACGCTAGCGATCGCACCTACGGCTCTCAAGCAGCAGTCCTCGAAGGTTACGAATTTGATCGAGTGAGTTTTCGGGTAGTTGGGAGTACCTTCCGGGCGGCTGATTTGGCTCATTGGTTAGCCTTAGATATTGCCAGCCAAGCCTTAGCTGATGCTGGGTTTACTGATGGTGAAGGTTTACCCAAGTCAGCCACAGGGGTAATTTTAGGTAACACCTTAACCGGGGAATTTTCCCGTGCCAATACCATGCGGTTACGCTGGCCTTATGTGCGTCGCGTGGTAGAAACAGCATTAATCGATGCCAATTGGACATCACAACAGCGTCATTCATTTCTGGAAAAACTAGAGGCAGAATATAAAGCCCCATTTCCCGAAATTGGTGCAGAAACTCTAGCAGGCAACCTATCCAACACCATCGCTGGACGGATCTGCAATCATTTCGATTTGCAAGGAGGTGGTTATACAGTCGATGGTGCTTGTAGTTCTTCTTTGTTGGCAGTTACCCAAGCTTGTACAGCCCTGATGACTGGTGACTTGGATGTAGCTTTAGTTGGTGGTGTAGATTTAAGCCTAGATCCCTTTGAACTGGTGGGTTTTGCCAAAGCTGGTGCATTAGCCCAGGATGAAATGCGGGTTTACGATGCCCATTCTGCTGGGTTTTTTCCCGGTGAAGGTTGCGGGTTTGTCGTCTTAATGCGATATGCAGAGGCTGTTGCTCAACAACGGCGGATTTACGCCCTAATTCGGGGCTGGGGTATCTCCTCAGATGGCAGTGGTGGGATTACCCGCCCAGAAGTTGCGGGACAAGTTCTAGCACTACAACACGCCTATCGTCGCGCCCATTTTGGCATAGACACAGTGGCTTATTTTGAAGGACACGGTACGGGTACATCTGTGGGGGATACCACAGAACTGCAAGCTTTATCTCAGTCCCGTCGAGAAGCTTCATCCCCGGCAGCAATTGGCTCTATCAAAGCCAATATTGGTCATACCAAAGCGGCGGCAGGGATTGCTGGCTTAATCAAAGCCACAATGGCAATCCATCATCAAATTTTGCCCCCAACAACAGGTTGTCAACAGCCCCACCCAGAACTATGTGGTGCCACACCTGCTTTGCGCGTATTAAAGCAAGGTCAAATTTGGGATAAGCATCTGCCACTACGAGCTGGTGTCAGTGCTATGGGTTTTGGTGGCATTAATACCCACGTTGTTTTAGAAGGGATAACTACTACCAAACGGCAGACATTGACTGCTCAAGAACGTCTACTACTGGCTTCATCTCAGGATGCCGAACTGATTTTGATGGTTGCCCAGAGTAGAGATGAAATGCGAGAACAGATAGAACATCTGTTAACCTTAACCCCTCGATTATCTAGAGCCGAAGTCATAGACTTAGCTGCTCAGATGGCGAAAAATCTACAAACTTCAGGATTAATCAGAGCTGCGATCGCCGCCCGAAATCCTAGTGAGTTAACTAATCGGTTAGAAATTCTCCAATCCTGGCTACAAGAAGGTGTAAGCGATCGCCTCAATATCCCCACAGGGGTTTTTCTGGGAACAGGTAGAACTCAACCCAGGATTGGCTTTTTGTTCCCCGGACAAGGTTCACCCGTATATCTTGATGGCGGTGCTTGGTATCGTCGGTTCGCATCTGTTCAAGAACTTTATACTCAAGTAAATATCCCGACAGATATAGACTGTAAATCTACAGCCGTAGCTCAACCAGCAATTGTTTTAGGGGCAATCTCAGGGCTACGGGTTTTGGATCAAATAGGTATTAAAGCTAATATTGCTGTTGGCCATAGCTTAGGTGAATTGGCTGCCCTGCATTGGGGTGGTGCTTATGATGCTGCTACATTAGTCAAAATGGCTACCATGCGCGGAAACGCAATGTCTCAACTGGGCAGTCCTACGGGGGCAATGGCTAGTATTCAAGCATCGGCACAGCAGGTAGAAAGTATACTCAATGGGCAGGCAGTGACGATCGCAGGTGTCAATTCCCCCCAGCAAACTGTGATTTCCGGTGCGGCGATCGCTATTGCTGAGATTGTCTCTAAAGCTACAGCAAAAGACTGGAAAGCCGTAAATTTACCAGTTTCTCATGCCTTCCATTCTCCCTTAGTTGCTGCCGCCGTCGAGCCTTTTGGCGCATATTTGGAAAGTGAGGACTTCCAACCATTGCATCGTCAAGTAATATCTACAGTTACCGGATGTGAGATAGACAAAGAGGCAGATTTGCGATCGCTCCTAATGCAGCAAATCACTGCACCAGTTCAATTTATGGCAGCTGCCAGCACAGCCGCTACAAATTTAGATTTGTGGATAGAAGTCGGCCCTGGTCGGGTTTTGAGTGGATTAGTCAGCAATTTTCTGAATGTACCTGTAGTTGCACTAGATACAGGTAGCAACTCCCTCTCCGGTTTGTTAAGTGCAGTAGCAGCAGCCTTTGTCTTGGGTGTACCAATTAACCATCAAGCCTTGTTTGCTGACAGATTTACCCGACCATTTAATTTAGATTGGCAACCCAGGTTTTTGGCCAACCCCTGTGAATTAGGGAGCAGGGGAGCAGGGGAGCATGAAGTCAGACAAGCAGGAATCTCTGACGCTGACCGGGGGAGCAGAGGAGCAGAGGAGAATAAATATTACCCAATCGCCAGTCCCCAATTCCCAGTCCCCAATCCCCAGTCCCCAATCCCCAATCCCCAATCCCCCCTTAATTTAGTCAGAAAATTAGTTGCGGAACGTACAGAATTGCCGATGACAGCAGTCACAGATGATTTGCGGTTATTGAGTGACTTACATCTCAATTCCATTAGTGTGGGACAGTTAGTAGCTGAGGCGGCACGGAGTTTGAGTTTAGCCCCACCTGTTGCACCTACTCATTACGCTGATGCTACGGTGAGGGAAGTTGCCCAAGCTCTGCACGAACTCTTAACTACGGCGAATTCCCCAGTTATAGATGCCCAACAGCGATCGCCCCAAGGAGTAGATGCTTGGATTCGTCCCTTTACTGTGGAACTTCTCCCACGCCCATTACCACGTCGTCCCCTGTCTAAAAATTTTGTCAGTAGTTGGCAGGTAATAACTACAGCTAACTATCTATTAACAGCTAGATTACAAGCTGCCTTGACCGTTTGCCCTGGCCAGGGAGTTGTGGTTTGTCTGCCGCCAGGATGTGATCCAGACCATATTCCCTTGCTATTAGCAGCAGCAAAAACTACATTATCTCAGAGAGAAAACACTCATTTCGTCTTGGTACAGCATGGTGGAGGTGGAGCAGCATTTGCCCGGACGCTATATTTAGAAATGCCTGACTTGACAACCTGTGTGGTTGATGTGCCGCTAGACCATCCTCAAGCGATCAATTGGATACTGACAGAAATTTCATCTGCCATCGGGTATACTGAGGCACATTATGATCAATCAGGAAACAGATATGAACCTCGTCTGTGTTTATTGCCAGATGAGCAATTTACCATTGCTAATTCCCCATTACCAATAACTCATACCGATGTTTTACTAATTACTGGTGGTGGTAAAGGCATTGCGGCGGAATGTGCCTTGTTTCTCGCCAAACACACAGGAGTCAAATTAGTATTACTGGGGCGATCGCATCCCGAAACCGACAAGGAACTCTCTACCAATCTGGCAAGAATCAGGGCAGTTGGTGTATGTGTGCGTTATCTAGCTGTGGATGTGAGCGATCGCCCAGCCGTGCAAGCAGCAGTTCAGGAAGCAGAAGCAGAATTAGGAACAATTACAGCGATTTTACACGGTGCAGGGGTAAATGTTCCCCAATTAATTAGTTCTTTGGAGGAAAGCGACTTTTTACGCACTCTTGCACCGAAAGTCACAGGGTTGCAAAATCTCTTAGCAGCCATCAAGCCAGAAAAGTTGCGGTTATTAATTAGCTTTGGCTCCGTTATTGCTCGTACTGGTCTACCAGGAGAAGCTGACTACGCTTTAGCCAATGAATGGCTCAGTCATCTAATGGACGACTTCCAAACATCCTACCCTAACTGTAAGTGTCTGAATTTGGAATGGTCTATTTGGTCTGGTGTGGGGATGGGTGAACGCTTAGGGCGGGTAGATGCGCTGATGAACTCAGGTATTACTCCCATCTCACCAGATGTGGGTATTTCTATGTTGCATCGCTTACTTGTTCAGTCGTTACCAACTACTTCTGTGGTGGTTACAGGTCGTTTTGGTGATGTTCCAACACTCAAGCTAGAACAGCCGGAACTTCCCTTACTGCGTTTTCTGGAACACAAGCGAATTTATTACCCTGGTGTAGAGTTAGTTGTGGACATAGAGTTGTCATTAGATACCGACCCCTATCTCAATGACCACGTATACCAGGGAGAGAGGCTGTTTCCTGGAGTCATGGGGTTAGAAGCAATGGCACAAGCGGCAATGGCATTAGCCGAGTCTAAAAAGCTACCAATTTTTACAGACGTGCAGTTTCATCAGCCTGTGGTGATTTCTGAAGGTTCACCCCAGAAAATTCGCCTAGCCGCACTCGTCAGAAAACCCGGAGAAATTGAAGTAGTCCTCAAAACTGAGCAGACTGGCTTTTGTGTAGATCACTTCCAAGCCACCTGTGATTTCCGGGAACTAGAAGCCAGAAATGGGGAAAGTCTCCTGCCCCTGCTTCCTCATCTTCCTATACCTCTAAGTCGGGAAACCCCCCCAGTCCAGTGGCTTCCCTACACTACCCTTGAGACTCTCGACCCCCAACAGGATCTTTACGGTAATATTCTCTTTCAAAGTGGTAGATTTCGACGTTTGGGGAGTTATGGACATCTGCGGGCTACAGAGTGTATCGCAGAAATTACACCAACTACTGACACCAATTGGTTTAGTTCTTATTTGCCAGGAGAATTGGTATTGGGTGATCCAGGGGCTAGGGATACAGCCATTCATGCTCTACAAGCTTGTATTCCCCATGCGACAATTTTACCTGTGGGGGTGGAACGATTGGTAATTTTGGCAACGCAAACATCTGGTGTGCGTTATGTCTTGGCTCAAGAGCGATCGCATATCGAAAACACATTTATTTATGATTTGCAAGTAATCTCAGCAGATGGTGTATTACTAGAACAGTGGCAAGGTTTACAACTCAAAGTTGTTCAGCAACAAGTATCTCAGCAACCTTGGGTAGAAACGCTTTTAGTACCCTATCTTGAGCGTCAACTCCAGGTGTTCTTCCCCAAATTAGATTTGAGAGTTGCCCTTGAGAGATGTCCCCAGCGTCAACGACGAGTCAGCAGTCATGGACTACGCCAAGGTACTGCCCTTGCTGATCATGCTATTAAACAGGCTCTTGGTTCAAGTCTACCCATCTTCAGACGACCTGATGGTAAACCAGAAGTGACAAGTAAACTGGCTGTATCTGCCGCCCATGCTGGAGACTTGACTTTAGCGATCGCTGGTGTTGAACGGGTGAGTTGTGATCTCGAACCTGTGGTAGAAAGAACAAGAGATACTTGGCAAGAATTACTGGGTAGTAAACTCTTTTTACTATCACAAGCGATCGCCACAGCCAGTAATGAAGACCAAAATACCGCCGCTACTCGTGTTTGGACTGTCATCGAATGTTTGCAGAAAGTGGGAGCTATGGTTAACACCCCACTCTCAATCGTGTCGGTAACTGCTGACGGTTGGGTATCCTTGAGTGCCGGCTCCCTGTTAATCGTCACATTTGTCACTCGTATTCGTGGTATGGATCACAAATTAATTGTGGCAATTCTCTCTAATAATGCTCGAAAATTCCAGGTAGGCGATCGCATATGACTAATTCCCATTTGCCTGCTTATGAATACCTACATATAGTCAGCTTTGAAGAAACTAACCTAGTCGGTAATGTCTACTACGCCAATCATGTGCGCTGGCAAGGACGCTGCCGAGAAATGTTCCTGCGCGAACTGGCACCAGAAGTATTAGCTGAACTATCACAGGATTTAGCTTTGATTACCATCCGGGTATCATGCGAATACTTTGCAGAGTTATTTGCCTTTGACAAAATTGCAATTCGGATGCGTTTGGGAACACTCAAGCACAATCGAGTCCCAATGTTATTTGAATACTGGCGACTCACAGATGCTGGTGAGGAAATGGTAGCTCGTGGCGAACAGGAAATAGCCTGTATGCGCCGACAAGACAACAAACTTGTACCAACTGCCATTCCTTCAGCACTACAGCAGGCATTGATTCCTTATTATTGACCAAGCCCCGTTGGGGTGGGGTGTGGGGAAACAGGCCACCTCAAAAACCATCGTGATACAACCCCCGTATGAGTCAAGACGATTGCATTAGTGGGGGTTCCAAGCCCAGAGCAATGCTGTCTTCCCTACTCCCCACTCCCCACTCCCCACTCCCTTCTTCTTCACGGGCAATTAGGAATTGCAGATTTTTCTAAGTTGGCTACTAATTTAACCCCAAATTCTGCTTCAAATACCCCTTTTTTGTAATCTAAACTCCAACGTTCTAAGCCGCAGTCATCACCTAATTTAGCCGGATAAATCAACAAATTGAATTGCCGGAATTGGGAATAATATTCACATTGAATTCGTGCGATCGCCCCAATTTGTCTTCTATCTAATGCTACCGCTAATCTTAATAGCGCACTTAACTGACTGACTATTTGCCGATGTTGTTTACTCAACAAATTGCGGTAATTATCATGCTTTTTCTTGGGTGGTGATTTGCGGTGATAACGGGCTAAATTGGCAATGATTTCTATCTCGGTTTCGTTATAGCCGAGTAATTCACTATTACGAATTAGATAGTAAGAGTGTTTATGGTGCGATGAATGGCTAATATGATGACCACAATTATGTAATATTGCCGCCGCCCATAATAGTTGTCGTTCATTAATTCCCCAGTGGTGCAGTTGTCCTTGGGTTTGGTCAAATAAACTTAAGGCAAAAGCTGCCACGCGATCGCTATACTCTAAATTGACTTGGTATTTACTGGCCTGCTTGAGAACGCTACGCTCACGAATGGAACTTTGAAAGCGCAGTCTATCTTCAATCAAGCCGTGGCTTAACATCCAATCAACAATCACACCTTCCCGTAAAGCCCGCCCACAGGTTGTAAGTGAGTCCACACCCAAAAGGATCATTGCTTCCTGTAAAATAACTGCCCCAGCGAGGATGACTTCAGACCGCTTTTCTGGCATACCAGGTATGGCGGCTCGTTCAGCATTGGTCATTTTCTTGAGGCGGTTAACCCAATCTTGCAAGTCTGAGAGAGTGAATTGATAGCCGTTGAGGGTAGAAGGAACAGAACCCAACTTTTCCCGCGCATGAATCATGGCCATCGTTTCAATCGTGCCGGAAGTGCCAATTAAGCGGGGAAATTCGCCAAATTTGAAGTTTGCTAGCACTTCTTCTACAGAACGCTCCAACATCCCCCGTGTGTAGGCTTGTAGGTATTGAAACTCAACATCCATGATGGGGTCAGAACTGATTAACTCAGTGGTGAGGCGCACTGCACCGACTTTTGTGCTAGTGAGAGTACGCGGTTCTTGACTATCGCCCAAGATGATTTCTGTAGAACCACCACCAATGTCAATAATTAAGTGAGGCTGGTTATGGAACTCCATCCCCGATAGCACACCCAAGTAGATGCGTCGCGCTTCTTCTTGCCCAGAAATCAAGTCAACGCATAAACCCAACTCCGCTTCTACCCTGTGTAAAAAATCTTTACCATTAGGAGCTTCCCGCACGGCGCTGGTGGCTACGGCAATCATAGTTTCTGCATTAGCAGTTTTAGCCACTTCTTGGAAGCGTCTCAAAGTAGCGATCGCCCTGTCCATCACCTCTGGTTTTAGCTCCCCAGTAGAAATATCGCGATCGCCCAGTCGGACAGTTTCTTTTTCTTTGCCAATAATGCTAAAAGCTGGTAACGTCGGGTCAATCCTCACAATCACCATGTGCAGGGAATTTGTTCCCATATCAATGGCAGCAATAATCCGGTGTTGCTTAACTGGTTGAGTATTGACACTCTGCCAGTCGGATGAAACTAAACTCGGCATCTAGTTTTCTCTCTCTATAAGGAAGGATGGGAAAAGATGGTGTGTCGGGGTAGTTGGCACTGATATTCGTTGCAACACACTTATGCTCAGATTGACCTTATCAAGTCGCACTGTTCTAAGTATATTCACCCTGCTTATTACAATTTTAGTGACAATTTAGCTGGATTTACAGTGATCACTTGAGATTGTGTTTTTACAAATATCAAAAAAAGATATTCTATAGATGTGAAGATGTGTGAAGTAAAGGGGCAGAGGGGCAGGGGAGCAGGGGAGCAGGGGGAGATGAGGGAGATGAGGGGGATGTAGCTTGCTTCCCGTAGGGTGGAGGATGAGGGAGAATTTTTTACCCAATCCCCAATCCCCAATCCCCAGTCCCCAATCCCCAATCCCCAATCCCCAGTCCCCAATCCCCAGTCCCCAATCCCCAGTCCCCAGTCCCCAATCCCATGCTAGAAACTCAGCAAGAACCAGTTTGGCTAACAATTATCCGGCTTTTGCGGTGGCATAAACCCGAAGGACGTTTGATTTTGATGATTCCGGCACTTTGGGCAGTGTTTTTGGCTGCTGCTGGTAAGCCGCCTTTACCTTTGGTGGGGGTGATTATCTTGGGTACTCTTGCCACCAGTGCGGCTGGATGTGTGGCAAATGATTTGTGGGATCGGGATATTGATCCAGAGGTGGAAAGAACACGCGATCGCCCCCTTGCTTCCCGTGCGTTATCTGTGAAAGTGGGCATTGCCGTCGGGATAGTAGCGTTAGCTTGTGCGGCGGTGTTGGCTTTTTATCTCAACTCTTTGAGTTTTTGGTTATCTGTAGCGGCTGTACCAGTAATTCTGCTGTATCCAGGTGCGAAGCGTGTCTTCCCTGTACCGCAGTTAGTGTTGTCTATCGCTTGGGGATTTGCGGTTTTAATTAGCTGGAGTGCAGTTACACAAGATATTTCGCAACCCACTTGGTTATTGTGGGGGGCTACCCTACTGTGGACACTGGGATTTGATACAGTTTACGCCATGAGCGATCGCGAGGATGACCGACGCATTGGTGTTAATTCTAGTGCTTTGTTCTTCGGAAATTACGCACCTGTAGCCATTGGTATTTTCTTTGCTGGCACAATTGCTTTACTAGGGTGGTTAGGTATTTGTATCCACCTGAAGCTGGCTTTTTGGGTGAGTTTAGTTATGGGGACTATTGGTTGGTTGTGGCAGACTATACGATTAGCTAAACCGGAATTGCCTAACCCTGCTTACGGTGAAATGTTCCGGCAGAATGTTTGGATTGGGTTTATTTTACTAGCTGGGATGATTGTAGGTTCATTTTAAAGTAGGCGATCGGCTATGCTGGACGACTGGAAAAAAATACCAGGATTCAGTTCGTAGTAAGGACTTTAGTCCTTTCCTGTTCGCGGAGCGTCTGTCTACGACACGCTATGGGAACGCAGAGAGAACTAAAGTTCTCACTACAAACCTTTGTTTACCTTGTTTTACGAGTCGTGATGCGTAAAGCCCCCGTCATTCATCTAACCATTATAAACATCTTTCTTAACATTTCGAGAGTATTAACTCACGTCTCTAGAACCCTGATTCGTTCGTTTTTCATTCTCAATAAAAACACTGTTTTAGCGAGAAGAATAAATGATGATTTGTCAAGTATGCTTAAAGTTTTAGTCCTTAAGATGCTTATAGAGCAAGGGTTTTAAGATTGTAAAGAAAGATGTGGGTAACGCATAGCTTTTTAAGGGGGGCTAGGGGGGATCTGAACGTACATAAACTCACAGCCAACCATTGTTCAAACAACCTCTAACCACAAACTTTCATTTATTCCAACCCAGGCGATCGCTAAAATATTGACGATACAAATTACACAAAGGCATAACTTTATTCCCCTGAAATTTCACTAACCCCATACTGCGGAGTTTAAACGCTGCTGTTGTTCCCACATCTACGGGATGATCTGCTGTTACCACTTGTTGCAGTGCAGCTAATAATTGCTCATCTGCTTGTAAATTCAGTAAATGGCGGCGTAAATGGTCATTATAGGGACCGGCTTCAGTAGGTGCGACTTGTGCAAGTTCATTTAAAGTCATCCTATCCCGCGCAATTTGATAAAGTGCCACTCGCACTAAATAAGGATGTCCCCCCACTAACGTCATTAACTGTTCTACTTACGAATTAGACCAAGTTAACCCATGACGCTGCACCAAATCTTTTACCTGTTGTTGATTTAACTCTGGTAACTCCACAGGTAAACCCACATTAAAAGGCGACTGATTGATATTGAGTGGAATATACACCTCCTTAGAATGCACAATAATTAACTTAAGTTTTTTCCAGGCTGGGTCATTTTTAGCACGCTCATGCCACGCCCGCAGCAATCCAAAAAAATCTGTCGCAATTTGGGGATATTTGAAAATTTCATCGACTTCATCCAAACCCAAAGCAATAGGACTATCAATCTTAGCTAACAAATATCTCTGGAAGTAATTTGTACACTTATTCTTACTTCCCAAAACACCTTTCCAATAGTCACCTATCTTCTCTGGGAGATTCAGGTTATCGCTAATACTGGCACAGAACCACTGTAAAAATAAATCCAAACTACCCAGAAACTCTGCATCTGCTGACTGGAGGTTAACGGAGGCAACTTTGCAGGCGTTTTGACTAGCATGGTGAAGAATCCGTGACATTAACGAGCTTTTGCCCATTTGTCGGGGTGCTTTGATGCGAATTAAAGCCCCAGATTGGAGAATTTGCTGATAGCAGTCTGTTTCAATCGGTGGACGTTCCACATAAAAAGCTGAATCCAAAGGCACTTGTCCCTCTGGAATTTCTAAGGCTATTGCTGGCGTTGTCTGAATTTGATCAACTTGATGCTTCCGACTTTTAAGAACTGGTGTAGAAGATTCAGGAATACTTTTGAGATCAATGGCATTACGGCCAAACTTATAAGCCTCCTCGTATGATCTATTAGCACCCAGAGCATCATAAAAACCAACCGCAAACTCTATGGCTGCTACATCCCCGATTTGCTGATTCATTCCCATTACACAGCCAATGTGCTGATAAATCGCCTCAGCTTGCACCTCACTGTAACAGGCATTTAACAATACACACTCAATCTTGTCTTTAAATAACCCAAATAGATTAGCCAGTGCTTCTGTACTCACCAGCCGCTTTTCTCCGGCATCATTTTCTAAAACTAAACCCTCATCACCCTCTCCATGTCCGGCAAAATGGACAATTTGAGGCTCATAATCTAAAAGCGATCGCCGCAAATCTTCAGGACGCACCGCCCATTTAGAGATAATTTCAAATTGATCTCGATTTTTAGAACGTTCCAATCCCGCCTGAATTTTCCGTACTTCCTTATCTAAGCGTAAAGGGCCAGTGTTTGTCGGATTCGCTGACAAAATCAGAATTTTCTTCACAGTTAAGATTAACTAGGTAGATGCTGGCTGTTGGTATATGTGTAGTTTACTACAATACTTACGTGATTGTTGGTACTTTATCTGTTGGCAGCATCTTCAAACCAGGGTTTTTTATATGGCTCGTAAAAAAATAACTACTTGCTCCTAAGAGTGAATTTACCTAGATATTTTTTGCTTTAATGTTTAGTCGCCAAGCTGGAGCGATCGCTTGCCTATGAAATTGTTGATGCACTTATTTAATAAAATTCATAAATTAATACTAACTTCAATATAGTTATCGCAATATTGATTCATACCATCAGCAACTTCTATCAAAAGTTATATTTATCTCATGAAAAATATTAAACTCATTAGCGATGATCTTAACAATAGCTAAAATCAATGTTAAAAAATACTCACAGCAATGTAAACTCTGTTAACCTTTGCTGGAGGTCACTACTAGCATTTTTGTGGTTGTATTTTAGATTGATGTAGGTGTAGTTAATAGCTCATAAAGCTTAAGTTTCCAGCGCAAACTGGAAAAATTTGTCATGGGTAAGATGACCTTCAGACAGTAAATAACTACACTGGCATAGGACAAAAATTCGGCAAAATTATTGTGTAATGGAGTTTAAGATGACTCTAGCAGTTTCTCCGCAAACAAAGCCTTTAACTGATGCAGAATTGCATAAAATTAATGCCTACTGGCGGGCAGCTAACTATTTGTCAGTTGGGCAAATATATTTACTGGACAATCCTTTACTAAAAGAACCACTCACCCTAGAACACGTTAAACCTAGATTGCTAGGACATTGGGGAACAACACCAGGATTAAACTTTATCTATGTTCATCTAAATAGGATCATCAAACAGTATGACCTAGACATGATTTACCTTGCCGGGCCTGGTCATGGCGGGCCTGGATTGGTGGCGAATACTTATCTAGAAGGAACTTACAGCAAGTTTTACCCCAATATCTCCCAAGATGCTGAGGGGATGAAAAAACTGTTTAAACAATTCTCTTTTCCTGGTGGTATTCCGAGTCACGTAGCACCGGAAACTCCTGGTTCTATCCACGAAGGCGGGGAACTAGGTTATGCCCTGGTTCATGCCTTTGGTGCTGCTTTTGACAATCCTGATTTGATTGTGGCTGCTGTTGTCGGTGATGGAGAAGCTGAAACAGGGGCGTTAGCTACTAGCTGGCATTCCAACAAGTTTCTCAACCCCGCTACCGATGGGGCGGTGTTACCAATTCTGCACTTGAATGGGTATAAAATCGCTAACCCCACAGTCTTGGCGCGGTTGAGTTACGAGGAATTGGAAAGCCTGTTTGTAGGATATGGCTACAAACCTTACTTTGTGGAAGGTTCTGAGCCTGCGGATGTGCATCAGCAGATGGCGGCAACTTTAGATATCATTACTAACGAAATTCGCAATATCCAACGAGAAGCCCGTGTGCATGGGTTTACCCACCGTCCCCAATGGCCGATGATTATCCTGAGAACCCCCAAAGGTTGGACAGGGCCAAAAGAAGTAGACGGGAAAAAGACAGAAGATTACTGGCGATCGCATCAAGTCCCCTTTGGGGATCTAGCTAGTAAACCGCACCACATCCAACTCCTAGAAGAGTGGATGAAGAGTTATAAACCCGAAGAACTCTTCGATGCTAACGGGACACTCATCCCCGAATTGGCAGAACTTGCCCCCACAGGACATCGCCGCATGGGTGACAATCCCCACGCTAACGGCGGTATCTTATTGCGGGATTTAAAGATGCCAGAATTCCAAGACTATGCTGTTGATGTTCCCCAACCCGGTAGAGTGATTGCGGAAGCAACCCAAGTAACTGGCAAATTCCTGCGGGATATCATGGAACTCAACCTAGATAGCCGGAATTTCCGCGTCTTTGGTCCTGATGAAACAGCATCAAATCGCATCAATGCTGTATTAGAAGTCACAGACCGGACTTGGGTAGCTCAAACCCTCCCAGAAGATGATCATCTTTCCCCCAGTGGTCGGGTAATGGAAATCCTCAGCGAAACCACCTGCCAAGGATGGTTAGAAGGATACCTACTTACAGGTCGTCATGGCTTCTTCTCTTGCTACGAAGCATTTATCCACATCATTGACTCGATGTTCAACCAGCACGCCAAATGGTTGAAAACTACCCGTGAAATTCCTTGGCGTAGACCGATTGCTTCACTTAACTATCTACTCACCTCCCACGTTTGGCGACAAGACCATAACGGTTTCTCTCATCAAGATCCTGGTTTTATCGACCATGTAATGAACAAAAAATCCGAAATTATTCGCGTCTATCTCCCACCCGATGCCAATACTCTCTTGTCAGTGACAGATCACTGTTTAAGAAGCCGTCAATATGTCAACGTCATCGTGGCAGGTAAACAACCAGCACTGCAATACCTTGATATGGATGCAGCCATTAAACACTGCACCAAAGGTATTAGCATTTGGGAATGGGCAAGTAATGACCAAGGTGGTGAACCAGATGTAGTCATGGGTTGTGCTGGCGATGTCCCCACCTTAGAAACCCTAGCGGCTGTAGATATTTTGCGGCAACACTTCCCTGACTTAAAAGTCCGGGTAGTCAACGTTGTGGATTTAATGACCTTACAACCCAACACAGAACATCCCCACGGTTTAAGTCCCAAAGAATTTGACACCCTATTCACCACCGACAAACCCATCATCTTCGCCTTTCATGGCTATCCCTGGTTAATCCATCGTCTTACCTATCGCCACACCAACCATAAAAACCTCCATGTGCGCGGTTACAAAGAAGAGGGAACTACCACCACCCCCTTTGATATGGTTGTCTTAAATGATCTAGATCGCTTCCACTTAGTCATGGACGTAATTGATCGCGTCCCCAAACTAGGCTACAAAGCCGCCTATGTGAAGCAACATCTCCAAGATAAGTTGATCGAACACAAACACTACATTGCTAAACACGGCGAAGATATGCCAGAAATTCGGGACTGGCAGTGGCCGTATTAGGGATTAGGGATTAGGGACTGGGAAAAATAATTTTGGATTTTAGATTTTGGATTGAGTTTCAATTTCTAAGAATTGCCTAATCCCCAGTACCCGATACCCAATCCCCAAAACCTTAAAAGATGCCAAGTAAATAGGCTTTTGGTGGCTGGGACTGTCACGATCAGCTCAGTCACACTAAAATTCACCCGGCTAAATCCAGTTTTGCAGGGTAATAAGTTTGTGCGCCTATATTTTGAGGCGATCATACTTTTTCAGAGGAGGTTTGTTTTGACGAAGTTAAAAGTTGGCATCAATGGATTTGGTCGTATCGGTCGGCTTGTGCTTCGCGCTGGCATTAAAAACCCCAATATTGAGTTTGTGGGTATTAACGACCTAGTACCACCAGATAACCTGGCTTACCTATTAAAGTACGACTCTACTCACGGTAGGTATGACGGTGAGGTGACAGCAACAGAAGATGGGATTGTGATTGATGGACATTTCATTCCGTGCGTGTCAGTCAGAAATCCTGCCGAATTACCTTGGGGTAAACTTGGCGCAGATTATGTTGTCGAATCAACCGGACTGTTTACAGACTATGAAGGGGCATCCAAGCACCTACAAGCAGGAGCAAAGCGCGTAGTTATTTCTGCGCCTACCAAAGAACCAGACAAGGTGCGGACGCTGTTGGTAGGTGTTAACCATGAAATTTTTGATCCCAGCAAGGATCTAATTGTCTCTAATGCTAGCTGTACAACCAACTGTCTAGCACCCATTGCCAAAGTGATTAATGATAACTTTGGTTTGGCAGAAGGGTTAATGACTACAGTTCATGCCATGACTGCAACCCAACCCACTGTAGATGGCCCCAGTAAAAAAGACTGGCGGGGTGGTCGTGGTGCAGCTCAAAATATTATCCCTTCTTCCACAGGTGCAGCGAAAGCAGTAGCCTTGGTGTTACCAGAGTTAAAGGGTAAGCTAACTGGGATGGCGTTCCGAGTGCCTACCCCTGATGTATCTGTAGTTGATTTAACTTTCAAAACCACCAAAGCCACCAGTTACAAAGAAATCTGTGCAGCCATGAAAGCAGCTGCGGAAGGTTCACTAGCAGGGATTTTGGGTTACACCGACGAAGATGTAGTATCTACAGATTTTCAAGGCGATCGCCGCTCCAGTATTTTTGACGCGGGTGCTGGTATTGAATTGAACTCTAATTTCTTCAAGGTTGTCGCTTGGTATGACAACGAGTGGGGCTACTCTAACCGTGTAGTTGACCTGATGTTGTCAATGGCACAAAAAGAACAATTGGCCGCAGTTTAAGCAGGGAGTAGGGGTGTAAGGGTATAGGGGTGTAGGGGTGTAGAGACAAGGAAGAATTTCTCCCCCTGCCCCCTGCCCCCTGCCCCCTGCCCCCTGCCTCCATTCCCCATTCCCTATTCCCTCACATCTATGCGTCGAACAAAAATTATCTGTACTGTAGGGCCTGCTACCTCTGCACCAGACAGACTGCAAGCGTTGGTAGAAGCCGGGATGAATGTGGCGCGGTTGAATTTTTCCCACGGGGCTTATGAATTTCATGCCCAGACTGCTCAGTATATTAGGCAAATTAGTGCTGATGAGCAAAGACCTGTAGCCCTGCTACAAGATTTATGTGGGCCGAAAATTCGGTTGGGAACTTTACCACCGGATGGGTTAACGGTGGAAGCTGGTGATGAAGTCACTTTTGTCTTAAAAGAGAAGGGTGAGAATATCAACGAGTTACCCTTACCTTTGCCGACTTTGTTCGCGATGGTCAGACCGGGAGAACCGATTTTAATTAATGATGGTCGGGTAAAAATGATTGTGTGCGATCGCGATGCCGATCGCATTCATGCTCAAGTCAAAACTGGCGGGGTAATTTCCACCCGCAAGGGGGTCAACTTACCTGTGACTCGTTTACCTGTGAGTTCCATCACTGAAAAAGACTTGCAGGATTTGCGCTTTGGTATGGAATTGGGTATTGATTGGGTGGCGGTTTCTTTTGTCCAGTCACCCTACGATTTAGAACCTGCCCAGCGCATGATTGAAGCGGCGGGTTTGTCTATTCGCGTCATTGCCAAAATTGAGCGTCCAGAAGCAGTGGAGCAAATTGACTCCATCATTGCTGCCGCCGATGGGATTATGATTGCCCGTGGTGATTTGGGGGTAGAGATGCCCATTCACGAAGTCCCCCTGATTCAAAAAGATATCATTCGCCGTTGCAATCAGGCAGGTAAGCCGGTAATTACTGCCACCCAAATGCTAGAGTCGATGATTAGCGCACCTGATCCCACCCGTGCCGAAGCTACCGACGTGGCTAACTCTATCCTCGATGGTACAGATGCGGTCATGCTCTCTGGAGAAACGGCTGTGGGACAGTATCCCATTGCGGCTGTGCAAGTCATGCACGATATTGCGATCGCCACAGAAAAATCTTTACAAGAGGGTAGTAGACACTGCTGGACAAATGATGCAGGTAGTCTCAGCGTCACTGAATCCGTAGCCGAAGCCGTCTGTCGCATCGCCTATGAAACCGGCGCAAGGGCTATTTTGTGTAACACCTCATCGGGAAGTACAGCCAAACTCGTCTCTAAATATCGCCCCCAAACACCGATTTTTGCTTTAACTCCTGATGAAACCGCCTATCATCAGATGGCATTGTCTTGGGGTGTGGAACCGTTACTGATTCCACCTGTTTACAATGCGGAAGAAATGTTTACGAATTTAGTCAACACCATTCTGAGAACAGGTTTAGTACATGAGGGGGATAAGGTAGTTATTACCTCTGGAGTCCCAATTGGTAAATCAGGAACAACTAGCTTAATTAAAGTGCATTCTATCGGACAGCCGATTACGGCTTAACACCCCTAAAATTAAGCTGAGGCTTCAGCTAATCGGCAATGGTTAAGAAAAGTTGCCAAAATCAGAATTGTAAGGAATAAGAACGGGTGTGAAGAAGAGGGGAAGTGTAAATCCTAAATAAAGAAGGCAGAGGGGCAGGGGAGCAGAGGAGCAGAGGAGCAGAGGAGACAAGGAAGACAAGGAAGACAAGGGAGACAAGGGAGAATTTTACTCTCATCCCCAATCCCCAGTCCCCAGTCCCCAGTCCCCAATCCCCAATCCCCAATCCCCAGTCCCCAGTTGCCTGAAGCACAGATAAACAACATCATGGAGTATTTTATGTCTAAAAGTTTACTAGAACAATTGCGGACAATGACTGTTGTGGTGGCGGATACAGGCGATATCCAAGCCATTGGCAAGTTTACACCCAGAGATGCGACTACTAATCCCTCGCTGATTACGGCAGCAGCTAAAATGCCGGAATATCAGGATATTGTTGACCAAACCTTACTCCAAGCTAAAAAAGATGCAGGCGCAGGTGCTAGCCAAGCCCAAATCGTGACTTTGGCTTTTGACCGTCTGGCGGTTTCTTTTGGTTTGAAAATTCTCCAAATTATCCCCGGTCGCGTGTCTACAGAAGTAGATGCCCGTTTATCTTACGATACCGAGGCTACAGTTGCTAAAGCACGAGAATTGATTGCTCAATATAAAGCGGCTGGTATCACCCCAGAGCGCATTTTAATTAAAATTGCTGCTACCTGGGAAGGTATTAAAGCTGCGGAAATTCTAGAAAAAGAAGGGATTCACTGTAACTTAACTCTACTATTTGGTTTGCATCAGGCGATCGCTTGTGCGGAAGCTGGTGTCACCTTGATTTCTCCCTTTGTTGGGCGCATTCTCGACTGGTACAAAAAAGAAACCGGTAGAGATAGCTACCCCTCTGCGGAAGACCCCGGTGTATTGTCAGTGACTACAATCTACAACTACTACAAAAAATTTGGTTATAAAACCGAAGTTATGGGTGCTAGCTTCCGTAACATCGGCGAAATCACTGAATTAGCAGGTTGTGATTTGTTGACCATTTCCCCAGCTTTGTTGGGTGAATTGCAAGCTACTATCGGCGAACTACCCCGCAAACTTGATACTGCTAAAGCAGCTACTTCAGATATTGAAAAAATATCTATTGATAAAGCTACCTTTGACAAGATGCACGCTGCTGACCGCATGGCTTATGACAAACTTGATGAAGGGATCAAAGGCTTTACTAAAGCACTGGAAGACCTAGAAAAACTATTGGCAGAAAGGCTTACTCATCTAGAAGGAGTAGTCGCCAGCCATTAGTAGGCTTTCCCAAAAGATAGCTAGACATTGATAGCAGGGGAGCGGGGGAGCAAGGGAATAGAGGAGAATATCCTCATCCTGTCCCCTTTTCCTGTTATCTTTGTCTGTCTTAATTCAATACGGTTCATAAAAAAATATCCCAAATTTTCTTATGGGATGGGGATGGGGTGAGCTATCTAGCGCACCCTAAAAGATGGATAATTATTGCTCGGAAAGTCCTTAATACCGCCGCCAATCGTACATCAATCTACCATAACGATCGCGGACTCGCTGCCATCGCCCATGACGATAGTATTGTCCACGATAATAACTGCGTGGATACCGCCTTCTACCGTTATAGTGTCGTCTATACCGTCTACCGTTATAATGCTGTCGATACCGCCGTCTACCATGACGATAGTGTCGTCTATTGTGTCGTTGAGCTAGCAATATTTCTTGACTGGTATCTCCCGCCGCTAAATCTGTCTCTAGCTCCACAACCTGCTCAGTCAGTTGAGTGTTCAACCCATTTTCTACCCAGTCCCTAGTCCCTATATCCTTAGCTTCAGCCATAGCCGGCGGATATATGAAGGCAAATAGCAATATCGTAATGGAGGATAGTTTCTGGAAACTTTTCACGTTTTTGCCTTTCCTCAACTATTGGTAATGAGTTTATTTAATAGCTGAAAATTGGCAACCATACGGTTAACCATTCACAAACCTCAAATCCACAAAAGTAATGAAAGTATTAGTTTTGAATGCCGGCTCCAGCAGCCAGAAAAGTTGTCTGTATGAAATCCCTGATCATGCTATCCCTCATGAAGCACCCCAACCCCTGTGGGAAGGCAAGGTTAACTGGACTCAAGATAGGGGTGTGGCAGAAATTGAAGTGAAAACCGCCACGGGTGAAAAGCTCCATGAATCTATCTATGGCGATTCTCGTCAGGCACACGTTGCTTATATGCTTTATACCCTCAGCCGTGGTACTACCAAGGTGATTCGGGAATTATCGGAAATCGATGTTGTCGGACATCGGGTAGTACATGGCGGACAAAGTTACCGCCATAGTGTCATGATTACGGAGGAAGTAAAACAGGCGATCGCCCGACTCTCTAACCTAGCTCCAGCCCATAATCCAGCAGCTTTAGAAGGAATTGAAGCCATCGAAAACAGTCTAGGCAATGTCCCCCAAGTCGCAGTTTTTGATACTGGGTTTCATGCCACCCTTCCCGATGCTGCCGCCATCTATCCCGGCCCCTATGAATGGGTAGAACAGGGGATTCGCCGTTATGGTTTTCATGGTATCAGTCACCAATACTGTTCTGCTCGTGCAGCACAAATCTTGGAGCGAGATTTAGCATCTTTGCGAATCATTAGCTGTCATCTCGGTAATGGTTGTTCTCTAGCAGCCGTTGAAAATGGCCGCAGTATTGATACAACAATGGGTTTTACACCTCTAGATGGCTTGATGATGGGTAGCCGTTGCGGTTCTTTAGATCCGGGGATCATTGTTCACTTAATGCGTCAACATGATTACTCAGCCGAAAGATTAGATTACGTATTAAATAAAGCTTCGGGATTAAGGGGTATTTCTGGTGTTTCCAGCGATTTACCCCAGGTGATGGAAGCCATCACCCAAGGAAATTACCGCGCTCAACTAGCTTGGGATATCTTCGTACATCACTTAAAAGCAGGTATTGGTTCAATGCTGGCAAGCTTAGGCGGTTTAGATGTGTTGATATTTACCGCAGGGATTGGGGAAAAATCCGCAGGGATTCGCCAAGCAGCTTGTGAAGCCTTTGGATTTTTAGGGTTAAAAATTGATCCCCAGAAAAATCAAAATAAACCCATAGATGAAGATATATCCACCCCTGATTCTACAGTGCGGGTGTTAGTAATTCATACTCAAGAAGATTGGGCGATCGCTCAACAATGTTGGCATTTATTGAAAAGGTAGGTTAGGCAATAGGCAATAGACAATAGGCAATAGGCAATAGTTTTTCTCCCCTGCTCCCTCATCTCCCTCATCTCCCCCACTCCCACCTACGCAAGTTAGTTCTACAATCAAAAAGGATTACTGTAAACGTAACTAGAGTTACAGACATTTGACTTGTAGTCCTGTCTACTTGCCATTTCCGAGCAAATGAGTACAGCTTAATATATCGCAAAGTATTTTGACTAAAACGTGGCAAATTCTTGCAGGCACAGCTTTTGATAGTGAGTACAATAATTCTGAAACCCCTACCTAAAAAATGCTAGTACCTCTACCCTAAAAAACTAGCACCCCCACCCCCAAGGAAATTTTTAATTGATTACAAATCTGGGTTGAAGGTGGTTGAGTACAAGCTTAATTAATCCAATAAATCCAATCAAGACAGGGTGTACTGTCCTGTTGGGAGTCGCCTGATATAAGCATAAAAATAGCACACGGCTCTTTTAACCAGACAGTAACGATGCAACAGTCCCTAGACAGTATCGAGAATCCCCAAGATTCTACAAATACATCCCTGCTGAAAAATCTACTCTCTGGCAGCTTTCTAGAGCCATTATTGAGTGATTTTTGCATTATCTTTGAACGTGATCCCGCCGCTCGCAATTGGCTAGAGGTGGTGTTTTGCTATCCTGGCTTGCACGCCATCTGTTTGCATCGTCTCGCCCATTGGTTGCACTGTCGAGGTGTGGTTTTCTTCCCTCGCTTCATTTCTCATCTGGCTCGGTTTCTCACTGGCATCGAAATTCATCCAGGTGCAAAGATAGGTAAAGGCGTATTTATCGACCACGGCATGGGCGTTGTCATTGGTGAAACTGCCATTGTGGGAGACTACACCCTCATCTATCAAGGTGTCACCCTAGGCGGTACAGGGAAGGAAAGCGGTAAACGTCACCCCACTGTGGGTAACAACGTTGTGGTAGGTACAGGCGCTAAGGTTTTAGGCAATATTCACATTGGCGATCGCGTCAGGGTGGGTGCTGGCTCTGTTGTCTTGCGCGATGTCCCTCCAGATTGCACAGTTGTTGGAATTCCCGGACGGATTATTTCACGCCAAGAAAAACATAACTTATGTCCCCTGGAACACGGCAAATTACCTGATGTGGAAGCAAATATTATTCGCTCTTTGCTCGCTCGCATTGAGCAACTCGAACAAAAACTGCAAACCCTTACCAGTCAACCCCAAACACCAGAATTGTTGACTAAAGATAAGTGACTATGTTACCACCTTGTAGTTCTGATGCTTTAGGTGATCAAGTTTTGCAGATACCTCTGGGCGATCGCTGGCAAATTTATCACCGTTTGCAAGAGTTGATGATTCCCTGCTCCTGTCCCCCTGATGGTTCATTACGAGTACAAGTTAATACTTGGTTGGCAGCAATTTTAGTTCGCAGTACAGTCAAGCAATTTCTAGCTCCTCGCCAGGAATTAGTAGATTGGCTAGAGTGTTGTTGGCATTGCAAACATGGCTAAAGTCAGAGTCATGAGTTTTTGTCTCCTATACCCCCGTTTTCAATATCTCAGGACTTAATTTTGATTGCAACTATTAATCTCTATTGGTAATTTGGAGATTATTCATCTCATAACAATGCCTGAATTATTGTCCTGTGGATATTAATGAAAAAAAATCAGAAAATCCTCAAGTCTTGGAGATTTTATTTTTCTGATTTTCTAAAAAAATAATTAAATAACTGAAGATGAACATCCCAAAGAATGATACAGAACTGCTAGATTTTTTACATCAAGAACTTGAGCTTTCTAATAAAGATATTGCTATAGCTCTCAAACATCGTGAGTTTGATAATGGCCCTTTACCTATGTTGCTTTGGCAGTATGGCTTAGTTAACTTAGAACAATTAGAACAAATTTTAGATTGGTTATATAACAAGATTTAGTAGATAATTTTTTCTAAAGCCTTGATATACCAGATTTAAACGTATATTAATATGTAAGGGAAAGACAATATTTCTCAGATAAATAGCCAAAAGACTAGATAATTTTCTGCCAATGTTAATGTTTGCATTGGTGGATTTTTTATTTATGAATAAAGGTAAATTTTGCAAATACTTTCTTAAATGATACATGGTTTTGGTTCTCTGCCATACAGATATGTTGTTATTGTTTAGGTAATATTTAGAAATCATGAAGATGAATTATTAAGGGTGAGAATTTAAAGCATTTACCAATACCAAGAAGTACAGAAAAACTAGCTCTCACCGCAGAAAGTATATTAAGAAAAATTGCTAAGAGGGACGTTTGAGATGAATAAAATTATCATTAATGACACTACATTACGTGATGGTGAACAAGCAGCAGGTGTTGCTTTTACCTTAGAAGAAAAAGTGGCGATCGCTAAATTTCTCGATAGCATTGGCGTTCCCGAACTAGAAGTAGGGATTCCGGCGATGGGTGAGGAAGAAATGCGTGCCATCTCCGCAATTTCTAACTTAGGTTTAGGTGCTGATCTCCTAGCTTGGAATCGCGCCGTGATCTCAGATATTAAAGCTTCTATTGCCTGTGGGATGAAGCGGATACACATTGCCATCCCGGTTTCCGGTATCCAAATCGCCGCGAAATTCCACGGGCAATGGCGGGTAAGTCTGCAAAGACTCAAAGATTGTATCAGCTTTGCAGTTGATCAAGGTCTTTGGGTAGCAGTGGGGGGAGAAGATTCTTCCAGAGCTGATGAAAACTTCCTGTTGGATGTGGCACTATCAGCCGAAGAATGGGGTGCATCACGTTTTCGCTACTGCGATACCGTAGGAGTTCTTGATCCTTTCAGTACCTACGGGGAAATTAAGCAACTGGTTTCTGCTTTATCAATTCCCGTAGAAATTCATACACACAATGATTTTGGTATGGCTACAGCCAACGCTTTAGCTGGAATCAAAGCAGGAGCGACATCTGTAAATACTACAGTCATTGGCATGGGTGAAAGAGCTGGTAACGCCGCTTTAGAAGAAGTTGTCATGGCCATTAAACGCATCTATGGCGTAGATATGGGTATTGACACACCTCGGTTGTTGGAATTGTCCAAACTGGTAGCCACAGCCTCTGGTGCTAATGTACCACCTTGGAAGGCGATCGTTGGTGAAAATACCTTTGCTCACGAGTCAGGAATCCATGCTCATGGTGTCCTGCAAAACCCTGACACCTACGAACCCTTTGCACCGGAAGAAGTCGGTTGGGAACGCCGCTTAGTAGTAGGTAAACATTCTGGACGGCATTTGGTGTCTAGCTTGCTAGAGCAGCATGGGATTGTTCTCAATGCAGAAGAAACCAAGTCTGTGTTAGATGCAGTCCGCCAACAGTCTGTCAAGAAAAAACGCAGTTTAACCACAGAAGAACTGCTGAACTTGGTAAAAGAACAGAGGTATTCTCATGCAACGCGATGAATACGAGTTGGATTCCGAACCTGTTTTTGAATTGGGAGAAAAAGTCAGACTTCGTAAACAAATTAAGAACGATGGCACATTTCCCGGTAGAGAAATTGGCGAAATCCTAGCAAAGAAAGGAGAAATTGGCTACGTAGCAAGTATAGGAACTTTCTTACAACGTTCCTATATTTATGCCGTGCATTTCTTGGAAAAAGGAATCATTGTTGGCTGTCGGGAAAAAGAACTAGAATCTGCTGAGGAAAACCATGAAAGTGATGTTACGGATGGATGACGCAGGCAACTTAACCGTCTACGTTGCTAAAAAAGATCTAGAAGAAGTAGTAGTTAAACAAACTGATAGTGCTGAAGGCAAGATTCTGACTCTCGCTAACGGTTGGGAATTGGAATTTCGGGAAATACCAGATGCAAGTAATTTACCTAAAACCGTAGAAGCAAAAAGACTTACCTAAGAAGGCAGGAGGCAGAGGGCAGGAGGCAGGAGGTAAGAAGAAGTGCTAGATAGTTTCCATAAGAAATATTGTACTGACAGAGAAGTAATCAGTATTTTTCCCTGATACTTCTACACTTCTGCATTTCAACACAGTTCAGTTTTGCTTCTGCTTTTTCCCTTCTGCCCCATGCCTTCTGAAATTTAAGTTTTCATTTTTTGCAGAGTGGATACGATAATTCTTTGCAGTCTATCAACATCTTCCATTACAGGAAGAAATAATTCGTGATTTGTTAACCCAACTTCTTTAGCAATAATTAATTGCGTATCTAGTTCTCGCAACGAACCCAAAGCTATATGAAGAAACTGAATATATTCAGCTTTGGTTTTACGCCCATATCCTTCTGCAATATTTGATGGTACAGAAACACAAGAACGTCTGATCTGACTTGTTAAACCATATAGTTCAGATTTAGGAAAGTTATCAGTTAATTTATAACACTGAACTGCCAGTGCAATTCCACGCTGCCAAATAAACTGTTTCCTATAACTCATAAATTTAATCAATAAGGTAAAAACTTAAAGAATTCAAGTATTACACAACCTACTGGTCTGTAAGTAGACATTAGATAAAAAAATCAAAATCAAAGTTTAAGCACTCCTACCTCCTCCCTCTTATTCCCTCCTGCCACCTGCCTCCTGCCACCTGCCTCCTCTCCGTTCTTATACTTGGAGTTGCTAAATATGAGTGACAAATTTTTGACGTTATCAGAGTTCAATCTTGAGGGTGGTTTTTTAGGTTTTGTTGGTAAGAAACCTAGAAAGATGAAAT
Organism: Nostoc sp. PCC 7524; assembly: GCF_000316645.1. NCBI lineage: Bacteria > Bacillati > Cyanobacteriota > Cyanophyceae > Nostocales > Nostocaceae > Nostoc > Nostoc sp. PCC 7524. Next base: position 6,261,031 of record NC_019684.1, read on the forward strand.
ATTTAAGTTTGGCAATTTCCTCTGGAAGCGTGTTAGTTAGACTACCAAAAAAGTTGCGCGTTGCTTTGAGTTCATCTTTAGAAATAGGTGAACAGATTAACATTTATGGCATCAGTAAGTTAAACCGTCATAAAGGTACAATCAAACTCAAAGCACGGCAGGTAACAAAAATTGCCGATCGCTCCCATCTTGATCAAGATTTACCACCGCAACCACCAGCCAAGATTATGGTGTGTCAAAAAGCAGGTTGCATGAAACGGGGTGGTAAGGGATTACTGTCAGAATTAGAACAAACTTTGTGCGATCGCGGTTTACTCGATAAAGTGACAATAGAACACACAAGCTGTCAAAAACGCTGTAGCAGCGCCCCCAACTGTATTTTGATGCTAGGTAAGAAAAAATACAAGAAAAACTGTCCCCAAGCGATCGCCTCACTGTTAGAACAATACTTGACTACAGAAGAATAGTCTGTTCTTATGTCAGTGAATGTTAACAATCTCAGATCCCTGACTTTTTGAGAAAAAGTTGGGGAGCTTATTGTTTAATTTAATTTTTGTATCAATTCCCTCAATTCATATTATCAATGCTTATGCAGATCTTCTGCGGCTTGTGTAAAGTCAAAAGTCCTAAAAAGCCTTATTATCGTGGCTTTTAGGACTTTAACCCCTGGGTTTTGATGCTGCCGACTGACTACTGATATCTAAGAATTTCTCTATATTTAAACTCATATCCATTAATAAAAGCCTATAAATAGACTTTATTTATACTCAGGTGCGGTAAAGATTTATTTTGAGAAGTTTACAAAGTTTAATAGAATAGGTTTATTCACAAATAAGTATTTTTGCTTACTGCCATGATAGCTGATGGATTTCCTTGGCTAACCGCGATTATTCTACTGCCACTCGTTGCTTCCTTTGCCATTCCCGTGCTGCCTGATAAAGACGGCAAGCTGGTGCGATGGTATGCCCTGGGTGTAGGGATCGCGGACTTTGTTTTGATGTGCTACACCTTTTGGCGGCATTACGATACTAGCAGTGCGACTTTTCAACTCGCGGAGAAATATGCCTGGATACCTCAGTTGGGCTTTAGCTGGGCTGTTTCGGTCGATGGTATCTCCATGCCGCTTGTACTGCTGGCAGGATTTGTCACAACGCTGTCGATGTTTGCGGCTTGGCAAGTTAACCTCAAACCGCGCCTGTTTTATTTCTTGATGCTGGTATTGTATTCCGCACAAATCGGCGTGTTTGTTGCTCAAGACTTGCTGTTGTTCTTTATTATGTGGGAACTGGAATTGGTTCCTGTATATTTGCTGGTATCTATTTGGGGCGGTCAAAAACGCCGCTATGCTGCGACAAAATTCTTACTTTACACCGCAGCTGCTTCCATTTTTATTCTCGTAGCTGGGTTGGCAATGGCTCTCTACGGTGACAATACCACCTTTGATATTGTGGAACTGGGTGCCAAGAATTATCCCCTTGCTTTAGAATTAGCACTTTACGCCGGATTGTTAATTGCCTTTGGTGTCAAACTAGCGATTTTCCCTTTACATACTTGGTTGCCTGATGCCCACGGTGAAGCTTCTGCTCCCGTATCAATGATTTTGGCGGGTGTACTGCTCAAAATGGGCGGATACGGATTGATTCGCCTGAATTTAGAATTACTTTCTGATGCCCATATTTACTTTGCTCCTGTCTTAGCAACTTTGGGTATTATCAACATTATTTATGGTGCTTTAAACTCCTTTGGACAAACCCATATGAAGCGCCGCCTCGCCTATTCCTCTGTGTCTCACATGGGATTTGTGCTGTTGGGTATCGCTTCCTTTACTGATGTGGGTGTAAGTGGTGCGATGCTGCAAATGCTGTCTCACGGGTTAATCGCTGCCTTGTTATTCTTCCTGGCTGGTGTGACTTATGATCGCACCCACACAATGGCAATGGAAAATCTTGGTGGTATCGGTCAAGTGATGCCTAAAGTGTTTGCCCTGTTTACCGCCGGCGCGATGGCTTCCTTAGCACTCCCTGGCATGAGTGGCTTTGTCAGCGAACTTCAGGTATTTGTTGGTGTCACCACCAGCGACATCTACAGTTCTACTTTCTGCACAGTGATGGTATTCCTCGCTGCCGTGGGAGTTATTCTCACACCGATTTATCTGCTGTCGATGTTGAGACAGGTATTTTACGGCAGTGGTGCAGAACTATCCTGCAACATTAATAATGCCGCTTATGAAAATCAGGAAGACGAAGGCACAGTTTGTTTTGGTACAGACTGTCTACTACCTAGCCAAGCAGTGTATAGAGATGCTACACAGCGTGAAGTTTTTATTGCCGCCTGCTTCTTGGTATTGATTATTGGTGTTGGTATTTATCCGAAGTTAGCTACCCAAATGTACGATGTGAAGACTGTAGCTGTAAATACTCAGGTACGCCAATCATATACTCAAATAGCCCAAGCAAATCCCCGGATATACGCTAAAAGTTTCCTCTCTCCCCAAATCAGCGAACCTGAAATTATGGCAGTTTCGGGAATCGTTAAGTAAATCATCCTCTGGATAATAACAAGCGATCGCTCCACCATCAAGCGATCGCTTTTTCTTTATGCCAAAAGTTCCTCGCTTAAAGACTAGACAACATAATAAAACAAATGTACTATAAACAAAGCCCAATATATTGGCAAAAATTGGGATATTCACATAGATTTATGGTGAAACTTATTACCTATCCAGAGGTAAAAGCATCATGGCAGACAATGATTGGAATCTTCAAGAACGGTTGCAGAAATATCCAGGGTACAGAGGTGAACACGCTACCACCTTTGCAAACCGACAAGTGGTAGAATTTAGCCCAGAAGTGGGAATTAGTGATCCTGTAGGTACTGCTTACGCGATTCGTTGTGAATATTATGCTGGAGAAAAAGTCGCAGATCAACTAGCAAAACTGCTGCAAGATAACCAAGTTAGTAATCTGCAAGCTTTGGTTTTTGGTATTTGGGATGCGGATATGTCTAACGGTGGTTCCCAGGTTGTAATTGAGGCATTATTATCTGCCAAAGATCAGCTGACAAGTTTGCAAGCAGTATTTATTGGAGATATTCACTATGAAGAAAGTGAAATTTCCTGGATTGTGCAGAGTGATATTAGCCCCATTTTAGAAGCGTATCCTAATTTGGAAGTATTACAAGTGCGGGGTGGTGAGGGTTTAGCCTTTACACCTTTTGTGGGACATGAAAATTTAAAAGCTTTAATTGTTGAGACTGGTGGTTTGAGTAGTGCAACAATTAACCAGATTTGCGCCTTGAACTTGCCAAAATTACAGCACTTAGAATTATGGCTAGGTTCAGATTACTATGGTGGCGATTCTGCCATCGCAGACTTAAATCCCATATTAGTGGAACAGAGATTTCCGAACTTAGTTTATTTGGGGTTACGGAATAGTCAATATTCTGATGATATTGCAGAAGGAGTGGTGCGATCGCCTCTACTCACCAAAATCAGAATTCTCGACTTATCAATGGGAACTCTCAGCGATGCAGGTGCAGAATTGCTGCTGAAAAATCCGGTTGTACAGCAATTAGATATTCTCAATCTGTCTGAAAACTATCTATCAGAAGAAATTATTAATTTTGTAGAAGCACAACAGGCTAATTTTCATGTTCAAGTCATGATTAATGGGCAAAGAACAGAAGATGAAGACGACGAAGAACGCTACTGTGCTGTTGCTGAGTGAAGGGATTGGGAATTGGGTAAGTAAATCATGAATGATTATTATTAATCTTCTTTGTCTACCTTGTCTCCTTTATACATATTTACAATGAATGAGTGAATGTTTAACTTTGTTATTATTGCCAACCTAGAAAATCGTCGGGTTGGCTTTATACAACAAGCACTAGCACATTGTGATTTAACACCTGCAACCGTTGTTTCTTACGCCGACTTGATTGCAGGTAGAGAGACATTAGAAAAATTCAAAGCACCTAATACTATTATTAGGTTTGAGTCGCCAGAGAAGAATTTTGAGGTGGAGAAAGCAATAATTGCGGTTGGTGCAGAAGTTTCAGATACAGGTAATCAACAGTTTATTAGTGCTAAAGCTGCGGCTGATTTAGTATTTGATAAAGGACGTATTCTTTACCCGCGACAATGGTATTTAGGTTGGCGATATTTACTAAATCAATGGGGAAAGCAACTGTTATCGCCAGTAATAAATCATCCCCATGATATTAGTGTGATGTTTGATAAGCCATTATGTAGCGATCGCTTTTCTCGCCATCATATCCCAATTCCCCGTTCTTTGGGTGTAATTCACAACTATGAGCATTTGCGAGAACAAATGCAAATTCAGGGATGCGATCGCGTGTTTATCAAATTATCTCACGGTTCTGCTGCCTCTGGAGTCATTGCCTACCGTGCCAATTCCCACAGAGAATCTGCCATCACCACAGTAGAACGAGTCCGCCAAGATGGACAAACTAGACTTTACAACTCCCGTAAAATTCGTCACTATACTGATCACGAAGAAATTACTGACATCATTAATATATTGACGGCTGAAGGCGTACAAGTAGAAGCATGGCTTCCCAAAGCACAAATTCAAGGACACCCCTTTGATGTGCGTGTAGTTGTGATTAATGTCGAAGCACAGCACATAGTAGTCAGATTAGGCAAAAGTCCTATGACTAATCTACACCTAGGTAATGAACGGGGAAATACAGAAGATTTTCTAGCCAAAATTGGATATGAAAACTGGGAGAAGATGAAACAAACCTGTGAAGCAGCAGCCGCATTGTTTCCTAATAGCTTGTATTGCGGAATTGACTTATTAATTTTCCCTGATTTTCGTCGTCATGCCATTTTAGAAATCAATGCTTTTGGTGATTTACTACCTGGAATTTTTTGGAAAGGTTTAGATACTTATACAAGCGAAGTAAAAGCAGTGTTGAAAATAAGGCTAAACAAATGCTTGATATGAATCAAATCGTTGGAACACACGATATGGTATTTATAACATTCGATACTCTTCGTTATGATGTTGCAGCTGACTTATTAGAACAAGGACGCACCCCCAATTTAGCGACAGTTATACCCAAAACAGGCTGGGAAGAACGCCATGCCCCTGGAAACTTTACTTACGCTGCACATCATGCTTTTTTCGCAGGCTTTTTACCAACACCAGTTAAACCTGGAATCCACCCCAGATTATTTGCTTTGGGATTTGAAGGTAGCACAACCACTACTGAAGAGACTTGTATATTAGACGGCTCTAACATTGTGAATGGACTAGCTGCCAAAGGCTACCATACAGTGTGTATCGGTGGTGTCGGCTTCTTCAACAAACTCAACCCCTTGGGAAAAGTCCTACCTTCCTTATTTGCTGAAAGTCATTGGAGTAGAGAACTTGGTGTCACCAATCCCAACTCGACAGAAAATCAAATCAGACTAGCCGAGAAAATTCTCACAGCAATACCCCAAACTCAACGCCTATTTCTATTCATCAATATTTCCGCACTGCATCAACCAAACTACTTTTATCTTCCTGGTGCGACAACAGACACCATCGCTTCCCACGCCGCCGCCTTGGAATACGTAGATAAACATCTAACTAAACTCTGGGAAGCCCTCAAAAAACGCGCCCCCACCTTTTGCATTCTCTGTTCAGATCATGGCACAACCTACGGCGAAGATGGGTACACAGGCCATCGCCTCAGCCACCCCATAGTATGGACAGTTCCCTACGCAGAATTCATCCTCCCCAACTAAAAATCCCTCCATATCTCTCTCTGCGTCTGTGCGTGCAATTTTCACAATCCTACTCCACCAAACCCACCATCCTAAAAAATGCTCACCACCAAAACCAAACCTCTCCAACAACTCTTAAAACAATCCCCCTATCAAGCCTACGTCTACTCCTACCCCCATAAAACAGCCTATCGGCCCCTCAACCCACCTATCAAGCTCGCCGAACTGTGGACAAAACAAGATAAACAATCACTATTCCTCTACATTCACATCCCATTTTGTGAAATGCGCTGTGGATTTTGTAACCTATTCACTACCGTCACCCATAACGAAGACTTCATTACTCAATACGTCTACACCGTTCAACGACAAGCAAAACGAGTCAAAGCCGCACTAGGAGAAGCATCCTTTGCTAGATTTGCGTTAGGTGGCGGGACACCAACCCAGTTACCATTACACCACCTAGAAACCATACTCAACATAGCGGAGGAAACAATGGGTGCTAATTTACAGCACCTTCCCATTTCCGTTGAGATGTCACCAGAGACAGCCGATAAAGATAAATTACAACTATTGCGCGATCGCGGCGTTGATCGAGCTAGTATTGGCGTACAAAGTTTCATTGAATCAGAAGTTTTAGCCACCCAACGCCGCCAAAGTACCCCCCAAGTAAAAGCCGCACTCACCAGAATGCGCGAAGCTGGCTTTCCCACAATTAACATTGACTTAATTTACGGACTACCGGGACAAACCGTAGACACATGGTTACAGTCAATACAGTCTGCTTTACATTTTCAACCAGAAGAAATTTACCTATATCCCTTATACGTCCGACCCCTCACTGGTTTAGGAGGCTCAGACAAAGAATGGGATGATATCCGTATATCATGTTACCGCGAAGGGCGATCGCTCCTCCTATCACAAGGATACACCCAAGTTTCCATGCGAATGTTCAGAAGGGTTTCTTCCTTGTCTTCCTCAACTCCTGTATACTGCTGTCAAGCTGACGGTATGGTAGGAATAGGCTGTGGAGCACGTTCTTACACAGATACTTTGCATTATTCCAATGAATATGCTGTAGGTTCAAAAGAAATCCGCGATATTTTACAAGCCTATATCCAAACACCCAACGAAACTTTCGACTACGCCACCTATGGTTTTCAATTAAATATTGAAGAACAACGTCGCCGCTACATCTTATTATCTCTCTTGTCAGATGAAGGCTTAAATACCACTGCTTATCAACAAAGATTCCAAAGCAATCTTTATACTGATTTCCCCGAATTAACACAACTCATAGATTTAGAATTAGCAACACCAACAGAAAAAAAAATACATTTAACCGCAAAAGGTATAGAACTTTCAGACACCGTTGGTGCTTGGCTATTCTCAGAACAAGTCAACCAACTAATGCAAACCTACAACCTCAAATAAACTCTCTGCGCCTCCGCGTCTCTGCGTGCATAAATTCTAATATTTAAATTCAGCAATGCACCTCACAATACTCTATCGTGGTTCCCTAATCAGTTGTAACTATGGCTGTGAATATTGTCCTTTTGCCAAAAAACAACAATCAGCTACAGAATTAGCAATTGATAGACAAGAAGTAGAAAAATTCGTGAATTGGATAGCTCAAAATTCACAACATCAATTTTCGATTTTATTTACCCCGTGGGGAGAAGCACTAATTCATGAGTGGTATCAACAGGCATTAGTGAAACTAACTCAAATGCCCCATGTTAATAAAGCCGCAATCCAAACTAATCTTTCTTGTAAATTAGATTGGGTGGAAGCTTGTAACAAAGAAAAACTGGCATTTTGGGCAACATTTCATCCCGAATGGGTGACGTGTCATAGATTCCTCTCCCAATGTCTAGAATTAAATCGACGTGGTGTCCGTTTTAGTGCTGGCGTTGTCGGTTTTTCGCAATTCAAAGCACAGATTACTTACCTACGCCAGAATTTACCAACTCATATTTATTTATGGATTAATGCAGTTAAAAAAGAACTGCCAAATTTATCCCAGGAAGACAGAAAATTTTTCCAATCTATCGACCCATTGTATGAATTAAATACTCAACATTACTCCAGTTTAGGTAAAACTTGCCGTGCTGGTAAATCATTGATTTCTGTTGATGGTGAGGGGACAATTAGACGCTGTCACTTTATTAAATTACCTATTGGCAATATTTATGATTACGACTGGGAAACTGCACTATTTGAACGTACTTGTACTAATGAAACCTGTCATTGCCATATAGGTTATATTCACCTGGATTATTTAGACTTAGATAAAGTATTTAGTTCTGGTATTTTGGAGCGAATTCCGCATAATTGGGATTCTAATTTATGGTTTTTTAGTAGTTAGTATGCCAAACTAAATTAGTAAATTATGCCATAAATATTTGCTACATCAGAAGCTATAAACCTAATTGATGCTTGCCAAATTATTGCTAAACCACTATATTGTAGATACGCTGTATATATAGATATCCGGTTTACTCAATCAAGGTTTAGTTTATGGCTGCGACTGTTGCCAAGTGGGGAAATAGTCTTGCGATTAGGATTCCCCAGAATTTAGCGAAAGAGATTCATTTAACCGAAGGGGTAGAAGTAGAGCTTGCTGTCATAGATGGTAGCCTAGTAATTAAACCCAAAACCCGCAAGCGATACTCACTTGATGAGTTAATTGATGCTATTACACCAGAGAATGTTCATGGTGAGATTGATAGTGGAATAGCTGTGGGGAATGAGGTTTGGTAACAACAGCAAATTTCTATGTCCCCAGTCGGGGAGATATTGTCTACTTAGATTTTGATCCCACAAAAGGACATGAACAACAAGGATATAGGCCTGCTTTTGTAATCTCACCTCGCAGGTACAACGAGAAAAGTTCTTTGGCTTTATTTATGCCGATTACAAAGCAGCAAAAAGGATATCCTTTTGAGGTTCTTTTACCGTCTGATTTGAAAATTCAAGGTGTAATTCTTGCGGATCAGATCAAGTGTTTAGACTGGAAAGTACGCGGGATTAAATTTATTGAGTCTGCACCAGAAAGTGTCATTGCAGAAGTGCAAGCAAAAATTGAGCCATTACTTTTGTAGAAATATTTTTAACGGCATTGTCAACAGGCGATCGCCTGAGTTAAAACTGATACAAATAAAGTCTGTCACTATTTCTTGTAGTCTGCTTGATGCAAGACTGCCAGCAATTTTATTGTGTTAATTTTATTTAAATATACATATTTAAAAATAAATGTCGTTATTTACCAATTTACTTAAACTGCATTCAGGGAATCGACCAATTGAGGACTTTTTTACTGAAATTATCGCTTATTTCTTTGAATGTAACAAACACCTTTTAATTGCTTGGCTGCAAGAAAATCTAATTATTGATAATAACAATTATCATAGTATCAATATTTCCACGCAAAAAGAACATCAAGGCTTAGATAGCCATAAACAAGATAGCAGATTTGATATGGTAATTGAGCTATCTAATCAAGTAAATACAGACGTAATAATTATTGAATCAAAAATTGGTTCTAAAGATGGGGACAATAATTTAAAAAAATATGCTGAAATTTTGAGTTATTTTCCAAATGTTAGACGACGAACCTTAATTTACATTACCCGTGAGTATGACCCACGTGAAGATATTAAAAACTTTGCTGATGATTTATTACCGATGGTAGCCTTTTATCAGTTGAGGTGGTATCAATTTTATGCGTTTTTACAAAAAAATGCAGATGATACTTTGGGTAAAGAAATAATAATTTTTATGAGGAATAATGCAATGTCTCACACTAATCAATTTTCACCCATTGACTTAATAACAATGATGAATTTCAACAAGGCTCTCGAATCTATGAAAGCAACTCTAAGCGAAGAAGTAGAAAAAGAATTTAAACTGGCTTTCGGTAATGTTATAGGAGGTTCAGCAAGTATGACTCAATGGCGATGGGCAGGTAGATATATTATCTACACTCATTTTGCTCCAAAGGGGAATCTTTGGTGTGGTCTTGGATATTTTAATTTAAATTCAGATGTTTTTACAAAGTACCCACATATAGGAATATGTCTAGAAGTTTCACCAGGTTTTAAACACCGCCCAGAAATTATTAATTCTATGAAAAAAGTAGTTAGTGTTAAACCTGAAACATGGATTCCTAATAATTTAACTATTACACCAAATTGGTCAAGTATTCATTATCGAAAAACTTTCCAAGATTTTTTGTGTTATCAAGACCAATTTTCAGAGATTAAATTATTTTTTTTAGAATGTATCAAGGAATTTAAAAAAGTTCAAGAATTGTATTTTGATTTTCCTTGGAAAGCTGTAAGCAGTGAAGAATCTACAGAAGAAGAATAAACTTTTCATCGCTTGCTGTAAATCATTTGTGAGGTGTGATAAGCGAGACGCTACGCGTAGCTTGCTTCTGCGTAGGGGTACGGCGATCGCAATCTCTTCTCTGTTGATGTAACCGGAGTTAAACTAGAGTCAGACTAATTGCAACTACAGTAAATTTCTTTTCAGGTTGTGTCAGAATCATCTGGTGCTTCACCAAGAGTCTGCTGTGTGGCATGGCGGATGTGAAGTACACGAACTGTAGATATTTCTTCTCCTTCCACAATTGTGAAAATTATTCTATATGAGTTACGCCCTCGACCGTAAAGAATTTGGCGAATTTCTTGGCTAAAATAATCATTCTCTCTGGCTAGAGAACATCGCTTTGGCATTTGTGATAAAGATTCAATAATTTGTAGCAATCCCGCATACCACAGCTTTGCTCTCTCAGGAGAAGTGAATTGAGTTAAATGTAAAAATACTTTGTCTGCTTCTGCTTCTGCTACGCTAGAGATTTCAACACGGTATTTCATGAATCGCTTGGCAGGTTGTATTTGCGACGCTGTTCCTCGGCAAACTCATCAAAGGAACGAAATCTACCTGCTTCAAAGTCTTCCAATCCTTGCTGAATACCCTTGATAGCTGCTTCTGAGTCTTGTAACTCCCATTCTAGGATACTTTCTAGCAATTCAGTAGCAACCAAACTAACATCTTGCCCTTGCTGTGCAGCCTTCTCGCGCAGCCTTGCTTCTAATTCTGGACTCAAGGAAACAACGATCGCCATAATCGTAATATTTTGCTCTTATGTTTCTAGATCCAATTCTATATTTTTTCAGCCATTGGCTTTGATGCCGTCTCCAATCAAATTCTCCATCCCCTGTTGTAAATCATTCGTCAAATCAGCAACCGCTTGTCTCGCACCTAAGCGACTTTCTTTATAAACTGGATAACGTTCCGATACAGAGATTGGTTCACCAATAGTTAATTTTACCCTTTGCTTACCTAATGGTGGCAGTTGAAAAGCTTTTTCACCTTTAATTTGAGCAATCATTTTCGACAAGATTAAAACTGTTTCCGCAAATCTTTCGACTGTGGGTTTTTCGCGGATGTAGTTACCAGAAACCGCCACAAAACTTTCTACTAATCTCATGTGCCACATTCTAGCATTGGCTTCTTCCGCCACACGATCGCCTAACGCTCTCTCAACAGCAGATAATCCTTTAATATCCTTATAATCTTCCCGAAAGATATAATTCCAACCAGCTTGCTCTACCCGCCGACAGCGATCGCTTAATTGTCCCTTCGGTTGTAAATTAAAATATTGCTCGGCTATCTCTAAGGCTGCATTCAATAAAGCTTGTAATCTTAATGCTAAGGCTTGATTGCGATCTGTCACTTCCTTCGGCACAGTAGATAACTTGAGATGATAAAAGCGCGTATAAAACTGTTCCATCAAAGACAGTAGATGTTCTGCTAAAGTCAACAGCCGGGGATAAAGTGACTCTAAATCGGGAATATGACTTCGTACGCTTGTATCTACAGGTAAACCACTAGCAACGGCTAACTCATCTAAAAGTTGAGCGATCGCACCCCAGGGAGCATCAACATAACTATATCTAATCCCAACTGGTACAATTAAAACCTGCTCCGTGCGTCCAGCTTTTTGCAAATCTTCAGCACACCAAAAACCCATTTGAGCAATTCCCGGTTCTATGGGAGTGATGAATTCTGAAAGTCCGTTAGTCGCACCTTCTGGTGCAGCCATCATCGGAAACTGTCCATTGGCGAACAAATCCCGCGCTGAACGTAACCCAGTCCAGTCAGCTTTACCCCGTTGAATGGGAGTCCCACCTAATTTTGACGCAAGCCAGACAACGTAGTCACCCGCCCAGAGGGGAATACCGCGATCGTAGATAAAATGAGCATGAATAGGTGATTTTAATGGTATACCCTGCTGTTTTGCTGCTCTTGGCACAAGTCGAGACAGCAAATACAGCAAACTCCAAGGATCTTCAGTTGAGGGATGACGAAATGCCAACAAAAAGCGGATTTTCCCCTCGTGAAACTGGCGATAGAGATTTGCTAAAACCTCTACATTCTCTGCTTCAATTTGCTTAATAGAAGTTTGAGTACGTATCCACGTCGGTAGCAGTAGGTGAACACAGCGCAGCAATAAGGGATTAAACGCCGGAGGAATAAATTCTAAAGGTGGTTGTGCTTGGTAAATCATAGGGATTGGGGATTGGGGATTGGGGACTGGGGACTGGGGACTGGGGACTGGGATTGAATCTAAAATCAAAAATCTAAAATTTTTACTCCTATACCCCTACACCCCTATACCCCCAAATCCCTATTAGGAATAACCTATACTTTGTACTTCATACTTCATGCTCAGTATTTCGTACTTGAGTTGATACAGAAATTAGTGATTTTGTAATTAGGAGTTAAAAAATCAACGATGCGACTGTCACAAATGTTATTCGTCACACTGCGGGATGATCCGGCTGATGCGGAGATTCCTAGCCATAAGTTGTTACTGCGTGCTGGTTACATTCGTCGCATCGGTAGCGGTGTTTACGCTTATATGCCTTTGATGTGGCGCGTACTGCAAAAGGTTTCTCAGATTGTGCGGGAAGAAATGAACACCACAGGCGCACAGGAATGTTTACTTCCCCAACTCCAACCTTCTGATTTATGGAAGGAGTCGGGACGCTGGGATACTTACACCAAAGCTGAGGGAATTATGTTTTCCCTAATTGATCGCCGTGAGCAACAATTAGGGTTAGGGCCGACTCACGAGGAAGTCATTACTGCGATCGCTCGTGATATGATTCGCTCTTACCGTCAGCTACCTCAGCATCTTTACCAAATTCAAACTAAGTTCCGTGATGAAATTCGCCCCCGCTTCGGTTTAATGCGTGGTCGAGAATTTATCATGAAGGATGGCTATTCTTTCCACGCCGATGAAGATAGCCTCAAACAAACTTATCAAGATATGTATCAAGCCTACAGCAATATGCTGCGGCGGGCTGGTTTAGCTTTCCGTCCTGTGGAAGCTGATTCTGGTGCAATTGGTGGTTCTGGTTCAACAGAATTTATGGTGTTGGCGGAAGCTGGGGAAGATGAAGTTATCTACACCGAGGATGGTAAGTACGCCGCGAACGTTGAAAAAGCGGTTTCTTTACCTGCTGATGCTGAAATTTCCCAATTTACTACCTACGAAAAACGGGAAACACCGGGAACAGAAACAATCGAAACAGTCTGTAAATTCCTCAATGCTTCTCCGACTCAAGTAGTAAAAAATGTCCTTTACCAAACAGTATATGATAACGGCTTAACAGTTTTGGTAATGGTAAGCATTCGTGGTGATCAGGAAGTTAATGAGGTTAAATTACAGAACGAATTAACAAAATTAGCTCCTAATTACAGTGCAAAAGCGATTATTGCTTTAAATGTTCCCAGTGCCGAAACTCAGCAAACTTGGGCAGCGAAATCTTTACCTTTAGGCTACATTGCTCCTGATATTGCTGATGATTATATTGCCGCTAACAAGCAAATTCATCCTAAATTTGTCCGGTTAGTTGATCAAACTGCCGTTGAGTTAAAAAACTTCATTACTGGTGCTAATGAAAGCGGCTATCACGTCGTCGGTGCAAATTGGGGCGAGCAATTTCAACTAGCAACAAGTGTAGTAGATGTACGCAAAGCTAGACCAGGCGATCGCGCCCTTCATGACCCGCAACAAATCTTAAAAAGTGCCAGAGGTATTGAAGTCGGTCACATCTTCCAATTAGGCATAAAATATTCCCAAGCAATGGGAGCAACCTATACTAATGAACAGGGTGAAGAAAAACCTCTAGTTATGGGTTGTTACGGTGTCGGTGTATCCCGGTTAGCACAGTCAGCCGTAGAGCAATCTTACGATAAAGATGGCATTATATGGCCAGTAGCGATCGCACCCTATCATGCGATCGTGACAATTCCTAACATTAATGATGCCCAACAAGTAGAAATTGCGGAAAAACTTTACATAGCCCTGAATCAATCAGGAGTAGAAACATTATTAGATGACCGCAATGAAAGAGCCGGAGTAAAATTTAAAGATGCTGATTTAATCGGCATACCTTATAGAATTGTTACCGGACGAGCAATTAGCAACGGCAAAGTTGAAGTTGTAGAAAGAGCAACCCGTCAATCTCAAGAAATCCCCATTGATGAGGTTATTACTAGGCTGAAACAATGGATTACAACAGCTACAAACAATAGCAATTAAACTCTGAGAGACGCAGAGTAGTAAATAGTCAACTTTTCTCTGCGTTCTCCTAGATTATTAACTGAAATGTTAAGAATTTCGTAAAAAATAGTCAGTAGGTAGTAAACATAATTAAATGTGAAATATCAGCCTGTAGAACTCTGCCTCCTAACTCCTGCCTCTGACTTTCTCATGATTTACAGATTTAAATAATTTTGCAGGTGACGGATTTCAAGTACAAATTCTAAAATTAGAAATAAAGTTGCTCAAATGAGCCGATGCAACATTTGAACCTACATATCTATCCTTTAGGTTTTAGGAAACTCTGTATTTATAAGTATCGTCTTCAACTCTTCAACCAGGCTGCTCTTCACCCATCAAGACCATATCAGCCATCAGTCAGGAATGTTTTAAACTATGAATGACCAACAAGGATCGAACCGTATATCATCAGGTGTAATTGCGGCCGTCTCAGCAGCAGTTTTAGCAGTTGGCGGCGGTGTGGCTTGGTTGACAGCAAATACAACCAACTCTCCCACCCCATCAACACCATCTCAACGTATCCAACAGCCGGGACAATCAAACACCAGACAGCCAGGAAATGAGCAAACAGCCAATGTTTATTGGCTCAGAACCAACGAAAAAAGTTTTGAATTAGTTCCCCAACCCATTCAAGTAGCTGCTGCACAGCCAAATCAAGTTTTAGAGACAGCTTTTCAAAGTTTGTTAGCTGGCCCCACAGAAGGCACAAATTCCACCACCATTCCCCAAGGAACTAAACTATTAGGGTTAAAAGTGGAAGATAACGACGAAATCCACGTTAATTTATCTCAAGACTTTACCAGTGGTGGCGGTAGTACCTCTATGATGGGTCGTGTAGGTCAAGTAGTTTATACTGCCACAACATTAGACCCCAATGCCAAAGTGTACATTGAGGTTAATGGCAAACCCTTAGAGGTTTTAGGTGGTGAAGGTGTAGAGATAGAACAGCCTCTAACCCGTGAAAGCTTTAAAAAAGATTATCCGCTTTAGTCAATAGTCAATAGTCAATAGTCAATAGCTAACAACTTTGGACTATGGACTTTGAACTATTGACTGCTTACCTAACTTTTACTACTTAGCACCCTAAAGCTACGGGCTTGCTGTTCCAACCTTGTAGCTAGGCGATCGCAAACCCGATTACATAATTCAAAGATCATTTCATCTTCTACCCTGTAGTAAGCGCAAGTTCCTTCACTGCGGCGGCTAAGAATCCCTGCTTGCCACATTACCTTCAGGTGTTTAGACACATTTGCCTGCGAAGTCTGTGTTGCCTCGACCAACTCTTGTACACATTTTTCTTCATCCCTTAATAAGTGCAACAAGCGCAAACGCATCGGCTCACTTAACAGGCTGAAGTATTCGGCTACTTGTTGCACCACTTCTGGAGGTACAGGCAACGCTTGTTTCATCAGGATTAACCCGCAGGACTTAAAGTTTAACAATGATTCATTAAGAGTAATGATTCACTTGTTATATAGATTAATACTTAATCAGGGTTAATTCTCATCAAGGGTTGGTTATATTCCACAGGTTCACCATTTTGGATGAGAATTTCCATGACTTGCCCAGAAACCTCAGCCTCAATTTCATTCATCAGCTTCATTGCTTCAATGATGCAGACTGTTTGACCTTTACGGACGCGATCGCCCACCTCGACAAATGCTGCTTCCCCTGGTGCCGGAGCGCGATAAAACGTCCCTACCATCGGAGAATGCACTTCTACTAATCTTTGGTCAATTGTTGACGGAGCATTCCCTCCTACCTGTGCGCTAGAACTAGCGATCGCACTATCTACGCGGCTTGCTACCTCCATTGCTGGAGTTGGTGCTGCTGGGGTAAAAGTGGGTGCAACCGATGGCAAACCCGAACCAACCACACCACCCAAAGTTGCTTGACTAACCGACACAATTTGATTACTGACACTAACAGCTTTCCGTACCGTTAGTTCAAAGTCATCACTTTTTAGTGTTACTTCTGCAATATCTGTTTGTGCAATAGTTGCCAGCAGTTGGCGGATTTCATTAAAGTCCAATGGCACAGTTTTTATTACCTCAACCTGTCCGTAAATTAAGAATCTTAAGTTTGGCAGGGATTTAATCCCCCTAGAGGGATTGAAATCAGTATTTACTCAGGAATGAGATAAAACTTATTCCCTGCCTAAGTATTTATCCTCACGAGTATCAATTTTGATGCGTTCGCCTTGCGAAATAAACAAAGGAACCATCACAGTTGCACCAGTTTCCACTGTCGCTGGTTTAGTACCGCCTGTAGCAGTGTCACCTTTAACACCTGGATCTGTTTGGATAACCTCCAAAACTACAGAATTAGGCAATTCAACTTCTAGCACCTGTTCGCCCCAACGAATGACGTTCACTTCCATACCTTCCTTTAGGTACTTGACGCGATCGCCAATTTGGGTAGCACTTAATCTACCCTCTTCGTAAGTTTCCATATCCATAAAGACGAACTCATCGCCCTCTTTATAGGTATGCTGCATCGTGCTTTTTTCTAAAGTAGCCTGTGGCACAGTTTCCCCAGCCCGGAACGTTCTTTCAACAACGCTCCCACTCTGGACGTTTTTCAGTTTAGTCCGCACAAAAGCGGAACCCTTACCTGGCTTAACGTGGAGGAATTCTACCACACGCCATACAGACCCATCTAATACGATTGATACACCGGGTCGAAAATCGTTACTAGAAATCATGAAGCTTTCAAATTGTGGAAGACAATCGGCATTTATTGTACCCTTCTAGGGCGGTAATTAGGTAATTAGTCAAAAGTTAATAGGCAATAGGCAATAGGCAATAGGCAATAGGCACTCTTGCAATAGTTAAACATTCTTTCCTTACACCCCTACACCCTTGCTTCCCCACTCTCTCACTACTCAGCACTCAACACTCATGCCTCGTACTGTGGGAAGATGATTGATGGGTTACGCCTAGTCAACAATTTGATGCTGCATTTGAGCCGTCCCATGTTTAATTTATTAAAATCCTGGCTGAAGAACAGCCTCATCGCCATACTGTTGGTAACAATATTTTTAGGCATAAATACAGCTGGCTGGACTCCTTCCAGTAACGCCGCCCTGCCATCTGGAAATGCAATCACTGACGGCAAAGCTTTATTGCGGTATGCACTCCCAATAGACAATAAACCAGTGCGTGAACTGCAAGCCAGTCTAGAAGATATTTCTACCCAACTACGAGCAAACCGACGCTGGGGTGCTGTCTCCAAAGACCTGAGTAAAGCATCCCGCATTCTTGATAAACCTTCACAAATCCTAGCAAGCGTTCCGGAAGAACGCCAACCCCAAGCTGAATCTTGGCTGACGGAATTAAAGTCTGGAGTAGAAAAAGTTCAAGAATTGGCGCAAGCTAAAGATAAAGAACAAATTCTTCAAGAGAGAGCCAAACTACTGAATCTGGTGTCTCTCATCGAAGAATCAATGGTCAAGGAATATCCCTTTGAAGTTCCAGAAGAATACAGTAACCTCCCTCAACTCAAAGGTCGTGCCACAATTGCTATCAAAACCAATAAAGGGGACTTAACCGTAGTTGTAGATGGTTACAGCGCCCCTGTAACTGCTGGTAACTTTGTTGATTTGGTGCAGCGTGGTTTTTACAACGGTTTAGAATTTACCCGTTCTGAAGAATCCTACGTGCTACAAACAGGAGATCCACCAGGAAAAGAACAGGGTTTTATTGACCCCAAAACTGGTAAGTATCGCGCTGTACCTCTAGAAATTCTAGTAGAGGGCGATGAAAAACCCACCTACGGCATTACCCTAGAAGATGCTGGTCGTTATCTGGATATGCCAGTCTTACCTTTCTCTTCCTTTGGTGCATTGGCTATGGCTCGTCCCGAAAGCCAAGTTAATGGCGGTTCTTCTCAAGTCTTCTTTTTCTTATTTGAACCAGAACTTACTCCAGCCGGACGTAACCTATTGGATGGTCGTTACTCAGTATTTGGCTATCTCACTGAAGGCAAAGACATTTTAGATACACTCAAAGCTGGCGACAAAATCGAATCGGCAACTGTGGTTCAAGGTATAGAAAATTTAATTGAACCCCCAGCAGCATAACTAGATCAAGTTTGTAGTCAGCACTTTAGTCTGGGAATCAGACCTAAAGTGCTGACTACAAATACTACAAAATTTTTTTAACCAAGCCTACCAGATGCTAATACCTGCTCAACACTAATAGTTATATCTCCAAAAGCCCGTGAGATAATTTTCTCGTTAGCAGTAAATACTGTCTCTTCGTACAGCCCTTCTTGCAATAACAGTACAGAAATCTTCGCTTCTAACGGGTCTACAATCCAATATTCCGGTACTCCCAACGCCGCGTATTCAGATCGCTTATAACGATAGTCCCGCTTGATTGAATCTGGACTAACCACCTCTACAATCACTAAGGGAGGTGACTCAAAAACAGCAGAAACCTTGAGCAATTCTCGTGCTTGCTCCTGTGTTACCACACACAAGTCAGTCAACCTAGACTTATTTCTCCCTGTCCTCACCCCAGTTTCTCGAAAAGTTAACCAAGGTAAATTCAACCCCTTAATTTCTGCATCCAAAAATTGCTCAAGGAATTTAGCAATCAAGAAATGTTCAATTGTAGGTGGGTTCATTAATTCCAGCCTGCCATCTACCAGTTCATAATGAAAACCATTACCATCATCGTAGGTTAAGTATTCCTCAAAGCTGAGGTGAGTAACTGGTGTAGTGACCATCTTAACTGACTCCTAGACGATATTCTGATTTTAAACTGAGGGAGTAGGAAGAAGCAGGGGAGCAGAGGAGCAGAGGAAACAGAAGAGACAGGGGAGACAAGGGAGAATAATTAATGACTAATGACTAATGACTAATGATTAAAGTCGAAGATATTGGCGAACAAGGCCTTTTAGAAAGATTACAGCGTTTCTGTCCACCAGAAATTATTGGCGATGATGCGGCGGTATTGGGAACAGCACCAGAGCAATCTTTAGTTGTCACAACCGATATGCTAGTTGACGGGGTACATTTTAGTCATGTCACCACTTCCCCAGGCGATGCTGGGTGGCGGGCTGCGGCTGCTAACTTATCAGATTTGGCGGCGATGGGTGCTACTCCCTTGGGAATCACTGTAGCTCTAGGACTTCCTGGAGATTTAAGCGTGAGTTGGGTTGAGAGCTTATACCAGGGAATGACAGAATGCCTGCAAGCATACAATACCCCAATTGTGGGCGGGGATGTAGTGCGATCGCCTGTTACTACTCTCTCAATTACCGCCTTTGGTCAAGTTCACCCCCATCAAATTATCCGTCGTTCTGCCGCTCAAGTAGGGGATGCAATTATTGTTACAGGCGTTCATGGAGCATCCCACGCGGGCTTACAACTGCTGTTACACCCCAAATTAGGTAAAACCCTCACCCAAGGGCAAAAGGCGGCTTTAATCAAAGCACACCAGCGTCCTCAGCCACGATTAGATGTCTTACCTCTTCTCTGGCAAACTTTAGCATCCCGACTCCCGACTCCCGACTCCCGACTCCCTATTCCCGTCGCTGGTATGGATAGCAGTGATGGTTTAGCAGACGCAGTCTTACAAATTTGTCGCGCCAGTGGGGTTGGTGCTGTGTTAGAAAGTGAACAAATCCCTTTATCACCAGCTTTTGAAAATTGGCTAACCACAGAGCAAGCTTTAGAATATGCTCTCTATGGTGGTGAAGACTTTGAATTAGTGTTGTGTTTACCCCAAGCAGCAGCAGATATTTTGGTACAACAATTAGGTAAAAGTGCAGCCATTGTCGGAACGATTACATCTCATCCCCAAGTTATATTACACAATCAAAACCAAAAAATCCCTGACCGAGTTCTGAGCCTCAGTCAGGGATTTCAGCACTTTAGTCAATAGTCCAGAGTCCAGAGTAAAAAACTTTATCTTCAGCTTATTACTATTGACTATTGACTATTGATTAAAAATTAAGCCCACTTTTGAGCTACAAGTTCTGCTAAATCTAGAACGCGTTGGCTATAACCCCACTCGTTGTCATACCAAGCCATGACTTTCACTAGGTCATTGCCCATAACCATAGTCAAGCTAGCATCAACGATAGAAGAAGCATCGCTACCTTGATAATCAGAAGATACCAAGGGTAGTTCGCTGTAGTCTAAAATGCCTTTGAGTTGGCCTTCAGCTGCATCTTTGAGAGCTTGGTTAACTTCTTCAGTAATAGTACGCTTCTCAACCTGAACTACGAAATCTACCATTGAGACGTTCGGGGTAGGTACGCGTAAAGCAACACCATTCAGCTTACCTTTAAGGTCTGGAATTACTAATGCCACAGCCTTAGCCGCACCGGTGGAGGTGGGGACAATGTTGATGGCTGCTGCTCTTGCCCGGCGTACATCACGGTGAGACGCGTCTAATAAACGTTGATCACCTGTGTAGCTGTGGGTGGTAGTCATCGTACCTTTGATGATCCCGAATTTATCATTCAACACCTTGGCAATAGGAGCCAAACAGTTGGTTGTACAGCTGGCATTACTAATAACGTGGTGTTGGTTGTGGTCGTATTCGTGATGATTCACACCAATTACGAAGGTACCATCTTCGTTTTTACCGGGGGCAGTGATGAGAACTTTCTTGGCTCCAGCATTTACGTGCTTTAACGCCCCTTCTTTACTGGTAAATACGCCTGTAGCTTCGATAATGAGGTCAATTTCCCACTCTTTCCAGGGCAAGTTTTCTGGATTGCGATCAGATACGCATTTAATGGTCTTACCATTAACGATGATAGAGTTGTCATCAGCAGTAATGTCAACATCCTTTAACTTCCCAAGCATTGAGTCATACTTCAGGAGGTGAGCATTAGTTCTAGGATCTGATGTGTCATTAACAGCTACAAGGTCAATATTGCTATTTTCACGACCTAGCCAGCAACGTGCAAAGTTACGTCCGATACGCCCGAAACCGTTGATTGCGACTCTAATCACAGTGTCTTGCCCTCTGTATTTATGCCTATAAGTTGATATCTTTGACCCCAATCATATCGCAAAGGGGGAGAGTATTTATAACCATAAAGTGTTAGATCCATAAAAAAAAACATATTTTATTCAGATTCATCTCCTGTAGAGTTCATGAAACTTCATGTAGGATCTAACCTCTTCTGGAACTAAGTAACGAATTGATTTACCGTCTCGACACAATTTACGAATTAAGCTTGACGAAACTCCTACTAAAGGTGTATCCAAGAGTTGCCAGTGAATAGTAACCGACTGCTTCTGGAGTTGTTGCCTCACTTGCTTGCAGATTAACTCACTTTGAGTTATATTCTCACCACCTAGGAGTCGGGGTGCAATTAACCAATCACACATTTGTGCTAATTCTTCCCCACGGTACCAACGTGGCAAGGTTTGGAAAGTATCCAATCCCACAATCCAGTACCAGTGAGTATTGGGATAACACGCAGATAATTCGATCAATGTATCGATGGCATAGGAATTTCCTGAGCGTTTTGTCTCTATCTGTGAAACTGTAAACGCTGGGTTTTCTCGTGTAGCTATTTGCAGCATTGCTACCCGATGCTCAAACAAAGCTGCTGTTTTGTGAGGGGGATAGAATGACGGCATCCAAATTACCTTTTCTATAGGTACTTGATGCAAAGCTGTCTCGGCTATCAGTAGGTGTCCCCAATGAATGGGATCAAATGTGCCGCCAAAAATCGCCAGTTGCTGCATCTAAATTATGCCTTGACATTATGACAGTGAAAATCATTCTCATTACTAATGCTATTTTAATCAATTCATGCCTGGGCTTGAGGAAAAATAGCAAGTGGTTTTGCTACGAATAAATATACTAATGTCGCCAACACTATTAAGGAAGCGAAAAATATGTATTTCACATTACAGGAATTTCTTTCCCGATGTCACGGAAATTTACTGAATAATCATAAAAACAGTTTAGAAATAGCAAAAACCTCTAACCAAGGTAAATTCATTCTCAACAAACAAAGACTCAGTAACAAATTTCAGAGAACATCAAAGTTGAAATTGATATAGGAGGTAGTTACGGTAAAAAACAAAATCCTGTTATGATACGCGTGTCATTTGTGATTATGGTGTGGTGTGGTGTTTAAGAGGAGCTATCAATGAGTGATACTGTAGATTTTGGCGGTAGACCATTTCATTTTATAGGTATCGGTGGTATAGGGATGTCAGCTCTGGCATATGTCCTGGCAAAACGCCAATTGCCAGTGTCAGGTTCTGATTTACGCCCCAATCATATTACGCGTAAGTTGGAATCTATCGGAGCGCATATTTTTAGTAGACAAGAGGCCGGTAATCTCGAATTCTTTCATCCCCAACCAGAGACTAATAGAGTAGAATTCACTCCACAAGAATTAGTTCCTGTTGACAAGACAAAACTACCTCAAGTCATTTGTTCAACAGCAATTAACTCTAATAATTTAGAATACAAAGCAGCACTGGAATTAGGTTGTCCAATTTTACATCGTTCTGATGTACTGGCAGCTTTGATAGCTGACTACCATAGCATTGCTGTAGCAGGAACTCATGGAAAAACTACAACCAGTAGCATGATTGGTTATATGTTACTAGAAGCTGGTGTAGATCCTACGATTATCGTCGGTGGTGAGGTCAATGCTTGGGAAGGCAATGCTCGTCTAGGCAAAAGTCGCTATTTAGTGGCTGAAGCAGATGAATCCGATGGTTCTCTGGTGAAGCACGCGCCTGAGATTGGCATTATTACTAATATTGAATTAGATCATCCTGACCACTACGACACATTAGATGAAGTTGTTGACATCTTCCAAACATTTGCTCAGGGTTGTAAAACCTTAATTGGCAGTATTGATTGTGCGACAGTACGCGAGTTGCTACGCAACGCCTCCAGCGATCGCCTTCAACCCACCATCACCTATAGCTTACATCCAGATACTAACGCTGACTACACCGTCACTAATATAGATTATCGTGCTGATGGCACTACCGCCCTAGTCTGGGAAAAAGGTAAAGCTTTAGGCGTGTTGAATTTAAAATTGCTCAGTCGTCATAACCTGAGTAATGCTCTAGCCGCAGTAGCTGTAGGTCGCCTCTTAGGTTTAGAATTTGGGGAAATTGCCAAAGGTATTG
Organism: Nostoc sp. PCC 7524; assembly: GCF_000316645.1. NCBI lineage: Bacteria > Bacillati > Cyanobacteriota > Cyanophyceae > Nostocales > Nostocaceae > Nostoc > Nostoc sp. PCC 7524. Next base: position 6,284,536 of record NC_019684.1, read on the forward strand.
CCAGCTTTGAAGGTGCTAGACGACGCTTTGAGTTTCGCGGCGAAGTCGCTGGTATTACTTTCATTGATGATTATGCTCATCATCCTAGTGAACTGCGCGCTACCCTAGCTGCTGCCAAGCTGCAAGCCAGACCAGGGCAAAGAGTAGTTGCTATCTTCCAGCCACATCGCTATAGTCGCACATTTACCTTTCTGGAAGAATTTGCTCAGTCCTTCAGCCATGCTGATTTGGTGGTACTAACTGATATTTACAGTGCAGGCGAACCAAATTTAGGACAAATTAGTGGTGAACAATTAGCCCAGGCAATTGCTCAAGAACATCCACAGGTAATTTATCAACCAACTTTACCTTCAGTGTGTGAGTTTCTATTGCAAAATCTGCGCCCTGGAGACTTGGCACTATTTTTGGGTGCAGGAAATTTAAATCAGGTAATTCCTGAAATGATTACTACACTTTGTGAGCCAGCTACAGCTACGTCATAAATAGGTTTGGATCAGACTAGATTGTCTCTGGCACCAGAGTTTGACCCATGATCTCAGTTGCTGTATTTCTACAGCAATTAAATGTAACAATTTCACAACTAATTAATTGATGTCAAGATGAAAATTTCCCAGGCAGATGGCAACACCTGCACAGCCCCTGCTACGACAGTAGAAAAACAGGAAAAAAATAATTTAGTTGAAAGTAAAATTATTTACTTGCCGGGTACAAATTGTGAGATTAAATCTCATGTTTTGTTATCTGCGTATACTTCTTATCGGGTTGGGGGAGCAGCTGAATGGTATGTTGCGCCACGCAACCTAGAGGCATTGCAAGCCAGTCTCAAGTATGCCAAAGAACATAACCTAAGAATTACTACCCTAGGTGCAGGCTCTAACTTGTTAGTGAGCGATCGCGGTCTTCCAGGTTTAGTGATTGGTACTCGACATCTGCGTTACAGTCACTTTGATCCCCATACGGGTTTGTTAACTGTTGCAGCTGGAGAATCAATACCCAGTTTGGCATGGGCAGCTGCCCAACTAGGATGGCAGGGCTTAGAGTGGGCTGTGGGTATCCCTGGAACCGTGGGTGGTGCGGTGGTGATGAATGCCGGCGCACACAATAGCTGTATGGCACAGATATTAGTCAGTGCTGAGGTATTATCACCAGATGGGACATTAGAGACACTGACTCCGTCCGAGTTGGGTTATGCTTACCGGACATCATTATTGCAAGGTAGCGATCGCATCGTTACCCAAGCCACCTTCCAACTCCAACCAGGAGCCGATCCCGCCCAAGTTTTAGCCAACACTAAGCAACACAAACAGCATCGTCTCAGTACCCAACCCTACAACTTCCCCAGTTGTGGTAGTGTGTTTCGCAATCCCAACCCCTACGCAGCTGGTTGGTTAATAGAACAAGCTGGTTTAAAAGGCTATCAAATTGGCGGCGCACAAGTAGCCCATCTTCATGCAAATTTTATTGTGAATCGTGGAGGCGCAAAAGCTAGCGATATTTTTCATCTCATTCGCCATATCCAGTATGAGGTACAGGAACGCTGGTCAATCTGCTTAGAACCAGAAGTCAAAATGATTGGAGAGTTCCAAGCGGCTTGATGATGGACTGGGGAGAGCAGGGGAGCAGGGGAGGTAGGGGGAGAAAAATCCTATGCCCAATACCCAATGCTCAATCCCTATGTATGAATTATTAGTAAAAAAAGAGGCAAATTACCGACCGCCTCTATAATTGAATTTGATTTGTTATTCAAAGCATACGCGGAAAATTAGTTATGACAGGAAAAGGACAAGGGTTTGGCTTTGGCTTAGGAAAAATGAAAGAACTAGCTGAAGCTTTTAAGAAAGCACAACAAGTTCAAGAAGGTGCAAAGCGACTCCAAGAAGAATTGGAGCAAATGGAAATTCAAGGAGAGTCTGGTGGTGGACTGGTGAAGGTAATTGTGAGTGGCAACCAAGAACCAAAACGTGTGGAAATTTCCCCGGATGCACTAGCACAAGGTGCAGATATGCTTTCGGACTTGGTAACAGTAGCCATGAAAAATGCCTATGAAAAGTCTACAGCAACCATGCGGGAACGTATGGAAGAACTAACCAGTGGATTAGAATTGCCTGGTTTTTAGTTATAAGTCTTGATGCGTCAATCCCCGTCATTTATGTAGGGGATATAAGCGGATGGCTGAATTGAGAATAGCCTTGAATGGTAATAAATATATTCTGGGTAGGGCGTTGTCCATTGGGTGAGGCAATATCAGACAAGTGTACTTGCACTTGCTGCTTGAAACCAGAATTCCCCCTCATTCATGCTATGCGTTACCCACATCTTTCTTTACAATCTTAAAACCCTTGCTCTATAAGCATCTTAAGGACTGAAACTTTAAGCATACTTGACAAATCATCATTTATTCTTCTCGCTAAAACAGTGTTTTTATTGAGAATGAAAAACGAACGAATCAGGGTTCTAGAGACGTGAGTTCATACTCTCGAAATGTTAAGAAAGATGTTTATAATGGATAGCTCATTCATGGGGGGGGAGTGCGTCAATAGTGAGCTAGTGCAGCCTTGGGGTGCCAGTCGTGTAGGCAGGTACCCAAATTGGGCTTACTGGGTTGTTTGCGCCCATATTGGCATTAGCATACTCTACGAGAAACCCTGACACATGAATATTTTATGGTTTCACGCATACTGCAAGCGGAACTCGCAGGGTAGAAGCAAAAGTCAAAATGTTCATAATATGACTTACTTTATTATTTAATAGGCAAAAGTAGTCTTACAATCACCTTTATTTTGCTCATCTTACGGTTTAGCAAAAATTCCCTCCATATCATAAATGCGATGGCGTAACCGCCCAGCGTAGCTGATCGCACCAAATTCATGTGAGTTAAGACTTACACAACTGGCATATTCGTAGGGTGCGTCAAAATCTGACGCACCCTACAAGATAGTTTGAGTGTGACACCTGCGTAAGTCCTGTAAGTCATTAAATAGCAAGAAGCAGGGGTGCAGGGGAGAAAACTTTTACCCAATTCCCAATTCCCTAAGTATTTTTTCCTTCATAAAAAGTCACAATTGGGTAGAATTGGTTAAAGCAATCTCTGCACCTGTAAACCAAAGGTATCAGCAAACTCATGCAACTGAAACTCAGTGCATCTAAACTACCCTTCGCTCCTCTCCTACTCATCGCCCCCTTTTTCCTATGGGGAACGGCAATGGTGGCCATGAAAGGAGTTATCCCCCATACAACACCACTGTTTATGGCGGGAGTACGTTTGCTACCAGCTGGTGTGTTAATTTTGATTGTCGCTGCCCTCATGGGTAGACCCCAGCCTACAGGTTGGCAAGCATGGCTATGGATTGGTTTATTTGCCTTAGTCGATGGCACATTATTTCAAGGCTTTTTAGCTGAAGGATTAGTGAGAACCAGTGCCGGTTTAGGTTCAGTGATGATTGACTCTCAACCTCTGGCTGTCGCCTTGCTGTCTTTGTGGCTATTTCAAGAACAGATTGGTGTTTGGGGATGGCTAGGGTTAGGCTTGGGAGTCACAGGTATTAGTTTAATTGGCTTACCAGATGAGTGGATTTTCGGTTTACTAGGTACAGGTACAGAGGTAACAATTGGTAACTGGCAAAATCTGTTTGCCAGTGGTGAGTGGTTAATGCTGTTGGCAGCTTTGTCTATGGCTGTGGGGACAGTGTTAATTCGGTATGTGACTCGGTATACTGATCCGGTGACAGCCACAGGATGGCATATGATTTTAGGTGGATTGCCATTATGGGGAATCTCATCAGTGCTGGAATCCCAGCAGTGGGAGAATCTTGTCACTTCTGAGTGGCTGGCACTAGGTTATGCTACGGTGTTTGGTAGTGCGATCGCCTACGCTTTATTTTTCTACTTTGCCTCTAGTGGTAATCTCACCAGTCTTAGCTCCCTAACTTTTCTCACGCCAGTGTTTGCTTTAATTTTTGGTCATCTATTGCTCTCAGAAGTCTTGAGTACATTGCAATGGATGGGAGTTTTTCTCACTTTAATCAGCATCTACCTCATCAATCAGCGTGATCAATTAGCAGGGAAAAATCAAAAGCTAGCTGTGGGAGAACCTGCTAATACACAGCAGCCGCAAGTTGCTGGAGCATCTACCAATAAGCTCAATACTGTAACTGTAACAATGAGAAAATCTGAGTCCGAAACTCTGTCTTAATCATTGGTGTTACCTGTTGCGTGGGAATTGAAAATTGTGACCCACGGTAGGATAATATACTATCCCCTCACAAAAATCATAATTTCTTGGTCAAGATAGAAGTTAATATTTAGACAGATTGAGATTGTTAACATTACTGTCACTTTCCTAGCACGTTTAGGCTGCAAATCTTAACTTAATATGAGGCTACATCGCTCCTCAATTTTCATAATTACCTGTTTGTCTGGGCTGGGTTTTTACTCAAGTTGCGCTAGCGCAGCTGCACCTAACTTAGCTCCCAAAGTTATACAACTAACACAAGTTAATTCTAATTTACTGGCTAAGGAAGTTGTTCTCCAACTCGGTAGTCAAGGGTCAGAAGTGCAGAAGCTCCAAACACAATTGCAAGCATTAGGACACTACAATGATGTTATAGATGGCAAATACGGTCAAAGTACAAAAATTGCTGTCACTGAATTCCAGAAAGCCAGGGGTTTAAAAAGGATAGATGGAATTGCCGACCGAGCAACTCAGCGCAACCTGCAAGCAGCTTTGGCAAGTAAAACAAATCAACTGGCTGTCTCCAATATCAGTCAAGCTTCAGACTCGAACAGTCAACCCTCTAACCAAACCCCGTCAAACCAAACAGATTTCCTGTGGTGGTCAATATTGGGTCTGGGGACTTTAGGTAGTATTGGAGCTATTCTATTTTTGTTGAGATGGTTTGAGCAAAATAAACCACAAAAATATCCTCAAAACGCAGAATTCAAAGCCTTGAGTCCAGCAAAACAAGACGCTGTTACACTGGAACCATCCATACAAGAACAAGAGTTAGAACATACAGCTACTTATGAGGAAAATACTACTCAAGTCACAAATTCACAAATAACAGCAACATCCATGTTGCCTGTAGAACCGACTTCTCGTTTGACGAAACTGAGCATTGTTGATGAATTGATTAAGGAATTACGTAGTAACGAGCCTGCCAAACGACACAAAGCGATTTGGGATTTAGGTCAACAGGGTGATTCACGGGCTATTCAGCCACTGGTGAACCTGTTGATTGATGCGGATTCTCAACAACGTAGTTTAATTTTGGCTGCTTTGTCAGAAATTAATATCCGCACCCTTAAACCCATCAATCGCGCCTTAGCTATTTCTATGCAGGACGATAGTCCCAAAGTCAGGCAAAATGCTATCCGTGATTTGACTCGTGTTTATGACATGATGGCGCAAATGAGCCAAATGTTAGCCCATGCTCTAGAAGATCCTGATACTGAAGTCCAAGCTACAGCCAAATATGCTTTGACTCAGATGAATAGAATGCGGGGTGTATCAACTGCACAAACTTTACTAGAAGATACTCCAGACGACACAGCAGAATAAATTGCTGAATGCTGACTACTCTATAAATATGTCATTTGAATTTGGATGTTGGTGTTGGGGCCAGCTACCAAAAAAGCTGTTTCACTAAATTTAGGTGCTTTCGTGCGAACTTCTGGATTTCTGGAAAAACCAAAGCCTTCTGTGGGCATACTGAGAGAATTACGATTCAAAGTGCGATCGCTATTTTCGTCATGAATCACAGCCACAGCGTAACTACCTGCTGGCAGATTTTCAAAGCTAACTTGCAGAGGAATTTCACTAATTTTAGTACATTGCTGCTTGAATACACGCTGGCGATCGCTAGGAAATCCTTGACTGCTAGCAAATAAATTGATGCAGACTTGCCCCTTTTGGTTGTTTAAACCATCAATGTTGACAGTCAGCTTACCTTGAAAATTAGCCTTAGCACTTGACGACCATGCCAAATTTCCTACGGTTGCCAGCAACATCATGCTAACTGTGACTTGTTTAATCATAAGATTTCTGAATAAAACAAATATTTTTTGAGCGTGTAGACTTATCCTGACACGATTCAGTCGATACACGCAAGCTGATGGTATTAATTAGAAGTAAATGGTCTGATAGGAATTTGCATGATAAATTCAGCCCCTTGTCCTAGACTCGATAAACAAGACAACTGTCCACCGTGTTTTTCTACAATAATTTGATGACAGATAGACAGCCCCAATCCCGTACCTTTACCTACAGGTTTAGTAGTAAAAAATGGGTCAAATAATCGCTGTTTAACAGTTTCTGGCATACCAGGGCCATTATCAGCGATGCGAATGATAATTTGTTGATTATTAGTAATTGCAGTCCGAATCCGAATTTGGGGAGTGTTCCCCATTCCCTCCTCTAACGCATCAATTGCATTTGCCAACAGATTCATAAATACTTGATTGAGCAAGCCAGGGTAACAATCTACAGGGGGAAGTTCGCCGTATTCTTTAAGAATGCTAATATTTTGACGATTTTTGTGATTTTTAAGCCTGCTTTGTAATATGAGCAAGGCACTGTCAATACCTTCATGAATATCAACTGTTTTTTTGTCAGATTCATCTAGGCGAGAAAAATTTCTCAAGGAGCGAACAATCTGCTCAATGCGCCCGCAACCAGTTCGCATAGAAGTTAAAAGCTCAGGTAGATCGTCTGTGATAAATTCTAGTTCACTTTGAGCGATCGCATTTTTAATCTCTGCTACAGGTTGGGGATAGTGCTGGCGATACAAACTAATCAAAGCGAGTAAATCATGAATATAGCTAGTAGCATGAACAAGATTCCCCGCAATAAAGTTGATGGGGTTGTTAACTTCATGGGCAATACCCGCTACCAACTGACCTAACGCCGCCATTTTCTCATTTTGTAATAGTCGGCTATAGTTCTTCTTTAAGTCCCGAAAACCAGCTTTAGCTAATTGGGATTGTTCCTCTACGCGCTGTAATTGAGCCAAGGTGAGAGCATGAATCTGAGCATTAGCTAAAAGTAATTGCTGGCAATCAAGTATTCCATACTTACCAGATTGAGATTTGACCAGAATAGGCTCATAAACGAGTTCGGGTGATCGCCCTAATGCTAACTGATTTGCTTCTACAATCAGCATATCTCCAGAAAGTATGCACATTTCTGTCTCCAAAAAGTTATAGAGACTTTCAATTGGACGCATTGAAAACAACCCAAGACTGTAGGGGCGGCTCATATGCTCAAAAAATCTCCGCCGTGAAACCATTCCCACAAATTGCTGATTTTTAGTCAAGATAATCCCAGGTAATAAAGGCTCTTGCTCAAATAAACTCATCAGTTTATTGCCTGGAAGATATTGCTCAATTTGAGCTTCCCATACTGGTAATTCTTGCAAGGTCGAATCTAATTGCAAGCTGAAATCATCAGCATTAGTCATGCTACGGGTAGCGAGCATCATGACAATTTTTTGCCCTCTAGATGTTATGGCTATTAATTTCTCTGTGACAAAATACCGCTTTAATTTCCAGCCAAATTACTAAAACTAGCAGTATTGCTATAGTTAGTATTCCCAAAATGTTTTTACAAAACTTAACTATAACCAGTCTTCACTCAAACTTCATACTGGGTAATATTTTCAATCTGGACTTTATTGTCATGCTATCTGCCTGACTGTCTGGTGCTGTTTTCCTGAAGGAGCGATCGCCAATCTGCTAAAATTTCTTCTGTCCACAGCCAATTATTGCTTAATTTATTCACTTGGAAATTGATAGGATCAGAGTTAAGAACTGTTTGTCTTAACTTGACGGCTGTATTAATATATTCAGTTTGTTTATTGCCAGTCAAACCCTGTGCAGATTTATATAGTCCGAGAGCCAAACCCGCATAGGGCGTTAACGCTTCAGGAGGTACTTCTGCATTGACAGATATTGCTGTGGTAGCAGTTTTATTTTGCCTTTGGAGTGCTAAATCTAACGCCCTAAACCAAGAGTCATTAGCTCGATTTAAATTACCTTCAGCATAGTTGGCAAATCCTAAAGCATTATTATATAAAATTGAGTCTGGGTTAGCTTTGACAGCATTTTCCCAGTAACGGCGAGCATCATCAATACTATATTTTAGATCTCCCGTTTGGATCGACTGCCAAACTAATCGCCCTTTGAGAAAGTTGACAGATGCTGTCTGCGCTTGCTCTGGCGGAATCACATTCAGGGCTGTTTGAGCAGCAGTTAACACATTACGATTCAGTAATTCTTCTACAGCTTCTAACCCCCCTTCTAAATCACCTTGATTTAACTTGTCTGTGGCAATGGTTGTAACCATTGCTGTAGTCATTTGTCGGATATCCGTAGGAACTGGGTTAGACTGAGGTAACTGTTGGCTTGGGAGGGGTGGAATATCTGGTAATCTTGGTATCTGACGACTTTGCGACCACCAAGTAAAAGCTATCACCATAGCGATCGCACTAGCCCCAATCATACCTAAAATCGACCATTGTTGACGACGCAGCCGCGCTCTTGAGGATAAGACACGCAAATTTTGCCAAGGTTCTGGCAAGTTTTGGGGAGTTTCCTCTGTCTGTGCCGCAACTACCCTTGGTAGGTCTGTTTCTCTTGATGTAGGAGCTAGCGGTCTGTCTAAAAGACTATCATCTTGCTGTTGTTGTCTAACTTCTTCTGGTAGTAATAGTTCTTCATCCTCAGTAGTTTGTTGATCTAATTGACGAAATATGTCTGAAACAAAAGCATAATCTTCTGCATAGGTAGGATCATCGTACTCAATTTCATCAACTAAATCGCCCCAGGTATCTTCCCCTAACCAATCTAATCCGGAACTATCATGGGCTAAACCAGAGGGAATCATCCCCTCAATGGGTAAAGATATTTCGGGATCATCAATCACATGAGAGTAAGTCGCTGTAGTATTGGAGGTTCCCGTCAGAGGGAGACTATACTCCTCTGGTGCATCGACACTTGCAGTAATAGCAGTTTTTGGGTACAGAAAACCGTCAAATTCTGGCTGGAGATACAAAATTGGTAACGCCCAATATAATTGGTGCGAACCATAGGCAGAAATTAATCCTTGACGTACCCGACTCACGCATAAATCAACGGGATATCCTTGACTGAGGTTACGGTAAAACAATTGTGTGAGTGTTAGGGCTACTTCATCAGGAATCCGTTCTGACATTGCCAAAACACTTTGAATCCCGCGTTTGACAAGGCTTTCTGTTAGGTTCCGTTCCCAGGAGTCTTTGGCATTATTTTCACTGGTGGCGGTGTACGTTCCCCAACAGGAGTTAAATACCGCCATTTGGATATTGTTATTGACTAGCAAACCTGCTAAATCATCACCACTGAGGGTTTCTGTTAAACCAGTTCTGCTACTAACTAAATAGATTTCACCCCCATTTGGTCCCAAATCACTGTGGCCAGAGTAATGTAGAACGTCATATCTTCCTTGTTCTAAAGTTTGAGTTAATTCTTCTCTACCTGGCTGGTCTAACAAGGTGAGTTCAATTTCTGGCAGATAATGAATACCATCTGAGGATCTTGGTAGCTGACGGTGTAGTTCAGCTTGTAGTTTGATAGATTCTTGTTTGAGTAAATCTAAACTAGCTTGATCTGAGGGGGATGCTAGTACCATTAAGACTTTAATTCTACCATCTTCCGCAATTTTCACTCTATTGCTTGAGGTTAAGCGAGAAGTTGGAGAAATACCGCTTTGATAACGAGACAGGGCAATATAGGGGCCTGTTGCTAGGGGGCGATCGCCTGCGTGCATCACTTCCCAAGGTAAACGTGCTAACCTATTATCCTTAAGACCCAAACGTAAACGCAGTACCTGCTGATGATTCTGGGCAATGCCTTGAGCCGTAATCCAACTATCTCTAAGAGTGCCTTGAAACAGTGCAAGATAAAGTTGCTGACCCAATGTTACCAAACTAACAGAGTTTTTGGCGATGGTACTAGAGGCGAACGCATCTCCCTGTAACACTGCCTTTAATGGATCGTTCATCAGATGCCCAGCAGCTGCTAACCAATCAGCCACAGGCCAAGTCACCAGTTCCTCCGCCAATGGCACCCCAGGCGCGACTTGTTCCGTCCGCACCAAGTAGTCATTCTGCCCTACTGGAGTCACGGAAATGTGAAATTCCTGGGTCACAACTTCTCCTGTTCGCCTCCTGAATCTAATTTGAAACGCGAAAGTTTCAATTCGATTTTTCGCCTCTTCTGATACTGTAGATGGATTCGACCACTGAATGTTTCTTTAAATTGAGTGATTTTGCTTCCTCTACTATTTACAACTTTATCCGGATTAGTTAGCATCCGCCCAGAATAGTTTATTGGTAGATGCACCTTGATCTTCAACTCCCCTGGTTGGCTAACACCTACCTGGGGTTTTTTCTATCATAGATATATCCATCTAGTACCGGGAAAGCTACAGTCAGCAATAAGCGTCAAGCTAGCTGTATACTATAATACTGCCACATATGTTATTTTTAGTGAATACACCCTGATAAATAACTTCCCTAGTTGGCTAAAACCTGACTAGGGGCTTTTTTTTCTATTCTGCAAAATTTATCCGGAAGATGGGGCGGAGATTAGGAACAATGAATTGGTAGATGCACCCTGATAACTAACTCCCCTGGCTGGCTGCCACCACCGGGGGTTTTTTATGTGCAGTTAACAGCAATGATCAATCTGCGAAATTATCCGGAAGATGCCACTGACAGTAGGAACAATGAATTGGTAGATGCACCCTGATAACTAACTCCCCTGGTTGGCTAACACCTGACTAGGGGCTTTTTTTATGTGCATTCGACGATAATAATCAATCTGCGAAATTATCCGGAAGATGCCACTGACAGTAGGAACAATGAATTGGTAGATGCACCCTGATAACTAACTCCCCTGGTTGGCTAACACCTGACTAGGGGCTTTTTTTATGTGCATTCGACGATAATAATCAATCTGCGAAATTATCCGGAAGATGCCACTGACAGTAGGAACAATGAATTGGTAGATGCACCCTGATAACTAACTCCCCTGGTTGGCTAACACCTGACTAGGGGCTTTTTTTATGTGCATTCGACGATAATAATCAATCTGCGAAATTATCCGGAAGATGCCACTGATAGTAGGAACAATGAATTGGTAGATGCACCCTGATAACTAACTCCCCTGGTTGGCTAACACCTGACTAGGGGCTTTTTTATGTGCATTCGACGGCAATAATCAATCTGCGAAATTATCCGGAAGATGCCACTGATAGTAGGAACAATGAATTGGTAGATGCACCCTGATAACTAACTCCCCTGGTTGGCTAACACCTGACTAGGGGCTTTTTTTATGTGCATTCGACGGCAATAATCAATCTGCGAAATTATCCGGAAGATGCCACTGATAGTAGGAACAATGAATTGGTAGATGCACCCTGATAAATAACTCCCCTGGTTGGCTAACACCTGACTAGGGGCTTTTTTTTATGTTTGACAACCAGTAACTCCATATATATGGAATGTACTGATTGTCTTGGAACAAAACTAATTATTTTGATGAATGAACCCTAATCAATAACTCCCCTAATTGGCTGCCACGGATAGGAGCTTTTTTTTCGTAGACAAAAAAGCAAATCCATTTGTGACAATTTCCTCCGGAACATACTATTGAATCTTGGAAAAGTTAATTGGTAGATGCACCCTAAATAATTGCCTCCCCTGGTTGGCTGCCACCACTAGGGGCTGTTTTTGAACATAAATTACAGATAACCTTACCATCAATTTATCCGGAAGACTGTAATTTGCAGTGGAACAATTAATTGGTAAATGCACCGTGATAACTAACTCCCACTTTTAGTTCATACTCATTGGAGTATTTGGGGATAAATCTTTAGTTTCTCTGCCCTGGTAATTGGTAGTTGCTTAGGGCTACATTCTAGCTCAAGATTGGAGTTATATTCTAGCCTAAATGTTTTGTTATTGCCGTGAATGTCACAGCTTTTTGACTAGATTTTCTTGAGTCTCAGGAATTATAACCTATTTTTTCACTTTGCAAGTGTAAATTTATCGCAGAGTCATTACATATATTTTGAATCAGTAATCAATAAAAGGTTCCCAAGGAGCTATTCTGATTACTTATTGTTTGTGCGATCGCCTAGTCATACAGCAAAAAATCTGATGTGGTGAATTATTTGCCGCTCCAGCATACCATGATTCTAGGCGATGACTATATATTAGTTTGCTGCTTATTGCCATTTTTGTGCAGAGAGAGCATATCTGAGTGTTTATGTGTTAATGTTGATTTTCTCAAAGTTTTAATTTTTTTCTAGAATCTTTACTTTTATACCCCTGATGGATTAATACCCCTAGCTTAACAGCTATGCTGAAGTATATCGGCTACATTACAAATATACATAGAGCTACATGAGTTTAGCTGTTATTAAATTTTCTTCCGAAGAGTGCGGCATCTGCCACAAAATGTCTTTTTATGACCAAAAGGTGGCTGAGGAACTGGGTTTGCAATTTATTGACGTAAAAATGCAGGATACGGCAACTTATCGCAAGTATCGCAAGATTCTACTCACCCAGTACCCTGATAAATCTCAGATGGGATGGCCTACCTATATCATTTGTGAGTCTCCTGAAGATGAATTTGAAATCATCGGCGAAGTCAAAGGAGGACATCCCAAAGGAGAATTTAGAACTCGTCTACAGCAAGTTCTTGATTCTGTAGCTAGTGCTTGAGGTTTGGGGACTGGGGTTTGGGGACTGGGGACTGGGGACTGGGGACTGGGGACTGGGGACTGGGGACTGGGGACTGGGGAGCAGGGAGAAAAGGGGAAATTTTTCACCCTGGCACTCTGCCCCCTGCTCCAGTTGCTTTTATCCAAATGCCCAATGACGGCAGTTGCTACAAGTCGGGAAACTCGCTCAACGCACTGCCTCCGCAATACTCTCCTAGTCAGAACTAATTACTTCAAAGGATTTTACTTCTAGGACAGGGCCAATCATGGCAATAGTCATGACATCTTCGCGCACCTGTCCTGTAACTTGGGCTTTTTGTCCAGCTTTGAGTAATTCTTTGTCTGCACCCTTGAGGATTTCGTAGGTTGTGCCGTCATCGGTGACTAATGCCCATGCGCCCATGCCAACTTGACGGCGTTCAATTGTACCTGTAAGTGTGATGCTCATAATTTTTAGTGCTGAGTGCTGAGTAGGAGGAGATGAGGAGGATAGGGGAGATGGGGAAGAAGAAAGGTAGACAAGATATAGTAATCCGGTTTGATTTCTGTATCCTTCACAAGAGGCGTAGCCAATTTACTTGCGTGGTGCGCTTCGCGCAGCGCAAGCGCGATAGGTAGGTGATAGGTGGCAGGGAAAAAAGATTATCAGTCGTACTGAATTTTTATGCGCCAGCGCAGGCTACGCCAAGAAAAATCAAATACGAGTCCTATATCATTTATTTTTAATACCTAATCCCCAATCCCCAGTCCCCAGTCCCCTTTATGCTGTTTGTCCTTCGTTTTTCAATGCTAAACGAGCTAGTCCATAACAGAGTAAGGCGTTGGCTATGAGGAATATCCTGGCTAAGTTCTCACTACCTAAACCCCAAACTGCTGGGTCTAAAACTGCACTGACTGTTAAGCAAGCGGCTACACCTAGGGTAGAACCAATGGCGAACCATTTCCAGTTGGGATGACCTAGTAATAATGCCATCAACACAATTGGAATTAATACACTAGCAAATATGGGATTTAAAGCACCAGTTCCTTGAATGGTGTTGCCTAATTCGGGAATGGAACTACCTAAAACGCGGAACGGCCATTGGGGTAAGTCAAATATATAGATGCCTTGGAGGAAGAATAACCCGGAACTGCCAAAAATTAAGCCGCTAGATAATGACCAACTCCAAGCGAAGGGGAAGTAAACCCGCAAAAACCACGCTAGCAGATAGGAACCAACTACCATCAATATCTTTGGTAACAGTGCCACTGCACCGCCATCTATCCAAAAACCAGGGTTGAGATAACCGTTATCGCGTAACCACCGGAAGAAATCTTGGAAACTGATTTGTCCGTCGGTGGCGAGTTTCACGGCTGCTTCGGCGTTGAGTTGTCCCGCACCGTAGTAGTTCAAGCTGTCATCTTTAATGACTCTGGCTGACTGCTTGAGAACTTTTAAAATTTCCTCTGGTTCTTGGATGCCTTTAGCTTTAACTAAAGCGGCTACACCGGCAACGTGAGGAGAAGCCATGCTTGTCCCTTGGAGTCCCAGAAATACACTTTCCCCTTCTTCGTTGATGGTTTCTTGTAGAATCGCCCCAGCATCAGTGCCACCAGGGGCGGAAATATCAACGCCAGCACCAAAGTTAGAATAGGGGGCTTTTTCTCCGTCGGGGCCAAAGGCAGAAACCCCAATAACGTAAGGGTAACGGGCGGGATAGGCGGCGGAGTTTTCGTTTTCGTTACCGGCTGCGGCAATGATGACTACACCTTTGCTGTGGGCATAGTCAATTGCTTGTTTGAGAAGTTGACTTTCACCGCCACCCCCTAAGCTCATATTAATTACATCTGCGCCTTTGTCAGCCGCAAATTTAATGGCTTCGGCAATATCAGCAACGGTTCCACCACCGTAGGCACTCAGCACTTTCAAAGGCATGAGTTTGGCTTCGTAGGCAATGCCTGCTACACCATATTTATTATTGGTGGCTTGGGCGATAGTACCGGCGACATGAGTACCGTGTCCGTTGTCATCGCTGGCTTCTTCTTTGTCGTTGACGAAATCGTAGCCTTTGACGAATTTTGTTTCGTATAAGTCCCGGACTTTGGTAACACCTGTGTCAATGACTGCGACTGTGACACCACTACCTTTAGTTTGACTCCATGCACTTTCAACGCCAATTTTGTGGAGATTCCACTGTTTGCTGTAATATTCGTCGTTGGGTGCAGTTAATGAGGGTTGTACCTCTTCGCTATCTTGGGGTCTTAAGAGTTCGCCTAGCCAAGTGGGTTTAGCTGCCGGCTCAATTAGTTTGTAGATATAATTCGGCTCGATAATTTCTGTAGCTTTAGCAAAGGGAGATTTCTTTAATTCTTTGAGGCGATCGCGATCGCCTTTGATAATATAAACATTGTCTTGTGCTGAGAATTTATTATCTAATTGAGGAGTAACGTTGTATTTTTGTGCGATCGCTTGTAAATCTTGTTTGATTACCTCTGCTGGAATATCTTCGCGGAAATCTAACAAAATTGTCTCGAATTCGCCCTTAGCTGCTAGTCCCTGAAAATTCAGGAACCCAAATACAGCCGATACTAACCCGATGACAAACAAGCACAATATTATAAGTTTTCTCATACCAACTCATCACCGCTTTTTGCCAGTTTGTTCACTACGATAACTTATCTGTGTCCCTAATTGGTGGACTTTGCAATTTAGTTAAACCTTTTTAGTTAAATCTTTGACTGAGGACTGTTTAAACAATGGAACGTGGTCTTTTCTGGTTGCCTTTGTTAATCATATTTTTTTGGTTGGCTTGGCAAGGCTCAAAGGAGTATCAAAAAGTTGAAGCTTATCGTACTTGGGCAGAGCAATTTGATCGGGCTAAATACGATATTTACGCGGTTTTAGGTCAAAAAAACAACGATATTACCTGGGGTAAACCCACAGCTAAAGGGCTAATTCAATTACAAACTTTTTCTTTGATTGATATTCAAGAAATCCAGCTTTTGGTAGATGGAAAAGCAGTTGACATTAACTTTTTACCTAATAAGGGTCGTTCTATAGAGCTAGAATTTATATTTCGTGAAACTGCTAATACAGTCAAAATCCCATTTACAGAAATCCCTTTAGCAGCAGAGTGGGGTAAATTTCTGCAAAAATTATTAGTCAATGGTCATTAGGAATTGGTCATTGAAAAGCATACTTTCCCTAGCTCCTAATCCCCAATCCTCAGTGATGCCCTGAGCTTGTCGAAGGGTTGAAGGGTTAAAGTGTCTCCAGTCCCCAGTCCCCAGTAACCTATTTTCAAAATGAATACTGAAACAATATTTAGGGTTCCGGTTGCATTAACAATTGCAGGTTCCGATAGTGGTGGTGGTGCAGGAATTCAAGCTGATTTACGCACATTTGCTTTTCACTGTGTCCACGGTGCTAGTGCTATCACCTGTGTCACTGCACAAAATACTCTAGGGGTGGCGCGAGTGGATGCTATGTCGTCAGAAGCTGTTGTAGCCCAAATACAAACCGTAGTTGAGGATATTGGGTTACAGGCGACGAAAACTGGTATGTTACTCAATCAGGAAATTATTGCGGCTGTTGCCCAGCAGGTAGAGGCTTTACAAATACATAACTTAGTTGTTGACCCGGTGATGGTATCACGTACAGGGGCGCAATTAATTGATGATGATGCCGTCAAGACACTCCGTGAGCAACTGATACCCAAGGCAGCTATTATTACACCAAATCGCTACGAAGCTCAGATTTTAAGTGGTTTACCAGTAAACTCTCTGGATGATATGAGGGCAGCCGCGCAAGTAATTCACCGCAATTTCAAAGCGAAGGTGGTTTTAGTGAAGGGTGGAGGAATGGTAGGAAATGCCCGTGGTGTTGATATTTGGTTTGATGGACAAAAGCTAGAAACATTAACTACACAGCAAGTAGACACTAAGAATACTCACGGTACTGGTTGTACTTTATCAGCTGCGATCGCTGCCAATCTAGCTAAAAGTGAAGATTTATGGCAATCTGTACAGCAAGCTAAGAAATATGTTACTACTGCACTCACTTACACATTAGATATCGGCAAAGGACAAGGCCCTGTAGGTCATTTTTTCCCATTACTGCAAAGTGAGGGAGTGGTGAGTGGAGAATAGGGAGTAGTAGAGATGGGGGAGATGGGGGAGAATTTTTGGCTACTGCCCAATGCTCAATACCTATTGCTTAAGAATGTAATTTTCAATATCTTTGCACTCCGAGCATTTTTCTATTATTCTTGGGCTAGTTTCAGTGCTGAATATCTTTTGATAACATTTCTGATACTCTAATTAATTTATTTTGATACCAACTAACCGATGCGAACAACCACAGGTTCTGTTCACGGCAATCCATCAAAACCACCATCTTCAACCCTTCCAACTTCTGTACCATTATACGTATATCGGGAATTAGCAACAGAATTAAAAGCAACACAGGCACAATTAGATGCGCTGAATGCAAAAAATCGACAACTAGCGCAAGAAAACCAACGACTGCGCCATGAAATTACTCAAGTTGTTCAGTCTTTTTTACACTTGCAAAAATTGGTGGATTACCAAACTACACCAAGTTCTTATTCATCTCCCACTTCCCACCCTGAAGTCAACGTTCCCAAAAACTATCAATCTACTCAAACACAACCACGTCCACAGGCTCATCGTTCCCGACAGCCTGTTGTCCCTGAACCACCAAACAGCAAAAGCCGTCATCCTGATTTCTCTGTCCCTTTAGTTGAAATCAGTTCTCCCATGCCAGAAACAGTATTAGTTGAAGAACAAGAAGTAGGTTACTATCCAACTGCTAAGTCACAAGCAAAAGAACTTAATGGTTGGTGGTTGGCACTTGGCATTTTGTTAATTATGTTAACAGCTTTTGGGGCTGGGTATTTAATTGTGCGTCCCCTATTTGCACATCAAAGCCGCTAATCAAGAAAAAGATATTAGACATAAACTTTAAACTTTTTGCTGCTCACTAATGTTATATTTATTTCTGCCATGTCGTAGTCTTTGGCACCATAACTAATGCTGGAATTTTTGCACTGGTGTTAATTCTTTAAAGCTAGTTGCTAATTTTCTGAGCATATCTAATCAAACTTGGCATTTATTAGTTTTGAGTTATCAAAGCTACATGAAAAAAGCAAATCTGATGACAGCAGTTTAATATCAAAATTTCTCAAATTAACCAATTAATCTATAGGTTCTACTGCTAATCTGATAAATGCTTATGTGGGTCAGATGCAGTTAAAAAAATTTGCAATTCCCACATCTGTCTTGAAAGTGCTGAGTGCTGAGTGATAAGTGCTGAGGAAGAAATTCTAGTCTCTAGCCTCTAGTCCCTAAACTCTCTGGTGAAACTCGTTTCATTGGGACTTTCTTGAAAATCAGGCGAATGGTGACAGTGTCAGACATTTGATCTGGTTAGATATATAAAACGAACCTACTAAAAATTAGGAGTCGATGACATGAAAAAAGTAGAAGCAATTATCCGTCCATTTAAGCTAGACGAAGTGAAAATCGCTTTAGTCAATGCTGGTATTGTGGGTATGACGGTTTCTGAAGTTCGGGGATTTGGACGGCAGAAAGGACAAACAGAACGCTATCGCGGTTCTGAGTACACTGTTGAGTTTCTACAAAAACTCAAGGTGGAAATTGTGGTTGAGGATAACCAAGTTGATATGGTGGTTGACAAAATCATCTCGGCTGCCCGTACCGGGGAAATCGGAGATGGTAAGATTTTTATCTCACCTGTAGAGCAAGTAGTGCGGATTCGCACAGGGGAAAAGAATACAGAAGCAGTGTAAGTGCTGTTAGAGTTGATTTGGAAAAAGTAGTTGGCTGTGATTTTAGGCTCTTATTGATCTCCACCAACTCCCCTTCAACCGGGGAAAATTAGATCAAAGTCTCCCTTCACAAAGGGGATTTAGGATCAAAGGCTCATTCATGAGTAGTTGATAACTATCATCACAAAAAAAGGGGCAGATAATCTACCCCTTTATCCAACCAGAAAATTTAAACTACTCTACAGCAGAACTTTAACCATAATTGGTGCCAAATGGGTAGTAATTTTTGAAATATATATGAAAAGATATTTTTACAAAAAATCTGACCATACTTTCATGTATCTACTGAATAAATAATATTTGTTTCATCATCTGAAAACTTGTTATGGCCAATTTTTCAGGTCAAAAATAAACCTTAACTTTAAGTTAACCCGAAAGCGATCGCATGATGGCGGATGTGGTCTTCTATAAAACTGGCAATAAAATAATAACTGTGGTCATATCCTACTTGATAACGCAAGTTTAAAGGCTGGTTAACCAACTTACAAGCCTGCTCAAATACTTCTGTTAACAATTGTCCAGCCAAAAATTGATCAGCCGTACCTTGATCAATCAAAATAGAACTGTGATAACCCAACTTTTGAACTAATTCGCTAGCATCATAACCACGCCAACTTTCTTGATTGCTACCCAGATAACGACTGAAAGCTTTTTGTCCCCAAGGACAACACATAGGTGCAACAATCGGGGCAAAAGCTGAAACTGATTTATATGACTTGGGATTTCGCATCGCACAAACTAATGCACCATGTCCACCCATCGAATGACCAAAAATCCCTTGATTATCGGTTTGTACATGAAAATTTACCGCAATTACAGCAGGTAATTCTTGCACTACATAACTATACATTTGATAGTGCTGATGCCAAGGTGTTTCAGTAGCATCAACATAAAAACCCGCACCTGTACCAAAGTCCCAGTCATCATCCTCACCGGGAATATCTGTATTACGGGGGCTAGTATCTGGTGCAACTAACATCAATCCATACTCAGCAGCATAACGTTGCGCCCCAGCTTTAACCATAAAATTCTCTTCCGTACAAGTCAACCCAGAGAGAAAATAAAGGACTGGTACAGGTTTCTCGGCTGCTTGTGGTGGTTGATAAACCGCGAAGCGCATTTCACCGTTACAACTAGAAGAAGCATGAGCATAAAAGCCGAGTTTGCCCTCAAAGCTTTTATATTCCGAGATAAGTTTGATGTTAGCCATAAATCATTATATTCAGGACTGACGCAACTACAGCGATGGCTACGCCTGCCGCAGGCATCGCTATTTAAAAGTATAGTCACCTATAACTTTTAATAGAGTTAATAGGGTTAGAAGAATTAAATATAGGAGAAAAGGCAGAAGCATCAGCGACATTACTTATATAGATAACCCCTAAACCTGAACTATTTAAAAAGAAGACCTTGCTTGCATTGCTAATACTAATTCTGCCAATTGACAGACGGAAGTCTTAATCAAAGCCTCTACCTTGAAAAAAGTGTTGGTTAATTGCCCAACGCCTACAAAGTATAGAGTAAAACAAGAAGATGTCCAAGAAAAAAGCGGAAGAAAAATACACTGACCCAGAATTACGCGAAGAAATTAAAGAAGAAATAAAAGAATCAGATAAAGGTGGTAAACCTGGTCAATGGTCTGCGCGTAAAAGCCAAATGTTAGTCAGGGAATATGAAAAACAAGGTGGTGGCTATAAACAATCCCAAAAAGATGAAGCAGCTAAATCTTTAGAGAAATGGTCTGAACAAGATTGGCAAACCGAAGAAGGAGAAACACGCGCCCGTGATGGTGAAGTAACTAAACGTTATTTGCCAAAAGAAGTTTGGGAAAGATTGAGTGATCAAGAAAAAAAAGAAGCTGAACAAACAAAAGAAAAAGCCGCAAAAGAAGGTAAACAACACGTTGAATGGCCGGATGCTGTGAAGCGGGTAATGCGTGAAGTTGAGCAGAAATCTGATCAATAATTTGTTTGTAGTAAGGGCTTTAGTTCTTATTTAAAAACACTAAAGTGCTTACTACAAATCCATCTAAAACGTCACCACACTGCGAATTGATTCGCCTCTGTGCATTAAATCTAAAGCATCATTAATCTTTTCAATGGGCATAACGTGAGTAATTAAATCATCAATATTGATTTTTCCATCCATATACCAATCAACAATTTTCGGGACATCTGTCCGCCCTCTCGCACCACCAAATGCTGAACCTTTCCATACACGCCCAGTTACCAGCTGAAAGGGACGAGTGCTAATTTCCTCACCTGCACCAGCAACACCAATAACTACACTTACACCCCAACCTTTGTGACAGCATTCTAATGCTTGACGCATAACTTTGACGTTGCCAATACATTCAAAACTGTAATCAGCACCACCTTTAGTTAAATCAACCAAGTAAGCAACTAAATCACCCTCTACTTCCTGGGGGTTAACAAAGTGTGTCATCCCAAATTTTTCCGCTAATGCTCGCTTGCTAGGGTTAATATCCACCCCGACAATCATATTAGCCCCTACCATCCGCGCCCCTTGAATGACATTTAAGCCAATACCCCCCAGTCCGAAAACTACTACATTCGCTCCTGGTTCTACCTTGGCTGTATTAATAACTGCACCAACACCTGTGGTTACGCCACAACCGATGTAACAAACTTTATCAAAGGGGGCATCTTCTCGAATTTTCGCCACAGCAATTTCTGGTAGCACTGTGTAATTAGAAAAAGTCGATGTACCCATATAGTGATGAATCATCTGCCCGTCGATAGTAAAACGGCTAGTGCCATCGGGCATCACACCACGTCCTTGAGTAGCGCGAATAGCTTGGCAAAGATTAGTTTTGAAACTCAAACAATATGCACATTGCCGACATTCGGGAGTGTACAGGGGTATTACATGATCCCCTGGCTTGACGCTAGTGACACCAGCACCCACCTCTACCACCACACCCGCGCCTTCATGTCCTAAAATGGCTGGAAATAAACCTTCAGGATCAGCACCAGAAAGGGTAAAGGCATCAGTATGACAAACCCCACTAGCTTTGATTTCTACTAAAACTTCTCCAGTTTTTGGCCCCTCAAGTTGAACAGTTTCAATCGTTAATGGCTTACCCGCACTGTAAGCTACTGCTGCTTTAACTTCCACGAGTTAGCCCTCCTTGAACAATTCAAAAGTCAAAATTCAAAAACAGAGGTAAGTAAGTTAGGGTAAATGACTTACGGTTTGTAATGATTTTATATCGTAGGGTGGTTGCCAATACATTAAATAGGCTGTGCGCCAATTAACAATGAAATTGCATTTTTTTGAGAGATTGGTACATTAGTTACAGGCGGCAGACTAGGAACATGATACTTCTCCGCAGCCTGAACCTATATTTTTGTCAACCCCTCAGTTATCTACACTTTTGTAAAGCTTATGAACCCTGCCCTAACTAAAATTGGCGCTCAAATGTCCAACCTAACTGGTGTACGAGCGATTATGAAGGACATTATCGAAACGTTAAAAGCCAGTGCGGGGCAGGAATTAATTAATCTAAGTGCGGGCAACCCGTTGATTTTACCGGAGGTAGAGCAGTTATGGCGGGATTATACGGCAGAACTTTTAGCTAGTTCAGAGTATGGAGAGGTAGTTTGCCGTTATGGTTCTAGTCAGGGTTATGCACCTTTAATTGAGGCGATCGCTAAGGATTTTAATCAACGCTACGGTTTAAACTTAACTGAGCGCAATATCTTAATCACCCCTGGTAGTCAAAGTCTTTACTTCTATGCTGCCAATGCTTTCGGTGGGTATACCAGCAATGGGGAACTCAAGCAAATAGTATTGCCCCTGAGTCCCGATTATACAGGCTATGGGGGTGTGTGCTTGTTTCCAGAGGCTTTACTGGCTTACAAGCCAACTTTAGATATTGACGCATCCAACCATAAATTCAAATATCGCCCCGATTTTAGCCAACTATCAGTCACAGACAACACAGGCTGCATTATCTTCTCCCGTCCCTGCAACCCAACAGGCAACGTCATGACTGAAGATGAAGTGAAGAAAATTGCTGCCTTGGCTGCTAGCTACGATGTACCAGTGTTAATTGATTCCGCTTATGCTCCTCCATTCCCGGCGTTAAACTTCACAGATATGCAGCCAGTATTTGGCAATAACATCATCCACTGCATGAGCTTATCCAAAGCTGGGCTACCAGGAGAACGCATCGGTATTGCCATTGGGGATGAACAATGGATACAAGTTTTAGAATGTTTCCAGACGAATTTGTGCATTCATCCCTCACGCTATGGACAGGCGATCGCATCTCGTGCTATCAACTCTGGTAGTTTGGCACAAATTGCCGAAACCGTGATTCGTCCCTTTTACCAGGAGAAGTTTACTGTTTTAGAAGATACCTTAAATGCTGCCATGCCCAAGGATTTACCTTGGTTCCTCCATCGTGGTGAAGGGGCTATCTTCGCTTGGTTGTGGTTAAAGGATCTACCCATCACTGATTGGGAATTCTATCAAGAACTGAAAAAAGTCGGTGTAATTGTAGTTCCTGGTAGTACATTCTTCCCAGGTTTGAAAGAAGAATGGCAACACAAGCATCAATGTTTACGCATTAGCCTCACAGGTAGCAATGAGGAAATTACTCTGGGAATGCAACGTTTAGCTAAAGCCGCAGAGCAAGTTTATCAAAGTGCAGTGATGAGTGCTTGAGAAAATAGAAATCAGGGGAGGAAGGGAGACAAGAGAGACAAGAGGCATACCCAATGCTCTAATCCCCAATCCCCAGTCCCCAATTCCCAGTAATAACCAATGAATAGCGAAGAATTAAAAGAAGGTAAGGGGAGTAGAAAAGCAAGGGGAAAGGCAAAAACTAAAAAACCCCAATCCCCAATCCCCAATCCCCAATCCCCAATCCCCAACCTTGATGATTGGATTGAAATAGGTAAAATCGTGGCTCCACAAGGTTTGTCTGGAGAGTTAAGAGTTTACCCTAACACTGACTTTCCCGAACGTTTTGAAGAACCGGGACAACGTTGGCTGTTGTATCCAGGAAAGACGGAACCGCAACCGATTGAGTTGTTAACAGGACGTTACATAGAAGGCAAAAACCTATATGTGATTACATTGGCTGGTGTAGATAATCGCAACCAAGCCGAAGAATTACGCGACTGTAGATTATTTGTACCAGTCAGCGATCGCCCCCAATTAGGTGAAGATGAATATCATGTCATCGATTTAATAGGTTTGGAAGTTTTTCTGCAAACATCGGGTGAACTGGTGGGTACTGTGGTAGATGTGATGGCCGCAGGTCATGATTTATTAGAGGTTAAGTTACCAGAATTGCCTGCTAGTAAGCAAAAACAAAAGACAGTTTTAATTCCCTTTGTTAAAGAGATTGTCCCTGTAGTAGATTTACCAGCCCATCGCATTGAAATTAATCCACCTGCTGGGTTACTGGAATTAGCGACTGGCAGTTAGGGACTTTTCCAGGGTTCTACTCCCCAGTCCCCAGTCTCTTCTGCCATTCAGCATCAATTTGTGCAGAACGCTCAACTTCCTGTTCTAGTAAGTCAGTTTCAGTTGTGTACACCAAATCTTCATTACTAATAACTGTTTCTGCACCAAACTGATGGGCGTAATCAATTTTTTGTTGTAACGCTGAATTGGGACTTGCTAATAATCTTGCCCTAGAAAGGCGATCGCTGTTACGGGCAGAAATTTTACTATTACGCCATTGAATCCAAAAATAACGCACCAAAGGTATAGCTAAAAAGCCCATACCATAAGCCAACAGCAACCAATAAATGCCTTGGACAAAAGCTACTAATCCACCTAATTCAGCCGCAACTGTACCATCTGCTAATAAACTACCAAGTACCAAAGCACCAACAAGATTAGCTACACCTAACCCAGCACTCAGCATAATTTGTCCAGAACTAGCTGCACTAAAACGCCAAGGTACTTCTTCTAAATATACTGGCACTGACTCATGACGTTTGCTGCTGGCTCTCACCTGCAACTCTGGGAAATAATACACAATTTGTCCTTCAGGACTAACCTTTGGTTGCCCATTAAATTTTAAGAGTACGGGCAGCATATAATCTTCGTATTCTTGTTGATATGCTGCACCGATATCATCTAGATAAGGAGATATTTGTTCAGCTACTACTGCACCACGGTTAGCACGAATTACGGCAGCAACTTCCTGCCAACGACGTTCTTCTAAATTGGCGTTAGGATTCCCATCACCAAACAAAAATGAAAATACAGCCTCCAAGAAATTCATCTGGCTGTCTTCTTGTCTACCGCGCCGCCGTTGTTGAGGGTAATTTTGATAGTTTGGGTTGAAATACCAAAATAAATCGGGAAAATAAATAAAGCCCCAACCACCACTACCATGACTGCGGCGATCGTCATTGTCACTACTAGAATTCATCGCCGTAATAATGACAATGATCGTAATAGTAATCAGAATAATAGAAGCAATTAACAAGATGCCAAAGGAAACGCGAATCAGGTAGAATAGAACGCCCCATATCTTCTGCCACCATTCTTGCAATTGCAACTGTAAGTATTTATTACGTAAAATATCCCTAAAATTGCGGGGAAACAGGTAAACCACATCTCCCGTTTCTGCCACCTGTAAATGTCCACCAGCATCGGTGGCTAGAGCTAATAAGCTTTGGTTAGCCTCAGCTATATTCAATCCAGCCTGAGTTGCCACATCACCAACAGTGACTCGGTAGCCCAGTTTCTCCACCGCTTGCATGATCATTGGATTGGGAGCCATCGCTTTCCCCCCTATTGAAACTTATTCGCCTTTCTTTCAGTTTGACATTACCGAATAAATTCGGCTATTCGCTTATATCACCCTAATCGAATTCGGGGGTTTTGCAACTCATATCAGTATTTTCACCCCTTTTTTATGTTATTATGATTTTTTTATGCTTTATTAACTAGGACAATTTCTGTCCTAAATATGTATGGTTCAGTACACTCTCGCTCAAAGTCCAGAAATCATCCTCACTGTTTCTGGCAAGGATTCAGCTAAAGCCCGTGACAAAGCAATGGATCAGTTGATGGAACTGATGAATGCTGGCAAACTACCTACGGAATTGGAAGAAGGATTTGGGCCTCAACAATTAATTGAAGTCAAGGAAACCGCAACGGATTCCACCAGTAGTGAAGATGCTGTTACACAAGCTGTACAAGTTCTGAGCAACCTAGCCACACTGAAACTAAAGGTACAAGAATCACGAGCCGAAGCTTTAGAAATTCGTCAGGCTGTTGATGTACTGTTTTCAGATGAATCAGTATCAGAAGAAGAAATTACTCGTCTCAAAGAAGGTTTTAAAGTTCTCAAAAATTTTGCTCAAGCTAACCTGCGTTACCAAGAAGCACGCACTAAGGCAGAACAAGCTCGACAAGTGCTAGATCAGGCTTTGAAATCACCTGATAAGTAGCTTATATCTGTTTACATCTAAGAAAAATAATCATTTGGGTGTTGCTTAATAGCAACATCAGTTTATTTCTTAACAGACGAAGTTTACTATAAGAACACAATAAAGTCTAAATTGGTGTCGTTGATTATAGATCCGACATCAATATCGAGTAACTGAATGTATGATCAACAAGCTGAGATTTTTGACTTCAACTGGGGCGCTAGGATTCGAACCTAGGGATGGCGGGACCAAAACCCGCTGCCTTACCGCTTGGCTACGCCCCAAAGTTTCAACTTTAATAATATAGCAGTGTGTACCGGGGTAATGTCAAGTATTTTGTCCCAGGAAATTCCAAAATTTTTTTTCTCTTGGTTTGTGTGATTTTTCATCGACAGGAGTTAGGGGCTGCCAGTGAAGACTGTCAATAGGCAATAGCCCAAAATAGCTTGATTTTTGACCTTTCTATCTTTCAGGAAGTTATGTTATTACAATAGTATTACTCCTAGAAGGAGGCTCATCATTCTATGCAAGTACAAAAAGTTCGTAAAGTGGGTAACTCTTTGGGTATTACCCTTCCTAAAGAAACTCTTCAAAAGCTTAGAGTAAAGGAAGGAGATAGCTTGTTTATTACAGAGACCCCTGGTGGTGTTTATATAACTGCTCATGATCCAGAATTTGAAAAAGCAATGGAAGCTTATCGAAAAGTAAGCACGAAATACAGGAACGCATTACGTGAGTTGGCAAAGTAATATTTTTTGGTTGAATGAAAAAATCATACTGGCTATTCATGATGACCAGTTAGCTGTACATGGTGGAAGATCCGGTATAAGGGACTACAATCTACTTCTAGCCAGTTTAGATAGACCGAAAAATCTTTTGGCTTACGGAGAGCCAACTCCTAATATTTTTGATTTAGCTGCTGCTTATGCTTTTGGATTCACAAATAACCATGCGTTCATAGATGGTAATAAACGAGTGGGTTTTGTTGCAGCAGCTACTTTTCTGGAATTAAATGGCTACTCCTTTGATGTTCCTGAAGTAGAAGTTGTTTTTACCTTTGAAAGACTAGCCGATAAAAAAGAAACACAAGAATCTATAGGGATTTGGTTTAAAAATAATTCTATTGAAAATAGCACTGAGTAATTAAAGAAGCCCGATCGCTCTACTCATTCCACTATTGGGTTAAAGGCCGCTAAAGCTTCAGGAATAGCGATCGCTAGTTAAATTAAAAAAATTTGATTCGCTCAACATCATTTTTGGGCAAGTTAGTAAATAAACAAGGGATTGTTTGCAATCTTTATTTACAATGTATCTCTTTTTATAGGTATCTCAGTGGACACCTAAACACGTTTTTCACTGCTAAAGTGCAAGCCCCGTTAATTCAGCAAGCAAAAGACACACGCCAAACAAAGCGCGATCACGCGGGTTGACAAACCCCTGAGTAAATAAGATATTAATTTGGTCAGGGATGAGAATTTCTGCCCTGCCGCAACGATTTATTTTCATAGGGTCTAGCCTACATTGTCTTCTGGCACAAAATTGAATAGTCAAAACTATAAATAAAACATTAGGAAATGCCCTTATTTCTTAAAAGCTATTACTTCACTTTGTAAGAGAGTTGTATCATGCAATTGAAAAAACTTTTACGATTGGCTATTAATAGCAATAATATTAAGCAGCCACATCTTATACTTGGCAGTTTGATGCTGATTGGTTTGGTATTACGTCTACCAAGTCTCAGCTTAGGTGCTTGGCGGGATGAAGGGTCAACTTATTTCAATGCACTTCCAATAGATTTGCGCGAAGTAATTAATACTGTTATTTATAGCGAACTCAATCCCCCTGGTTTTTACCTAATTATGCACCAATGGATACAGTGGTTTGGTGCAGACGATGTCAGTTTTAAACTGCCTGCATTCATTTTTGGCATATTGCTAATTCCTGCCACTTATACACTAGGTTCTCTATTAAGTTCACGTACAATTGGACTCATTGCTGCTGCTGTAACTACTTTTGCACCAGAAGCTATCTATTACTCTCAAGAGGCTCGACCCTATACTCTAGCAGCTTTGCTATGCTGTTTAGTAGTATTTTTATACTGCAAAGCCATCTATAGTAAAAAAGCAAAATCGTATTTATTAGGTTTTGTAATTTGTGCAACTACATTACTTTATGTACAGTATACAGGTTTAATTTTGCTTGCTAGTCTTGCCATCATTACTCTTTATCTGAAATGGCGCGGTGTAGCAAATATTCGTCTAACGCGATTTGTTATGGCTTATATAATAATCTTTTTGCTATTCACACCTTGGTTGCAAGTTTTTTTAACACATTTGCATACTGGTCTTCCTTGGTATACTAAAAAACCTTGGTTAATGCGACCTAAAATATTATATGAAAATTTTCAGTATACTTTACCTATAATTAGATGGCGAGGACTCGCAGAACTGATTATTTTGTTAGCATTAATTATTCAAGCAAGTCAGTTTTTTTCTCGTAGTAAGCAATTTGTTAACCAATGGGAATTACGGCTAAAAACATATACATTAATTTTGAATTTAAATGCCTTGATATCAACTATTGTAGTAGCTGCACTTTCCTATAGTGGACGCTATATGTTTCCTTTTGCGCCCCTTGCTTGGGTAGTCTATAGTAGTAGTGTCATCAATCTTCTCAAGCACATATATTATTACTGGAATGAAAAATTTAATCGTCTTAGTAAGCAGATAGTATTAATTTTACTTGTTACTTCAATTATTTTAATTATTATACCCAATATAAAATACGCTATGTATTTAGGAAATAGCGAAAAATCGGGAATAAGATCACTAGCTGCTGATGTGCAGAAGAATGATCAAGAAAAGACTTTTTACCTTATTAATCCTGACTATTTAAGCCCTACATTTGGTTACTATTTTGCACATAAAAAAGTTGAATTTTATGGTGTTGGTCGATGGAATAATCCAGAAATATTTAGTCCTCAAGGCTATGCAGAAGTTTGGGGAAATCCAACATTGATATCAGATATAGAACAGCGTATTCAAAATAAGATTCACGATGGTTATAGACAATTATTTTTTATTCAGCAAGCAAAGGTTATGAGTAATTATGGAAAAATGAAATATAGCGTAGCTAACGAAGTTTTACCAAGATTAAAGAGAAATTATCCATTACTAGAAAAAACTGACTATCCTGGTAAAAATGAATCTATAACTCTTTATAAATTTTCACTAATAAAGAAGGAGTAATATGCCTTAATTGACTTACGGCACGATATGTTTTTCAAAAGTAAGAAATTCAAAAATCGCTTTAAAATGTTTTGATGGAATTTGACTAAGAAATTTTCTTCAGTACAATTTTGTCGGGAGCATATTATTTCCTGATTTTTGAGCATCACTAAGACCAAAAATAGCTAATTGCTAGTTTTAAACTCACCAGCAATTAGCTATTTTGTTACAGCTAGCAATTGACTTATTCCTAACCCAGTGCTTCTGCACCGCCAACAACTTCCAGGAGTTCCTGGGTAATAGCAGCTTGGCGGGCTTTGTTGTAAGACAATGATAGGGTCTTGATTAATTCACCGGCGTTGTCGCTGGCGTTGCTCATGGCTGTCATCCGTGCTGCTAGTTCACTAGCGGCAGATTCTTGCAATGCCCGTAAGAGTTGGTTACTCAAATACAATGGCAGCAAGGAATCCAGAATTTGTACTGGGTCTTGCTCAAAAATCATGTCACGGGGCAAAGGCCGAACTTGGCTAGTGACTGTCTGCCGTTCAACTTCAAATTGACCGCCACGGGTTGTTAGACGGAAGATTTCGTCATCGGCTGCTTCAAAACCTTGGGGGTCAAGAGGTAGCAGAGTTTGGATAACTGGACGAGAACTAACTAAAGAAACAAACCGAGTGTAGACTAACTCGATGCGGTCTACTTTTTCGGAGAGGAACAAAGACAGCAATTCGTCAGCAATCTTTGTTGCTTCTTCGGCAGTGGGAATTTGTTCTAAGCCACTGTAGGTAGCATCAACAGGTTGGTCGCGGCGTTGGAAATATTGGGTAGCTTTGCGTCCAACAATGACAAAGGTGTAATCTAAACCTTCGGCTTTGAGTTCCTTCGCGCGGTTTTCAGCGCGACGGATGACGTTGTTGTTGTAACCGCCACACAGACCTCTGTCACCGGAAATGACCAGCAACCCGACTGATTTAACTTCCCGTTTTTTCAGTAGGGGTAGGTCTACATCTTCAAACCGCAACCGGGTTTGCAAACCATACAAAACTTGTGCCAAGCGGTCAGCAAAGGGACGAGTGGCAATTACTTGTTCTTGGGCGCGACGTACTCTAGCCGCAGCCACCAGCCGCATAGCTTCTGTGATTTTTTTGGTATTTTTGACCGACTGAATGCGATCGCGTATTGATTTAAGGTTAGGCATATTCTTAAGTTCCGAGTCCTGAGTTCTGTTAGCGGTAGCGGGGCTTTTAGCCCGTCCTGAGTTACAGAATGTGCTGAATGCCAAGCTGGGGAGGAATTTTTTCGATCAGAGTTCACAAATAAATTTGCTTAACTCTTAACTCCTACTTTCACTCAGCACTCAGCACTCAATACTCAGCACTATACTAAGCTGTAGCTTTGAAGGTTTTTTTGTATTCGTCTAAAGCTGCCTTCAATGCTTTTTCTTCATCATCACCCAGTACCTTCTTAGACTGTACGTCTTGGAAGTAGGGGTTAGCGCCGGATTTCAAGTAATCTCTGAAACCTTTGGTGAAGGTGGTTACTTTATCTACAGGGATATCATCTAAGTAACCGTTAATACCAGCATAGAGAATTGCTACTTGTTCAGCTACGGACAGAGGTTGGTTTTGGGGCTGTTTCAGTAGTTCCCGCAAACGTTGACCCCGTGCCAATTGGTCTTGGGTAGCTTTATCTAGGTCGGAAGCAAATTGCGCGAAGGCTTGCAGGTCATCAAACTGTGCCAGTTCCAGTTTAATCTTACCGGCAACTTTCTTCATGGCTTTAGTTTGAGCCGCAGAACCTACACGGGATACAGAGATACCGGGGTTTACAGCCGGGCGTACACCAGCGTTGAACAAGTCAGAAGATAAGAAAATCTGACCGTCGGTGATGGAAATTACGTTGGTAGGAATGTATGCGGAAACGTCACCAGCTTGGGTTTCGATGATGGGTAGGGCGGTCATGCTACCTTTACCCAATTCGTCGCTGAGTTTAGCAGCACGTTCCAACAAGCGGGAGTGAATGTAGAATACGTCTCCGGGGTAAGCTTCCCGTCCGGGTGGACGACGCAGCAGCAAGGACATTTGGCGATAAGCTTGGGCTTGCTTGGACAAGTCGTCGTAGATTACTAGGGTAGCTTTGCCTTTGTACATGAAATACTCAGCAATGGTAGCACCTGTGTAGGGAGCCAAGAATTGCAGAGTAGCAGGTTCACTGGCGCTAGCTGCTACAACTACGGTGTAGTCCATTGCACCTTTTTCTTGCAGGGTTTGGACTACGTTGGCAACGGTAGAAGCTTTTTGACCAACGGCAACGTAAACACAAACTACATCTTCACCCTTTTGGTTAATGATGGTGTCGATCGCGATCGCAGTTTTACCTGTTTGACGGTCGCCAATGATCAATTCCCGTTGACCCCGACCGATGGGAATCATGGAGTCAATCGCGGTGATACCAGTTTGCATCGGTTCATGTACAGACCGACGGGCAATAATACCGGGGGCTGGGGATTCAATCAAACGGGTTTCGCTGGTTTTGATGTCGCCTTTACCGTCGATAGCACGACCCAAAGCGTCTACAACACGACCAATCAGGGCTTCACCTACACCCACCTGAGCAATTCTGCCGGTGGCGGTAACGGTGCTACCTTCTTGGATGTCGCGGCCTTCACCCATTAATACCGCGCCTACGTTGTCTTCTTCCAAGTTTTGGGCGATACCAACTGTGCCGTCTTCAAATTCTAAAAGTTCTCCAGCCATGGCCTTCTCTAGACCATAAATCCGGGCGATACCGTCGCCTACTTGCAATACAGTACCAACGTTAGCGACTTTTACTTCTTGGTCGTATTGCTCGATTTGCTGCTGAATAATACTGCTGATTTCGTCAGGTCTAATTGAAATGCTCATGTGTGTATCTTTTTTTCTTGCGAGACGGAAGATATGGAATAGACGCGATAATTATCGCGTCCGCATTCAGCTTGAGGAGTTAAGAGTGAAGTCTTCATTTACTTGCCTCCTAACATTTCCTCCTAACTTTCTAGCTACTGCTTAAACGCAAGGACAGGCGACGAAGTTGACCCCGGATACTGGAGTCTATTACCTGAGAGCCTACTTTGATAATCACACCACCGATCAGGTCACTGTCTACTTTGGTTTCTAGTTCTACCTGACGAGCCTTAGTGATGGCGAGTACCTTTTGGGTCACAGCTTGCTGTTGTTCTTCTGTGAGCGGTACAGCAGAAGTCACTTCCGCTAACACAGTTTGATTAAGTTGCCGCAATAGTGCTAGATACTGCTGGAGAATTTCTGCCAAGAAGAAAATCCGGCGTTTATCTACCAGTAGTAATAAGAAATTGCGTAAGTAAGGGTTGGCATCTGCGCCCAAAATTTGTTTAATCGCAGCCTTTTTGTTCTCGGCAGAAATAAAAGGGTTGTCGATAAAAGTTTTTAGCTGCTGGTTTCCGGAAAGTAGACTCAGCAAAGTACGCGCATCTGTGCCGAACTCTTCCGTCAAATTTTGCGATTGGGCGATGGACAACAGTGCCTGTGCATACGGCTGGGCTACTTCGGTGTTTGCTACTTTACTTGTCATACCTAGCCTCCCAGTTGTGCAATGCTGCGGTCAATTAAAGCCTTTTGAGCATCATCAGCAATGCCGCCTTTGAGTTCTGTTTCGACCTTTTGCAATGCCAAAGCTACTACTCGCTGCCGCAACTGCGCGATCGCTTTATCTAGTTCTGCATTCAAGTCTGCTGCGCCAGCTGCTTGCAAGCGTTCAATGTCTACAGCAGCTTGTGCAATGATTGCTTGACTTGCAGTTTGGGCGCTCTCTTGAGCTGCTGTTTTGATTCTTTCAGCTTCTGCTTGCGCTTGCTCTAGCTTTTGTTGTGCCTCTTGCAGTTGTTTGGCTGCATTAGCGGCACGTTGTTCTGCATTCTTAATTGCTGTCTCGATGTTCTCGCGACGAGTTTTTAGGGTATTACCTAGCACCTTCCGCCCAAACACCAACAGCACAGTAATAATAATGGCCAGGTTAATCAGGTTGGTTTCTAGAATATTAGTATTTAGACTAAAACCACCTTCCGCCGCACCCTCTGCCAATTCACCTCCAACGGCGCTGGCTTCCGCCATCAACAGTAAAAAAGTCCCCATGATTCTTCATCCACAACTGCGCTGCCAAAGGTTTGTCATTTGTCTTGTATCAATCAATGACTAATGACTTATCACTAATTTGTTGAGTTAGCGGTGGCTTACTAGATCAGCTCCTAACAGCTTTTCTAGAATTTGGCGACTTAGGGCATCCACTTGTTGCTCTAAAGAAGCCAGGGCTTGCTGCTTTTGCTGCTCAATTTCACCAGCAGCTTTTTCTCGTTGCGCTTGAGCTTCTTGTTGTGCTGCGGCAATTTTTTGGGCAGCAATTTTTTGTGCCTCGGCTTGAGCGTCAGCAATAATTGTTTGGGCTTGCCGTCTAGCTCCTGCTAACTCTTGCTCATACTGCTGTGCCAAATTTTCAGCTTTTGACAAACGCTCTTGAGCTTCTAATTGATTTGTACGGATATATTCATTCCGTCCATCGATAGCGTTGCCTAGTGGTTTGTAAAGAGTGGAGTTCAACAACAAGGCTAACACTAAAAACTGGATTGCCATTAAAGGTAGGGTAGCGTCTAAATCAAACAGCCCCCCTTCTTTAGCAACCTCTTCCACAGCCAATAAGGTGATCCAATGTGTCATGGTTGCTTTTTCCTATCTACTATGCTTAGTCCTGAGTCCTGAGTTATTTAGTTATGAGTTACGAGTTGTGAGTTGTGAGCTTAACTCTTAACTCTTAACTCTTGTAACTCAGCGAGAAGTCAAAGCGGCGGTTTCCGCCGTTCTGAACTTCGGTGACTCAGCACTCAGTACCCGGTACTGATTATGCGAAGGGGTTAGCAAATAGTAGTACAAGAGCAACTACTAGACCGTAGATGGTTAACGCTTCCATGAACGCCAAGCTCAGTAGCAATGTACCGCGAATTTTGCCTTCTGCTTCTGGCTGGCGAGCAATACCTTCTACAGCTTGTCCTGCTGCATTACCTTGACCAATACCAGGGCCGATAGCAGCCAAACCAACAGCTAAAGCAGCAGCTAAAACGGAAGCAGCAGAAATCAATGGATCCATGATATTCTTTCCTTACTTTACTGAATCGAATGGGTTTTGAAGTTGTGTTGCATCAAGGGTCATTTGTCTTGCGCTTTTCGTTATTTTTGAACTAATAACTCATGACTCATGACCAATGACTCTCTTTCATCTGAGGTAATCTTAGTGATGTCCCTCATGCTCTTCGCCATGATGGTCTTCCATCGCTTCACCGATGTAAGCCGCGGCCAAAGTGGCAAAAATTAGTGCCTGGATGGCGCTGGTAAATAGTCCCAAAGCCATGACTGGCAAAGGTACAAATAAGGGAACTAATAATACCAATACACCAACTACAAGTTCATCAGCTAAGATGTTACCGAATAAACGGAAGCTTAGGGATAGGGGCTTAGTGAAGTCTTCAATAATCTTAAATGGCAACATGAACGATACAGGTTGTACGTAGTTGCCAAAATACCCCAAACCTTTTTTGCTGAACCCTGCATAAAAATATGCCAAAGATGTCAACAAAGCTAAAGCAACCGTGGTATTGATGTCACTTGTAGGTGCTGCTAATTCCCCTTCTGGCAAATGAATCAGCTTGAAAGGAACTAGCGCCCCAGACCAATTTGACACAAAAATGAACAAAAACAAAGTGCCAACGAACGGCACCCAAGGGCGATATTCTTTTTCGCCAATCTGGTTTTTAGCCAAATCCCGAATGAATTCGAGGGCATACTCCATGAGGTTCTGTATGCCACTGGGAATTCGCTTAATATTACTGCTTGCTGCTACAGAAACTAGCACTAACAAGCCAATAACAAACCAGGATGTGAGAAACACCTGACCATGCAATTTTAAGTTACCTATTTGCCAGTACAGATGTTTTCCCACTTCCAATTCGGCAAGTGGAACAGAATAGAAGTTCAGAAAATTCAGCATTTTCTTTCCATTTCAAATACTTCTCCAAGCTTAACTGGAGAAGAGGAGCCTTTTAAGGTTGCCGGAGCTTTGGCGAGTCAGAGATAAAAGACACCCTAACTACATAGATGATGAGCGTAGCTTTATAGGTGAGAAATCCCAAAAATATGGGCATGATTTGTAGTTGATTCCACCGCGATGCTAGCAAAATCAGAGCTACTAACAGGGCTAACCGAGTTTTACTCAGTTGCTGTTTTTCTCTACCTAAACGCTCAACGTCTTTCGCCAACATTCTCAAGTAAACCACACCTGTACACGCCCCCAATAAATAATTCAGGGCAATGTTTAGGGAGTAAAAAATCCAGACAGAGATAAAAATAATCCCTGTTAAGACAAGTGTGATTAGCAACAACTCCTGATAGAGTTGATAGAACTCCTGCATAGAAGAGTCTACTGGTTCTGTGTCCTCAAAACCAGGCTGAGTATCTTGTCGCGTTGTCTGAGTGGGTGCTATTGATTCGTCTGACAAGCTCACGGGACTTGAAACCAGTACAGCTAATTATGGTGACTGCACATTCAGTCAGCTGAATCATATCACGATCCGGTAACAATACTTTAGAAAAAAACAATTAACTTCTTGTTACACTGACACCGACAGAAAAGAGCGACTCTCAGCAATTAGAGAGCAGGTTTAAAAACCAAGTCTAGTATGCACTCATCAAGCCAATTTTACTGACCGAAAATTCCGAATTTTACTTGATTTGAATAAACTGCTATCCTCCAATCTGGTTTTTTGAGTGTCCAGTTAGTTCTGTTGTGATTAAGTCTGTTTTCATCAACTCAGCTAGTGTTTGAGGCGCAATCACATCACTGCTGGATTTTAAAAAACTCTGACTTATGGAGTGATCATCATCAGATGTTGAGCAACTGCTGGTCACACTTCTACTTTACATGAGATTTTCTGAAAGCGGTTGTAGGCGATCGCCCATCACAATCCTAGGGTGTAGGGGTGTTGTTTACCTATGTTCCTACACACTTTTTTTAGATTATCAAGAAAGGCAGGGGGCAGAGGGCAGGAGGCAGAAGGGATGTATTTGTTATGCCGAATACCAGAACTATAAAAGGCCTCTGTCTCCAGCATAGGTGCCTTTTTCAAGGGTTCTCAGCCTGGATTTTGGAGCAACGTAATTAAGCTGGTGTTAACATCACTAGCTGCTGCTGCAACAGTGTTCTCACTCCCTCTAATCCTAGTTCTACAGTTGCCAAAATCTCAGCTACTGAGGAATTACCATCACACTTTTGCAAAAACTCAAATTCAGCAGGTGACAAGTTGACAATCTGGTAGTCGTAATTAAATATACACTGGCTAGGAAATCCATCAATACAAGGATTTAGTTCGGGAATTGCTGACAAGAGAGTATGATCATCTGACCAGTCGGTTTTGGTGATGGGTGGACGACCGAGGAAAAATTCGTAATGTGTGACTTCGGGGTCGAGTAATTCTATTAAACGGTAACGTTGGCGATCGCTCAACTGTTGCGCCCGTTCGATTAACTCTGGTGCTTTGCCCAAAAGTCTATCTAAATTCCAAAAATTCGGATTGGAGAAACCAATAAACTCTAATTCTGAAGCATCAATTAATTCAAACAGAGTTTCGATGTTGTAGTCAATCTCTTGGGGATGAACATACATATCAGCAAAGCATTCATCCCTTTGGTTTTCCATTGCCCAGCGTTCTTTTTCCCGCTTGAGAATGCGGTTGTTTTCTGGAAGAGAAGCAAATATTTGTCTTCCGACTTGTACACCGTCGCGGTAATCGCCTCTTTTTTCATTTTGCAGGAGAGCGATCGCTTTTTGCATCAACTGTATTTCCCAGCGTCCCAACTCCCCGTAGACAAAAATGTGCATTAAGCCACCAGGGGCTAATTTTTTGGCTAAAGCTTGTATACCACGGATGGGGTCGGGTAGGTGATGCAACACACCCACACAGTTAATTAAATCAAACTCACCCGGTAATTGTGCGACATCATACAAACTCAGGTGATGAAATTCTACACGGTCAGCACCAGAACTTTGACAACGTGCTTTTGCTACCTCTAATGTACCGGAACTTAAATCAATTCCTACTACCTGCGCCTGGGGGTTGAGATGTACCAAATATTCTGTCCCCACTCCTGAACCACAGCCAGCATCCAAAATCCGAATATCCTGCTTTGCTGGTTTGCGTTCCGTACAAAAACTGTAAGCAGCTAACCAATTCCAACGCCAATTGTAACCAGGGGGTGGTTCATCTAGGATGGGTTCGGGCGGGAAAGGGTAAGTATCGTAGAGTTTGGCAACAGCACTACTAACAGTTTGGGTATCGGACATGATCAGCAAGAACGCAGCATTTTTGAGTTTAGCGGATAGGTGTAATTAGGGCAAAGGTGACTATAAAAACCTTAGCTTTGATTGTTGTATTCTATTTCCCAGTCTTCGAGTTTTAGTCCTTGAATGCGTTGAAATTCTCTAGTGTTGTGCGTAATCAGGATAAGATTATTAGCTAAGGCGATCGCTGCAATTTGGAGATCATAAGCTCCAATAGGTGTACATAATGTGGCGAGTTGAGCGCGGATATTGCCAAAGATTAAAGCAGATTAGTCATCAAAAGGTAAGGAGACAAACTGATTCAGAAATTTCTGTTTTATGTTCAGATTACGCTCTGGGTTAGCACTACGGTTTGCACCATAAAATAATTCACCCTTCACGACTGAAAACACAGCAATATCTGAAGGTGGTATTTCATCTAATTTTTGTTTTAAATAGATATTTTTACCTTTGAGATAAACAATACAGGTATTGATATCTAATAGGTAAATCATTAAAATGCTTCTCTCTCTGGCTGTTCTGGTTGTGGATGTCTAAAAAAGGTGTCATCTTGGATAATACCGTAGAAGCGATCGCTTATTTTTCCCGTGTCTTTTGTAGGTGATACTGGCTCATAAACTAGAATAATGTCTAATTCAGTTCCTTCCGATGTTTGAGGTAACTGAATCTGTAATAAGCCATTTTTACCAATGCGCGATCTCACTCTAATAGTTTGCATTATTTTTCCCTCTGTTATTGCTCTTTCTATTGCTAGCTTATCAATCCTCCGCCGGCTTGAAAGGCAGGATTTTACTTTTAGTCTAGGTAGGCGGAAAGAGTTTGTATAACCGCAACTTCCAGTCATTCATGAGAATCACGGTAATCATTAATTTAAAATATACTAATTCAGTATTTACTAGTTAATGTGGATATGTGTGGGGAAAAACTATTGAACGCGTCACAATTCCAGTAATTAATGCCCGTGAGAAACAAACATATTACGGGGCTTTAGACTACAAAACTAAGGAATTTCTTATTTATCCAGCCGAAAAAGGCTACTCAGAAAACACAATTAAGTTTTGAGAATATCTTCGTGTACAACGTCCTCAAGCACAATTATTAATTATTTGGGATGGAGCAAGTTACCACCGTTCCCAACCCATCAAAGATTATTTAGAATCTTTAAATAGTCAACTCCAACCAGAGGATTGGTTGGGAGCATCCAGTTTTGGCAGAAACACTCAAATAGCAAGTAAACCATTCAGATAAGCACAACGAACAGAAAGAATTTGGTTGACACTCTCAACATTCCACTGTGCGCCAGAAATTTTCATCCTAGCTCCAATCTGTTTAATAGCAGACTCAACTGCACCAGAACCAATAGAACAAAGTTGTTCAGCTTGATAATAGCTATAGTTGACAATACGGGAGCAATGTTTTTCGAGATAAGCGATGAAGTTCTTAGCTTGTTTGCCTCGGCAATTATGGAATAAAGCTTTAGCTTCTTCAACTTGACCCTGCCATAAAAGAGTTTCAGCTGCTTTGAGTCGCTTATTTGAACCACCTACTTTATAAAGATTTTCCTTGAGATGATACCAATCTAAAATTTCCCAACGCTCAAAATTTCCTGGTTTACCAAACTCTTTGACGAGATTCCATACACCATCATGACCATCTCCTAAGCAGACTAACGGGTTAACTAAACGCTGGCTATTGACATAATCAATTAATGATTGGTTGTCATCAAAAAACGCACCATAGTAAATCCCTTGCAAACGAACCGTTTTATAGTCTCGCCAGTGACAGCCTGCTTTGAGTTTACCTCTAAGTCGAACTTTTCCTCCATCTACGCTGACTTCTGAAACTGATTGTTTAGCCTGCGGTAGTTGAATTTCTTGTGACAGAACTAGTTTTTGTTGGGTTGAGTGACCAACTTTCACTCCTGTTAATGCCTCAATCTCAATTTCTGCTTTTTGATATGATTCATTTGCTGATAGCCTCAAACAGCACTTTTGAAGTAATGGGCTTAACCTACTTCTTGCTTTTATACCTAGTCTTTGTAGCTGTTTGGCTTTAAGAGTCAATTCCCCTACTAGGCTTTTTATTTTCCGGCTTTTACCTACTTTTGTTCCTGTTTTTTGTTCGATAAAAAAAGGGCTATTTCTGGGCTGACTAGCTCTAATACTTGACTGCGAACGGTTTTTTCTATGCCTTCGAGGTCTGTCAGCTTACTTTTGTCTGCTTCTTCATACAGCAGTGTTGACAATTCTTGTAAGCAGGCTTTGATCCGTTCTTTTTTCTCTTGATTCATTGTCAGCGCGCCCACAGGGTTATTTCCCTTTACATTTTCCCATAAATGGTAAATCTGCCAAAACTGGATGCTCCCGATTGGTTAGTTACTTGTGTTCGCGTAGCGTTTCGCAGAAAAAGATTTGCGCCCCATGCTCCACAACAAAATCCTGTAGAAGATATTTGATTACAAGCGAAAAGATTAATTCGAGAGTTTTATTTTCTGTGTGATTCTTTCTCTGTAGTCAAGAGTTTATTTGAGCTATCTGTACATTGTCAAATATTTAACTTTCCTAAGTTACATGAATATGGTGTTTTCTCATTAATCATTTAGGACTGCTATAGAAAAGTATCAAAATTTACGAATGATCTGATTTTGATTTGTGTTGTAAGTATGATTCAAAAAGAAGGGTTCAGAGAATTTTTCAGTAAAATCACCCTTATTTAAGTATATATATAGCGTTTCTCAGTCTGGTGAAGTACAGTAGCAACAGTGGGTAAACCAATTATAAATATCATTTAAAGAGATTTGGTTAAAAGCCATTTCAATTGCTTTTGCTAAATCTGGATAACTTCTAGCACCAAGAGAACGTAGTATGTTCTTCAGCTTCGACCAACAATTTTCAATAGGGGAAAAATCAGGAGAATATGGTGGTAAATAAATCAACTTAGCTCCGGCAGCCTCAATGAGTGCTTCAATATCTCCACCTTGATGAATTGAGCAATTGTCCATGATTACATAATCACCTTCCTTAAGTTTAGGAACTAATTTTTGAGCAATATAAGCCTCAAATGTCAGCCCATCAGTTGCACCTAAAATGCTATATTGACTAATCACACCCCTCAGACCAATTGCACCAATTATCGAAACATTTTTACTGCGTTTTTGAGGTCGAGAACCATGCGCTCTTTTACCTTTAGGGGAACGAGCAGAATGTCGGCTCAAAGATAGATTAGCTCCAGCTTCATCAAGGAAAATCAGATGATCAGCAGGTATTCCTTGAATTAAGAGCCAGAACTGGACTCTTAATAATTGAACTCTCTCAGTTTCCTTTTCTGCGGCGTGCAATGTTTTTTTTAAGCTGATTTCCATCTTCTGTAACATTCTGTCTACTGTGGAAATACCAATCGTTATCCCTGTCTTCTCTTTGAGTTGCTCACGAATTTCTGATAAAGTGGCATCATTCTTGGCTTCTACTATTTCAAAAAGAACATTCAATTGTTCTTCATTTAGCTTTGGTGGAGTTTGTTGCATCCTGACTTTAGGCGCGATACTTCCTGTTTCTCTATATTGTTTAAGTAATTTCTCAATAAAGCTTAAAGTTACACAAAATCTTTTGGCTAACTGACGTTGTGATATTCCACCTGTCTTATATGTATCAAGTATTTTTTGGCGTAAATCGAGCGAATATGCTTTCATTTTTACCCTGGCGAAGATGTACAGTTTTATTTGATTTAGTGTACTTCATTAGACCGGTAAACGCTATAAGCCAATAAAATTTAACTTATATACTTTGTATTATAAATTACTAAATCAGGAGTATCGGATGCCGATAGGATTACCTGAATTTGTAGAAAATCCAGAAAACCGTTGTCCAGTTATTTTGTTATTGGATACCTCTGGCTCTATGGTAGGTCAACCCATTCACGAATTAAATCGAGGGTTGGCAACTTTTAGGGAAGATGTTTTACAAGATGCTCAAGCATCTCTCAGTGTAGAAGTAGCTATTGTGACATTTAGCCCAGTGCAACTGACGCAAGATTTTGTGACCATAGAGCATTTTACAGCACCCCAGCTAGAAGCAGAAGGTTTAACACCAATGGGTGAGGCGATAGAGTACGCTTTAAATTTGTTGGAAAACCGAAAACAGACTTATAAAAATAACGGTATTCTCTACTATCGTCCTTGGGTGTTTTTAATTACTGACGGTGCGCCTACAGATTATTGGGAAGGTGCGGCGCAAAGGGTAAGAGAAGCAGAAGAAAATCGTAGACTGTCATTTTTTACTGTTGCTGTTCAGGGTGCGGATATGAACAAACTCAGACAAATTGCTCCGCCTCAACGTCCACCAGTGATGCTGAATGGCTTAGATTTTCGCTCTTTATTTGTTTGGCTTTCTACTTCTATGAAACGAGTTTCTAGTGGAAAAGTAGGTGAGGCTGTAGCATTACCGCCTGTGGGATGGGGTCAAATTATAACCTAGATTTTAAGGATTTGTTATGGGTTGGAAAGCAATTGCTCGTTCTGCACTGGGAACGAGTCATGAAAGTCAGGAAATACCTTGTCAAGACTACGGGGATGACCGCATTTTTAATGATGTAATTGTAGGTGCTGTTGCTGATGGTGCTGGTAGTGCTAAGTATGCTGATCTTGGTGCTAATTTAGCTGTAAAAACAACACTGAAATATTTATCAAAAATTAGTGAATATCTTCGCAAGCGTCAACGGTGTTGGGAAAGATTTTCTCACGCACTCTCAGAAACAGAAGCTAAAAAACTATTTACTAAAACTGTAGAAAAAGTTATTAAAGAATTAGACGAGCAAGCAATCAAAAAAGACTATTCTGTAAATGAATTAGCCTGTACTATTTTAGTTTTTGTGGCTACTCCTCACTGGATTGCAGCTATGCAAATTGGAGATGGATTTATTGTAGTACGTTCTCAAAATTCCGAAGAATATCAACTATTATTTCATCCCGATAGAGGTGAGTTTGCCAATGAAACAACTTTTATCACTTCAGCTAATGCACTACAAGAAATGCAGGTGAAGGTTATAGCAGGAGAGCAAGCATTTATTTGTGCTTCTACTGATGGACTGGAAAAGGTAGCTATTCGCTTGCATGATTGGAAACCATTTCCACCTTTTTTTAAACCTTTTGAGGAATACTTGCAGGAAACACCAAACCCCAAGGAAGACCATAAATATTTAGATGATTTCCTCAACTCTGAACGGTTAAATGCTCGCACTGACGATGATAAAACTTTGCTTTTGTGTCTTTGGGAAAGAGAGTAAAATTCCATGACGCTTCTCATTTGTGGTAATACGAGTGAATCAATTACTCTCTTGGGTGAACCAATAGCTAAGAGTGGTGAAGGGACTATTT
This sequence comes from Nostoc sp. PCC 7524, assembly GCF_000316645.1. NCBI lineage: Bacteria > Bacillati > Cyanobacteriota > Cyanophyceae > Nostocales > Nostocaceae > Nostoc > Nostoc sp. PCC 7524. The sequence goes on from NC_019684.1 coordinate 6,327,564, forward strand.
GGCGAACTAATCATGGTTATTTAGCGAAAATTTATCATTCACCAACTATTGAGCGTGTGCAGAAGTTAGCGATGATGATAGCGTACCCACCCACAGAGCCAAATTCTCATCTTCATCATATTTCTTTTGCTTGGCCTAAGTCGGTGCTGAAAAATGCTCAAGGTGATTGTGTCGGCTTTTTAATGCCAGAAATTAAGGATGCAAAGGAAATTCTTGATATATACAATCCTCAGCGTCGTAAGAAGTTAAAGCTGCAAGTTGATTGGCGTTTTTTACACATCACAGCGCAAAATATTGCTTCCATCATTACCGCACTTCACACTACTGGCTATGTATTAGGTGACATTAAGCCACAAAATATTCTTGTCAACAACCGGGCTTTACCTTCAATTATTGATACAGACTCTTTTCAAATTCGTAGTCCAAAAAATGGCAAGATTTATTATTGTCCAGTTGGTTCGCCAGATTACACACCACCCGAACTAATTGGTAAGGATTTTTCGAGCATTGAGCAAACAGAAGTACATGATCGCTTTCGTCTAGCAGTCATTATCTATCAATTGTTGTTTGGCGGTCAAAGTCCTTTTGGTGGGGGAAAGTGGATAGGTGCGGGGGAAACTCCAGACATGAATGAACTTATCCGTCGGGGTTTATGGCTGTATGCACCAAATAGTCTGTTGCAACCTGTACACAGGACAATTCCTCTTGAGATTGTTCATCCAGAGGTGCAGCGATGTTTTCTTAGATGCTTTAATGATGGGCATCTAAATCCTCATCTACGCCCTACAGCTAAGGAGTGGTTTGATGCGTTAAAGGTAGCGAGTAATGAACTAATTCTATGCGGGAGGATAGACAGTCACTACCATAGCCAAACATATGGTAAATGTTATTGGTGCGATCGCTCTACGCAACTCAGGCTTGATATTTTTCCTGGTGTTGTTAAACCAAACTCATCTGTTGTTGTGGAATCAAAAACACAACCGTCTATTATCAATCATCACATAATAGGAAACCTACTGCAAACCTTCACTGACCATTCTGACTGGGTTTGGTCTGTAGCCTTCAATCCTGATAGTCAAACCTTGGTTAGTGGGAGTGGGGACAAGACTATCAAACTGTGGAATGTGAGGAGGGGAAAACTACTGCAAACCTTCACTGGTCATTCTAACTCGGTCGTTTCTGTAGCCTTCAATCCTGATGGTCAAACCTTAGCTAGTGGGAGTAGGGACTCCACTATCAAACTGTGGGATGTGAGGAGGGGAAAACTACTGCAAACCTTCACTGGTCATTCTAACTCGGTCATTTCTGTAGCCTTTAGTCCTGATGGTCAAACCTTGGCTAGTGGGAGTCTGGACAAGACTATCAAACTGTGGAACGTGAGAAGCGGAAATCTACTGCAAAGCTTCATTGGCCATTCTGACTGGGTTTGGTCTGTAGCCTTCAGTCCCGATGGTCAAACCTTAGCTAGTGGGAGTAGGGACTGCACTATCAAACTGTGGAATGTGAGAAGCGGAAAACTACTGCAAACTCTTACTGGTCATGCTAGCTCAATTTATTCCATAGTCTTCAGTCCCGATGGTCAAACCTTGGTTAGTGGTAGTGGGGACTACACTATCAAACTGTGGGATGTGAGAAGTGGAAAACTACTGCAAGCCCTCTCTAGTCATTCTAGCTCGGCTTTGTCTGTAGCCTTCAGTCCCGATGGTCAAACCTTAGCTAGTGGGAGTAGGGACTACACTATCAAACTGTGGGATGTGAGGAGGGGAAAGCTATTGCAAACCCTTACTGGTCATACTGGCTGGGTTAATTCTCTAGCCTTCAGTCGCAATGGTCAAACTTTGGCTAGTGGTAGTGGGGACAACACTATCAAGATGTGGCAATTAACATTATCTACTACCACAGCAACCCCATCCGCCGTTAGGCCAAATCGAACCCAAATTGCTCAACCTAATCAATCCTCAATTGCATCTAGTAAATCTTCTCAAGTAGCAACAACACCCAATAAAAATACACAGCAGAGTATTGTTAAAAGTACAGTTTCTCAAAGAAATTATTCATCAGTCAATTCAATTCCCTCTACAAATCATACAAGCTATACAGATGGAAACAATATACATTTAGCTTCACTTACTATCAATATATTTAAAAGTTGCATTAGGATTATTTATTGGATAATAATATCATTAGGAGTATTATTTTTTTAGCCTTATTATTTTCATTTTGTCTTGCCATAATTAAGATTTATTATAATGACAAAAACCATGAATATTCTAGCAAGGATGTACAAGAATTAACTCAATCCCAATTAAATAAAATAAATAATACTAAAAATGAAAAATATATTGTTGGTATTGGTATTTCATTTAAAATTGATGAAAAAACTAAAATTCCAACAATTACCGATGTCTTTAAGAAATCTCCAGCAGACACAAGAAATCTTAAAGTTGGCGATCAAATATTAGCAGTAGATGGTAAATCGACAGTAAACATGAGTTCGACAGATGTCACTAATCTGATAAGAGGTGATGTCAATACTGTCGTGTCATTGCGGATTAGTCGCCCAGGTCGCAGAAGTAGAAATGTAAGATTGATCAGGCAACGTATAATCAATACAAAACTTTAATATATAGACCAATTCTCTCAACGTAAATTTGGAACTTTTTCAAAATTTTTCCGGTTGCACGTAACTAAAATACATTGATATGTTGCGTAACAACTGGATGTCTATTTTGAAAAAATGAGACATGATCAGTATCAAGTATCCACAAACTCACTTGTTACATTCTCCGGATAAACAAAAGTATTTGTAAATTTCATTTTTGCCTTAATAAAGCTACAAACCCAGATTGTACAAAATGAATATCGGCCGTAACGGCATAAATTAAACCCTGATCCTTCATAACAATAAATGATATACAATCTGTCAAACCCCAACTTTTATCTTGACGACTGTGATAAAGTTCCAGCGCACGCATGAGAAGCTGTGTGTCTACACTGACAACCTTGATATTATCTGTTTTATAACACTGATTAATAAACTGAACTGATGCTGTCCGATTCACTGCACTTAAAGCATTACCAACTTCTATCAAAACTGCTTCTGTTACCCATACTTCAGCAGCATTTTTCACTCTTGGTAATAATGCTTTTGCTTGATGATGGTATTGATCATTCTTGTTCAGTATAGCCTGAATAAATACTGTATCTAAAAACAATCTTTCTTGATTCATTCTATTATCTCATCGGGATTTTTAGGCGTTCCATATAAATAGTGATTATGTTGACTTGACCAATCACTTGGTGCTTCAATTGTTCCTGTTAATGCCTCTAGCACATCCCAAGCGTTACCCTCAGCGTTCAAGATTTCCCCAACTTCCATTAAAGGAGATTCGATTTTAGGAGGTAAAATTTCTTCTAAAATAAGTATTTTGGGGTTTCGTTCCTGAAAAAGCTTAATCAGATTATTTATAGCTTCTTCTTGAGTCGCACCAAAACATTGATAGTCTGGTAAATCTAACAATGTAGCTTTCACTGTGCCATCTAGTTCGTTTTCAATTAAGACATCATAAGTTAACTTAGATGCTGTGTTTTTAGGGGAACTAATGAAATCTAAATTCATGATATTTTTACTATTTAATCTTTAAATTAATTATAACTGCTGACATTAGTTCGTAGTGAGGACTTTAGTCCTCGCAGTAGCACTAAAGTGCTTACTACAAACCTTTATTGAATTGTGGTTTTTCATTAATCTTATTTTTAGTGGCTCTGAATAATTTCCCCATATGTCAGAGTTTGACTGGTAATCTACATAATTATTGATTTGATGTAAAAAATATTACCAATTTTTGGTAAATACTTAGAAACATAACACGATACGTTAAGTATTGCCGTAATTTAATTGACAAAGCTTAAAAATAATACGTAGGATTCATCCCTAATCACTGCCTTTACAGCATTTTTTGTGTTCAAATAAAATTATGGGTCGATCGCCAAATAAAAATTTCTCAGAGTTTTTGTCAGAAATGTTTACAAAACTTAAGCTTTATCTCAGCCAGCAAAGAGTGTTGACTCCTCAACCTTCAGGGAAAAAGCCTCTAGAATCTACATACTTCTTAATAAATCAACAGTGCAAACGCAAAACGTTCTAATCTAAAAGCTGACTGGGTTAATTTTACTGGCAGTTTTGTAGGCAGTAATCGCAATACATAAAAATAATTATGTGTCAAGCCTCAAAACGACCCAGACTTAACACATAAATGATTATGATGGGAGTTTTACAAATCCGATGAGTGTTAAGGCGAGTGGTGGAAGCTCAGTTGCGCGCCCGCAACTATATCAAACCCTAGCTGTAGCAACCATTTCCCAAGCGGAACAGCAAGACCGCTTTTTGGGAACCGGTGAATTAAAGGAATTAGCAAGCTACTTTGCATCTGGTGCAAAACGTCTAGAAATTGCTCAGATCCTCACAGACAATTCCGAGATTATCGTATCTCGTGCTGCTAACCGGATTTTCGTTGGTGGTTCGCCAATGGCTTTTTTAGAAAAGCCGAGAGAACAAGAAATGGCAATGGCTACTGCTGCTGTGACGGCTGGTGCTGGTGGCGATGTCAGAGAAGGAATGAAATTAGGAACTGTCACCTACGTGGAGACTCGTGGTGGATTCCTAGAAAATTTACGCTCCATTTTCAACACATCTCCTAGTGGCCCAACCCCTCCAGGTTTTAGACCAATTAACATTGCCCGTTACGGCCCTAGCAATATGTCCAAGAGCTTGCGGGATTTATCCTGGTTCTTGCGCTATGCTACCTATGCGATCGTGGCTGGCGACCCCAACATCATCGCAGTGAATACACGGGGCTTGCGAGAAATTATTGAAAATGCTTGCTCTGGAGAAGCGACTTTAGTAGCTTTACAGGAAATCAAAGCAGCATCACTGTCTTACTTCCGCAAAGATTCTGAAGCCACAGACATTGTGACTCAGTACATGGATGTGTTGCTGACAGAGTTCAAAGCACCCACACCTTCTACTAAACTGCGTCAACGTCCTTCTGGCGATCAACAAGGTTTACAACTGCCACAAATTTATTTCAATGCGGCGGAAAGAAGACCGAAGTTTGTCATGAAGCCTGGGTTGTCTGCTACCGAAAAAACTGAAGTAGTTAAAGCAGCCTATCGGCAAATCTTTGAGCGCGATATTACCCGTGCTTACAGCTTGTCAATCTCTGACTTAGAATCCAAAGTCAAAAACGGCGACATCTCCATGAAGGAGTTCGTGCGTCGCTTGGCTAAATCTCCCCTTTACCAAAAACAGTTTTACCAACCTTTTATTAACAGTCGCGTTATCGAACTAGCTTTCCGTCACATTTTGGGACGGGGACCAAGTAGCCGTGAAGAAGTACAAAAATATTTCTCGATTATTTCTAACGGCGGTCTACCAGCTTTAGTAGATGCTTTGGTAGATTCTCAAGAATACAGCGACTACTTTGGGGAAGAAACAGTACCTTACCTGCGTGGTTTGGGTCAAGAAGCACAAGAATGTCGCAACTGGGGGCCGCAGCAAGACCTGTTTAACTACAGTGCGCCTTTCCGCAAAGTACCTCAGTTCATTACCACATTTGCGGCTTATGAACAGCCACTACCAGACCAACACCCCTACGGTTCTGGTAACGACCCCTTGGAAATTCAGTTTGGGGCGATTTTCCCGAAAGAAACCCGCAACCCCAGCAACAGTCCCGCTCCTTTTGGTAAAGACACCAGACGGATCTTGATTAATCAAGGCCCTGGGATTAATAACCAACTGAGCAACCCCAAAGCACGGGGTGTAGCACCTGGGACTCTTGGCCCCAAAGTGTTCAAGTTGGATCAAATTCCTGCCACCCTGAGCAAAAATACTGGTAAGGGAGCCAGCGTTAAGTTCTCTGAAAGCTCTACCCAAGCAGTCATCAGAGCGACCTACTTGCAAGTGTTTGGTCGGGACGTTTACGAAGGTCAACGGCTAAAAGTACAAGAAATTAAGCTAGAAAACGGCGAAATTTCTGTACGGGAATTTGTTCGGGCTTTGGCGAAGTCGGATTTATTCCGCAAGCTGTACTGGACACCGCTTTATGTTTGTAAAGCGATTGAGTATATTCACCGCCGCTTGTTGGGTCGTCCTACCTACGGTCGTCAAGAAAACAACAAGTATTTTGATATCGCTTCTAAGAAAGGTCTTTACGCTGTGGTTGATGCCATTCTTGACAGCGTAGAGTACAGCGAAGCTTTTGGTGAAGATACAGTGCCTTACGAACGCTATCTGACTCCTGCGGGTGTAGCCCTGAGAAAACTCCGTGTGGGTAGCATCCGTGAAGATGTGGGTGCAAAAGTTGAAAAACTAGAAACACCACGCTTTGTGGAATTGGGTACAGTTGCAGAAAAACGCACAGAACCGGATGTTGATTTCCGCATCAAGCAAGGTGTCACCAAGCAAAGGGAACAAACGAAGGTCTTTAAGCTAGTAGCCAATACTGTTGATAAAGTCGCAGTCCAAACTCTAATTAGTGCTGCTTATCGTCAGATTTTCGAGCGTGATATTGCACCTTACATCGTCAAAAACGAATTTACAGTCTTAGAAAGCAAACTAAGCAACGGCGAAATTACGGTTAAGGAATTTATTGAAGGTTTGGGTTATTCCAATCTTTACCTGAAAGAATTCTACACACCTTACCCCAACACCAAGGTAATTGAGTTGGGAACTAAGCACTTCCTAGGACGCGCACCGATTGATCAAGCAGAAATCCGCAAGTATAACCAAATTCTTGCTACTCAAGGTATTCGTGCTTTCATTGGTGCTTTGGTGAATAGCCAGGAGTACCGCGAGGTGTTTGGTGAGGATACAGTACCTTATCGTCGCTTCCCCACCTTACCTGCTGCTAACTTCCCCAATACCCAAAGACTTTATAATCAACTGACCAAGCAAAACACTGACTTGGTTGTACCTAGCTTTAAACCAGTTAAAGCGCGGATTGAGTCTGATAAGACACCAATTTTAGCGAAGGCGATCGCAGATTTAGCGGCTCAAGCCAAGCAAATGGACAAGAGCAAACCCTTGTTCATTGAATTGGGTCGTTCCTTCAACGATGGCCGCGGCCAGTCTGTAGAAGTGGGTGTTGGTACAGGTCGCCGTAAACCCATTCGGATCTACCGCCTCACTGATGGTACCAACCAACCAGAAAGACAGGTAGTAATTAACGCCATTTACCGTCAGGTAATGGATGTATTTAGCGGCCAAATTCCTGACTACTTACGTCGTTCTAACCTAGACAGTAAATTGCGGAATGGCGAAATTACCGTGCGTGAGTTTGTGCGGGAATTAGCCAGTTCAGAAATCTATCGCAAACGCTTCTATACGCCTTATCCCAACACCAAGGTAATTGAGTTCCTATTCCGTCACCTGTTGGGACGTGCGCCAGCTACCCAAGGCGAAATCCGTCAATACAACAAGTTATTGGCTGATAGCGGTTTACGGGCTGCTGTGGACGCGATAGTAAATAGTGCCGAATACAGCCGCTTCTTTGGTGAAGATGTGGTGCCATACCCACGCTTCCCATCTCTACCCGCAGGTAACTACCTCGGTAGCGTCCAAGCTGCTGCTGATTTGGTGAAACAATCTTGGTCTAGCTTGTCGCCTTCTACATTGACCGGTAGACCAGGCGATCGCTAAACTCCTTCTATTCAATTCAGTGATAGGGGACTAGGGACTAGGAACTAGGGACTGGGACTTAACCAATCCCCAATACCCAGTACCCAATCCCCTATTTTCCCGTGGCAACTGTTGGAATCACGGTAAAACTGAAAAAGAATGTTACAAACTGTTAAGAGCAGTCATAAATGCTCAACAGAATGCCGGAGAATAATTTGCGGAAGGTAGCTGAGTTTAAAAGCTGGTTTAGTTGTGTTAACTCCAGCCAACTCGTACTCTAAAGGCAGTAGCAGTTACTTCAGTGAACTGTTGTGTCAAAAAGACGAGACAATAATCTCAGTCAACCAAATTGCAAAATCGCACCAGTTTAATTAAATCCTGGTTTTATTTCGTACTGGAGGAATCCATTAATGAGTATCGTCACGAAGTCCATCGTGAATGCTGATGCAGAAGCCCGCTACCTCAGCCCTGGCGAATTAGATCGGATCAAGAGCTTTGTTGCTGGTGGTCAGCAACGCCTACGCATCGCTCAAGTTTTGACCGACAACCGTGAGCGCATCGTTAAGCAAGCTGGCGACCAACTGTTCCAAAAGCGTCCTGACGTTGTTTCTCCTGGTGGAAACGCTTACGGTCAAGAAATGACCGCTACCTGCCTGCGTGACCTAGACTACTATCTCCGCCTCGTGACCTACGGAATCGTTGCTGGTGACGTTACCCCCATCGAAGAAATCGGTATCGTTGGCGTTCGTGAAATGTACAAGTCCCTCGGTACTCCCATCGATGCAGTAGCTGGTGGCGTTGCTGCTATGAAGAACGTTGCTGCTGGCTTGCTGTCTGCTGAAGACGCTGCTGAAGCTGGTTCTTACTTCGACTACGTTGTTGGTGCAATGCAGTAGGTCGAAGCTGTTTCCACGGCACGAAACTGAAATCTATTGCAATAAGGTTGGAAATAAGGAAATAACAACATGCAAGACGCAATTACCTCTGTAATTAACTCCTCAGACGTTCAAGGTAAGTACCTTGACACCGCAGCTTTAGAAAAACTCAAAGGCTACTTCGCGACTGGCGAACTACGTGTACGTGCTGCTACCACCATCAGTGCTAACGCAGCTGCAATTGTTAAAGAAGCTGTAGCTAAATCTTTGTTGTACTCTGATATCACCCGTCCCGGTGGTAATATGTACACCACCCGTCGTTACGCTGCTTGTATCCGTGACTTGGATTACTACCTCCGCTACGCTACCTACGCTATGCTAGCTGGCGATCCTTCCATCCTCGATGAGCGCGTACTCAACGGTTTGAAAGAAACCTACAACTCCTTGGGTGTACCCATCGGTGCTACCGTTCAAGCAATCCAAGCAATGAAAGAAGTAACCGCTAGCTTGGTTGGTCCCGACGCTGGTAAAGAAATGGGTGTTTACTTCGACTACATCTCCTCTGGCTTGAGCTAAGAGCTAATTGCACTTAAGTAATTAGGTGCGCCTATCGTAAGGTCTGGAAATCAACCATGAGTGCTAGAACGTCTATACGCTTATCTAACTAAAACTTAGTCATGAGTGTTAGCTGTCTAGTGTTGATGTTTGATTTCCAGCCTTGGACAGATTAATTAAATATCTGTGTAAAACTCATAATCCCTTTCATTTTTGAGATAAAAAAAGTTTTCACACTCACCATAGGAGATTCAAAACATGGCGCGGTTATTTAAAATTACAGCTTGCGTTCCCAGCCAAACCCGGATTCGCACCCAACGCGAATTACAAAACACCTACTTTACCAAGCTTGTTCCTTACGAAAACTGGTTCCGTGAACAGCAACGGATTCAAAAAATGGGTGGCAAAATCGTTAAGGTGGAATTGGCAACTGGTAAGCAAGGCGCTAATGCTGGGTTGCTGTAATTGCTATAAGTTGAAAATTTATTATAAGAAGTTGTCGAAGAGGTCTAATTAGACCTCTTTATTTTTTGCGTAAAAGTAAATAAATTATCCCAAATTGCCCCTAATGGACTGACACAACTACAATAATGCCAAAAAATTGTAGGGTTTCCTTCCGTCAACTAAGGTGCGTTAGTCCCAATAACTTCTCAGTATATCAATGGCTTCTTTGGCTGATGCACACTACATATTGAATATTGTAAACAGCCTATATCCTTACACTCTTTTGCTATAGGGAAAATAAAAAGTAGAAATACTGATGCACCCAGACCAAGTTGTAGCAATAGAATTCAGACATTACCGATAAGCTTCGGACATCATCAAGATGTTAAAAAGGGTGCTGGGGCTAGTTTAAAGGTATAAACGTTCAGCCATCTATTGATGTAACTCTGCAAAACTGAGTTACATCAATAACTTGTGAGGTTATATATTTAAGAGGAAGCTACTATGTATGGATTAGTAAACAAAGCGATTAAAGATATGGTGTGCAGTCGCTTTGGTGAAGAGATTTGGCAAGAAATTAAACAAAAAGCTGAGATAGATGTAGACGTTTTTATTAGCATGGAAGGCTACCCGGATGACATCACCCATAGGCTGGTAAAAGCTGCCAGTATGGTTCTCAAATTATCTCCCTCAGAAATTATGCAAGCGTTTGGGCAATTCTGGGTTAAATACACATCGGAGGAAGGCTATGGGGAGATGATGGATATGAGTGGGGATAATCTACCTGAGTTTTTAGAAAACTTAGATAATCTTCATGCTCGTGTGGGGATTAGTTTTCCTCAATTGCAACCTCCATCATTTGAATGCAGTGATATGGAGGAAGATTCCCTAACGCTACAGTATCGCTCCAGCAGAGAAGGACTAGCACCAATGGTTATTGGTTTAGTGAAGGGATTAGGAATACGGTTTGAAACAGAAGTTGATATTACCCAAACTCAGAGTCGCAATGATGGTTATGAACATGATGAATTCTTGGTGAAATATAAACCACACTGAGCAATATATAGAATTCCTATTTGATTTTTGAAGAAACTCTCTAGGGGCGGGTTGAAAAATCTCATCAATTATTAATCATGATTTCACTGAATCCGCCCCTATGGGAATATGCTTCTTCCCTAATTCCTAATCTCTACTCCCTACTCCAGCCAGTTCAAAAATCAAAGCGGATTACTATAGTAATGGTTACTCCTCACTTAAGTCTCCCACCAGAGCTATTTACTCAAATTTTTCCGTTCCACTTTGTCTTTAACAAACATCGAGAAATTTTACAGGCTGGTGACGTTATAGAACGCATTAGCTCTAAATCACTGATTGGTAGTTATATTGAGCAACATTTCAGAATTAATCGGCCCAATATTCCAGTTGATTTTGAAAATATTCACAAAAAATCCCGCTCTCTTTTCATTTTGGAGTTTATCCATAATGGAATGCTGATGAAAGGACAAATGATGTATCAAAAAGAGCAGGAGATCATCTTTTTCTTAGGCTCTCCTTGGATTACTGATACAGCTAGTCTTGTCCCCCTGGGTATTAAACTTAAAGATTTTCCCATTCACGATCCAATTGCTGATTTTCTCTTTTTATTACAGGCAAAAAATACTGCTCTAGCTGATGCTGAAAAATTAACAGCAGAACTTACTCAACAACATCAACAATTGCAGAGTGCGCTACAAATTAAGGATAATTTGACTCAGATTGCTCAAACACAGGCTGAGGAATTAAAGAAATCTTTAAAAGAGCTACAGCAAACTCAATCTCAATTAATTCAAGCCGAGAAGATGTCTAGTTTGGGACAGCTAGTTGCTGGAATAGCTCACGAAATTAATAATCCAGTAAATTTTATCCACGGTAACTTACAGTATATTGGCGAATATACTCATGATTTAATCCAGCTTGTGAATCTTTATCAGCAGTTTTATCAAAATCCTGAACCGGAAATTTGGAATTATATACAACAGATTGATTTAGATTTTTTACTTGATGATTTACCTAAAATATTACACTCCATGCAAGTAGGAACTGGACGTATAACGGAAATTGTTTTATCTTTACGAAATTTCTCTCGTCTTGATGAAGCGGACATTAAAATGGTTGATATCCATCAAGGTATTGATAGTACATTATTAATCTTGCACAATCGACTCAAAGAAAAATCTGATCATCCTAAGATAGAAATAATCAAAAACTACGGTAATTTGCCCCTAGTAGAGTGCTATCCTGGACAACTAAATCAAGTTTTTATGAATATTATTAGTAATGCAATTGATGCTTTAGAAGGTTGCCAACATAAACACTCTATAACAGCAAATTGTGTTCGTCATAGCCAAATTACAATTACCACAGAGGTTTTAGAAACAAATTGTGTTGTGATCAGAATTGCTGATAATGGTTCAGGAATGACAGAAGAGGTAAAGAAACAACTATTTGATCCGTTTTTCACAACTAAGCCTGTAGGTAAAGGTACAGGATTAGGTTTATCAATCAGCTATCAGATTGTCGTTGAAAAGCACAAGGGAAAACTCAGATTTTTATCAGAAGTTGGCGAAGGAACTGAGTTTTGGATAGAAATTCCCTTATCACTAGGTAGTTATGTAGTTGATGAAGATCAATCGCTGAGTTTTGTTAGATAATCAAGTTTAATTCAGGGAATTAACAATCAATTTCTAAAAAGTGGTCTGAGAAAAATATTCTATACTCATACTGGAATTACTGCTTAAAAAGTTGCTTCTTCCTTATATGAACAGAATTTTATTAATTACAGAAAGATTTGCACCAGATTTGGGGGGAGTAGCTAGTAGTGCTACGCGATTGGTGACAACATTATCTCAACTTGGTATAGAAACTGATGTTGTTACCTGGAGCCGTTACTTACAACCGGGTGAAGTTTTACCACCGCAGTCTTTTGATATCAAACCTCGTGTCTATCGTATAGGGTTATATCGCCATTGGGATATGACCATGCCTCATACTTTAAATTTTTTAGCATGGTTGCATCAGACTCATAATTATGATGCTATATGGGGTCATTATCTTTTTCCTAGTGGGTTTCTAGCGACTTGGTTTGCGGCTTTACAAGGAATAGCTAGCACTGTTAGCGCCCGTGGTAATGATATTGACAGAGAAATGTTTCCACCAGGAGATTTTGCCCGTTTACAGTGGACGCTGCAACACGCTAATGTCATCACAGCCGTTAGTGCTGATATGGCGCGTAAAATTCAGCTACTGAGTGGGCGTAATGATGTTTTGGTGTTGAAAAATACGGTTGATACAGAAGTATTTTCACCTAGAAATAAAACTTCGCAGCACTTCACAACCGAGGAAAATAATCTGCGGAAGAGTTTGGGAATTGCGCCGGAAGAAGTAGTATTAGGCTTTTGTGGGGAACTGCGGGAAAAGAAAGGACAGCAGTTTTTATTGAGTGCTTTAACAAGAGTGCGCCAAGAACGTCCTACTTGTCTGTTAATTATTGGCGAAGTCAGGACTTCTCAAGAATCTGTGCTGCAATTGTATGCAACTCATCAGCCAGAAAATGCCCAAAGAGTGATTGTAACTGGACATCTACCTAACCCTGAGACGGTGGCAGCTCATCTGCGGTTGTGTGATGTTTATCTTCAGCCTTCACTGTGGGAGGGTATGCCGAATGCACTGTTAGAGGCTATGGCTTGTGGTTGTTGCTGTATTGCTAGTGATGCGGGTGGGATTCCAGAGATGATCTCGCATGGTGAAAATGGCTTTTTGCTGTCTCGTTCCCATCTACATAAGTTGGGTGAGGCTGTGTTGGAATACTTGGGAATACCGTTAGAGGAAAAGAAGAGGATTCAGTCAGCAGCACGCGATCGCATCTTAACTGCCCATTCTATCACGCAAGAAAAACAGCAACTTCAAACTTTAATTACTCGCTTAATTCCTAGTTCTTGATAAGCCGTAACTAAAGCATCTCCAGCCCGTTGCCAAGTATAATTACTCTCTATTCGCTGATGGGCGTTAGTTGCTAGTTGAGTTGCTAATTCCTTCCCATTTTGTAAGCGTAAAACCGCATCTTTAATGGATTTAGCTGAACCTGGTTTAACTAATAAAAAATGTACCCCATCTTCTCCTAACTCTCTTACTACAGGCAAATCACTAGCAATTACAGGCCTTCCCGTTGCCATACCTTCCAGAATTTTCAGAGGACAGCAACCTTGAACTAAATTGCGATCGTTGGGTGTGAGGGGAGCTAAAATCACATCTGAGGTGTGAATATATGCCACCAATTGTTTTTGTGACATTGGTTCTAAAATAGTGAGATGCTTGGTTACTCCTAACTTTAACGCCAGTTGCTTTATAGCCTTAATTTGATACTCTCTGGATTGCCCAATTACTGTTAAATTAGCCGGAAAATCTCGATTTATTAGCCCTAAAGCCTCAATAGCTAAACTTACACCTTGCCACGGTGAAAGTGTACCAAAATATAACATCTGTAAGGGTAGATTGACAGCATCTGTTGTTATTGGCTGTATATTACGCGTGCTTAAATCGTAACTAAACACATCTAAATCGACACCATTAGGGATTACTCGAATTTTATATTTAGGAATATTTCTTATAGTGTGCAAATACTCGGCAGTTACCTCACTAGGCGTTACGATTAAATCTGCTGCCGTTAAACAAACTTGCTCTTGAGAATGTAATTTATGTAAAAGTTCTCGATCATTAACAACAGCAGGGTAGCGATATTTTAATTCTATGGAAGGTAACCCATTCACTTCAAAAATTAACTTATCACAATATTGATTTTTGTTAAGGGCAATGACTAAGCCTTCGTAAATTGACCGAATATGTATGGCATCAAATCGCCTTCCTTGTAACCATCCTCGCAAGCAACGACGAAAGTACAAAATTCGCTGAATTAAATTTTCACCCAAAGCTGGCAACATGGTTTGCATAACTTGTGGGTAAATTTGGTGATAATTTATCAATTCTGCTGTAGGAGAAACTGTTAATAAATGTATATCATCAAAAGCTGTTGCTAAGGCTCTAGAAAAAGCCTCAATATGGATAGCAGCACCCTTTGGTGCTGGTACTGTGTCAAAGGAAATATAGGCTATTTGGGGGTGATTCATAAATGTTTAATTTCGTTGACACTTAATTTTTCGTTTGATATACTGGCGGCGATTTAGATTTGTTGTAAATCAAGATTATTTTGCCAAAAATCAAAATCTTTAATAAAGTTACACTAATTTTAAAAACCTTGGTAACACATTGATATTTTGGAGATTCGCAAGGAATTGCGCCCCTATTATCGCATTCTTCAGATTGTATTAATCAAAATATATTGAATTTATGGAATTTGGATAATATGCCTATTGAATTAGAGAAATTTCGTAAACAATTAATTTATGAAGAGACAGCACCAATTACAGTTATTACAACTGATTTGGATGATTTAGCAGCACTTGATCAACTGGCAGAGCTAAAACAAAAGAAGTATGGTAGACAAGCATTTTACTATTTTTTAGGATTAGTAATCTTAAGTGTTCTGACTTTTATTCTATCTGGCATAAGTCTAGGAGTAGGATTTATTGATATAGTTGTCGCCTTGTTAATTTTAGGTTGTATTGGTTTGGGTGTTGCTTGGATTTATGCCTTGATAATGAGATATAAATTCAGCAGCTTAAACCTGAGTAATTATCGTTATACTTTAGCTAAAAGCGTTTTACAGATGCTAGCTAGAGATGTGGATACAACAGCATCAGTATCTATAAGAGTAAGTTTTAATCAAACAGAGAAAGACGCAAATAAAACAAATACTGTACCACACCCATATAAATCGGGATGGAAAATAGATATTTATGAAAATGAATGGTTGAGAGTTAGAGGTAGTTTTTTAGATAAAACCAGATTTTCGTTAACTACTAATGAGCTATCTAAGAAACAATATGGTTGGAAACGTGGCAGGAGTGGCAAAAATAAATACAAATCCAAAACTAAGGCTTGTGGTTTAGAAGTGAATTTAAGCTTAACCTATCCTCAGCGTCGCTATGGAGCAGTTAAAATCTTGAAAAATGATGTGATTAATGCAGTACAGCTACCTCCATCATCAACACTCAGAAGAATAAGAGTTACAAATAAGGTAATATACCTGCTTGTCAGAATTATGCCCCAGTTTGCAGCGAGCGAAGATAAAATCTATCAAACAATTACATCAATGTTTTTGAGTATTTATCAGGTACTGAATTTAGCAAAAATACTATCTAAATAAAATATGTCAAAACAAATTGTCAAAATTTTAATTTGTTGCTTCTTGTTGACAATAATTGTGAGTTGTAATAGCGATCAAGCTAATAAGACAACTTCTAGCATAGATACTCCAGGGAAAACAACCACTGTAACTAATATCAATGAGAGTACAGATAAAATCAAGTTTAAAACAGAAGGTGGTACAGATTTATTTTCTCTAAAACAGCAAGCAGATGGTTCAAAGTTAGTTGATGGCAATAATCAAGAAATAGCCAGAATTAAAGCTGATCAATCTGGAAAAATTAAAATTAAAAATGCTCAAGAGCAAGTTCTGGGCTATGTAGTAACTGAGCAAGGTACTTGGAAATTAAAGAATCCACAACAAAACCAAGATTTATATAGCTTCAAACGCCAAAGTGATGGCAATTATCAATTAGAAGATGCAAATAAAAAAGTAGTCTATAGAATTCAAAACAATAAAAATGGTTTAGAAATTATCACTGCTGATAAGAAATTAGCTTATCAAGTGAAAATCAAAGATGAAAAAATGTCCTTAAGAAATCCATCGGGAAGGACAATTTTTTCAACAAAATCAACCATGTCTCCAATTGCTTTCGCTTGCTTTGGTTTAGATACACTCACCCGCGAACAACAAGCGGCTTTAGCTTATGCTGTGAATTTAACAGGAGGTCAATAAATTGTGCAGATTCAGTTAAGTTGGATAGATCCGAATACAGGCGATCGCAGGCAACCATTATTAGAAACACCAGTGGCAATTGGTAAAGAATTTGCAGTTATGCCACAAGAAATGAATGATAAAAGAGTATCCAGAATTGTTATTCAAGATGACTTAGTTGCAGCTTATCATGCTTTAATTACTTGGCAAAATCAAGAATTAACTATTATTGATCAGAATACCAGTAATGGCATACAAATTAATGGTGTACAGTTAACAACTGGTAGCATTAATGATGGCGATCGCATCCAAATCGGTAGTTGTGAAATCGTCATCAACTATACTACAACTGCTTGGGTGTGCGATCGCATGGTAGGCTTTTTATTCAAACGTCTTTGTGGACGTACTGACACCACAGATTGTCCCTACTGTAACCAGTCCTACGCAGAAGACTATGCCTACTATACTGACTATGGGAATTATCGTTCTAGCTCTTGGAGTAGTAGTTATTACGACAATCGCGATCGCTATGAATATGACCCCGAAACTGGCAATATAGACTTTACAGAAGCCGATGCTATCAGTTTAGAAACTGAAAGAGATAGCGATTTTGAACGCAACATGGGTGCAAGTTAATTCAAAATTCCGAAAATTTTCACTATCGAATAACTAATGACTATTGACTAAAACTTGGTTAATTTACGCCCTTGGTGGCGGTTGGGGACATCTGAATCGGGCTTTGTCTGTGGGGAGAATTGCAGCCCATCAAAGAACTGTAAAAATTCTGACAAATAGTCCTTATGCCAAGCACATCAATAATGAAGGGTGCTTATTATATTCAATTCCCAATCATGCAGATTTTGCGGCAACTTGTCTGCAAATACAAGAAACTTTATTAAATACTCACTACGATTGCTTGATTGTTGATACCTTTCCTAGAGGTTTAGGGGGTGAATTGGTGGATATCTTACCGCAACTGCACAAGATACCTCGGATTTTCATTCATCGAGATATCAATCCTCATTATGTGATAGCTAAAGATTTGCGATCGTTTGTCATAAAAAATTTTAATGCGGTGATTGTACCAGGAGAAGGAACAGATGTACCCTTGGGTGACTTACCTGGGGTGATACATACAGCACCTTGGTTAGTACGTAATCCTGGGGAATTAATGGAGCAAAAAACTGTGCGATCGCGTATTCTCAGAGTTGATGATGCTCGTAAAATCATCCTAGTTTGTGCAGCCGGGCAAGCATCAGAATTAGCCTTCTTTAGTCAAATCACCCTCAAGCTACATCAGACTTTTCCTGAATATGCCGTAAGAATTTTAACACCTCATTGTCCCCAAGATAATCTCAAAGATTTATGGATATTTCACCATCCAGGGATTGAATGTTTAGCCACTGCTGATGTAGTTGTAGGCGGCGCAGGGTATAACACCGTTTACGAATGTGCATCTGTAGGTGTACCGTTAGTAGCATTGCCACTGCCGCGATTGTACGATCGCCAACAAAAACGAGCTAGCAAAGTTTATGCGGTAACAAATATTGAGGAGGCGCTAACCACTGTGAAAAGACTCCTAGAACAAATAGAACCAGCAATTAAACAGTCTATCCCAGCTTACACTAATGGTGCGATCGCAGCCGTGTATCACATTATGAATTTTGGGTTATAAGTTATTGAGTGTTATTCCTGACTTTTATCTGTACTAAATCGTGAATCTACGCAGCCTGATTCCAATTTTTGATAGTTCTGTCTCCGAATGGGCATTAGAAGCGCGGTTACTGCGCTGGTTAACATTTACTTGGCTATTCGTGGGATTGATTGTGCTGTTTTCAGCATCCTACGTAGTAGCTGATGTCCGTCAAGACGATGGTTTGTTTTACTTTAAGCGGCAAATCCTGTGGGTTTTAGCAGCCCTGGTGATATTTAATCTGATTGTGAATCAACCTTTGCAGAAAATTCTCAATGTATCTCATTGGTGGTTAGGGCTATTTTTATTTTTAATTTTTTTAACTCTCATCCCAGGGTTGGGAAAAAAAGCCTTTGATGCAGCCCGTTGGATAGCAATTGGGCCGATTCCCGTTCAACCCTCAGAACTGATTAAACCCTTTTTAGTGTTGCAAAGTGCGCGTGTGTTTGGTCAGTGGGAAAGGCTAACTTGGCGAGTACGTTTCACTTGGTTGGGTATTTTTAGCTTGGTAATTTTAGGAATTCTTGCCCAACCTAACTTGAGTACAGCATCACTCTGCGGTATGACTATCTGGCTAATTGCCCTAGCTGCTGGCTTACCTTACAAATACTTGGGAGGAACAGCAATCGGTGGTTTTTTATTAGCATTACTCAGTATTAGTATTAAAGAATACCAACGTAGAAGGGTGATGTCATTCCTCAATCCTTGGGCAGATGCCACAGGAGACGGCTACCAGTTGGTACAAAGCCTCTTAGCTGTAGGTTCTGGTAAAACTTGGGGCGCTGGCTTTGGAATGTCTCAACAAAAGCTGTTTTACTTACCAATTCAGGATACCGATTTTATTTTTGCAGTCTTTGCAGAAGAGTTTGGCTTTGTTGGCAGTATTGCACTTTTGCTGGTATTAGCCACATTTACAACTCTAGGGTTAATTGTGGCATTGAAAGCGAAAAATCCGGTATATCGATTAGTCGCAATTGGTATCACCATTATCATGGTCGGACAATCTCTGTTGCATATTGCTGTAGCCACAGGTGCATTACCAACTACAGGCTTACCCTTACCCATGTTTAGTTATGGTGGTAACTCAATGATTGCTAGCTTAATCGGTACAGCATTGCTAATTCGGGTAGCACGGGAAAGCAGCGAAGCCGAGGTAGTACCCTTACGCAGACCCCAACCAGAAAATAATCAGCGTCAACGTCGGCGCAATTTTAGATAAATTAGCCAGTAGTTTTTCATCGATTTTGTTTTGTGATGCAATGATCTATAAAAAATTCGTTATCATTACCACTCATGTAGTATGATTACTGGCTAATTTTATAAATCACAGTGCCATGACTTGGTTTTCCTTCTTAGGGCAAAGATGGGGTCGGGTGACAAAATTCCTATCTTTGTTCTCTCTATGTTTACTGTTAGTTATCAGTTGCGGGACACAGCCACAGACAACTAACACATCTTCTACTTCTGGAAGTACACCTGCGGGTGATGGTCGCATTACCATAGGTACAACATCCAAGCCAAGAACTTTAGATCCAGCTGATGCTTATGAGTTAGCATCATTGGGTTTAGTGTTTAATATGAGCGATCGCCTCTATACTTATGAACCAGGAAGTACAGAAATTCAGCCCCAACTAGCGACGGGTTTACCAAAAGTTAGCTCTGATGGTTTGACTTACACGATTCCCCTGCGCCAAGGTGTAGTGTTTCACGATGGCACACCCTTCAACGCCAAAGCAATGGAATTTAGCATTCAGCGATTCATTGAAAACAAGGGTAAACCTTCCTTCTTACTCGCAGACACAGTAGACTCAGTAACAGCCACAGGAGACTATGAGTTAACAATTAAGCTCAAAAAACCCTTTGCAGCCTTTCCTTCCCTGCTGGCCTTTTCTGGGGTGTGTGCGGTTTCCCCAACTGCTTATGAAATTGGTGCAGGGAAATTTAAACCAGATATTTTTGTAGGTACTGGCCCTTATAAATTGGCGCAGTATGGTACAGATTCACTACGCCTGGATGTATTTGACAAATATTGGGGAGAAAAACCAACAAATCAAGGGATTAACGTTCAAATCCAGACTAGCCCTGTTAACTTGTTTAATGCCTTTCGTACAGGTGCTGTAGATGTAGCTTACTTGTCATTACAGCCAGATCAAATTCGCAGCTTAGAAGAAGGTAGCAAAAAAGGAGATTGGCAAGCGATTACATCTCAAGGTAGTGTAGTCAGTTATCTGGTATTGAATCGCAATCAACAACCATTAGATAAACCAGAAGTTAGACAAGCGATCGCAGCCATCATTGACCGTCCATTATTAATGGAACGAGTCTTATATGGTCAAGCCGACCCGCTTTATAGCATGATTCCCACTACATTCGATGTTTCTCAACCATTATTTAAAGATAAATATGGTGATGGTAACTTTGAAAAAGCAAAACAATTGTTAACTGCTGCTGGTTACTCCAAAGACAACCCAGTTAAGATTCCAGTTTGGTATCCTTCGAGTTCACCTACTCGCAGTTTGGCAGCCCAAACATTAAAATCCCTTGCCGATACCAAAATGGATGGCATATTACAATTGGAAGTCAACACAATAGAAGGGGCAACCTTTTTTAAAGATATTTCCAAAGGTTTATATCCCGCAGCTTTACTTGATTGGTATCCCGACTTTTTAGATCCAGATAATTACGTGCAACCTTTCTTAGCTTGTCAAAAAGGTTCAGAAGCTAAAGGCTGTGAAGATGGCGGTAGTCAAACTCAGGGTTCGTTTTACTATAGCGAAACCATGAATAAATTAATTGACCAGCAACGTCAAGAGCAGAATCCAGAAGCAAGACAGAAAATTTTTGCTCAAATTCAAACCCAAGTATTAAATGATGTTCCTTACGTTCCTTTATGGCAAAGCAAAGACTATGTATTTGCTCAGAAAGGTGTAAATAACGTCAAAATTGACCCCACCCAAAATCTGATTTATCGCACCATCAAAAAATAGTCATTGGGTAATTCGTAATAACTTACGGACAGGCTTACACCTAAGCAATTCGTAATTATGAATTACCCAATTTGATATATGATTTTTAATTTTGTAGCTTGCCTCCCGTAGGGTATTTTGAATTGTTATGTCTCGTTCCAAAGCTTTACAATATTACATTTTTTCCCGGTTGCTCCTAGCACCACTTCAGCTATTAACTATCATTACCATCGTCTTTTTGTTATTAAGAGCTACCCCCGGAGATCCAGCCGATGCGATTCTCGGTGGACGTGCGCCGGAAGCTGCCAAAGAAGAATTGCGAAAACAATTAGGTTTAAATCTCCCTTTGTGGCTGCAATACCTCAATTACTTGGGTAATTTGCTCCGGTTTGATTTAGGAACATCCTTAACTAGCCGAGGACAGCACGTTTGGAATATTATCGGGCAACATTTTCCAGCAACAGTAGAGTTAGCAATCTGTAGTATGCTGGTTGCTCTCGTCGTCGGCATTCTTGTTGGTACACTGTCAGCTTCTCGCCCAGGAACATCATTTGATATTGGCGGCAGATTGTTTGGGATTATTACTTACGCACTGCCTATGTTTTGGGCTGGAATGCTGTTACAGTTAATTTTCTCAGTCCAATTAGGCTGGTTTCCCAATTCCAACCGTTTTCCTCCTAATCTTCCCGCACCTAACCCCATTACTGGTTTATATACACTGGATAGCTTACTAGCTGGTAACTTTCTCCAGTTTTTCACATCTCTACATCATTTAGCCCTTCCCAGTATCACTTTAGGAATTCTGCTAAGTGGGATTTTTGAGAGGATTGTCAGAGTTAACTTAAAGCAAACCCTGCGAGCAGACTATGTAGAAGCCGCTAGAGCTAGAGGAATTGGGGAAAACAAGATTTTAGTATCTCATGCTTTAAAAAATGCCTTAATTCCAGTAATTACCGTCTTGGGTTTAACCTTTGCTTCCCTATTAGGTGGCGCGATTTTAACTGAAGTGACATTTTCTTGGCCTGGGTTAGCCAATAGGTTATATCAAGCCATCTCCGATCGCGATTATCCCACAGTCCAAGGTGTGTTGGTGTTTTTTGGCGCGATCGTTGTCAGCGCCAGCATTTTGATTGATATTCTCAATGCTTATGTTGACCCACGAATTCGTTATTAGACCATCTAGCAATCAACATTTGTTAACAATCAAACTTTAACAGGACTTACGCAGGTGTCACACTCAACCTATCTTGTAGGGTGCGTCAGATGCCAAAAATCTTTTGAGAATAGCGAAAAACTCTAATCTGACGCACCCTTGTATATTAAGAGTGCGCCTTTTTTATATTGCAAAATTTAGGAAAAAATAGCAGATATATTTAAATCAAGCAAAATAATTACTGTTATCAAAACGACTCTATAATTCATGCGAGTTCTCTTCCTCCATCCTAATTTTCCCGCCCAGTATCGTCATATAGCCCTAGCTCTGGCTCAAGATCCCAAAAATCAGATAGTTTTTGCCACTAAAAATCAAGATGTTACACTCCCCGGTATCAACAAAGCCATTTTTGCACCTAGCCGGGAAGCTCACCCCACCACCCATCACTACGTCAAACCTTTAGAAAATGCCGTCTTACACGGACAAGCAGTTTTTAAATTGACTGAACAACTCAAAAAACAAGGCTTTGTACCTGATATCATTTGTGGTCATTCCGGTTGGGGGCCGACTTTATTTGTCAAAGATGCTTTCCCCAATACACCACTCATTTGTTATTTTGAATGGTTTTATCATGCCCTGGGTTCAGATGCAGATTTTGACCCAACAGACCCGATAACAGTTGATGATATAGCACGTATCCGCATCAAAAACGCCCCGATATTAATTGATTTATATACTTGTGATTGGGGTTTATCTCCAACAGGTTGGCAAAAAGCTCAGTTCCCTAAAGAATTTCAGCAAAAGATTTCTGTGCTGCATGATGGAGTCGATACGCAATACTTCAAACCCAACCCAGGTGCAAAATTAGTGTTACCTAATTTAGATTTATCTGGTGTTGATGAAATTATCACTTATGTAGGGCGAGGAATGGAACCTTATCGAGGGTTTCCCCAATTTATCGAAGCTTTAGCTTATGTTCAAGAACGCAGGCCGAATTGTCATGCTGTGATTGTCGGTTCGGATAGAGTCTGCTATGGAAAATCTTTACCCGATGGTAGTAGCTACAAAGATTTGATGTTGAAAAAAGTACCGCTAGATTTATCACGGGTTCACTTTACGGGTTCATTACCCTATGGTCAATATCTGCAAGTAATTCAAGCATCATCAGCACATATTTATCTGACTAGACCGTTTGTTCTCTCTTGGTCAATGATTGAGGCAATGGCTACAGGATGTTTAGTAATTGGTTCTGATACTGCACCTGTAACAGAAGTAATCCAAGATGGCGAAAATGGACTGCTAGTTGATTTCTTCTCACCCCAAAAGATCGCCGATCGCATTGATGAGGTACTTGATCATCCTACACGCATGGCAAACCTCCGAGCCAACGCCCGCAAAACTGCTCTAGAACGTTATGATTTAGCGAAATTACTACCCCAGCATCTGCAATTAATTCAAGACGTTGCTAATCGCTCAAAATCAATTTCTACTGTTGTTAATTAAAGTTTGTAGTCAGGACTTTAGTCCTTCTTTCCTGGCGATCGCATTCTCTCATAGTGCGATCGCCATCTTCCATAACAACTGTCTTAAAACTCAAGCAATCAACTCACTCCACCTTTTGCGATCGCTCTCATCAATACGTGATCTACTGAAATGAGAAAGCATTTACGCCTTTGAGAAAGTAAACAGACTATTTACTTGCGGAAAACACCAAAATGAGTGCGTGAACTACTGAAATGAGAAAGCATTTACGCCTTTGAGAAAGTAAACAGACTATTTACTTGCGGAAAACACCAAAATGAGCAAGCATTTTGGCATTTTGAGAAAGTAAACAGGCTTTGTGATTATCCAAAATACTAAAACGAGAATTTAATCAGCCAAATCGCATCTTCTATATTAGTTACTCAATATGCGCCAGCTAAAACTACACTATTTTTTCTCACAACAGCTTTTGGTGGGAGCGTTGTCGCTGGATTACTTACCAGTATAATAGCCTGGATATTGCTAAAAAAAAATGCGTGGCTAACAGCTATTGCCTCTGCCGTTTAATATTTTTACTATGTCTACCCAACCAATAATCCAAAGCATATACACAGATGGTGCTTGCACCGGTAATCCTGGTCCTGGTGGCTGGGGTGTCGTTGTCTATTTCAATGACGGTTCAATACATGAAATGGGCGATGCCGCCAGTCATACAACGAATAATAAGATGGAGATGCAAGCGGCGATCGCCGCTTTAAAATATTTCCACGCCGCTAGACAAACTGAACCTATCACCCTCTACACCGATAGCGAATACTTGATTAACTGCGTTACCAAGTGGGTGAAAGGCTGGAAGCGCAAAGGCTGGAAAAAGTCAGACGGGAACCCAGTACAAAATCAAGATTTATTAGAAATTCTAGATGAACTAAATAGTAAGCAAGTCAATTGGCATCACGTACGTGGCCATTCTGGTAACGTCGGTAACGAACGCTGTGATGTCATTGCTCGCAGTTTTGCCACTGGAAAAATGCCTTCTTTACAGCAAATATCTGACTCTGTTCCTCATAAATCTTTACCCTCTACTAGCGCAAATAGTGTAACAAAAGTACCTAATTATGTTACAACCTCTACAATAGTTAACAAAAAGACACAAGAAGTCGGTACTTCTGCAATAAACACAACCACTATGGAACCATCTACCGCACACGCTGCGGCTACAATCGAAGAACAGCCACCTGAACATCGGGTTGAACAACTCCGCAACTTAATCGAAACTCTACATATTGCTGACGAAATTGCCACCAAAGGCTACCTCATCACCAGTTCTGAGTTAGCAGATTTGATGGATGTTCACGCTAGTGCTGTCACCAGTCGCGGAGACCAATGGCGCTGGCGAAATTGGATAGTCTCACGGGTGAGACGTGAAGGTAATCAAATTCTCTGGGAACTTGAACGAGGCGATCGCCTGGGAGGTGAAGAAGACTAAGTGAGTGCTGAGTTAAATTAGCGTAGCGGGCTGTGAGCAGCGTGCTGAGTTATGAGTTTTAAAGCAAAAACTCTTTATGACGAATAACTCAATTCTGAGAAATTCTCGTCATCCCTATTGACTTTAATTACTACTCAGCACGCTGCTCAATGCCCCGCTTCCGCTAACACTACTTACCACTAAGTAAGTCGGTGGGAAAAAACACAACTATGTTAAGAAAATAAACTAGGCTCAAACCCTCTTCCCTCCTGCCTCCTGCCTCCTGCCTCCTGCCTTGCCATAGCGATAATTTTTAACACTGAGCTACTTAATTACTGTATTTCCTACCTCGCCACTCCTTGGGTTTACGCAAGGCTGACAAGAAGATTCGCAGCACTGCTAAAGGATCAGCCAAGGGAGATAGCCAGAACAGCCAGCCGCCTTGAGCATTTTTCAGGTCGTAGGAAGGTGCGATCGCCAATAGCATAGCAAAGCGCATCACCAACAAAAATAGATTCAATCCCAATAGGCATTGTAAAGTCAGTACGGCAGGTAGGGGCAGCAGTAACACAATTAAGAAGTAACTCAGTAAAATTAGGATAGGTAAACCTTGTACTGCCGATAATAACCATAAGTCTGACCATACTTGCCCTTGAGGTGATGCGTCTTTGAGGTCGAGACTACGCCCCCATTCTTTCCAAGTTTCTCTAGCTCCCTCATACATTCTTACCTTCAGCACCTTTGCACCATCTAAAAAGCCCACCTGATAGCCTTGGGCGGCAATATAACGAGCTAAAGTCACATCATCACAAAAAGAACTGCTCGCACTACTATAACCACCCACAGCCGCCAAAACAGAACGCCGACACAAGAAGCATTGACCATTGGCCATGACTCTTTCTGGTTGGCCAGTAGTAATCCCAGCCGGGTCAAATCGGTACAGTAGAGTCATCAGCAATGCAGGTTGCAACCAACATTCGCCGGGATACTGAAGGATAAACTTAGGTGAAAGGGAAACCAAATCGTATCCCTGTGCTGTTGCTGTTTTCACTAAGCTAGCTACCAAACCAGGATGAGGCTGTGTATCAGCATCCATGCCTAAAAACCATTGACTATCTTCGGAGCTAGACAAAAAGCCATTATGTAACGCCCAAGGACGGCCTACCCAATCAGGGGGTAAAGGATCATCATTCATCAGGCGAAAACGGGGATCTTGTTGCTGTGCAGCTTTTACTAAGTCGGGAGTACCATCTTGGGATTTGCTATCTACAACAATAATTTCTCGAACTTCGTAACTCTGCCGGCTCAAACCAGCTAACAATGGGCTAATACGAAGAGCTTCATTCAGCGTAGGCACTACAACGCTAACATTACCCAACATTTCTGGTGTAGGCTGTTGAGGTTGGATAGGGGGATTACGTCTTGGCCCCTTTAACAGACGAGAAAGCAGTATCGCTGTTGCAGGTAATTGAAAAAGTAACAGTAGGAACGACAGAAAGCTTTCTACTGTTACAGCGTTATCTAAGGTAAAAATACTTTGCAATTGAAATCGCTAATATAACTAAGATGTATTTGTTTTTGACTTGGGTATTGGGGAGGCAGTGCGTTGGGCAGGTTTCCCGACTTGTAGCAACTGCCGTCATTAGGTATTAGGTATTGGGCATGAGGCATTGGGCATGGGTAATAAAGAAAATTTATGTTTACCTGTTAGCTGTTCCCTATTCCCCATTCCCCATTCCCTATTCCCTAATTCACTGGTTTACTTCAAAGCAACTTTCACGCTAGCCACAGAGATTTCATTGGCAGGTTCAACGCCAATCTGGGCTGGAGAAGCTGAACTTTTCCACCATAGCGCCACAGCAGGAGCTACACCCAATAACACACCTAGTAGTACAGGAATAGAAAACCCAGCAGCCAAGCTCATGACAGTAGCGAAACCAAAGTTGCCTAAATAAATAGCTAGAGGCACATTCAGCTGCGATCGCTCAAATTTGATTGGATTATTTCTCCACAACAATGCAGCCACTGTCATAAATACTGAACCAGTACCCAACCAACCAGCAAAGTTTTGATAAGGCATCCCAAAGAATGCGCCTGGTTGTTGCCAATACCAAAAGGGTAGGGCAGTTTGGCTCATAGCAGGGTCAAGTACAAAATCCCATGAAGTGAGCAACAATGCACCCAAGCCAATCGCACCTGCATGGCGCAACAAACTAGGTTTTTTGTCAACCTCTAAACCAGCACGTCCCAACAGATAGGCAGCACATCCCACATAGAACCATGACAAAGGAATTGTAAATGGCACTAAACCAGCAATTTTATACCCCAAGCCACTCAAATAACTGTAGTGTCCGAAAGGAAAACCTGTGCTAGTTCCTAAAAGTTCACTGGTTAAAGAAATCAATACCGCAGGCAGCATAAACCCCAAAGTACGACCCAAACCTAGTGTTCGCAAAGCATACAAAAATACAGCTGCCGCACCCAAGATCATGTAGACTACACCACCACCAGCCATACTCCACTGCATGACGGTCTGTCCTATCTCGGATAAGTGGAAAATTACTTCGGCATTAGGTACAACCAGTAGTATCCCTACCAGTCCAAACACCATTGACACAATATGACCTATAAGGCTTACACGCTCGGCGATAACAAGCTGTTTCATCATAATTCCTTAAACACGATGTGATACTTCGCTACTCTGCTGCTATCAGTTTACAAATGTTTACGAAAAAATTTAACTATTTTTTACCCTAATCTCTGCGAAAATTTGTTGAACTTTCTGGTCAGAGGATGAGAATTTCTTAATTACATCTACAAAAAATCGGATGATAAACTTATAGTCTAAGCTATTGCTGCCACAATAAATCCAGATAAATGCAGCTTTTTGCTAGATAGCATTTAAATCTTGTAGTTTGCGTTATGAACTTTAGTTCTCACACACTGCAATTCGCTAGTGGTGCGTTACACTGACGCGATAACACACACTACAAAACTATAACGACTCCAACAGCATTTGTTTTCCTGTACCTAGTCCCTTATCAACCCATGCTCATCGTGAATAGAATTCCTTGGATAGCTTTAACGCTATTACTACTCAGTTACAGTACCTTGGGTTGGGTATTTTCGGAAGCGCAAGCCCCTTGGTTTGTGTGGCTTGCCGTTGTACTAACTTTGTTACTGTTGGTAGGAATTTTAACTGCTCCCTATGCAACGATAGCTAACTACTTTGGTATTTTCTTTGGCTCAAATACCAAAACTTTCATTGCTACCGTATTAGGAGCATTTTTATTTTTTATGATGATTGCTTGGTTTCGGGTATTTCTTGATACTTTGCTGATCATTTCTGCTGCCATATTAGCAAGAATTGATTTTCAATCAGCTGGGTTTAAAGAAGGGCAAGCATTTATAATTACATCTATTTTCTCAATTTTAGGTGTAGGATTAGGCGCACTGATAAATATGATGGTGAGGCAGCAATTATTACTGTGGTAATCGCTTCTTTTTTCTTCCATGCAACTGCTGCTGCATAAATTTTAGGGCGGGCATTACCCACCCTAAGAATCATCTAGCTAGCCACTGCTTCTGCCGCAGCTGCTGGATAAACACTAACTTTTTTACGGGATTTACCTTTTCTTTCAAAGGTAACTACACCATCAATCAAGGCAAATAAAGTATCATCTTTGCCAATCCCAACGTTGTTACCAGGATGAAACTTGGTACCACGTTGACGCACGAGAATATTTCCCGCAATTACAGCTTGCCCACCAAAACGCTTCACACCCAGACGCTGGGCATTAGAATCACGACCGTTGCGTGTACTACCTGTTCCTTTCTTATGAGCCATAATTTCCTTTTTTTATCGCTTCTTCTTTACTATTATTCAGCAGCTTCCGCAACTGGGGTACTATCAACACCAGCCTCAGCAGTTGCTTCTGCTGGAGCTGTTAACACAGTACCGTTAACGGTGATGGAATCAATCATTAGTCTGGTGATTTCCTGGCGATGTCCCCGTTTTTTGCGGGTTTTCTTTTTGGGCTTCATTTTGTAAACCAGGACTTTGCGGCCTCTCAGATGGCGCATCACCGTTCCTTCTACTGTTGCCCCTGAGACTAACGGCTGTCCAATGGTAACTTCACCATTGTGCTGCACCAGTAATACAGACTCTATTGTAACTTTTTCATCTGGTTCAACAGAGAGCAGTTCAATATCGTAAAAACGACCTGGCTCAACTCTTACTTGTTTGCCGCCAGTTTCAATAATTGCGTAGGTCATGGAATTTTTATTGAGGTTGCCGTACAGGTAGCTGGACGTTATCTTTTGTAGATGCCAGCTTTTGGAGTATGTCTACCTGATCCGAGCAGGAATTAGACAGACAATCTAAAATTATATTCCATATAACAGTGTTAAGTCAACTAATAACCTGTGGGTTGGTGGTTAGCGGCTGAAAGAAATTAAAAAAGAGGAATTTATAAAAAATTTCGCCAAAATTTACGAAATTCTGAAATTGGTTGATGTAGTTAATAGCGACACAGAACAGCACCAACAAATCTGAGCAATGTATCTCTTTGCTCAGATTTTCCCTTTATAGTATATTAATCTGCTTTGATTTGTGAATCACTCATAGAGATAGGGAACAGGTGACAGGTGACAGGTGACAGGTGACAGGCAACAGGGAACAGGGCAGAAAGAATAAATATGTACTGAGTTTTGTATGCGCCAGCGCAGGCTACGCCAACAAAAATCAAATAGGAATCCTATATGAAAAGAATAGAAGTTGAGAAAAGAACTATTTTAATTGGTTTAGCAGGTAGCCACGGCTATGGGCTAAATCGTCCTGATTCTGATTTTGATTTTCGAGGTGTGTTTATTGCGCCTAAAAGATATTATTTAGGATTTGACCGTATTGAACAAAAGGATAATGGTTGGGATGAACCTGGTATTTTTCCTTTTATTGATGGCAATAAAGACACAGTTATCTATGAATTAAAGAAAGTTCTCCAATTATTGGCAGGTGCTAATCCTAACGTTTTAGAATTGTTGTGGTTGCCTAATTACCCTGTTTTAACTTCAGTCGGGCAGCATTTAATTAAGCACAGAAAATTATTTTTGAGTAAGAAAGTTAAACATACTTACTCTGGCTATGCTTTTGCTCAAATCAAAAAGATGGAAACTCATCGTAAGTGGTTATTAAATCCACCGCAAAAGAAACCACTACCATCTGATTTTGGGATGGAAAATGAAGAGCCTTTGATTAAAGATGAATTAAATGCTTTTTTAGAGTATCTTTATATTTTAATTAGAGGACGAATTGAATTTTTAGAAGAAGCCGAGCAATTATATAAATTACTTACGTCTGATATTGATTTTAAAGGTGTGCTAAAACAATACACTTTACCTGATGAGGCTTTGGAGTACACCCAAAATTTAACTAATAGCCGCAAGGATTTCATTCGTCTATTACAGAGAAGCCAAAACTACCAAATCGCCTTAAGAGAATGGAAGGCTTATATATCATGGCAAGAAAACAGAAATCCGGCTAGGGCGGAAATGGAAAGAAAGTCAGGTTTTGACTTAAAGCATGGGATGCACTGCATTAGACTACTACGCAGTGGATTGGAAATATTGCAGACAGGAAAAGTAATTGTAGATAGGAGAATAGCGGGGGATGTTGAGGATTTAAAAGCTATTCTTAAGGGTGAGTATGCTTATGAGCAGGTAATGCAAATGGCAGATGATTTAGTTGCTCAAATGGAATCTGTTTATGAACAATCAACTTTGCCTTATCAACCAGATTTAGAGCAAATTAATGATTTGTGTATGGAATTAGTGGAAATGCGGGGGTGGAGTCAATTGTGATTAGTGTAAGCTGCTACTATTGACTATGGACTTGGGACTATTGACTCATTAAAGAGTTTTGATGAGGTCGGCAAAACCGTAGAAGCTGATGAGGAGCAATAATATTGCTGTGAGTTGGGTGAGTCTGGTTTGGGGTGAGGGCGCGATCGCTTCTCGCACTAAAATAGAAATGGCTGCACCAATTACCAAGCTTAAGCCCAATACTAAATAGGGTCTATCTGGTACAATTATTGCCACAGCTAACATCGCGATCGCTAGCATCAACATCACTAACTCTACAAACCTAGGCGGATTGTATTGGCTAGCTAAAATAAAGCTGTTTAACCAAAATTGCCAAAATCTCATCAACGGTGCTGAGTTATGTGTGTTGGGTTATGAGTTATCAGTGAACAGTTATTCATTATTACTGTTCACTGATGATTACTACCGGACACCTGTCTTCATTTGGCCTACGCCGTTTTTCTGAGAGGAATCATCTTCTGCTAGTTCTACACCGAAAACACGGGCAAAAGCTTTTTCGACTTTGTAACCAGAATCAATTGATTCTAGAGGGTCTTTTCGCAAGCGATGACGCAGACATAAAGTAATTACACGACGGATATCATCTACTGTTACTTCTGTGCGTCCTTCAAAAGCTGTTAAAGCTTTGGCGGCGCGGTTAGTAACAATATCACCACGTAAACCGTCTACATCCAATTCTGAACAAACTTCAGAAATTTTTACCCGTAAGTCATAATCAAGTTTGACTTCTGGTAACAGATTTTGCGCGTTGACAATTTTCTGTTGCAGTCCTTCTTGCTCAGTTTTGTACTTCTCTAGAAATGAAGGGGGATTTTGGTCGAATTCTGACCTTTGTTCCACAATTTGCACCCGCAAAGCTGGTTCTTTTACGGTGTGAATTTCGGCGTGCATCCCAAAGCGGTCGAGTAACTGTGGACGTAATTCACCTTCTTCTGGGTTTCCAGAACCTACCAAGACAAATCTTGCAGGGTGACGAATAGAAATACCTTCCCGTTCTACGGTGTTCCAGCCGCTAGCAGCTGAGTCAAGGAGTACGTCTACTAGGTGGTCATCTAACAAGTTGACCTCATCAACATAGAGGATACCCCGATTAGCTTTAGCCAGGAGTCCGGGTTCAAAAGCCTTCACACCTTCAGATAAAGCTTTTTCAATATCGATAGTGCCACATACCCGGTCTTCCGTAGCACCTAGAGGTAGGTCTACCATTTGCACTTTTTTCAGTTCTACGGGAATGTCTGCCCCTTGGTCAACCTTTTGGCGGACTTCATCGCTCATCAGGTCGGGGTCGCTGGGGTCACTACTGAAGGGATCATTGGCTACCACAGGGATTTCTGGCAATAGGTCAGCCAGCGCCCGGATAGTTGTGGATTTACCTGTGCCGCGATCGCCCATAATCATTACACCACCGATTTTGGGATCAATCACGTTCAACAGCAGCGCCAGTTTCATTTCTTCCTGGCCCACAATTGCCGTAAATGGGAATACCACGCGACGCGCACTTGCCGTGGATTGAGCAGTTGGAGTCACTAAATTACCTTAACAATATTTTTCTTATTACAGTTCTTTATTGTGCCACAGTTAGGGGTTTGGGGAAGCGAACAGATCGGCAGTAAATTTATGAGATGAGGTGAGAGACTAGAAGCTAAGGGCTAGAGAATAGAGATTTTTATACCTTCCTTGTGGGCTTTCAAGCCTGTGGGGGTTTAGCTGTCTTGAAGATAGAGGCTAGAAAAGAGAGACTTTCATAACTTAGTTGTCGGCTTTTCAGTCTGTGGGGATCTAACTTGCTTTTTCAGAGGAGTTTCTTTGCGTATTAGGTAACAATTTTTGATGCTGGTAGTGTTACTGAATTAAATTAAGTTTCTATTAATTAAAATCAATCAATCAATGTGCTATGAAAAATGCCGACCATCGTTGTCTTTAATCAAAATTTCAAACATTGAGTAAAATTGTCATAAGTTTACATCTACCAGGAAATGAAATTGGTTAATCTTCTGTATTAGCTACAATAATTAGTCTTGAAAATTTATAGTGGCGTTATTGTAGCTTTTACATACAATCACTACCAAAATCTAACCTAAGATAAATTGTCTTGTTGATATTTCAGGGTTCTCTTGTGGCATTAGGTCTACTCAGGAGTAATTAATCACTAAAACACTCCTAATTCACCAGATTAAAAGTTGCAATAGTGAGACTAAAAAACCGTGAAATATTTCTTTCTTGCTGAAGGATGGACTGTTGGCAGAGTGTGGGCATCTGATGGACTATGGCAGATAACCGCATGGCGACGACCACCAGATATTCAACGTTTGAATATTTGTTTAGTAGAAAAGCATGAATTGATGTGGCTTTACCGCATTGAAGATGCTGTATTAACAGTAGAAGTAAAGCCAAGCACCTCAGAATTTATCAATCAAACTATTGGTCAAGTAGTGCTAAAGCGGTTAATGACGGCTGAACAAGTAATTGAGCGCCTATGTACTGCTGAAGCTAAGTGTGAATTGCAAAACATTCAATCAGTGGTTTAGGGGAGTAGGGGAGCAGAGGGGCAGAGGGGCAGAGGGGCAGGGGGGCAGGGGAGGATGTAGCTTGCTTCCCGTAGGATGGGAGTGAGGGGAGACAAGGTAGACAAGGTAGAAGTTTTTACCCAGTCCCCAGTCCCCAGTCTCCAGTCCCCAATCCCCAATCTCCAATCTCCAGTCCCCAATATGTAAATATTTCTAAACATACGCAAAATATATTTTGACGGCGATTCGTGGCAAGATGAATCTTACAAACCTTGCGATCGCATCTATTTACACGCTTGCAAACAGTTCCATCAATAGTTACACTTTTTAAAACATTCTCATTTTTACTTAGCGATCGCTACCTCTTGGGATATTGTCTCCGAAGTGTGTCAGCATTGCTAAGAGAGCCACAATTAGCTGACAAAGCTTAACTGTGGCAAAGCTCAGGCTCTGGCAATAAAAAAATTTACAGAAGTCCGAGGTGAGGCTTCCAACCTTGGAACCTTAAGTAAGAAAATTGTTTTGTAAACATAACTCATCGAGGAGGAGCGTAGTCGATGGGACTACCCTGGTACCGAGTACACACAGTCGTTCTGAATGACCCAGGGCGGCTGATTTCTGTACACTTGATGCACACAGCCCTGGTGGCAGGCTGGGCTGGTTCGATGGCACTATACGAACTAGCTATTTATGATCCCAGCGACCCAGTTCTTAACCCCATGTGGCGGCAAGGGATGTTCGTGCTACCCTTCATGTCACGGTTAGGCGTTACCCAGTCTTGGGGCGGTTGGAGCGTTACTGGCGCACCAGCAGTTGACCCTGGTTTCTGGTCATTTGAAGGCGTTGCCGCAGCTCACATCGTTCTTTCTGGTTTATTGTTCTTAGCTGCCGTTTGGCACTGGGTTTACTGGGACTTGGAACTCTTCAGAGACCCTCGCACTGGCGAACCTGCTCTAGACTTGCCAAAAATGTTTGGCATTCACCTGTTTTTATCTGGTTTACTCTGTTTCGGCTTTGGTGCTTTCCACTTAACCGGTCTGTTTGGCCCTGGTATGTGGATTTCTGATCCCTTTGGTGTTACTGGTAGCGTCCAGCCAGTCGCCCCAGAATGGGGGCCAGCTGGGTTTAACCCATTTAACCCAGGTGGTGTAGTGGCTCACCACATCGCCGCCGGTGTTGTTGGTATTATTGCTGGTTTATTCCACCTCACAGTTAGACCCCCCGAACGGCTCTACAAAGCCCTGCGGATGGGTAACATTGAAACCGTACTATCTAGCAGTATTGCGGCGGTATTCTTTGCTGCCTTCGTTGTTGCTGGCACAATGTGGTACGGTAACGCTACCACCCCCATCGAACTGTTTGGCCCTACCCGTTACCAATGGGATCAAGGCTACTTCCACCAAGAAATTGAGCGTCGCGTACAATCTAGTCTTGCTCAAGGTGCAAGCCTTTCCGAAGCTTGGTCACAAATCCCTGAAAAACTGGCTTTCTACGATTATGTCGGCAATAGCCCCGCTAAAGGTGGTTTATTCCGTACAGGGCCAATGGTGAAGGGTGATGGTATTGCCCAATCTTGGCAAGGTCACGCCGTATTCACAGATGCTGAAGGTAGAGAACTAACTGTACGTCGTCTACCCAACTTCTTTGAAACCTTCCCAGTTATCTTGACTGATGCTGATGGTGTTGTCCGTGCTGACATCCCCTTCCGTCGGGCAGAATCCAAGTATAGCTTTGAGCAAACTGGTGTAACTGTTAGCTTCTACGGTGGCGATTTGGATGGTAAGACCTTTACAGATCCAGCCGATGTGAAGAAATATGCTCGTAAAGCTCAAGGTGGCGAAATATTTGAATTCGACCGCGAAACCTTAAACTCTGACGGTGTATTCCGCACCTCCCCCAGAGGTTGGTTCACCTTCGGACACGCTGTATTTGCTTTATTATTCTTCTTTGGTCATATCTGGCATGGCGCTCGGACAATCTACCGAGACGTATTTGCTGGTGTAGAAGCCGACCTAGAAGAACAAGTAGAGTGGGGTCTATTCCAGAAAGTGGGTGACAAGACAACCCGCCGGAAAGAAGCCCTCTAATTTTAGGGACTGGGGACTAGGGACTGGGGACTGGGAATTTTCCTCACCCCAATACCTCATCCCCAATTCCCAATACCTGAATTACTAACTGGATAATCAGGAGCTTTTGATATGGAAAGCGTTGCATACATTTTAATTTTGACCCTGGCAATTGGTGTTCTCTTCTTTGCGATCGCATTCCGCGAACCCCCTCGCATTCAGAAAAAAGAAGAAAAGTAGGTAGTTTATACCAAACATTTACACTCAGATAAAACTTATATCCGTTGTTTCTACTCTCAGGAACAACGGATATTTTCCGGGTTTGGTTTTTGGCTAATGTAGCTAAAAAATAGTATTGTTGTAAATGTTGGAAAAATTATCTAGTTAATCACTAACTAAAAGTTTTTCATGAGCAAGCGGGATATCATCCCTAAAAGCACAACTTTGTTAATAAATATTTCACAGATAGTTATGATATAATTCTCTATCTGGAAGTTGATATGTGTTAACACTAGCTTTTCTGCGCTAGGATTAAAAAATGTCGGTGTACACTACCATTTAGGCAGTTGCATACATATCGCTATTATGGCATAACCTTTACGGAGACTCGAACCAGGAACAAATCAGCATGGTCAATCAGAACTTAACCGCTACAGAAATAGGATTTACTCACGAAGATTTTGCCGCCCTACTTGATAAGTACGATTACCATTTCAGCCCCGGAGATATCGTACCAGGTACAGTTTTTAGTATAGAACCGCGTGGCGCTCTGATTGACATTGGTGCTAAAACAGCAGCATACATACCTATACAAGAAATGTCTATAAACCGGGTTGATGCCCCGGAAGAAGTTTTACAATCCAACGAAACCAGAGAATTTTTCATCCTGACTGATGAAAATGAAGATGGACAGCTAACTCTTTCCATCCGTCGTATTGAATATATGCGTGCTTGGGAGCGTGTAAGGCAGCTACAAGCGGAAGATGCTACCGTTCGCTCTGGTGTATTTGCTACCAACCGAGGTGGAGCATTAGTAAGAATTGAAGGATTGCGTGGCTTTATCCCCGGTTCTCATATCAGCACTCGTAAGCCTAAAGAAGAATTAGTTGGCGAAGAACTACCTTTAAAATTCCTAGAAGTAGATGAAGAACGTAACCGCCTAGTTCTATCCCACCGTCGGGCGTTAGTTGAGCGGAAGATGAACCGCTTAGAAGTAGGCGAAGTAGTAATTGGTACAGTTCGCGGCATCAAACCCTACGGTGCGTTTATTGATATTGGTGGTGTCAGTGGTTTGCTGCACATATCAGAAATTTCTCACGAGCATATTGATACACCCCACAGCGTATTCAATGTCAATGACGAAGTGAAAGTCATGATAATTGACTTGGATGCAGAAAGAGGTAGAATTTCTCTGTCTACCAAACAGTTAGAACCAGAACCCGGTGACATGATTAAAAACCGTGATTTGGTTTACGACAAAGCAGAAGAAATGGCTGCTAAGTATCGAGAACAAATGCTGGCTAAACAGCAAGGTATTACTTTACCAACAGAAGAAGCTCCAGTTGCAGTGGAGGAAGAAATTCCAGCAGCAACTGAAGCCGTAGCTGAGACTGAAGTTGAAGCAGTAACTGAAGAAGAAATCCCAGCAGCTATTGAAGAGTAAGACAGTTGCAGTTGGACTTATCTGTAATTAAAAGCATTAAAACATTTAAAGAGGGGTCTTCCCTCTTTTTTTATTTTTTATGGAGGTAAATGTTTTGGTAACTATTCAATGTAAGAATGTTGCTTTTAACAATATTCAGGCTATTTTCTTTGATAAGAATGGTACGTTAGAAGACTCAGAAATTTATTTGCGATCGCTAGGACAAAAAGCAGCTCGGTTAATAGATGCTCAAATTCCTGGTATTGGCGAACCATTGTTAATGGCATTTGGGATTAATGGCGATATCCTAGATCATGCTGGCTTAATCGCAGTAGCCAGCCGTCGAGAAACAGAAGTAGCCGCCGCCGCCTATATTGCTGAAACTGGTAGAGGATGGTTTGAATCTTTAAAAATCGCACGTCAAGCTTTAGATGAGGCAGAAAAATACGTTAACACAACTCCCGCGCCTTTATTTCCAGGAGTCTTAGCAGTTTTACAATCTCTTTCTGTAGCAGGAATTAAAGTTGGTATACTTTCCGCCGCCACAACAGCAGAAGTTCAAGACTTTGTAACACGATATCAACTAAGTGATTACATCCAAGCACAAATCGGTGTAGATGATGGACTAAGTAAACCAGATCCAGCCTTGTTTATACACGCTTGTGAGGTTTTGGGTGTAGAACCAAACTCTACATTAATGGTGGGTGATTCTGTAGGTGATATGCAAATGGCGCGAAATGCCAAAGCCGCAGGTTGTATTGGTATTACTTGGGTAGGTAAATCAGATAATGTCCAAGGTGCAGACGTGGTGATTAATCAGCTAGATGAAATACAAATTTTAGGAAATTGCTGAAGCCACTCCCAATGAAATAAGTCTCACCCCCAAGCTATGACACGGGTTTTTCCCCACTCCCCAATTAAGCTAAACTTGCCTTAAGACTCTTCATGGAGAACACCTGATGCTATCAGTTAAACATCGCTTTCAAAGCTTTGAAGAATACTTATCCTATGATGATGGCACCGATAAACTCTATGAATTGTTTAATGGAGAATTAATCGAAATGCCCCCAGAATCAGGAATTAATGTTCAGATTGCAAATCGTCTTTTTCTCATTTTTGCATTGCTCATTGGGATTGATCGAGTACGGGGGCATGGTTTAGAACTGGAAGTCAGAGGAGAACCGAGAAACCGTTACCCTGATCTGACAATTATTCGAGAAGAGCATATTCAACAGTTAGCGCAGCGTAATACTATTCGCTTATCGATGCTACCTCCTCTACTGGTGATTGAAGTAGTGAGTCCTGGGGAATTACAACGGCATAGAGATTTTATTGCCAAGCGTTTACAGTATCAAGATTGCGGCATTCCTGAATATTGGATTGTTGATCCAGAAGCGAAAACCGTCTTAGTTTTAGAATTAACTGCCAACACTTACACGGAAATTGGTAAATTTGCAGGTGATGATTTAGTTGTCTCTCCACAATTCACTCAGCTAAACCTGCAAGTTTCGCAAATTTTCGATGCAGTAGAAAAACATTAAATTTAATATACACATTATTGCTTATATGTCAAGTTAAAAGTAAATAGCAAGACTTTCCCCATTGGCAAAAACTCATGTAAAACACAGAAACAACATTAACTCCAAAAGGTTATCAAAGTGAAGTGATTTTGGCAGAAGATGGGGCTATTACACCTTTGGAGTTTCCTGATTTGCGGATTGTGGTTTTAGAGATGTTACCACCAGTAATTGGGGATTAATAGCAAGCGATCGCCTGATATCAATTCACGACAATGCTAATATGTATAATTCTCCAGAGGATTTTGTATCGTCGTTTTATATTTTTAACTAAAAGCCCTCAACCAATTTTGGTTGAGGGTACAATTTTTCTTGTAAATATCTTGCTACCTTCCATAAACAGAAGGGGTGAGGAATAAATTTTTTGACCTCTTAATTTAAGCTACAAGATGTCTTAACCTTTAGCCCTAGGAGTTGATTCTAGGCTCTCTTGGCATTCCAAGGACCCCAAATTGCCAAAGTAACACCACTATAGATATTGACAAACATGGTTTGACCATCAGGAGAGAAGCAAGCTCCTGCAAACTCACTTCTACCATTACCAAAGGCATTACGGGCAAACTCATAAAGTTCTCCTTGAGGAGTTACGCCTATCAAGCGTTGCCTTTCGGTGCTACTACCACTAATTCCTTTATCTTCGCAAAGAATGAGATCACCAAAAGGTGCCACAACTATGTTGTCGGGCGCACGGAGAGCATCTGCACTTGGAGACTGTACAAACAACTCAAGTGTCTCAGTAGCAGGAGTGTAACGGAAGACTTGACCAAGCCCGCCAGGACCACCACTCGTACAACAGAAGTAAAAGTCACCTCTGCCATCGTACCAAATACCTTCCCCACGGGCAAATGTGGCTGCACCTGCATTACGTCCCTCTTCCCGGACAGTATCTGTAGCT
Source organism: Nostoc sp. PCC 7524 (assembly GCF_000316645.1). Classification (NCBI taxonomy): domain Bacteria; kingdom Bacillati; phylum Cyanobacteriota; class Cyanophyceae; order Nostocales; family Nostocaceae; genus Nostoc; species Nostoc sp. PCC 7524. Next base: position 6,367,397 of record NC_019684.1, read on the forward strand.
GGATCGGGATTCTCAATGTCTACCCAATCTACACTCCATTTTTGTCCTACTGTTAAATCACTACCACCAGTATTCACACTAATGGTACCTATTCTCAGAGCTTGGAGGCTACCACCTTCTGCTAACTTGCCAGGTACATTGGGAATAAAGCGGTAGAAGCAGCCATTTCCACGATCTTCAGTTTGGTAAACAATGCCAGTTACAGGGTCTACAGCTACAGCTTCGTGGTTAAACCGTCCCATATCCTTGAGAGGTACTGGATCTACAGGTCCGTTAGCATTAGCTGGAACCTCAAAATTATAACCGTGGAATTGTGTAGAACCATCAGAACCATCCGGTACGCTTGTATTCTCTTCACAAGTAATCCATGAACCCCAAGGAGTTGGACCACCTGCACAGTTACGGATGGTACCACCGAGAGAGGCGAACTGTTTGATTAGCTCACGATTGCGTCCCACAACCATAGTTGTAGTACCACCTCTGCTAACGGGATCGTAACGATTCGGAACTATAATTTGTGTACTAGAAGTGTTGGTCAGTTCGTGGTTACAAACCAGGATAGTTGTACCTCTAGGTCCTGGGAAGGCCGCCATACCATCGTAATTACCAGGCGCTGGATTGCCATCAGCCATGATATTACCCACGAGAGATATCACTCGATACTGAAATCCCTCTGGTAAGTCTAAAAACTTAGTAGGATTAGGATCTGGTATTAGTGGCCCGTATCCTGTAGTAGTACGTGTTACTTGACCAAAAGCTGCTCTAGCAAGAAGACCTTCTAAGGGAGAAGCTGCTAAAGTACCGGCGGCAGTTGCACCTGCTAATGTAAAGAATTTACGTCTTGAGAATGCCATAAAGATATTTTTGGTTACACATAAATGCCAGTTAAAAAATAATTTCTTCTCATTAAGAGAAGGTAATGATTGATTTAATGACAAGTTAGCAAATAGAAATTTTGGTGCTAATACCTAAAATGATTATTTAAAAAAGACTAATTATCTTAATTCAATAAAATCCTCTTTATCACTTTATGAGTGATATTAAAAATAGGTAAAGAAAAGTTTAAATAAACATAAAACTTGCTATAAAGTTATTAGGAATTTTATGTATGTTTTTTAGAAAAATTTAAAATCAACTATGTGAGTCGATTAAATCTAATGGTAGAATTCCCGCAAAGGTAATTTAGAGATTGATTAGTTCAAACAAGACCAATTGCTATTACAAAATTACAGAAATCAGTATCTGTTTACCATGAAAATAGCCTGTAAATATAGGCTTTGCTGATTTCTGTGTGTCTAGTTAGGTAGATTAATTCAATTTCTCTAGTTAGCCTTTTGCATGAACAATCAGCTTTTTGTTGTCAATCATGCACAAAAAGTTGATCATGAAAACACCATCAGAATTTACTGCTATTATCAAGAAAATGAAAAACATTTGTAACCAATTCACAGCTAAAGTAGCCGTTTTTGCTGTTACTTCAATGGCTACTTTAATCAATGTTTCTAGTGCTAATGCAGCTTCCTTTGAGCTTAACTGGACAGGAAATAACGGTTATTCTGCTCAAGGGAAATTCAGTTTTGACGATAGTTTGCTAGGAAGTGTCGTAACAAAAGATAATCTAGATAAATTCTCAATTTCCTTCTTCAACCCAACAGGAAACTTGTTAAGAACTTTCGATTATAGTTTTCCTAATCCAAGTTCTAGCTTCAATTTCAACTTCAATCCAGCTACAAATACTGTTCTGCAAACAGGTAATTTTGATACACCGACTGGATTTGACCTAGGGGATGACTTCAATACAAGTTTAACAGGTCCCTTTTTCTATACTTTCGCAGATCCTACCCAAGGCTTGGATGTAACCACAATTTACTTGAATGATGGACTTTCTACAGAAGTGTGCATCGCAAATGGAAATTGTGGCTATGATTTTGGTGGCCGGTTGACAGCAACTAAAGTTCCTGAGCCTGGAGTGATTTTAGGTTTCTTGGGTGTTGCTGCTTTGGGCGGATTCTTAAAGAAAAAGCCAGCATCTGCCTAGACAGTAAACCTGAATAGTCGAAGCTAGCCTGATTAGAACTTTATACAGACTATTCTATAAACAAAGCCTGCAAAAGCAGGCTTTGTTTATCATCCACAACTTCAATTGTGTCTAAGTAAGTCGGTGCAATAAAACCAAACTATGTGAAGAAAAGTAAATAAGGCTCAAACTCTTTCTCCCCCTGCTCCCTGCCCCCTGCCCCCTGCCTTATTCCAACAATAATTATTTACGCCGACCTACTTACACAGCCACTGTAAAACCCGATTCCAAGCCCACCACGGATCAGGATCTTGTGCTTGCTGCTGACCCTGTTTACTACTCATATAGCCCATGTGACCACCATAACGAGTCAGAATCAAATCAAGCAGAGGATTGTCAGCACAAGCGGCTTGTAAATCAGGTATGATTGCCGGATCAAAAAATGGGTCATCAGCAGCGTAGATAATTAATGTGGGTTTTGATATCTCTGGTAACAGTTGTAAAGCACTGCTGGCTTTATAGTATTCTTCTACCGAGGAAAAACCAAGTTGGGGAATAACCAGTTCCTGATCAAAACCCCAGATGCTGTTTGCTCGTTTAATGGCTTCAGGATCGAGGCTACCGGGGTGATGATCGTGGATTCGCCAAGCTAGGCTTTTCAAATTTTTGGTGATCGCTGCTTCAAAGTATCTACCAACAGGATAACTAACTAGATAACTGAGCGATCGCACCGAATCTAAGTTAGGACACAACACTGTACCCCCAGCAATATCGATGTATGTCAGACCAAAATATTCCTGCTCCTTGGTCAAATCAGCCGCCTTTTTCAGTCCCCACAGTGCCAATTGTCCTCCTAGGGAATACCCTGTAAACCAGAATGGCTTAGGACATCCCATTGCTGCGGCCGCTGCCGCAATCCGAACAAAATCTTCCCCCTCAAACAAACCATCAGATGTCAAAGTAGGAGATAATTCTGCTGTTTTACCATGACCCCGCCAATCAAACAATACCACCGCAAATCCTTGGGCATATGCTTTAGCTCCCAATAATCGCATCAACCATTCATTCTCTAATTCGCCTGTAATCCCATAGGTACCGACAATCGTGCTTTGAGCATTTTTCGGGATAGCAATCCAAGTATGAATCGGTACGTCTTGCCCACCCAGCAACACGGTTTTTTGATAAGGTGGCTCTGGATGAGAAATTGTGTTTTGCCAATAACGTTTTCCCCATAACGCGGTGGAAACTGTAGCGATCGCACCATTTCGTAAAAACCAAGCTGGTTTGTAGGGAGCGTGACACATCATCTGGAAAATTTCGGTTAAGTTAGTCCTGATTTGGTAATTCTAATAGTTTTAAGGTTTATGTAAGATTTAAAATCTTTTTTATAATCAAGACAGAAATCTTTGTATCTACCAAAGGTTCTTATTTATCCTTAATAAGTAGTAATAATTTTTTAAGAATGCCGAGGATTCTTGTCATAGACGATGACCCAGCGATTTCAGAACTCGTTGCTGTCAACCTAGAAATGGCTGGCTACGATGTCAGTCAAGCCGAAGATGGAATTAAAGGTCAAGCCCTAGCTCTCCAGCTACAACCAGACTTAATCATGCTTGATCTGATGTTGCCCAGAGTCGATGGATTTACAGTTTGCCAGCGTTTGCGCCGCGATGAACGCACGGCCGAGATACCTGTTTTGATGCTGACTGCCCTCAGTCAAACTCAGGATAAGGTAGAAGGCTTTAATGCTGGCGCAGACGACTATCTGACCAAACCCTTTGAGGTGGAAGAAATGTTGGCACGCGTGCGGGCATTATTGCGACGCACTGATCGCATTCCCCAAGCCGCAAAGCACAGTGAGATTTTGAACTATGGGCCTTTAACTCTAGTTCCAGAGCGATTTGAGGCTATATGGTTCCATCAAACGGTGAAACTCACCCACTTGGAATTTGAACTCCTCCATTGTCTGCTGCAACGTCATGGACAAACCGTTTCCCCCAGCGAAATCTTGAGGGAAGTTTGGGGCTATGATCCAGATGATGATATCGAAACAATTCGAGTCCATATCCGGCATCTAAGAACCAAACTAGAACCAGATCCCCGCCATCCCCGCTATATCAAGACTGTCTACGGTGCGGGATACTGCTTAGAGTTACCCAGCGTTCCACCATCTGGTGAAGGTGCTGCCACCTCAGTAGTTGAATGACATCTGGCGACATTCCCTAAACTGAGAACTGGATTTCATGAGTTGGTAAGGTCATGTGTCACACTGAGGAAGACATAGTTTGCAAGGTAGGGTAAGATCACGGGAGATTCTACTCTTCAAGAAATCGCGCTATGCGTGTCTCAATGTCGCTTCGCTAAGTACCCTACAGGGAAGCTTTGCCCGCAGCATGACACATACATCGCTACGAATTAACGCTAAACCTTACTAAAATTAAATGGCACTCCCTGCTGGCATAATCTAGGGAGTGCCATTTGACAGTTAAAATTTTTTAGTGCTGAGTTTTGAGTGAATATTCCCTTACTCAGCACTCTGCACCTAGTTTCGTTAAGATTAAGGTGCTAAAGCATTACCACGAATCAAGCTGCCAATTGTCTTGGCAGTAATTTTTAATTGGGTAATGGGGTTAGCTGGGACGACTGTTTTGTACAAATAGCTATCAAAGGTGAGCTTCTGCACATCCAAGTCAGCGCACATCTCTACAAATGCCTCACGGGTTGCATCGGAACGATAGAAGACTGTTTGGAGAATGTCTAGGACTTTGTAAGTGAGTCCATATTTTTTATCCCAACGCTTGAGATAGAGCTTAATTTCGTTTTCTGTAGGAATGCGACTACCATTTTGGGAAACTTCCACAATGGTTTCTGCACACATCCGTCCAGATTTAGCAGCAAAGTAAATACCCTCACCAGAAGACTTGGTAACGTAGCCAGCTGCATCTCCTACTAAGGCGATCCGACCAACCACACGACGTGGGCGGGGATGTTCAGGAATGGGGTGAGCTTCTACTTTGATGATTTTACCGCCTTCTAGTTTTTTGGCAGCACGGGCGCGGATGCCTGCCTGTAACTGTTTGATACTGGCTTTATTGACGTGCATTGTGCCAGTACCGACAGCTACGTGGTCATATTTGGGGAAAACCCAGGCGTAAAAGTCTGTAGAAACATCATTACCGACATACATTTCGGCTAGGTCGTTGTAGTAGCCCATTTTATCTTGGGGTAGGCGAATCCGCTCTTGGAAAGCGATCGCATAGTTATAATCCCCAGCATCCATTTCCTTGGCAATGCGGGAGTTAGCGCCATCTGCCCCAATAATTAAATCTACTTTGAGGGTCTTGGTAACGCCTTGTAAACCGCCTTCACTATGATCAACATAGTGAATAGTATATGGATCGGTGTTATTTGATGGTATATCTACTTTATGAACGGTGGCATTAATTAAATTTGCGCCGAGTTTAGCCGCCCGATTCCGCAAGAAGCCATCTAGCACTTCGCGGCGGCACATTCCTATATATTCTTCTTGTTTTATTAGATTGATATCAACCTCACGATTGGAAGGTGAAATCATTTTCATCTTCCGCACCTGGCGATCGATAATCTCTGGTGGTAAGTCAAACTCACTAACCATACACAGGGGTATAGCACCCCCGCAGGGCTTGGCGTTATCTAGCTTCCGCTCGAATAGGTAGGTTTCAATCCCAGCCTTTGCCAGTGTTTCAGCAGCAGAGGAACCAGCTGGGCCTGACCCAACAACAGCAACCCGTAGTGTCACAAGGTCTTCTCCCAATCTTCACATTTACCGTTTACCGAAAGCATCGTACCACGGTCTTTTGGCTGATTTCGCGCTCTTGCTTCTGGTTTTGACAGAAATGCAACATTCCTTAATATTTTGATACAAAAACTAATTGGTGATAGGTGATAGGTGACAGGGGAGAGGGGAGAGGGGAGAGGTGACAGGTGACAGGTGACAGGGGAGAGGGGAGAGGAACTAATGAGCATTGACTATTAACTATTGATTTTTAATATTTATTTAATCCAAGCACAGCTAGGTATGGTATAAATAAAATACGGTAATCCTAGCAACGTGCCGGATTTAGAGTTTGCAGAGGTAAAGCATCTGTGGGCATAGTAGTTGAAAATGTATCCAAGCAGTTCGGAAGTTTTAAAGCTGTTGATCAGGTCAGCTTAGAAATCGCCAGTGGTTCATTAGTGGCTTTATTGGGTCCATCGGGATCTGGTAAGTCTACCTTATTGCGTTTAATTGCTGGTTTGGAAATGCCAGATAGTGGCAAAATCTTACTGACGGGTAAGGATGCAACAAATCAAAGTGTACAAGAACGAAACATTGGGTTTGTGTTTCAACACTATGCCCTGTTTAAGCATCTCACGGTACGGCAAAATATTGCTTTTGGTTTAGAAATTCGCAAGACACCAGCTAAAAAAGTTAAAGGTCGAGTAGAACAATTATTAGAATTGGTGCAATTGAGTGGATTAGGCGATCGCTATCCCTCACAACTGTCTGGTGGACAAAGACAGCGTGTAGCTTTAGCCAGAGCCTTAGCAGTAGAACCCAGTGTATTACTACTAGATGAACCCTTTGGGGCGCTGGATGCCAAAGTCCGCAAAGATTTACGTGCTTGGTTGCGTCGTCTTCATGATGAAGTTCATGTGACTACCGTTTTTGTTACCCACGATCAAGAAGAAGCAATGGAAGTCTCTGATGAAGTCGTGGTGATGAATCAAGGACAGGTGGAGCAAGTGGGAACACCAGCAGAAATTTATGATAATCCGGCGACTGCTTTTGTTATGAGTTTCATCGGCCCGGTGAATGTCTTACCTAGCACTTCTAAGATTTTCCAAAGTTCTGGATTTGATTCACCACACCCAGAGGTGTTTTTACGACCCCAGGATGTGATTATTGAAAATCAAGCCAATGGTACTACTGCACCTGCGACAGTCAGCCGATTGATACACTTGGGTTGGGAGATTCAGGTAGAGTTAACCTTAGATGATGGGCAAGTTGTGACTGCTCATTTAACGCGCGATCGCTTCAATGAGTTACAACTGGAAGCACAGCAAAAAGTATATGTAAAACCCAAGGATGCCAAATCCTTCCCGTTATACTATTCCATCTAAATGGCTTGTACATCTGGTTGTAGAAACTAGCAACCTGAATATCAACCTCAAAACCCCGGTTTTTCTCAAGAAATCGGGGTTGTTCTATTCAATATTGCTCATATTCGCTATTTTTGGTTCTGAAATGCCCCCTACTCCTGTACTGTCTATTTTTTGTATCAATCTCAACATGGAGGTGTATCGGGGACTGCCAGAGAATAAATTAGCCATTTTTTTATCAAGAAAGGCAGAGGGCAGAGGGCAGGAGGCAGAAGGAATACTGGCCTCTGTCCTCTGCCGCGACCATTCCCCGAAGGGGTTCCCGCAGGGTAGGGAGCAAGGGTTTAAGACCCCCACCAAATTTTCAATTTGGTGGCTCTTGTTTAGGAGGGGTCGGAATCCCCTTCTAAACAAAACCTTCTGCCCTCTGCCTCCTGCCTCCTGCCTTCTTCAATAGAAGTACCTGAGCGCCCCTTCTGCGAAATTGTACTGAATACCCCTACATACGAATTTCCCGGCTTGAGAGATGCTGAAAGGATAGCATTACAATATCTATACTGAAAATTTGTTATTTGCTTATATAATTACATTTTTGTATAGGTATATACTTATATGTGACTTTAGTTCAACATTTAGGCTAACTCACATTGTAATTTTGAAGGGATAAAAAAATTACAATGTGCAGTTTTTAAAGTTGTCTATGCTACTCTTGTCTCTCTACTATCTGATGGTAGAATTACTGCACATTGAGATAAATATTTTTTTATAACTCATATGGCAACCAAGAGTAAAAGAATAATTTAGCGAAATAATCTCAAAAAATATGAAACAATCCCATTTTGGAGGAAAATGAGCAAAATTGCTGGATATTTCATTAAAAAATAATAGAGATTATCAGCATTACTAAATAGATGTATGATTAAAAACAAGGTTATTTGTAACTTTATGTAACAAGTATAACGTTTTAAATAATATTACATACTTCCTTCAAGCTATAAAAACTTGTTATAAATATCAAAATGTATCAAAAATACAAGTATTAAACATTACATCTCTTTGGGTCTTATGGACAAAACTTTACATTCAATGTCGTAGCTAAAGTATAGATAACACAGTGGGTTTAAGAATTTCTGGACTAATGTTATAGGAGTTACAAGTATTACAAGTATATAAAACAAACATAATACAGATACACCATACCATCCACTTCTAACAGTCATGCAACATTGACTGACAGAGGATGTTAATTCGCTAAATTAGAGTATTATTTAATACAAAAATTTTCACAATCAGTCCAATTTTTTGTTGTGAAATATACCAAAAGCTCAAATTGACACTGCGTAAAAAATGAAAATCATCCACCACTTACGGTCAAAATTTATATTTCCTTAAGAATTTATCTACATAAATTAATTGATTGCTCAATGCGAGGAAAACAAATGAACATCATGCAGCTTTCAGTCTCATATCTCAATCTTTAACTTTGTTAAAAAACATTATTGACAACATACACAAGGATAAAAAATGATACCTAGATTATTTACTTCCCACTTATTTGCTTTTGCTGCTACCTCTTGTATGGCCATCGTTGCTAACCAGCAGATGCGTGTTTATGCTCAAGAAGCGCCCAGTACAGCACAACCAACAAATATCCAAAAACTTTGCTCTTTCGATCCCGTTGAGAATTTATTACCTCCCATACCCAGCCAAAGCAATTCTGTTTTGTCTTACCTAGGTCAAGAAGGTTTCACCAAAACCCAGGATCAAGCTTGGGTATGTTATGTGAATGATTCCAAAAAAGAGGGACGTTACTATACCCTGTTTAAAGTTCAAGAGCAGAATGGCAAGCTGATTGGTAGTTCTTTCCTGGACAACGGTAGCTTAATTACAGGACAAGATGATCGCAGTCTGGACTTTTTCATGACTCTGATTGAGCGTCACACCAACACCACTCCAGAAACGCGCCAAAGTATACGCAGATATTTAGAAGCCTTCATTACGTTGGTAGAGGAAGGAAAAATTAAACCATCTCGTCGTGGTTTTCTCTTTGACCAACCAAACGGCGCATTAATTATGTACCATCCATTGACCACAGGAGAACTTAAAGGAACGGCAATTACCATCAATATCCAAGCACCTAAAAATCTTAGTTCACGCACACCTGACGATGGATTATCAAATGCTCGTTCAGAGGCTTTAAAGCCCAATCAATAAGTCATCATGCCTGATTTTCATTAGGGGTGTTAATTATTCTGTGTCATCTGCCGGAGAAGGGTCTTGTTCAAATCAACTATCAAAAATATCACAATTATCTTTTCGTCTTTGGCAACAGCATTAATGGTTTGCCAGACAGCTAATGCAGGTAAGCCTGGGCTGAATGTTGGTGCGCCTGTGAATATCCCACCAGGACAAGAACGACAGTTATTGCAGTATCAGCTACAAAATAACAAAGCAGGTTTACGCCAGATGCGACTGATACCTGGATGTGTTACAGGATTTGGTCTGACCTGTAATAAAACTGGTGGAGTAATTGAGCAAATTATTCAGTCTAATGGCGGACCTACGTATCAACAGATGTTGATGAAAGCTGCTGGTGGGGAAGCTAACTTCAATAGGTTTACGCCTTTTTATGGTAACAATCTCAATCAGACCCAACAACCAATACCATATATATCCGTCTGGAGAGACGGGTCTAACAACACTCTAGATTCAGTGACATACACTCTGGGACAGCCTCTGAGTCGTAATCGCGTACCAGGTCTAGGAGATGTCACCAGCAAGTTCTATTGGTCACCGTTAAAAGGAGAAGATCCCTACAGAGGGTTTGTGAACTTGAAATATTCCTTCGGACGGGTGCTGGTGGAAGAAGCTGCAAAAATTCCTGACCTCAACCAACAGATGGCCTTGCTGAAGCTAGAGCCTGAAATGATGAGGTTTTATTTAAATAACATTAACAGAGCCATCAA